>JANLTH010000063.1:0-48132 GCA_031362865.1 Burkholderiales bacterium | reverse complement strand
CCTACCGATCCTTCACCCGTTCACCAGCGAAGGATTTTCCAGCTCTTGGTGGTCGCCTCGGCAGTCAGCGTCGCATCAGGATTCACCGCCACCGGCTTGCCCACAGCGCGCAATAGCGGCAAATCATTGTGCGAGTCGCTGTAAAACGTAGACTGCTCCAAGAGCCGCTCTGGCATTGCCTCTTCAGCCATCCATCGGGTCAGGCGCAACACTTTTCCCTCGCGCATGTTGAGCACGTCACGGGTGCGACCGGTAAACCCTTGCGCGCCCTCCTCAACCTCGGTGGCGAGCAAGTGGGTAAAACCCAAATGCGCAGCCGTCAACTCTGTCAGATAGCGACTCGTGGCAGTGGTCATCACCAGCCGGTCGCCCGCTGTGCGGTGCTGCTCGACCAGGCCACGCGCCTCGGTGCCGATACGCGGCACGATCACGGTGGCCAAAAATCGTTCGCGCCAGGGCTGCCAAAATTCGCGCGCCTGCCCGGCCAGCGTTGAAACGTAAAACTCGCTGAACGCGGCGGGCGACACCAAGCCTGCCTGATAGTCAGCCTCCATCTGCCGGTTGCGGGATGAAAATCGCTCCCGCTCCAGCACGCCCGCATCCAT
The DNA here is from genome assembly GCA_031362865.1 of Burkholderiales bacterium. Classification (GTDB taxonomy): domain Bacteria; phylum Pseudomonadota; class Gammaproteobacteria; order Burkholderiales; family JAEUOS01; genus JANLTH01. Next base: position 47,527 of record JANLTH010000063.1, on the reverse strand, counting down.
CAAAAACTCGCACCACAAGACATCGGTGTCACCGTCCAGCAGCGTGTGGTCCAAGTCAAACAGAGCCAACGCCATCATGCTTGTCGGCAATGCCAGGCCTTGGGGCGGGTGAAGGTTTTGATGCCCTCGGTCGAAAGTGTCAGGCCAATCCCAGAGTCGCCATGCCCACTCCATGGCAGGCGCGGGCTCACGCGGTCACAGCAGTTCCAGTACACGCTACCCGCGTTCACTTGGCCCAAGATGCGCCGCGCACGCGCCTCTTCAGAAGTGTAAACGCCCGCTGTCAGGCCGTAGCGCGTGTCGTTCATCAAGGCCACGGCCTCTTCGTCGCTGGAAACTTTTTGAATCCCGATGATGGGCCCAAAGCTTTCTTCGCGCATCACTTCCATGGTGTGATTGACCTCGGTGAGCACCGTGGGCGCGTACCAGTTGCCTGGCCCGGGCAGCCGCTGCCCACCCAATCGCACCGTCGCACCTTTGCGGTTCGCGTCGGCCACCTGGGCATCGAGCAGGTCGAGTTGTGGCGCTCGCGTGATCGCGCCGATATAGGTGTCATCGCGCGTCGGGTCACCGCGCTTGAAGCCGGCCACGGTGCCGACAAACGCCGCGACAAAGGCCTCGTAAACCTTGCTATGCACGTAGATCCGCTCAACCGAGCAGCAGCTTTGCCCGGTGTTGTACATCGCACCGTCGGCCAGCGACTCGGCCGCATTTTGCACCTGCGCGTCGTCGCACACGTAGGTCGGGTCTTTGCCGCCCAGTTCGAGTTGCAATTTGACCAGCCGGTCGGCCATGGCAGCAGCGATCCGTTTGCCGGTAGCGACCGAGCCGGTGAAGAACACCCCATCCACCGCTTGCGCCAACAGCGCTGCTCCGACCTCCGCGCCGCCAACGACTGGCACAAACACATCAGGCGGGACCCCAGCTTCGCCAAGCAAACGCGCGATCTCCAGCCCAGTGAGCGTGGCGTATTCGGAGGGCTTGTAGAGCACTGCATTACCCGCCAGCAATGCGGGCACGATCACATTGCAGCCAACAAACCAGGGGTAGTTCCAAGCTGAGATATTGGCCACAACGCCTAGAGGAATCGACTCGATCTCTTCACGCGTCCCGCCTTCATCGAAGACGGTTGTACGGGCCAAGGCAGCCTGCGCCTCCTGCATGAAAAAATCAATCCGCCCGAGCAAGCCGTTGAGCTCGTTGCGAGATTGACCAATTGGCTTGCCTACCTCGCTGGTGAGTGTTCGAGCCAGAGACTCAAGATCGCGCACGACCCCGGCGCGAAACTTGGCGATATGGTCGAGGCGCGCAGCCAGTGGGGTGACAGCCCAAGAAGCTTGCACAGCGCGGCTCTTCAGGTATTTGCCTGCAACGGAAGGGGCGTCATCGGCAGCGACAGTGGTAATCAATTGGCCGGTGGCCGGACTATGGATGGCTAAGCTTGGCATGATTTGCTTGCTCGATGAGTCGGAAAAAAAACAGAAATCACAATGGCGACGGGTTTCTATCGGGCCTCAGAGCGGGTGCAAAGCGTTTGCGCAGTCGCGCCGTTAAGCGTTGACTGCGGCGAGAAAGCTGCGCAGTAGCTGGCTGACGGCTTCAGGCTGCTCTTGTTGCACCCAGTGCCCTGCTCCTTTTACCAAATGCGCCCCCCGAAAGTCAGTGCAGGCGGTCGTTTGCATTTTTTCAAACTCGCCCGGCTTTTGATACGTGCCCCAATCGCAATCGCCGGCAATAAAGAGTGCGGGCACGTCAATGGTGCGCCCCGCCCAAGTCTGCATTTCGGCGATGAAGCGCGGCTCAGCAGCACACCGATACCACTGCAACCCGCCCTGAAAACCATTTTTCTGGTATTGGGAGGCATAGACCGCAAGCGCCGCTTCCGGCAACCAGTGGCAGATGGCAATTGCGTCAGCACCAGGCAGATGTGGGGCCACCGTTTCCGCCATTCCCCGCTTGGCATCCATGATGTAATAGGTGGGCATGGATGCCAATTCGCTGGCCGCAAACGACTGCAACGCATAGGGGCGGTTTTCGCGCCAGTCAGCGCTTTTCATGTGATAGTAAGCACGCAGAAAAGCGTGAACCCCTTCCGGGCAATCGCGCATGTTCGCATTGGCAGCCCGAGTGCTGTAATAAGCTTGGTAGTGCACGCGCGATCGGGCCAGTGCTGCAAGCCCGGCGTGATCGACGCCGCCTGGCGCAAGCGGCAGGCTGGGTGGCCCGCCAAAGGGTGCGCTCATCAGCACCACCGAACGAAATACGTCGGGCCGGAGCAGTGCGCACCATGCCGCCACCGGCGAGCCGAAGTCATGCCCCACCACGGCAGCCACCTGTTGGTGGCCCAGAGCAAATACCAAGCCGAGCGCATCGCGCACCAAATTGAGCATCCGAAACGGATGCAGCTCAGCGTCGTAGTGGTCACTCCAACCGATGGTACGGCCATAGCCGCGCTGATCGGGTGCGACCACATGGTAGCCAGCCTCGGCCAGGGGCAGCATCACCTCTCGCCAGCTATAAGCCAACTCGGGAAAGCCGTGCAGCAAAAGAACGGCAGGGCGAACTGGAGCCGCATTCGCCTCGGGAAATCCCGCCTCAAGCACATGAACATCAAGCCCGTTAATCCCGGAAACAATGCGGGATCGGATTCCCTCCGGCAGAGACATCGAGGACACGGAGGATGCCACGCCAGCTTGTTGGCCGCCACTCATCATATCCGCCGTGCCTCTCAATGACGCGTTTTCATTTCATGCAGCGACAAGGCTTCGATCAGCTCTTCGGCACTTTGGTAGCGTGCCTCCGCTTCTTTAGCCATCATTCTGTCGAGCAGAAACTGCAGGTCGGCAACGGGTGGCGGCAACTGTGGCACTGGCCCCATGATGTGCTGGGCCAGCAGTTGCGCCAGCGAATCGCCTTTGTAGGGACGTTCGCCCACCAGCAACTCATAGCCGATCACGCCCAGACTGTAAATGTCAGAGGCCGCAGTCACGGGCTTGCCACTGGCCTGCTCAGGCGACAGGTAGTAGGGCGTGCCGACGATTTCGCCGTGGCGGGTGTGACCGAAATCACCGTCCCCGCCCAGGATGCCTTTGGCGATGCCGAAGTCGGCTAAGCCCATGCTGCCGTCTTCACGCACCATCAGATTTTCCGGCTTCATGTCGCGGTGCACGATGCCCAGCGCATGGATGGCGCTCAAGGCCATCGCCGCTTGCATCAGTACTGAAAGCGCCAGGGTGCGCCGCTCCTGCCCTTCACGCGGCCAGCTCTTGAGCATCTGGCTGCGAATGTCGCCACTAGGAAAATACTCCATCGCAATAAACGCATGCTCGTCGGTAAAGCCTTGGTCGAAAATTTTCACCACGTTGGGGTGGTCGATTTTTGACAGCAGCGTGTATTCCTGGATGAAGCGCCCGAGCAACTCGGCTGAGTCTGAGATGAGGGTCGAATCCGGCTTGGCCTGCAACACCTTGAGCACCACCTGCAATTGGTCGGACTCGCGAATCGCCAGAAACACCTCGGACATACCGCCCTCACCGACTTTTCTGACCAGCCGGTAGCCTTTGAAGCGATGCGGCTGCGCTGCCAGTACCTCGGCGCTGGCCCCACCCAAATCACGCAGCACCGTAAGCGAACCGTTCAGCGCCGCCTTGACTGCACGTGCAGTGATTTCGGCATTGGCGCGCAGGGCTGCGCGCACTTCATCAGCGCGTTCGATCAAGGTGGCCGAGCCATGCAGCGCGTCGTCGCGATCTGCCTGGAGGCCAACCACTTCGACCACGTCAATTGGTGTCGGCTTGCCGCGCACCGCGATCGAGGCAAAGCGTCCGGCTTCAACCCCCGCCCCGGCGGCTTTCACCGCGAAATCGCTCGCGACCACGCTCCAGCCCAACTCCTTGGATTTGCTTTCCAGGCGCGAGGCAATATTCACCGTGTCGCCGAGCGCCGCGATCTCAGCGGTTTGCGAGGTGCCCATGCGGCAGAACATGACCTCGCCGCCATGCACGCCTACGCCAATCGCAAACTCGGGCAGGCCGCGCCCGCCGAAGCGCTTTTCGAGCCAGGGCGCAAACTCACGCGCTGCAAGCACCATCCCAAGAGCCGCCATCAGAGCGCGTCTTGAGTGGTGCAGCGGGCTGCTAGTACCAACTCCAGAGAACACCGCCATCAACCCGTCACCCATGAATTTGAGATTGGAGCCGCCGTGGTAAAGCACCGGATTGGTCACCCGCGCAAAGTATTCACCGAGAAACTCGGCGACTTCAGCCGCACCGAGACGATCCGCCATTGAGGTAAAGCTGCGGATATCGGAAAACAGCACGGTGGCATCGCGTACTTCATCAGTGACCGCGTCAGCAGGTGGTGCTTCTGGCATGCGCAGCGGCGAAAACCGGTCGGCCGAACCTCCGGCGATGGCATCGCGAAAATAGTCGCGCATTTGATTTTCGGTGCTGCTGCGCGTCTCGCTCACTTGCGCTTCGAGCAAGGCCTGCTGGTCAGCCAGTTGTTGCAGGCGGCGCTTGACGCGCGTACCCACCACTTCAAGCAACTCATCGCGCGTAAAGGGCTTGGTGAGGTAGTCGTCGGCCCCCAATGCCATGCCACGGCGAAAGTTGGAACGGTCGTCAAGCGCGGTCAGAAACACCACCGGCGTGGCATGAAATTCGGGCAACGCGCGCAGCTCATTAACCAGCGTGAAGCCATCCATTTCGGGCATGTTCACATCGGTCAAGATGAGGTCGGGATGCAGCGATTTTGCCAGATCAAGGGCACGCTTGCCGTTGGGCGCGGCAACCGCGTCGTAGCCCTCAATCTTGAGCAGGCGCAAGATATTGTTGCGGATCGAATCTTCGTCTTCAACCACTAGCACGATTGCCATGATGCCCTTTCGGTTACCTTCAATACGGGATCGTGACCACGAATTCTGATCCCTCACCCGGCGCGCTCTTGACGACAATTTCCCCCGCGTGTGCGGTCACCGAGCGCTTGACGATGGCCAAACCCAGACCAGTGCCGGGAATCGTCCCCACATTCTGCGCGCGGTGAAAACTCTCAAACAGGCGCGGTTGATCTTCTTGCGGAATGCCAATGCCGGTATCACGCACACTGATTTGCATGGCCGATTGCAAGTCGCGCAGGTCAATATCTACCCGGCCACCCTGCGGCGTGTATTTGCAGGCATTAGTAAGTAAATTGGTCAGAATGTGCCGCCACAACTTTTCGTCCAGCGGGGCGGCACGGTTAAATTGGGCTGCCGGCGTGGCAAGGTCAAACCGCATGTGATGCCCGGCACCTGCGACCATCTGCACCTCGGCCACCGAGCGGCGGCACAAGTCTTCCAAGTCTAGCGGTGCACGCACACAGGGCGATTTACCCGCGTCTGACTTGCCCAGCGTGAGCACGTCCTCGAGCATCGTGCCCATGCGCTTGACGGCAAGCTGGATGTCGGTCAGCATCTCTTTTTTTTCAGCGGCCTCGAAGCGGTCACCGTAATGTTCGAGTAGCTCGGCTGACGAAAGAATCGTCGCCAGCGGCGTGCGGAATTCGTGCGAGGTCATCGACACGAAGCGCGACTTCAGTTCAGACAATTCGCGTTCTTTGACGAGCGCCGCCTTGATGTCGGCCTCGGCCCGCTTTTCGCGGCTTAAGTCAACCACCGTCCAGATCGTGCCGTCCGTGGCGCGCTCGCGATTGATCGCGCGCCCGGTCAGGCGAGTCCAGATGCGGCCGCCATTTTTGGTATTGAGCTGGCATTCCAGGTCATAACTGCCAGTGGCGAAAATCTGCGGGTAGCCTTCGGTGCCGATGCGCTTGTAGTCTTCAGGATCGGCATAGACGAAGCTGGCATCATTGCCGAGCATTTCGTCAAAACTATAGCCGGTCATTGCGACAATCGCATCATTGACCCAGGTAAACCGGCGGTTGGCGAAGTAGCAGATACCCACCGAGGTGGTTTTGAGGATCGCGTCGCGATGGGCAAAGCTTTTGCGCACGTCCTCCTGCAAACGCCGCCGTTCGGTCACGTCGTTGGCAAACATGAGGATCGACGGAATGCCGTCCCACATTACCGGTACGCCATTGAGCGCATGCCAACTCTCCGCTTGCGGCGTTGAAAAACGTGCGCGAATTTCAACCGGTAACCAAGTGCGCTGGCGGCCATCAGGTGAGAGACGTTTAGCCATCGCTTCCATCAGCAGCCCGCGATCATCGGGGTACACCAAGTCCATCAACGACATGCCGATTGCTGCGCTTTGCGTCAGGCGGTTCAGCCGCAGAAACTCGGCGTTGCAATAGCGGACACCCCGCTCGCGGTCGCCCACCAAAATGGCTTCGCTGGCGCGTTCGACGATTTGGCGATATTTGTATTCAGACGTAGCCAGCGTTTCCACCATTTGCTTGCGATCGGTGATGTCGACATAGGTCCACACGGTGCCTTCGTCAGCCGACCCGCTGCCCACCCGTTTGCCATGCAATTGCACCCAAATCAGCGCGCCGTCACGGCGTTTCATTTGTGCTTCGCCAGTCCAACTGCCAAGATTCTGGATGGCGGCGTAGGCGGCCCCCCCGGTCCGCTCGAAGTCGGCATCCGACGGATAGTGCAGGCGCGTTTCCTGGCCCAGCAGCTCGTCGCTCGAATAGCCCAAAATGCGCGTCATGGTCTGGTTGACCCAGGCATGGCGACGATTCCGCAGCAGGCAAATGCCGACCGCCGAGGTCTCCAGAATCGCCTCGCGCTCGTTTAGGCTTGCCGCCAGGCTGCTTTGCAGACGCTTGCGCTCAGTGATGTCGTTGATGAACAGCAGCAACGCAGGTGCGCCCGCCCAGTCAATCCGCACGCCAAAAATCTCACCCCAGGCGGTTTGCCGCAAAGGGTCGATGGTTTGGTTGTCGATGGTTTGGTCGTCACCGTTTGCCAGCAATCCATGCCGGCCGCGCAAAAAACGCGCCTCAAACGGGGGCACGTGCTCACCGGCATACATGGCGCGGCGGCGTTCGCGCGCCAATTCGCGGTCGTCCGGGTGAATCAGCTCAATGGTCGAAGTGCCAATCAGGCTTTCGCGGTCGCGGCGCAGCATGCGTTCGACGCGGGCATTGGCAAAGCGGATTTTGTGATCTTGCGCCACTAAAATCGCTTCATTGGCGTTCTCAACCACCGCGCGATATTGCTCGGCGGAGCGCTGCGCTGCAACCTCAAGGCGGCGCTGCTCGGTGATATCGTCGGCGCACCAGAGCATGCCAGTGGTCTCTTCCCACGGAATCAGCGTGCCATACATGATCGCCCAGTGCTCTTCTCCCGCAGGAGCGCCATCGGGCACAAAGCGCACCTCAATTGAGTGGTGGCGCACCTTGCGTGCCGTGTCGCTGAGCATCATCTGGCCAAATTCAAAGCCGCGCACATGATCGTCTGGGTGAACGAAGCTCATCGCCGGACGCCCCACCAATTGCTCCGGTGTGGTGCGCAGCAATTCGGCCGCCCGGGCGTTGACAAAGCGCATTTGCCCGCCATGCACGATGAAGATTGCCTCGTGGGCGCTATCAACCAAGGCCTGGTAGCGCGCCTTGGCAATTTCCAGCTCACGCGTGCGCGTGGCTACCCGTGACTCCAATTCCAGGTTGAGGCGACGCGCCTCTTCTTCCGCTTGGCGGCGCGCTGAAATATCGGTAAAAGTGATGACAGCGAAATTTTGCCCCCCGCTGCCTTGCACGGCCTTGTGGCTGACCAGTACGTCAAACAACTGCTGGTCTTTGCGACGGATGCGCCACTCTTTGGGCAATTTGACCGAGTCGGTCAGCAAGGCCCGCAAAAAACGCTCGGCAATCGGCAAAATTTCTGGTGGCGCGATCAGCGTGTACGGCTGATGTTGAATTTCGGCTTCAGCATAACCCGTGAGCGCGCAAAACGCTGGGTTGACACGCACGAATTTGCCTTGATCGTTGATGCAAAAAATCCCAACCTGGGCGACATCAAATACCGTACCCAAAAGGCTGTCAGAGAGCCGCCGCTCATCGCGTGCGTGCAAGCGATCTTGGTTGGCTTTGGCGATGTCCTCCATATCCGCACTCGCGCCACCTATGCCTGCTTCATCGCTTCGTCGCGCAGCATGCGGCGCAAAATCTTGCCGACATTGGTTTTCGGCAGATCAGCGCGGAACTCTATATATTTGGGCTTTTTATAACCGGTGAAATTCTCTTTGCAGTAGTCTGCCAATTCATCGGCCGTGAGGCTCGCGTCGCGCTTGACCACAAAGGCTTTAACCGCCTCGCCCGAATGCTCGTCGGGCACACCCACTACCGCGCATTCAAGCACCTTGGGGTGCATGCCAATCACCTGCTCCAATTCATTCGGATACACGTTAAATCCGGAAACGAGAATCATGTCTTTTTTGCGATCCACAATCTTGGTGTAGCCGCGCTCGTCCATGATGCCCACGTCACCGGATTTGAAAAAGCCATCCGCAGTCATCACGTTGGCGGTTTCCTCCGGCTTGTTCCAGTAGCCCGCCATTACTTGCGGCCCACGAATCGCAATCTCGCCGCGCTCGCCCAGCGGCACGGGCTTGCCATCATCATCCAAAATCGCAATCTCAGTCGAGGGCATTGGCAGCCCAATCGTGCCGGTGAATTCAGTCGAGCCGGCCGGGTTGCAGGTGGCCGAAGGCGAGGTTTCCGAGAGTCCGTAACCTTCAATTACCGGGCACTTGGTGAGCGCCATCCAGCGCTCGGCGGTGGCCCGCTGAATTGCCATGCCACCACCGTTTGACAATTTGAGCGAAGAAAAATCAAGCTCGGCAAAATCAGGGTGATTGGCCAGCGCGTTGTACAGCGTATTGACCGCCGGAAAGGTGTGAAAACGTTGGCCTTGCAAGGTTTTGATCACCCCCGGAATGTCGCGCGGGTTGGCAATCAGAATGCACTTGGAGCCGCTGCGCATACCCAACAAGCAGCACACCGTGAGCGCGAAGATGTGATAGAGCGGCAAGGCCACCACCGTGACCACCTGCTCAGGAATTTTGCTGCGATCAAGCGCTGGTTTCGACCATTCTTCGCTTTGCAGCACGTTGGCGATGATATTGCGGTTGGTGAGCGTGGCACCTTTAGAAAGTCCGGTGGTGCCGCCGGTGTATTGCAAGAAAGCGACATCTGCGCCCTTGATTTCCACGCGCTTTAAGCTCATGCCACGCGCTTCGTTTTGCATCGCTTTGAAGCGGATACAGGTGGTCAGTGAGCCGGGCAGCTCGAAAGCCGGTACCATTTTTTTCACCGCGCGCAGCACAAAGTTGACCAGCAAGCCTTTGGCCCCGAGCAAGTCGCCCATCGCGGCCACAACCACGTGTTTCACTTTCGTTTTTTCCACCACCTGCGCCAGGGTGTGGGCAAAATTTTCCAGAATCACAATCACTTCCGCGCCCGAATCATTGAGCTGGTGCTCCAGCTCGCGCGGCGTGTAGAGCGGGTTGACATTGGCAATCACATAACCTGCACGAATTGCCCCAAACATCGCCACCGGGTATTGCAGCACATTGGGCATCATGATCGCCACCCGCGCACCCTGCGGCAAGCCTTTGCTTTGCAGCCAAGCCCCGAACTGGGCGCTCTGCGTATCCAACTGCGCGTAGGTCAATTCAACCCCCAGCGACTGGTGTGCGCCCAGGTTCGCGTATTCCTTGAAGCTGTGCTCCATCAAGTCGCGGATCGACGCATATTGGTCGGGGTTGATGGTTTGCGCAACCCCCGCAGGGTAATGGGCAAGCCAGGGTTTAGCGGCGTAGGGGTTGGGGGTTGTCATTAAGCTGATCTCCGGTATCCGGTCGTATGAAACGCCGCGTTACTGGATGCGCGGCAGCATCTGCACACGATACCTCAATCGCCCGTCTGCCGCCATCGATGCAGTGTTCAAAGCTGCTGGGGCAGCGGAAAGGCTCGCCCAATCTCTGCGGCCGCCGCATCGACAAACAGCCGCACCCGCGCCGACAGGTGCTTGCGCTGCGGCACTACCGCATAAATATCAGCGTCTGGCGTCACGTAGTCTGGCAATGCCGCCACCAAACGACCGGAGTCGAGCGCTTGAGCTACCTCCCAAGTTGAGCGCAGGATTACGCCGCGCCCATCCTGCGCCCATTGCACCGTGGCTTCGCCGTCGTTGGAAGCCAGGCCGCCACGCACTTTGACGCTCTCGAAACCGGTTGCCGCCGTGGCGCGGCGACCCCCAGCCTTGGCGAAGCGCCAGGTGCCGTAGGCGTGCTCAAACTGGCGCAACACGATGCAATTGTGGCGCGTGAGATCCGCTGGCACTTTGGGCGGCGGATGCAGCTTCCAGTAGCCCGGGGAGGCGCAGACGACGCGGCGGTTCAGGCCGATGCGGCGCGCGATCAAGCGTGCGTCGGCTAGGTCGCCCACACAGATCGCGACATCAAAACCCGACTCCGCCAGATTCAGATAATGATCGGTCAATTCCAATTGCACTTGCACCAGCGGGTGGGCTGCCGCAAACCGGCTTACCAGCGGCGCGACAAATTTTCGCCCGAAGCCGAAGGTGGCATTGACCCGCAGAAGCCCACGTGCGCCGCGCGAGAGCTCGTGCTGCGCGGAGATGCTTGCTTCGAGCTCGTTCAAATCAGTCAGAATTTGGCGACCACGCTCCAGATAGGATTCGCCCTCTTCGGTCAAACTCATGCGCCGGGTGGTGCGATTCACTAGCCGTGCGCCGAGCCGTGCTTCGAGAGAGGCCAAGCGCTTGCTCACCGCCGCCAGCGTGAGGTTGTGCTCCCGCGCAGCGGCCGAAAGCGAGCCGCTGGTGGCCAAGGTAGAGAAAAGTTGCAGGTCGTCGACGCGCGGCATTGTTAACTTCAGATTAATAACAACTCAATTTTGTGGTGATTCTAAATACCCGCCGCACCGGTACACTGACGAGATGCTGGCAAATTTCACTTCCCACTTGATCGCCGTTGACGGCGGCGCGCTGCATGCGGTGATTGATGCCCGCTCGGGCGGGCCGCCCCTGCTGCTGCTGCACGGGCATCCACAAACGCACGTAATCTGGCATCTGGTAGCGCCGGCGCTGGCTGAAAAATTTACCGTGATCGCAGCCGACCTGCGCGGCTATGGCGACAGCTTGAAGCCTGACGGCCTGCCCGATCATTCGAATTACAGCAAGCGCACCATGGCGGCGGACCAGGTGGCGGTGATGCGCCACTTCGGTTTCGAGCGCTTTAGCGTGGTTGCCCACGACCGGGGTGCGCGCGTGGCGCATCGCATGGCGCTCGACCACCCAGCGGCGGTGGCAAAGCTTGTGACGCTCGACATCGCGCCCACCTTGGCCATGTACGAGCAAACCAACATGGCGTTTGCACAAGCTTACTGGCATTGGTTCTTTCTGATCCAGCCTAAGCCCCTGCCCGAAACCATGCTGGAGCGCGACCCCGAGTTCTACTTGCGTAGCGTGATGGCGCGCGGACCGGATGGCCTAAAGAAATTTGCGCCAGCAGCGTTTGCCGAATACCTTCGCTGCGCCAAGCTACCCAACGCGATGCACGGCACTTGCGAAGACTACCGCGCCGCCGCCACGATTGACTTGGAACATGATCGCGCAGACCGCGCCGCAGGCCACAAAATCACTTGCCCACTGCTGGCACTTTGGGGCCGCGATGGCGTGATTGAGAAATGCTTCAAGCCACTCGAAATCTGGCGCGAGTACGCCACCAACGTGACCGGGCAGGCCCTGCCCTGCGGCCACTATATCCCCGAAGAGGCACCACAGGCGCTGCTCTTGGCGCTCGACTCTTTCCTCTAGTTCTAAGCCCTTACCCCCTACGCCTAATCCCTTACCCCTAACCCCTAACTCCTAACTCCTCACCAACCATGCACACCATCGCAGTCATCCCCGGCGACGGCATCGGCAAAGAAGTCATGCCAGCCGCACTCAACGTACTCGACACCGTGGCCCGCAAGTACAGCGTGCCGCTCCACTTCGACCATTTCGACTGGAGTTGCGACAACTATGCCAAGCACAACTACTGGATGCCAAAAAACTGGAAGGAACAGATTGGCGGGCATACGGCGCTCTTCTTCGGGGCAACCGGCATGCCGTCCATCGTGCCCGATCACGTTTCGCTATGGGATTCGCTGATCCACTTCCGTCGCGAATTTGACCAATACATCAATTTGCGCCCGGTTCGTCTGATGCCGGGCATCAAGTCGCCGCTCGCCGGTCGCGAGACTGGTGACATCGACTACTTCGTCGTGCGCGAGAACACCGAAGGCGAGTACGGTGCGGTCGGCGGGCGACTGTTTGCGGGCACGGATCGCGAAATCGTGCAGCAGACTTCCACCTTCAGCCGCCATGGCACTGACCGTGTGCTCAAGTTCGCGTTCGAACTGTCGATGCAGCGCAAAAAACACCTCACTTCCGCTACCAAATCGAATGGCATCGCCATCACCATGCCGTACTGGGATGAGCGCTTTGCGGAGGTCGGCAAATTGTTCCCGGAAGTCAGGCGCACGCAGTACCACATCGACGGCTTGACGATTCAGATGGTGTTGAACCCGCAGCGCTTTGATGTGATCGTCGCCTCCAATCTGTTTGGCGACATCATCTCCGACCTAGGGCCCGCCACGGCCGGCACCATCGGTATTGCACCCTCGGCAAACCTGAACCCGGAACGCAGATTTCCCTCCCTCTTTGAACCGGTACACGGTTCGGCCCCCGACATTTATGGCAAAGAAATCGCCAACCCGATTGGGCAAATTTGGTCGGGTGCGATGATGCTGGAATACTTGGGCCACCCTGATGCCGCCGCCGCCATCATGCGCGCAATTGAAGAGGTACTCGACCCCAAATCAGGCGCGCCGCGCACGCCGGACATTGGCGGTACAGCCAAGACGATGGAATTGGGGAATGCGATTGCGGCGGTCATCCGCTAGACTCTATGCCGCGTTTGAGCACAAGTAGTGAGCGCAGTAATTCCACAACAATCTGGAGACACCATGACACTGAAACACCTATTCACCGGCACACTGCTTGGGTTGACCGCCCTGGGTGCCACCGCGCAGAGTTACCCCAGCAAACCAGTCACTATCATCGTGCCGTTTGCAGCTGGCGGCCCATCCGACACGGTGGCGCGCCAATTGGCACAGGCGATGACCAAGCCGATGGGCGGCACCGTGATTGTTGAAAACGTGCCCGGGGTCGGCGGCAATCTCGGTGTTGACAAGGTTGCCAAAGCAGCACCGGACGGCTACAGCATCGTGTTGCACCACATCGGCATGTCAACCTCGCCTACCCTGTACCGCAAGATGCTCTACAACCCACTGACCGATTTTGAATACATTGGTCAGATTGTTGACGTGCCGATGACGGTGGTAGGCAACAACAACTTTCCGCCAAACAACTACCCGGAGCTCATTACCTATCTGAAAGCCAATCGCGACAAAGTCAATTTGGCCAACGCCGGCCTGGGCGCAGCTTCGCACTTGTGTGGCCTCCTGTTTATGAGCACGATTCAGGTTGACCTGCAAACCATTCCGTACAAGGGCACGGCCCCGGCAATGACTGATTTGCAAGGCGGGCAGGTGCAGTTGCTGTGCGATCAAACCACCCAAACCACGCAGTTGATCGAAACCAAGCGTGTCAAGGCCTACGGCACCACGACCAAGGTGCGTGCCTCGTCGCTGCCGAATCTGGCCACGCTGGACGAGCAGGGTCTGAAAGGCTTTGATCTGGCAATTTGGCATGGCCTGTACGCCCCCAAGGGCACACCCAAACCGGTGATGGACAAGCTGGTAGCGGCATTGCAAGCGGGCTTGAAAGACCCCGCATTTGTCGCCTCAATGGACAAATTGGGCGCGATCATTGTGTCCCCAGCCAAGGCCTCACCAGAAGGCTTGCGCAGCCACCTCGATGCTGAAATCAAGAAATGGGCACCGATCATCAAGGCCGCAGGCCAGTACGCCGACTGATCCGAATCAAGCGTCACAGAAAAACGAGCCGTTCGCGGCTCGTTTTTTTTCGTCGATCCCAGCACTTTCTGGCACAATCGTCAACTGGATAACAACAACTGGCCGCCCCCGAGTCAACGCAGTGCCATGCGGGGGACGAGTCATTTTTAAGGAGTCACCATGGCCTCAGTCACGATTAATGCAGTAGAGAAATACTTTGGCACGACCCACATCATCAAGGGCGTGTCGATTGAAATCCCGGACGGCGAATTTTGTGTGCTAGTCGGCCCTTCGGGCTGCGGCAAATCAACCCTGCTACGCATGATTGCCGGGCTCGAAGACATCACCAAGGGCGAAGTGTCGATTGGCGGCAAGGTCGTCAACGAAATGCCACCCAAAGAGCGCGACATCGCGATGGTGTTCCAAAATTACGCGCTTTACCCGCACATGACAGTACGCGACAACATGGCTTTTTCATTGATGCTGGCCAAGCGTGAAAAAAGCGTGATCGCCGAGCGCGTCAACAAGGCCGCCGAGATTCTGGGCTTGAATAGTTTGCTCGACCGCTACCCGCGCCAGCTCTCGGGTGGGCAACGCCAGCGCGTCGCAATGGGTCGCGCGATTGTGCGCGATCCGCAAGTATTTCTGTTCGACGAACCGCTCTCCAACCTCGATGCCAAGCTGCGCGTTGCGATGCGCACTGAAATCAAGGAGCTACACCAGCGGCTCAAAACCACGTCAATCTACGTAACTCACGACCAGATCGAAGCGATGACGATGGCCGACAAAATTGTGGTTCTGCGCGACGGTATCGTCGAGCAGGCGGGCACACCGCTGGAGCTGTATGACACGCCCGCCAACCAGTTTGTCGCAGGCTTCATCGGTTCGCCATCGATGAATTTTTTGCCCGGCAAGGTCGAGGGCGGGTTGGTGCGTTTAAGTGGCGGCATCTCGCTGCCCGTGCCAAAAAACTCCAAAGCAGTTGATGGCCAAAGCGTGGTCTACGGCACGCGGCCCGAGCATGTGGACATGGCTAGCGGCACCGATGGCGTACCGGCGGAAGTGGTGGTGGTTGAACCCACCGGGGCCGACACGCAGGTGTTCTCGAAAATCGCGGGCGTTGAAGTCACCTCGGTTTTCCGCGAACGGCATGAGTTTCGCCCCGGTGAAACGATTCGCCTAAAAATTGATGCCGACCGCGCTCACTTGTTTGATGCGGCCAGCGGTGCGCGCTTGGTTTAGATGCTCGGCAGCGAGCGCTCCGCCCTGCCAGGGTTAAGCGCATGAAAATGGCGCAGCTATCGGGGTAAGCGCGTGAACCTGGCGCACTTACGGGAATTTAGCGCGTGAACCTGGCGCACCTACTACTGCGGGCCGCGCAGGCCTTTCCCGACCGTCCCGCCTTGGCTTTGGGCACAAGCGTAGTTGCCGACTACGCCGCCCTCGCCGTGCGCGTGGCATCACTCGCCGGTGGCTTGCGCGCTGCGGGGCTGCAACCCGGCGCGCGCGTCGCCTTGGTGCTGCAAAACTCACCAGCCTATCTCGAACTTTTTATCGCGGCCTGGTGGGCGGGCCTCACCGCTGTGCCGATTCACTCCAAGCTGCACCCCAAAGAGCTGGCCTTCATCTTCGGCAATGCCCACGTGCGTGCCGTGTTCGCCAGTGCGGGCACGGCCTCGGCATGCTCAGAGGCACTCGAATCAATGCCTGAAGAAGCGCGCCAGATAAGCCTCTTCGAGGTATCGTCGAGAGTGTTTTCGCAACTGGGCACAGCCCCTGGCGTAGCACTCACCGAGGTAGCAGACGATCAAACCGCGTGGATTTTTTATACCAGCGGCACCACCGGCCGACCCAAGGGCGTGGAGCTGACGCATCGCAATCTCTACGCTGCCACGCAGAGCTACTTCACTGATGTGGACGAGATTGCCAGCAGCGATTGCATCATCCACGCGGCCCCCATGTCGCACGGCTCCGGCATGTACATCCTGCCGCATTTGGCGCGCGCCGCGTGCAATGTCATCCCAGAATCGGGCGGCTTTGAAGCGGGCGAAATCGGTGCGCTATGGCAGCACTTCGGTGGGGCCACGATGTTTGCCGCCCCCACCATGGTCAAGCGCCTGACCGATTACGGCGGCGATTTGGATGCCACGGGCTTGAAGACCATCGTCTACGGCGGCGGGCCGATGTATGTCGCCGACCTGATGAAGTCGATTGACCGCTTTGGACAGCACTTTGCGCAAATTTATGGGCAGGGCGAAGCGCCGATGACAATCACGGCGCTCTCAAAAGCGCTGCATCAAGACACCCAGCACCCGCGCTACGCTGAACGCATGGGCTCGGTGGGCCTGCCCTATGCTGGTGTGGAAGTGATGGTGGCCGAGGTCGGCGATGGTGCTTTGCCACGCCCCTTGGCTGTCGGTGAGATTGGCGAAATCTGCGTGCGTGGGCCGCAAGTGATGAAGGGCTACCTCGACAACCCAGGGGCGAACGCCCATTCGCTGCGCGGCGGCTGGCTGCTCACCGGCGATGTCGGCGCATTCGATGCGGAAGGCTTTCTCACGCTCAAAGACCGCTCCAAAGACTTGGTGATTTCAGGCGGGCAAAACATCTACCCGCGCGAAATTGAGGAGGTGCTGCTCACCCATGCGGCAGTGTCTGAAGTCTCAGTGATCGGCGTGCCACATGCGGAGTGGGGCGAGGAGGTGGTGGCCTATGTAGTGGCGCGCGGCGAGACGGGCGATGCCGCTGCACTCGATACGCATTGCCTCGACAACCTGGCGCGCTTCAAGCGGCCCAAGCGCTACGTGTTTGTGGCGAGCTTGCCCAAGAACGAGACCGGGAAAGTGCTCAAGACCGCGTTGCGAAAACAGGACGCGCTACCGACGGCACCGCCGCGCTGATTCAGCCGAAGCATCGGCTAACCCGGCTAACATTGACCGGATGAAGCTCGTCAAATCAAAAGAACGCGTTGCCAATCATGGGGAGGTGTTCACGCCGGCGTGGATGGTCGAGGCGATGCTCGATCTGGTCAAGGAAGAAAGCGAACGGATTGACTCGCGTTTTCTCGAACCGGCCTGCGGCAGCGGCAACTTCCTCGTGCGCATCGTGCAGCGCAAGCTTGCAGCGGTTGAAATCAAGTTTGGCAAATTCGATTTTGAGAAGCGCCACTATGCCTTGCTCGCCCTTATGTGTACCTACGGGATTGAACTTCTGGCCGACAACATCGCCGAGTGCCGTGCCAACATGCTGGAAGCCGTCGCGGACTACCTGAACCTTGAGGGGTCGGATGAATTTTCGCGCGCCGCATTCCATGTGCTGTCGCAAAACATTGTCCATGGTGATGCCTTGTCGATGCGCGCCAGCGACGGTCAGCCAATCACCTTTGCGGAATGGGGTTACTTAGGCAAAGGCAAATTCCAGAGGCGTGACTTCCGCTTTGACGTTCTCACCGGTTCTTCTGCGTTCAGCGCCGAGGATTCGCTCTTTGCCCACCTGGGCAAGCATGAAATATTCACACCGACGAAAACTTACCTGCCGATGACGGTTTCGGAGTTGGCAGCTTTGCAGGGGGATAGACATGACCGGGATTGAGGTCAGGCGGGAACGGGCTCGCAGCCCAACGGTCAACTATGGCGAATTCGCCTCAATTGGCTGCCTCGTCGTCTGCGATGGGGTTGGATGGAGCGCACGGCGCGGGCCTAAGGCTGCTGCCCTGACGCGGTTCGCAGCGCCCGCGAATCGCAAGGCAGAAGGGGCATGACGACGGTGGCAGCTTCCATTCCAGTGCTCCGGTGGGCGGCACACCGCGCGCGCTTGAATGACGAGGACCTTTCGGCACGCTTTCGCCATTGGCTCTTGTGGCTCAGCGGCGAGGCCCAGCCGACGCTCAAGCAACTGGAAGATTTCGCGCGGCTTACCCACACGGCCATCGGCTATTTTTTCCTGCCAGCGCCGCCAACCCTTGCGCTACCGGTGCCAGATTTTCGTACCCTGCGCGACGAGTTGCTCGCCGAACCCAGCAGCGGCCTGCTGGACACCATTTATCTGTGCCAGCAGCGGCAGGACTGGTATCGTGACCACGCCCGCATGCACGGCTTGCCTGCCCTGCGCTTCGTTGGCAGCACCAGCGTACACGAGCGTCCCGTGACCGTGGCACAACACTTGCGCGAGGTGCTTGAACTGTCGGCGGAGGCGCGTCGGCAGTTCTCCACCTGGGAGGAAGCGCTGCGCCAGTTAATCGCCAAGGCCGAAAATGCCGGGGTGTTGGTGATGGTCAGTTCCGTGGTGGGCAGCAATAGTCACCGCAAGCTGGACGTGGGCGAGTTTCGCGGCTTCGCCTTGGCAGACGAGTTCGCGCCGTTGATATTCCTGAATGGTGCCGACAGCAAAGCCGCGCAGATGTTCACCTTGGCACACGAGCTGGCACACATCTGGCTGGGTGCGACAGGCGTTTCGGATACGCACGCAGGCCAAGTGCCCGAACAGCAGACAGAGCGATGGTGCAATCAGGTTGCAGCGGAACTTCTGATGCCCTTGGAGAGGCTGCTGGAAAGCCATCAGCGTGCTGCGCCGATCACCGACGAAATCCAGCGGCTGGCGCGCGAATTTAAGGTCAGCACCTTAGTCGCTTTACGCCGCTTATTCGACGCGGGCTTTATCAGCCAAGTTGCGCTTTGGCAATACTACCGGGAAGAACAGCAGCGTCTGAGCACACTAGCGGGTCGTCGAAGCGGCGGCGGCGACTTTTATAACAGCATGGGTGCGCGCACTGGCAAACGCTTTGCCCGCGCCATTGTTTCGAGTACGCTGGAGGGATTAACCTCCTTCACGGATGCCTTTCGCATGCTGGGAGTGCGCAAATCGGCCACGTTTTACAACGCCGCGCGCGAGTTGGGGGTCATGGCATGAGCTATCTGCTGGATGCCAATGTATTCATGGCAGCGAAGAATTTGCATTACGGCCTGGACTTTTGCCCGGCTTTTTGGGAATGGCTTGCGCACAAGGGAAACACCGGCACTGTGTCCAGCATCGACAAGGTTGCCGATGAAATCGAGGCCGGTCAGGACGAATTGTCCGACTGGGCAAGGAACCACGGTCACACCCTTTTCCGGCGCACGCCGCCAACCTTGATGCCACAGTTCGCTCAGGTGAGCGCATGGGCTGATGGGCAGCAATTCACTCCAGCTGCCAAACAAATCTTTTTTCAGGCAGCGGACTATTACCTGGTGGCCCACGCCCTCTCCGGCGAGCATGTGGTGGTGACCCACGAAGTACATTCCAACTCACCGGGGCGCATCAAAATACCCAACGTTTGTTTGGGCTTGGGTGTTGCGTTCATGACACCCTACCAGATGCTACGCATCGAGAAAGCCCGGTTTGTACTGGGGGCACATTCATGAACGAACAAGTTTCCTTTTCACTGCGGGGCCGCAACCCCGACGTGCTGACCTGCATTGCCAACCTCTCCAACGACGAGGTCTTCACGCCGCCCGAGCTTGCCAACCGCATGCTCGACATGGTGACCGATGCCTGGGCCGCCGACCACAGCGGTGCCAACCTGTGGGCAGACAAGTCGGTGCGTTTCCTCGACCCGTGTACCAAATCCGGCGTGTTCCTGCGCGAAATCACCAGCCGCTTGACGCAAGGTTTGGTGCAGGCAATTCCAGACTTGCAACTTCGCGTCAACCACATCCTGACCAAGCAGGTATTTGGCATCGGCATCACGCGCCTGACCAGCTTGCTGGCGCGACGCAGCGTGTATTGCTCCAAGCATGCTCTCGGGCAACATTCCATCGCCAAAGGTTTTGCCAGTGACGCGGGCAATATCTGGTTTGAGCGCACCGAGCACACGTGGGACAAGGGCAAATGTACGTTTTGCGGGGCAGGCCAAGCGGCGCTGGACCGTGGTGAGGGCCTGGAAACCCATGCTTACGCATTCATTCACACTGACAACATCAAAGCTCGGGCTGCCGAGTTATTTGGAGGCAACATGCAGTTCGATGTCATCATCGGCAATCCGCCCTATCAGTTGAACGATGGCGGCTATGGCACCAGCGCCGCGCCGATTTACCAAATGTTCGTCGAGCAAGCAAAAGCGTTGGAGCCGCGCTATCTGTCGATGATTATTCCGGCGCGTTGGTTCGCGGGCGGCAAGGGTCTGGATGAATTCAGGGAAGCGATGCTCGCAGACAACCGCCTGCGCTCCATTGCCGACTATTTGAGCGCGGCGGATGTGTTTCCCGGCATCGGCCTCAAGGGCGGCGTTTGCTATTTCCTCTGGAACCGCGATCACTCTGGTCTGTGTGACGTAAGCACGCATTTCAAGGACTGGCCGATTTCCGCAGCCACCCGCCCACTGCTTGAAGGCGGAGCGGACATCTTCATCCGCTTTAATGAAGGCTTGTCGATTCTCAAAAAGGTGATGGCAGCGGAGAGTGATGATGTGGACTCGCTCATACCAATCGCAAACAAGCGATTCGACCAGCTTGTCAGTTCCCTCCGACCATTCGGTTTTCGTACCTTCTTTCGCGGACGCAAACAGATGCGAAAAGGGGATGTAACGATTTACCAAAATGGTGGAACGGGTTACGTTGCACGCGATGAGATTGAGACCGGTACGGATCTCATCGACAAGTGGAAAATCTACATTGGACGTGCCGCACCGGGCACGGGCAATCGCGACACCTATCCGCACAAAATCCTCAGCACACCATTCATTGGCGAGCCGGGCAGCATCTGCTCTGAAACTTACTTGTGTATTGGCCCGTTCGAGGCTCAAGCTGAGGCCGAAAGCGCTTTGTCTTACCTCACCTGTCGGCTAACGCGCCTTTTGATTCTGTTGCACAAGCCGTCCCAAGACACCACCCGCAAGGTCTACACCTTCGTTCCAACACAAAAATGGAACAAGAAGTGGAAAGACGACGACCTGTACGCCAAGTACGGCATGTCGCCGAGCGAGATCGAATTCATCGAGAAGGTCGTGCGTCCAATGGAACTGAGCAGTGACTTGTTCGGCGATGTCACCGTTGACGAAAGTGCCGATGAATAAGCCTGCCATCGAGGACACCCCCGCCCCCACCCACGAAGCGCTCTTCGGGCGCGTCGTCTCCATTCTTGAACAGGCGCAGGGCAATGTCGTTCGGGCGGTCAACACGAGTATGGTGTTGGCCTACTGGTTGATCGGGCGCGAGATCGTTTTGGAATTGCAGGGCGGCGATGCACGGGCTGCCTACGGCAAGAAGGTCGTCGAAGTGCTTTCGGCACGCTTGACGGCGCATTACGGCAAGGGATTTTCCTCCCAGGTGCTGTGGAGTTACAGGCAGTTCTACCTCGTGTATTCCGACCGGGCCCAAATTCTCTTCCCGCTGGGAAGGGAATCAAGCGTGGCGGCGAATCTCTTCCCGGCGGGTAGAGAATCTTCGGAGTCGGCAATTCTCCCCTTGCCGGGTGGGGAATCGGTGACACCCCTGCTGGCTGTGAAAAGCACTCCAGCGGGTATCGAATTGCCGCAAGGGTTTTCGCCGCAACTCTCCTGGTCACATTACCGTGCCTTGATGCGCGTAGAAAACCTTGCTGCACGCGATTTTTATGAGCAGGAAGCCAGCGAATGCGGCTGGTCGAAGGTACAACTGGAGCGTCAGATTCACAGCTTTTACTACGACCGGATTGTGGCCAACCGCGGCCAGAACGGGCTGTTGCCCGACCGCAGGGAACGCCTTGCCGGAGAAAAAGTTCAGCCTTCGCACTTGCTCAAGTCGCCCATGGTGTTGGAGTTTCTGGGGCTTCCCGATTTTCATGAACTGCATGAAAGCAGGCTTGAGCAAGCCATCATCGACAACTTGCAAAGTTTCCTGCTCGAGCTGGGCAAGGGGTTCTCTTTCGTTGCAAGGCAAAAGCACATACGGTTCGGCGACGACGACTTTTACGTCGATCTGGTCTTCTATAACTACGTGCTGAAATGCTTCTTGCTGATTGATCTCAAAATGGGCAAGCTGACCCACGCCGATGTCGGGCAGATGGACGGCTATGTCAGGCTCTATGAAGACCAGTTCAAAATCCCCGGTGACAACCCCACCATCGGTTTGCTGCTCTGCTCGGACAAAAGCGAAGCGGTTGCCAAATACTCGATCCTGAGCGAAAACAGGCAGATTTTTGCCTCCAAGTATTTGCCCAATCTGCCCACCGAGGAGCAGTTGCGGCTGGAAATTGAACGCGAGCGGCAGCTGATTGAGTCCACACTGAAAGACCGCGCTGGTGAATAAGCCCACCGCGAAACCCTCGATTGAAGAGATCCTCGCGGTCAAGCCCGTTGCCCGCCTGCGCATCTACGCCTATTCGATTGCTGATGCAGCGCACAAGGGCCTGCTCAAGGTAGGCCAGACCGCGCGCGATGTGAAGCAGCGGGTGGCGGAGCAGCTCAAAACCGCTGCCATCAAGAACTACACCATCGAACTGGAACAACTAGCCGAACGCGATGACGGCTCGCTCTTCACTGACCACGAGGTGCGTGCGGCGCTGGTCAAAAAAGGCTTTGCGAACCCCGAGCTGGAATGGGTGCGCTGCAAGGTGGCAGATGTGAAAACCGTGCTCGCCGAGATGCGCACCGGCCTGCGCTTTGGCGGCACGCACCACGAAACCTTTGGCATGCGCGCTGAGCAGGCTGATGCGGTGAACAAGACTTTCGACTATTTCCGCTCCATTTGGGCCGAGGACACCAACGCCACGCCACGCTTTCTGTGGAACGCCAAGATGCGCTTTGGCAAAACTTTCACCGCCTATCAGTTGGCAAAGCGGCTCAAGGCCAAGCGCGTGCTGGTGGTGACTTTCAAGCCCGCTGTCGAAGATGCGTGGCAGACCGACCTGGAAAGCCATGTCGATTTTGACGGCTGGCAGTACCTCTCGCGCTCGTCAGGCAGCGACCCGACGCAGATCGACCGCAACCAACCAGTGGTGTATTTCGGTTCTTTCCAAGACTTGCTGGGTCGCGACAAGGCGACCGGGAATATCAAGCCAAAAAACGAGTGGCTGCACACTGTGAACTGGGATTTGGTGGTGTTCGATGAATACCATTTCGGCGCGTGGCGCGAATCGGCGAAAGAGCTTTTTGAAGAAGAGGAAGACGGGATTGACCGCGCGGAGGCACAGCTTGGGGATGCCAGGGGCCTGCACGAGAAGATCGCGGACTTGCAAGCGCCTTTGGAGACGGAAACCGCGTTTCTGCCGATCACGAGCCGCGCCTATTTGTATCTCTCGGGCACGCCGTTCAAGGCACTCTCCACCGGCGAATTCATCGAAGAACAAATCTTCAACTGGACCTATACCGACGAGCAGCGCGCCAAGGCCGCTTTTGCCGCTGAGCATCCGGCGAAACGCAACCCCTATGCGGCCCTGCCACAGATGCGCTTGCTGACCTACCAGATGCCCGACGAGTTGCTGGCAGTTGCCAGCGGCGGGGAATTTGACGAGTTTGATCTCAACGCATTCTTTGAGGCTTCAGGTATTGGGAAGGCCACAAAGTTCAAGCACGACGGCGATGTGCAGAAGTGGCTGGAGATCATTCGCGGCGGGTACGCGGCCAAATCAGCCGAATTGCTTAAAGTGGGCACACGGCCACCGTTTCCGTATTCGGATGTGCGCCTGCTGCCTTACCTGCAGCATTCATTTTGGTTTCTGCCCAATGTGGCAGCCTGCCAGGCGATGGCGAATTTGCTTGGCAAACGGCACAACACCTTTTGGCACGACTACGAAGTGATCGTCGCGGCGGGCGCTGCGGCGGGTATCGGGCTGGAGGCGCTGCCGCCGGTGCGTCAGGCGATTGGCAGTGGCTTTACGAGCAAGAGCATCACCTTGTCGTGCGGCAAACTCACCACCGGCGTGACGGTGGCGCAGTGGTCGTCCATCTTGATGTTGCGCAACCTGAAGTCGCCGGAGACTTACTTTCAGGCTGCGTTTCGCGTGCAATCACCATGGTCGATCAAGAATCCGCACGGCGATAACCCGAATGAAGAAGAGGTTCTCAAGCCGGTGTGCTTTGTGTTCGACTTTGCGCCCACGCGCGCGCTGCGACAGCTTTCCGAATATGGCATCGGCCTTTCACCCAACGAGACCAACCCCGAGAACGCGGTGAAGGACTTGGTAGCCTTCCTGCCGGTGCTGGCCTACGACGGTGCGAACATGACGCAGATCGACGCGGGCGGCATTCTGGACATCGCGATGGCGGGTACATCGGCAACGCTACTGGCGCGCAAGTGGGAAAGCGCGCTATTGGTGAACGTGGACAACGGCACCCTGCGCCGCATTCTCGACAGCCCCGAGGCGATGGCAGCGGTGGCGCGCATCGAGGGCTGGCGCTCTCCGGCCAACAAAGTCATCGAGACTATCATCAACAAGAGCGAAAGAATCAAGGAGCTCAAGAACAAGGCTAAGGATGGCAAGCTTTCTGCGAAGGAGAAGAAAGAACTATCCAAAGAGGAACGGGAATACAAGTCCAAGCGCAAGCTGGTGCAGGAAAAGTTGATCAAATTCGCCACGCGCATTCCCGCGTTTATGGTCCTGACGGATTTCCGCGAGAACACGCTGCAAGATGTCATCACCAAGCTGGAACCGGAGCTATTTCTCACAGTGACCGGCCTGACAGTGCAGGATTTTCACCTCTTGGTGCGGCTCAAGGTGTTCAACACCGAGCAGATGAATCAGGCGGTGTTCGCGTTTCGGCGCTATGAAGATGCTTCGCTACGCTACACAGGAATTGAAAGTCACGCGGGCTTAACCCACATAGGCCTGTATGACACGGTGGTAGCGCGGGAGTGAACCAACGCGCCACGCCGCACCGCAGCCCCCTCCCGCTTATTCCATTTCTAAATCATTACGATATGTTGTTGCACCTTCCTAGCCGTGCTAGCAGCACTGTCGTCGTCGGTGCGCCTAATCTCGTAATGATTTAGAAATGGAATTACCCCATCCCCACCCCTGCCCTCCCCGTGAAGGGGCGGGAGTTGCCGCGTGAATTGCGCCTACCGCGCCGCATTCGCATCTACCACCGTCAACGCCGCCATATTCACAATTCGTCGCACGGTGGCCGACGGCGTGAGGATGTGGACGGGCTTCGCGCAGCCTAACAAAATCGGCCCGATGGTCACGTTGCCGCCTGCCGCCGTTTTGAGCAGGTTGTAGGAAATATTGGCCGATTCCATACTCGGGAATACCAGCAGATTTGCCTCACCTTTGAGCGCTGAATTGGGCATGATGGCGCGGCGCGTTTCTTCGTCGAGCGCGGCATCACCGTGCATCTCGCCGTCCACTTCGAGCCAGGGTTTTTTCTCCCGCAAGATGCTCAGCACTTTGCGCATTTTTAGAGCTGACGGGCAATTCGAGGTGCCGAAATTGGAGTGCGACAGCAGAGCCACTTTGGGCGCAATCCCGAAGCGGCGCATTTCTTCAGCTGCCAGCACGGTGATCTCCGCCAGCTCTTCCGCCGTTGGGTCGAGATTGACGTGGGTATCGACCAAAAATACGGTGCGGCCGGGCAGCATTAAGCCATTCATCGCGGCATAAACATTGACACCTTCGCGCTTGCCCAACGCCTGGTCGATGTAGTGCAGGTGCAAGTCGTGGGTGCCGAAAGTGCCGCAAATCATGCCGTCCGCTTCGCCTTTGCGGATCATCATCGCGCCGATCAAGCTTAGACGGCGGCGCATCTCAATCTTGGCGTATTGCGGCGTAACGCCGTTGCGCTCGGTGAGGGCGTGGTAGGTCTGCCAGTAGTCGCGAAAGCGTTCGTCTTGCTCGGGGTTGATGAGCGTGAAATCGAGCCCTTTCGAGAGCCGGAGTCCAAATTTTTCAATGCGCTGCTGTAGCACATTCGGGCGACCGATCAGAATCGGATGGGCGATGCCGTCGTCCACCAATTGCTGCGCGGCGCGCATCATGCGCTCGTCTTCGCCCTCTGCCAGCACAATGCGCTTGCGCTGCGCGGCTTTGGCGGCAGTGAAGATGGGCTTCATCATCGTGCCGGAGTGGTAGACGAATTGTTCGAGCTGGGTACGATAGGCCACCCAATCGGTGATCGGGCGGGTGGCAACGCCACTGTCCATCGCCGCTTTGGCGACCGCAGGCGCAATCGCCACGATCAAACGCGGGTCAAACGGGCGCGGGATCAGGTAGTCCGGGCCAAAGCTGGTTTGCGCGCCGCCGTAGGCCAGAGCCACGACTTCGCTTTGCTCTTTTTCGGCCAAGAGTGCAATCGCGTGCACGGCAGCAATTTCCATTTCGCGCGTGATCGTGGTCGCACCCACGTCGAGCGCCCCACGAAAAATGAACGGGAAGCAGAGAACGTTGTTGACCTGATTCGGGTAGTCAGTGCGGCCCGTGCAAATGATGGCATCAGGGCGCACCGCCTTGGCATCTTCCGGCTTGATTTCCGGATTCGGGTTGGCGAGTGCCAGCACGAGCGGCTTGTCGGCCATGGTGGCCACCATCTCGGCTTTAAGCACGCCACCAGCGGAAAGGCCCAGAAAAATATCGGCCCCGGCAATTACCTCGGCTAATTTGCGTGCGTCGGTCTTTTTGGCGTAGCGCTGCTTGTCGGGGTCCATCAACTCCTTGCGACCTTCGTAGACCACGCCTTCGAGGTCGGTGACCCAAATATTTTCCAGCGGTAACCCTAAATCTTCAAGCAGGCCCACGCAGGCTAAGGCCGCAGCCCCCGCGCCTGATGTGACCAGCTTAACTTTTTTGATATCTTTGCCGACCACCTTCAAGCCATTGGTGATGGCGGCGCCCACGATGATGGCGGTGCCGTGCTGGTCGTCATGGAAGACCGGGATTTTGCAGCGCTCACGCAGCTTGCGCTCGATGTAAAAGCACTCCGGTGCTTTGATGTCTTCAAGATTGATGCCGCCGAAGGTTGGCTCAAGCGCGGCGATGATATCGACCAGCTTGTCGGGGTCGCGCTCGTCCAACTCGATATCGAACACGTCGATCCCGGCGAATTTCTTGAAGAGAACCGCCTTGCCTTCCATCACCGGCTTGGCAGCCAAGGGGCCAATCGCGCCCAAGCCTAACACCGCCGTGCCGTTGGTGATTACCCCCACCAAATTGCCGCGTGCGGTGAGGTTGCGGGCTTCACCGGGGTCCGCTTCAATCGCCTTGCAGGCGAAGGCCACACCGGGCGAATAAGCCAGCGCCAGATCGCGCTGATTCATCAGCTGCTTGATCGGCGCAATCGCTATTTTTCCCGGCTTGGGAAATTGGTGGTAGTCGAGTGCGGCTTTTTTGAGCTGCGCTTCAATTTCGGTAAGTTGTTCTTCCATAGGGACCCAAAGCTGACACTGAACTGACGAAATAGGAAGGCGCGATGTTACGCTGGAAAGCGCTAGCTACCATCGTAAAAAATGGTGATACCGAGGGGGTTTAGCGCGTTTAGCCGCACCGTGCTGTGACACCTTCCAAGCGGTGATCGAGTGGGGTAAGCTTGATGCCCTGCAACCTCAACCTTAGCCGGAGAACGCCATGCAGCCATCATCGCCCGACCGTCGCCGTTTCACCCGTGCCGCATTGAGCGGTGGACTGCTGCTGGCCACCGGCCAAGTTAGTGCGCAGGCCGACCAACAAGCCTTGGTCACGCAGGCTGAAGCCGCGTTTCGCAACTTTCTGCGCGACCCGGAAATGGGCTGGTTTCAGCAAAATATCGGCAGGGCGCGCGCGGTATTGATCGCGCCTGAAATCGTCAAGGCTGGTTTCATCATCGGCGGTTCAGGCGGGCGCGCCGTGTTGTTGGCGAAAGACTCGAAGTCTGGGCAGTGGCGCGGTCCTGCTTTCTACACCATGGCAACCGGTTCCATCGGCTTCCAAGTTGGCATACAAGTGGCGGAAATGGTGACCTTGGTATTCACCCAGAAAGGCATTGATTCCCTGCTGGCGACCTCGATGAAACTGGGCGGGGATGCCAGCGTGGCTGCCGGGCCGGTGGGGGTGGGTGCCAAGGGCGAAGTGGTCACCGATATGGTGGGCTTTTCGCGCGCCAAGGGCTTGTATGGCGGCTTGAATCTGGACGGCACGGTGATTACCGTGGACGACCAGGCCAGCGCCGCCTACTATGGCAAGTCGGCGAGCCCGGCAGATGTGCTGGTGCGAGGCGCGGTTTCAAACAAGCAGGCGGCCGGTTTGATCGGCGCGGTGCGTAACGCGCGCAAGTAGCAGGGTAAAAATTGTCACGGGTAACTGCCGGAAGATCAGCCATCAGAGCGGCTCTTCAGGCATTGAACTGAACCAGAATCAGCGCCGCCCGGCCTTCGGCACGTCTACGCCGCGACCGCGCGCGACTTCATACCATTTGATCGACTCTTCGTAGTCGCGCGGCACATCACCCACGCCACGGCCATAAATATCGCCCAACTTGCGCGCCGCCTGCCCGCTACCACCATTGGCCGCTTGCTTGTAGAGCCGCACAGCGTCACCAATCCGCCCGGCGCCTTCTGCGTCTTGCGCTTGCCGCATCGCGTCGCCTGAAGGGGCGGCGGCAGCCACTTGGATAGGTGGCGCGGCTTTGGCAGCGTCGGCTTTGGCTTTGTCGGCGGCTGCCGCGTCGGCACGGGCTTTGGCATCGACATCGGCTTTGGCCTTGTCAGCAGCAGCTTGGCGCTGACGCTCGGCCTCTGCTTGGGCTTGAGTTTGGCGCTGGCGCTCGGCGTCGCCCTTGGATTTCTCGTCGGCCAACTGACGCTCGCGGTCGGCCTTTGATTTGTCGGCCTCGGCTTTAGCCTTGTCAGTCTCAGTCTTGGCTTTGTCTTTTTCAGCGTCGGCTTTGGCCTTTTCGTCGGCCTTTTTCTTGTCGGCCTCTGATTTGGATTTGTCTTTTTCGCTCTCGGTTTTCTTTTTGTCCGCGTCGGCTTTGGTCTTTTCATCCGCCCGAGCTTTGGCATCAGCCTCGGCGCGACGCTTGTCTTCGTCCGCTTTCGTGATCGCTTCTTGGCGCGCTTTTTCAGCGGCAGCCTTGGCGCTATCAGCGCCCGCTTTGGGGTCGATGGCCGCTACTTGCGTGTCCGGTTTCGGTGCGGGCGGGGACACCGCCGAAGGTGGCGATACCGAGGCGGGCGCGGGCGCAGTCGCAGTTGTCGCAGGGGCGCTGGTTTTACCTTTGTCGCCCCCCATGAACACGAACGCACCGCCAGCTGCCACGAGCACGGCGACCCCGGCAATCGCGGGCACCATCATGCTGGAACGTTTTGGCGGGGTGCTCGGCTCAGCCTCTTCCACTACTGGGCGCGGTGGCCGTACCGGCGCTGCAGCTGGCGCGGCAATTGGCTTGGCGGGTATCGGCGCGGGGGCAGGTACTGGTGCGGGCGCTGGAACCCTAGCCACCGGCGTAGGTGCTGGGGCTGGAGGCGGTGTTGGGGTGGCCTTGGCTGCGGGAGCCACGGCAGCGAGCGGCGCGGGCACCACGGGTGCAACCGGCATCGGCTGCTTGGCAACAGCGGGCTCGGGTGTTTTGACACGACCTTGCAACAAGTCGTTGATATCGAGTGCGACCGTGGCCGCCGGATCGATGGCAGGCGCAACTTTTGCGGCAGGTGCTGAAGCGGTGCGCGCGGCGGCCTCACGGGCTTGCTGCGCTTCACGCTCGCGCTGGGCAGCGGCCGCCTGCAATTTAGCCTGCGCTTGCGCTTCGAGCGCTCGAGTAGCCTCGGCTTTGGCTTTGGCGCGCGTTTCTTCTTCGGCACGCGCTTGGGCAGCTTTCGCCTGAGTGGCTTTCTCTTGGGTGGCTTTTTCTTGGGCGGCTTTCTCTTGGGCGGCTTTCTCTTGGGCGGCTTTCTCTTGGGTGGCTTTTTCTTGGGCGGCTTTTTCTTGGGCGGCTTTTTCTTGGGCCACTTTCTCTAGAGCAGCCTTCTCCTGCACGGCTTTCTCTTGCGCAACTTTGGCGGCAGCCGCGGCCCGTGCCGTTTGTTCGGCTTGTTCCGCGCGGGCTTTGGCGTCTTGCACAGAGGCGGCGCGAGCGCGCGCCACCTCTTCTGCGAGCTTCGCCGCTTGCGCCGCTTGTTCAGCCTTTTGTTGCTGTTCGGCGGCGATGCGACGTGCTTCCGCTTCCGCCTCCGCTTGTTGTTTGGCTTGAGTTGCCCGCAGCGCTTCTTGCGCGCGGCGCTCATCTTCGGCGCGCTGCTGAGCGGCGATGCGCTTGGCGGCGTCTTCCGACTGCTTGCGCGCGGCATCCTGCACGGCGCGCGCCGCTTCGTCGGCCTGGCGAGCGGCTTCGGCGGCTTCTGCTGCGCGGCGCGCCTGGGCCGATGCTTCCGTTTGGGCTACGGCCTTGGCATCCGCCTCGGCCTTTTTGAGCGCTTCTGCGGCAATCAGTCGCGCTTTTTCTTCTTGCTGGGCGCGTAAGGCTTGGGCCTGGCGCTGGGCCTCTTCCTGCGCGCGGCGCATGGTTTCGGCCTGGCGCTGGGCCACCGATTCTTCAGCAGCAGGCACGGCCGAAGGCGCACGCGCCACTGAATTGCTCGCCTCTGCCGCCGCTGCGGCCGCGTCGGCGGCACGGCCCATTTTGATGACTTTGCGGCGCGCCAAATCAACAAACTGTCCCTGCGGGAATTTTTCGAGATAGAGCTCAAAATCGTCGGCGTCGGTCGAGTCTTTCACCGCACGCCAGAATTCGAGCTCGATTTCTTGGGCGGTGGTGGCACTCGCGGTGGCACTCGTGGCAGAGGTTGCCGTCCCGCCGGTGCGCGTGCCGCCCGCCGCGTCGGCGTCGCGCGTAATGCGCGCTGCCGGAAACACGCCCGGCGCGCCAAAACCAATGCGGGTCGATTCCTCGTCGGCAATTGCCTCGCCATTGAGCACGCGGCGCAGGTCGGCGGCAAAGTCGAGTGCGCGCGCGTAGCGATCTTCCGGATTTTTCGCCAGCGCCTTGAGCATCACCTTGTCAAAATCCGGTGAGATGTTGGGCACTAGCGCAGTCGGCAAGACCGGGTTTTCGTTAACGATTTTTTTCTGAATCGTCCAAGTGCCCGCGCCCGTAAACGGCTTTTGCCCGGTCAGGAACTGATACAGGATGATCGCCGCTGAGAAGATGTCGGCGCGCCGATCTACCTTGGCCCCAGTGATCTGCTCGGGTGACATGTAAGAAGGCGTGCCCACCATCGTGCCGGCCTGGGTGCGTTCGTTGTTGTCTTGCACCCGCGCCACGCCAAAATCCATCATTTTGACGTGGCCATTCGCGTCAATCATCACGTTGGCAGGCTTGATGTCGCGGTGCACGATGCCCTGCTGGTGCGCATAATCGAGCGCTTCGAGCAGCTCGCCCATGATGCGCACCGTGTCTTGCAGGTCGAAGCGCTCACCAGAATCGAAGTAGTCTTTGAGCTCTTTGCCGCGCACCACCTCCATCACGATGTAGGCGACTTCGTTCTCTTCACCGAAGTCAAATACGGTGACGATATTCGGATGGGTTAGTCGCGCAACCGCCTGGGCTTCGCGGATAAACCTGGCCGAGTAATCGGCCGCCATCTCGGTATCAATGAGCTGGCTTTTGAGAATGGTTTTGATCGCAACCGTGCGCCCCAGGCGGGGATCGACCCCTTCATAGACGATGCCCATCGCGCCCTTGCCAAGCTGCTTGACAAGTTCGTACCGTCCAAGCGATTTCAGCGTGGGGGCGGCGGCGCTACTCATGAGGCTTGAGTTAGGGAGAAGAGTGTCAACGGTTCGCGGGTTAGCGTTCAGTCTTGCCACAGACCGCCAGAAATCGGTTTTTGCTTAGCGATCAAGCGACAATGCCGCTTAAAGCGTCACAAAACCCACCCAAACAGGCGATTTGCCCCTCTATGGTAACGCAATCAATGTGCCAATGGCATAAGTCGCGTCTCGCGCGGCAATAGAATCATGACCCTCCGGTGCACCAAAATGCGCACCAGCAGCCCTACCCCTTGCCACCGATTGATGAGCCATGAACCGAAAAACTGAAAACACCCCCGACGCACCGCATCCACCCGCTGCGGCAGTGCCCAAGAAAGCGATCAACAAACCACCTCTCCTTTTCAAGCAAACGCAGAAAGTCATCAGCGCCATCGAGCAGCAATTGCAAGGCTCGCTGGTCACCTACTGGAACGGCCCGGGTGGCTCGGTGTGCCAAAACGACGTGGTCGGCTTCTACGAATTCTTGCGCGGCATGAAAACGCTCAAAGGCAAGCCGGGCGAGAAGGTGGATACGCTTTATCTCTTCATCAAATCTTCCGGCGGCGACGGTACGGCCAGCTTGCGCATCGTGCATCTGCTGCGCCAGCACGCCAAGCGCGTGGTGGTGTTAGCCCCGCTCGAATGCGTTTCTGCGGCGACCATGATCGCGCTGGGCGCCAACGAAATTCGGATGGGGCCGCTGGCCTACCTGTCGGCGGTGGATACGTCGCTGCGCCATGCGCTCTCGCCGGTGGACAAAGACAATGATCGTGTCTCGGTTTCACAAAATGAGCTGTCGCGCATCTTGAATGTATGGGACCGCGAAGCGCTCAAAGGCGGCACGGCGGGCACGGCCAGCAAGGGTGGGAGCGTGGCTGACAAGCTCAACCCCTATGCCGCCATCTTCGAGCACATTCACCCATTGGTGATCGGCGCGGTGGATCGCGCCAGCTCGCTCTCAATCCGTCTGTGCGACGAGATTTTGAGCTATCACATGACAGATGCCAAAAAGCGCAAAGCCATCAGCGCAGCGCTCAATGCCGACTACCCTTCGCACGCCTACCCGATCACCGTGCGCGAGGCGCAGCGGGTCGGTCTGAATGTGAAAGAGCTGGACGCGGGCTTGAACGAATTGCTGATCGAGTTGAACGAAGCCTATTCCGAAATGGGCCAGCGCGCAGTCACCGATTTTGACGAGCGCAACTATCACGACAACGAAGTGCTCAACATCATCGAAGGCCGCGACGCGCAAGTCTATTTCCAGTCTGACCGCGACTGGCATTACCGCACCGAAGAGCGCCGCTGGATCAGCTTGAACGACAATAGTTCATGGCGTAAAGCTGCCACGGTAAACGGCAAAATGGTGCAATCGGTGTTTCATATTCGGTAAAAAAATAGAAACCAGCCGCCTGGGTCGGCACTGGCTTTCTTCTCTCGCTGATTTGCCAATGCCGATACAGTTATTCCATTTCTAAATCATTACGATATGTCGTTGCCCCTTCCTAGCCGTGCTACGCGCACTGTCGTCGTCGGTGCGCCTAATCTCGTAATGATTTAGAAATGGAATCAGCAACCCAACGCGCTTCTGTGCGAACATGAGCCTCGTGGTCGTCGGACTGCCATCCTCTGGGGGAGGATATTCATGAAGCTGCTCTGGAAATTCAATATTGTTTTTGTGTCGGTATTCGTGATCGGCTTGGTGGTCACTGGCCTGGTTTCGCGGGCGCTGCTCCAGCACAACGCGCAGGAAGAGGTGCTGGCCCACGCGCGGCTGATGATGGAAAAGGCACTCGCCGTGCGCGCCTATACCAACAAACAGATCGCGCCATTGCTCGAAGCGCAGATGGTGCATACGTTTCCAGCGCAATCAATACCTGCCTACGCAGCGACCGAAGTGCTGGGTACGATGCGCGCGCAGTATCCGGAATACGCCTACAAAGAAGCAACTCTTAACCCCACCAATCCACGTGACCGCGCCACCGAATGGGAAGCCGATGTGGTCAACCGGTTTCGCAACCAGGTCGAGAACCGTGAGTTCGTTGGCGAGCGCGATACGCCGAGTGGGCGCTCGCTCTTCATCGCGCGGCCGATCCGGATTACCGATGCGGCCTGCTTACGCTGCCACAGCACGGTATCGGCGGCCCCGGCTTCAATGATCGCGCGCTATGGCCCTGCCAACGGCTTTGGATGGCAGTTGAACGAGGTGATTGGCGCGCAAGTCGTCTCGGTGCCGCTCGCCGTGCCCTATGCGCGCGCCAATCGGGCTTTGGCTACCTTCATGCTGCTGCTCACCACGGTCTTTGTGCTGATCGGCGTGACACTCAATTTCATGCTCTACAAGCTGGTCATTGCGCCGGTACGTGAGCTCTCGGCGATTGCCGACCGGGTGAGCTTAGGCGAGCTGGACGCACCGGCGTTTGCGAACGCCTCTGATGACGAAATCGGTACGCTTTCCGATTCGTTCACGCGGATGCGCAAGAGCTTGGTCCAAGCGCTCAAAATGCTGGATGACTGATTTCGTATCGCCGTTCGCGTAATGAATCACCCCACCCGGCTTGGCAAGTACGCGCTGCAAGGTGTGCTGGGCGAGGGTGCCATGGGTGTGGTCTATCGCGGTATCGACGCGGTGATCCAGCGCCAAGTCGCGATCAAAACGATTCGCAAGCACTTGATGGCAGAAAGCGAAGCGGGCGCGCAAACGGGCGCGCGCTTTCGCAATGAGGCGCGCGCGGCCGGGCGTTTGCAGCACCCCGGCATTGTGGCGATTTACGAGTTTGGCGAAGACGCGCAAACCGCCTATATTGCGATGGAGTATGTCGAAGGCTTGACGCTGGCCAAGCACATGGCGCGTTACGCCGCTGCCGGGCTGACTTTCCCAGTGCGCGAAGTGCATTTGGTGATGGCGCAACTCTTGAGCGCCTTGCATCACGCCCACGAGCAAGGCGTGTGGCATCGGGATGTCAAACCGGCTAATCTGATTGTG
Organism: Burkholderiales bacterium; assembly: GCA_031362865.1. Classification (GTDB taxonomy): domain Bacteria; phylum Pseudomonadota; class Gammaproteobacteria; order Burkholderiales; family JAEUOS01; genus JANLTH01. The sequence goes on along the minus strand of JANLTH010000063.1, from coordinate 12,945 downwards.
ACCAACGACGGGCGACTCAAGATCGCTGATTTCGGCATCGCCCGGCTGGAAGACGCCTCACTCACGCAGGTGAGCTCGATGATCGGCACGCCCTCGCACATGGCTCCTGAGCAGTTCATGGGCCAGACCCCGGACCGGCGCTTGGACATTTATGCCGCCGGAGTCGTGCTCTATCAGTTACTGACCAACCGCTTGCCGTTTACCGGCAGCCCAACCACGCTGATGTACAACGTGCTCAACACCGATGCCGCTCCACCCTCGGGCGTGGAAGACTCGGTATCGCCAGCTTATTTCGATCCCATCGTGGCACGCGCGATGGCACGAAACCCGGCAAACCGCTACCAAACGGCCGAGGAGTTTTTGCAAGCGCTGACGCTGTACGCGATGGCTGAGCCTGGGCTAGGCGGCACAATCAGCGCAGGCCGGCCGCGCACCACGGCGTTTCAGACTTTGCCGGAAACGTCGACTTTTTCACACTCCAACGACGACACCACCATTGCTTGGGTCAACGAGGACGCAGCCGCCCCAAACTTGAGCGCCCTGCCCCTAAGCCTGCCCACACCAGTGCCAGAGCACGGCACAATCACCGGGTTTGATGCCGCATTGCTCAAAGCGATGGAATCGACGCTCACGCGCCAATTAGGCCCGGTGGCACGGCTACTGGTGCGACGCGCAGCGACCGCCGCACATGACGAGACCGACCTGCTCAAACGCCTGGCGGTTCACTTAGGCAGCCAGGAAGAACGCGACCTCTTTCTCGCCAATTCAGGCAAGCTCACAGCCGCCCGAGCAGCGCTCGAAGCGGCGCAGACGCGCACTCTTCCCTTGGGGGTAGCACCAGTCAACCTGGCGCTTGCAGCGGATTCGAGCGGCTCGCAGGCAACTGTGCTCGCCACTCAGGCCTCGCGCAACAATCAAACGGCAGCGACCGAAAGCCTGAGCGCCGCGTTTCTGGAGCAAGCGCGGGAATGCGTGGCCCGCCGCGTGGGGCCGATTGCCAAAATCATGGTGCGCAAGGCAGCCGCACAAACTTCAGGACGAGCCGCATTTATCGAGGCGCTGTGCGCGCAGTGCGACGATGCCGGTGATCGTGCGGCGCTGGCCCGCGAACTGCGCGGCTTGTAGCATTTGATGCTTGGGCCTCAAGCCGAAGAGCCTTATCAGGCGGCCTTCTTCACTGCATCATGCCTGAAGACCGGCGCTAGACGGGCTTCTTCAGCGGTGCTGTCGGGTAAAGCGTGGTGCCGGCGCCGTGCGTAAAGATTATTGGCAATCAGCGCGCCAATTACCAGCGCGGCACCCAGTAACTCGGCCTTGGAAAAGCGTGCGCCCTGCGCGAACCGCACGCCGAAGGCCCAGACGGGAATCAGGTTAAGCAACAGCATCGCGTTGAGCGCGCCGATGCGCTTGATGCTGCGGGTCCAGAGCAGCATCGAGAGCAGCACGCCGAGCAGGCCGAGGTAGGCCACGTGCGGCCAAAAAGCGGCGAATGCGCCAACGCTGGGCACGCGCGAAATGCCCAGCAGCGCGGCGGTGGCCACCACCACGCAGGTCACAGCCGTGCCAGCCAGCATCGGCCACACGGTCAATTTGATCCCGGGCCAGTGATGAAAGCGCTCGTTGCCGATGGTGTAGACCACCCAGCACGCCGCGCCAATCAGCACGAGCGTAGCACCAAGCAGATGATCTGCGGTGAGTAGCGAGGGCGGTTGCAGTTTGGTCACCACGCACACGACACCGATGAACGCGAAACCGATGCACGCCAAGGTGAAATTGGGCGGGCGCTTGCCTTCGAGAACCCATTTGCCCAGCATGGTCATGGTGGGCTGCAAAGCGATGATGATCGCCGCTTGCTCGGGCAAGGTGAGCCCCAGCCCGATAAATACAAACAGCGGCGAGAGCGTCATGCCGACCACCCCAAATCCCAGCAAGGGCATGGTTTCGCCCGGTGCCGCGCGATGGGCCTCTTGCGGGCGCACGCGCCACCACCAGAAGAGTCCCAAGGGCAGCGCGGCCATGCCATAGCGCAGCAGGGTGATGAACCAGCCGTCGAAGCCCTCTGGCCCCATGGCCATTTTAGCGATGGGCAACTGCGTGCCCCAGAAAAAGACCGCGATCAGCCCGGCTGTCAAGCCGGGGCCAAAGTGATTTGCGGGGAGCGCAGGGCGGACAAAACTCATGTGGGAAATTTTGCGCGTGAAGCGCTTGGTGAGATGCGCATGAAGCGCATGACTTTAAGAGAATCATAAGCTGAAGAGCCGCTCTGGGAGCGGCTCTTCAAGGTGTTACATAGTGTTGCATGAAGCTTATGACAATCATGCGGGCGCTTGTGCGCCCCAGCGGATCACTCTTCTTCTTCGAGGAAGCTCTTTAAGCGCTCAGAGCGCGATGGGTGGCGCAGCTTGCGCAACGCCTTGGCTTCAATTTGGCGAATCCGCTCGCGCGTCACGTCAAACTGCTTGCCCACTTCCTCGAGCGTGTGGTCGGTGGACATTTCAATGCCAAAGCGCATGCGCAGCACTTTGGCTTCGCGCGGGGTGAGCGTGTCGAGAATGTCCTTGGTCACATCGCGCAAGCTGGCGTACATCGCGGCATCGTTCGGCGCAGGCGTGGCGGTGTCTTCGATGAAATCGCCCAAATGCGAATCGTCGTCGTCACCAATCGGCGTTTCCATCGAGATCGGCTCTTTGGAGATTTTCAGGATCTTACGCACCTTGTCTTCCGGCATTTCCATCTTGGAAGCGAGCAGCGCCGCATCCGGCTCAATACCGGTTTCTTGCAAAATTTGCCGCGAGATGCGGTTCATCTTGTTGATCGTCTCGATCATGTGCACCGGGATGCGGATGGTGCGTGCCTGGTCGGCAATCGAGCGGGTAATCGCCTGGCGAATCCACCAAGTGGCATAGGTCGAGAACTTGTAGCCGCGACGGTATTCAAACTTGTCCACCGCTTTCATCAGGCCGATATTTCCTTCCTGGATCAAATCAAGGAATTGCAGACCGCGATTGGTGTATTTCTTCGCAATCGAAATCACCAGACGCAGATTGGCCTCGGTCATTTCGCGTTTTGCGCGGCGCGCCTTGGCTTCGCCGGTAGACATCTGCTTGTTGATGTCTTTCAGATCTTTGAGCGGAATACCCAGAGACGTTTGCAAATTGAGCAGTTTTTGCTGCTGTTCCAGAATCGCCGGGGCCTGGCGCTCAAGCATCCAACTGTAGTCTGCCCCGCGATCAATCTCGGTTTGCAGCCATTTGAGATTGATCTCGTTGCCGGGAAACACTTTGATGAAATGCAGCCGCGGCATTTCGCATTTTTTGACGCACAGGTCAAGAATCTTCCGCTCGTGCGAGCGCACCGTATCTACCTGCGAACGCATCGCCTCGACCAGTTTTTCAACCGTCTTGGCGGTAAAGCGCACGTGCAGCAAATCGTCGGAAATCAATTGTTGCAGCTCGTTGTAGCGGCGGCCTTTGTAGCCACGCTTAGCGAGCACGGCCTTCATTTCTTCGTGCAAATGGTAGAGGTTAGAGAAACGCTCGAGCGCCTCTTGCTTTAACTGCTCCATCTCGGCCGCGTTGGCCGCAGCGCCAGCGTCGGCGTCGACTTCGGCCTCCTCGCCCTCTTCTTCCACTTCTTCTTCGACCGCATCCGGGTCGATGAATTCTTCTTCCACCTCAGGCTCGGCCACTTCTTCTTCGACCGCATTCGGGTCGACCATGCCGTCTACCACTTCTTCAGCGCGCAAGTCCCCTTTGGCGATTCGGGCGGCCATGTCGAGAATCTGGGCAATCGTGGTGGGCACAGCGGCAATCGCCTGAATCATGTGCTTTTGGCCGTCTTCGATGCGGCGCGCGATCTCAATCTCGCCTTGGCGCGTGAGCAGCTCAACCGTGCCCATCTCGCGCATATACATACGCACTGGGTCGGTGGTGCGGCCAAATTCGGCATCCACCGTGGTGAGGGCGGCTTCCGCTTCTTCCTCCACGTCGTCTTCGGTAGTGGCGACCGGCGCATTTTCGGAAAGCAGCAGCGTCTCGGCATCGGGCGCTTGGTCATAGACCGCAATCCCCATGTCGTTGAAGGTAGTGATGATGGTTTCGATCTGCTCGGCATCGACCACGTCGTCGGGCAGATGGTCGTTGATCTCTGCGTAGGTCAAAAAGCCGCGCTCTTTACCCTGCTTGATGAGTATCTTGAGCTTGTTGCGCCGCGTTTCCAAGTCTTCTTTGGTAGCGGTTTGCGCAATCAGCGCTTCCATCCGCTCGCGCGCCTTTTTGTCTTTGCGCACCGGCTTGACCTTGGCCTTACCCGAGCCAGGCGGGCGACCGGGGCCGACTCGCGGCAACACCCGAGGCGCGCCAATTTCGGCCATCGGGATCACTTGCACCTTAATGTCGCCTTCGGTGACAGGCATCGGGCCAGACGGCGCTGCGTCTTTGTCTTTTCCTTTACCAGCCTTGGCTTCTTTGCCTTTTTTCTCAACCGCTTTGGCAGCAGGCGCAGGATTGGCCGCCACCGCTGCGGCAGCCTTCGTCACCTTGGCCGATTTCGCGTCCGATTTCCCTTCTGCGGGGGCGGGCTTGATCGGCTTGATCGGCTTACTAGGGGTTTTGCTGGTTTTCGCCATGACGATTAAGCCTTTTTTGAATCCGGGTCAGTTGCTTAGGATTAAAGCGAGCCATGCGACTGGGTCGTCGCGAAAGCTTGGGTGCGCTCGCGCTCTTCGATCTTGCAGGTACCAAAGCGATTTAACTTCGGTGAGACGGAGCGCAGGGAACCCTCAATTATACCAGTTGACCTGCCCGTTAGCTACCGGCTTTGGCGTGGCGGATTGGCGTGCGGCCCCCCTTGCCACTTGAGGTTCAACGCCCGGTGAAAAAGCTCTGCACCACGGCCACCGTCCGTCCTGCGTCTTCCTCATGGGGCACATGCCCCAAACCGTCAAACACGGCCAGTTTGCTGCCCACGATGTCGCGTGCAAAACGTTGCGCATTTTCTGGCGGAATCAGGCGGTCTTGGGCACCCCAAAGAATCAGCGTGGGAATCCGAATTTCCTTGATTCGCGCAGCGTCAGACCCGTGAACAATCTGCCCAAACCGCTCGCGCACGGCACGGCGGTTGCCCTCACGCAAAGTAATTTCAAAATAACGGTCGATCAACCCCGGGCTGACGCGCGCCGGGTTGCCGTACACATTGCGCAGGCTGCTCTCAATAATCGAGCGCGGCAACACGTTTTGCATCAGCACATTCAAGCCCGGTGTGCGGGCGATGCGAAAGCCCAGCGGAATCGATGTCGGCACAAACGGGTAGCCGGATGCATCGACCAAAATTAGCTGCGCCACCCGTGCCGGCGCCGCCACGGCGACATTCCAGGCCACTTCGCCACCCAGCGAATTGCCGCCGATCACAAAGCGCACAATCTTCAAATGGTCCGCCACGCCAGTGATAAAGCGCACGTAGGTCGGCATCCGGTAATCGTGGTTCGCATTCGGGCCAGTCAGGCCGAATCCGGGCAAATCCATCGTGACCACGCGGCGCGTTTTGGACAGGGTAGCCACCCAGCCTTCCCAGGTGTGCAGGCTCGCCGAGGTGCCATGCAACAACAAAATCGGCAGCGGGTCGTCGCGCGGGCCTTGGTCACGCAAATGCACGCTTAAGCCGTCAATTTGCACGAATTGCGACGGCTCGGCGGCCCAGCGAGGTTTCAAGGCGTCGGGCGGGCGGTCTGGCTGCCAATGGAGCCACATAAAACCACCGATCAATGCCCCAAGAAGCACGCCCAGAGCGGCGCTTGAGAGCATCAACCATCTGAAAATACGGCGCATGGTCAGCCTTGGCACTGAGGGTTACGGGACCGAGCCCGGAACGCCAGACGATGCGCACTTTGCATCGAATTCATGGTTATCATCATTTTCGCCCTCAGAAACTCGCGCTATATTGCGGTTTGCTTATTCTTGATGCGAGATGCACCAAGAAAATCCTACAAGGAGACGCAGTTTTGCAACCAACCGATCTCGCCCAGCCCGACACACTTGCCGACTATTATCACAAGGTTGTCGATTGCCAGTTAGCGTGCCCCGCGCACACCCCTGTCCCTGAATACATTCGTCTGATCGCTGCCGGTCGTTACGACGACGCGTACATGATTAACTGGCGCTCCAACGTCTTCCCGGGCGTGCTTGGTCGCACTTGCGACCGGCCGTGTGAACCGGCCTGCCGTCGCGGGCGGGTAGAGGAAGCCGATCGCGAAAAGCCCGAGCCGGTTGCCATCTGCCGCTTAAAGCGCGTGGCTGCCGACATGAAGGGTGATTTGGGCGCAAGAATTCCGAAAGGCCCCTTCAAGAAAAACGGCAAGCGCATCGCCTGCGTGGGTGCAGGCCCAGCTTCGCTCACGGTAGCGCGCGACCTGGCACCACTGGGCTACGACATCACGGTGTTTGATGCCGAGAAGAAGGCTGGCGGCTTTATCCGCAGCCAGATTCCCAAATTCCGCCTGCCGGAAGAGGTGATCGACGAAGAAACCAATTACGTGCTCGACATGGGCGTGAACTTCAAGTCGGGCGAACGCATCGATAGCTTGAAAGGTTTGCTCGATCAAGGTTTCGACGCGGTCTTCGTCGGCAGTGGCGCGCCGCGCGGGCGCGATCTTGAAGTTCCGGGCCGGGTAGAAGCGGCCAAAAATATTCACATCGGCATCGATTGGCTTTCGTCAGTTTCTTTTGGCCATATCGAAAAAATCGGCAAGCGCGTGATTGTGCTGGGGGGTGGCAATACCGCGATGGATTGCTGCCGCTCGGCCAAGCGCCTGGGCGGTGATGATGTCAAAGTGATCGTGCGCTCCGGCTTTGATGAAATGAAAGCCTCGCCGTGGGAGAAAGAAGACGCGCAGCACGAAGGCATTCCAATCATCAACTTTTTGGTTCCCAAATCCTTTCAGCTTGAGAATGGCAAGTTGGTTGGCATGGTGTTCGAAAAGGTCAAGGCGGTGTATGACGCAAAGGGCAAACGCTCACTCGTCAGCGCCGGTGAGCCAGACCAGGAATTCCCGTGTGACGACGTGCTGGTGGCGGTGGGCCAAGAAAACGCTTTTCCGTGGATCGAGAAAGACATCGGCCTCAAATTCGACCAGTGGGAGATGCCAGTAGTTGACAAGGTGACCATGCAGGGCACCAACCCGAAAGTGTTTTTTGGCGGCGACGCGGCCTTTGGGCCGAAAAACATCATTTGGGCGGTAGCGCACGGGCATGAAGCGGCCGTGTCGATTGACAAGTTTTGCCAGGGCGGTGACGTGAAAGCACGCCCCGCGCCACACGTGACAATGAGCTCGCAGAAGATGGGCATTCACGAGTGGAGCTACGACAATCACATCGTCAACGACATCCGCTACAAAGTGCCGCACAAAGAAGTGGGCTTGGCGCTGAAAAATATCAAGGTCGAAGTCGAGTTAGGCTACGACGACCAGCTGGCTTTTAAAGAGGCGCAGCGCTGCTTGAATTGCGACGCACAAACGGTGTTTTCGACGCATCTGTGCATCGAGTGTGATGGCTGTGTGGACATCTGCCCGACCGATTGCATCACCTTTACCGATAACGGTGACGAGAAGGAGTTGCGCACCCGCTTAAACGCGCCCGCCCGTAACACCCTGCAAGACCTGCTGGTCTCAGCCGAACTCAAAGTCACCAAACACGTGATGGTGAAAGATGAAGACGTGTGCCTGCACTGTGGCTTGTGTGCCGAACGTTGCCCGACCGGCGCGTGGGACATGCAAAAGTTCTTCTTGGAAATGACCCATGCCTATGACCGTGCGCCAGCGCCTTACTATTTAAAGGAGGCCGCATGAGCGCTCCGAATGGTTCCACCAGCTTCACCAACGACTTCGTCATCAAATTTGCCAATGTCAATGGCTCAGGCTCGGCCTCGGCCAACGAACTGTTCGCCAAGTCCATCTTGCGTATGGGTGTACCGGTTTCGCCGCGCAACATTTTCCCTTCCAACATTCAAGGGCTGCCAACTTGGTATGAGGTGCGCGTAACCGAGGCGTGCTATCTCGGGCGGCGCGGCGGGGTGGACATGATGGTGGCGATGAACCCACAAACCTGGGACGCGGACGTGAAAGAAATCGAAAAGGGTGGTTACCTTTTCTATGACTCGACCAAGCCCATGCCACCTTCAAAATTCCGTGACGACATCACGGTGATTGGCATTCCGCTCACTGAAATTTGCAATGCCACTTATAGCGACCCACGGCAGCGCCAGTTATTCAAAAACATCATTTATGTCGGCGCGCTATCAGCCTTGATGGACATCGACCCGGACACAGTCGAATTGCTCTTTAGCGAGCAATACAAGGGCAAAGAAAAACTGCTCGACTCGAACATTAAGGCCTTTCACCTCGGGCGCGACTACGCGCTGCGCCACGTTGACTGCGCCATCCGGCTCAAGGTCAAAGCGACCGACAAGGTGGGCGACAAGATTTTTATCGACGGCAACGCAGCGGCAGGCTTGGGTTGCGTGTATGGCGGCGCGACTGTGTGCGCGTGGTATCCGATCACGCCTTCTTCATCGCTGGCTGAGGCGTTTCAAAAATACGCAAGCAAGTTCCGCGTTGATCCCGAGACCGGCAAGTCGCGCGTCGCCATCATCCAGGCAGAAGACGAACTGGCTTCCATTGGCATGGTGATCGGGGCCGGCTGGAATGGCGCGCGCGCGTTCACTGCTACCAGCGGCCCGGGTATCTCGCTGATGACGGAATTTATCGGCTTGGCATCATTTGCCGAAATTCCCGCGACCATCATCAATGTGCAGCGGGGCGGGCCTTCGACCGGCATGCCCACGCGCACGCAGCAAGCTGACATTCTGAGCTGCGCCTACGCTTCGAACGGCGACACCAAGCACCCGCTGCTGTTCCCGGAAGACCCGAAGGAATGCTTCGACTTCGCGGCGGCGGCGCTCGACTTGGCGGATCGCCTGCAAACGCCAATTTTCGTGATGACCGATCTCGACATCGGCATGAACCAGCGGCTGTGTGCGCCGTTTGAGTGGGACGACAGCCGCGAGTATGACCGTGGCAAAGTGATGACCGCCGAAGAGCTGGAGGCTGGCAAGGATTTCGGCCGCTATCTCGATGTTGATGGCGACGGCATTCCTTTCCGCACCTACCCCGGCACGCACCCCAAGCGCGGCTCCTTTTTCACCCGCGGCACCACCAAAGACCGTTACGCCCGTTATAGCGAAGAAGGCCCGGCATACGTAGACAACATGGAGCGCCTGGCGCGCAAGTTTGAAACCGCGAAGAACCTGATGCCCATGCCGATTCTGCGCGCCGCCAAAAAACCTGCCAAGGCTGGTGTGCTGTACTTCGGCTCGACCGCACCGTCGATGACGGAAGCACTCGACACCCTCGAAGCGCAGGGCATTGCGCTCGACGCGATGCGCATTCGCGCCTTCCCGTTCCACCGCTCGATTGAAGACTTCATCGCCGCGCATGAGCAAGTATTTATTGTTGAGCAAAACCGCGACGGGCAATTGCGTGGCATGCTGATGAATGAATGCAACCTCGATGCCGCGCAACTGATCCCGATCCTGCACTACGACGGCACGCCGATCACCGCGCGCTTCATCACCAAGGTGATTGCGGAACGGATGTCGATGTTCAACGTCGTGCCTTTGAGAGCCTGACATGACCTATCTCGCCAAACCCAGATTGCACCACCCAACCCTGCCGAAAAACAAGCTCGGCTTCACGCGCCGCGACTACGAAGGCCCGGTTTCGACACTGTGTGCAGGCTGCGGGCACGACTCGATTTCGGCCGCCATCGTGCAGGCCTTCTTCAATCTCGACGTTGAGCCGCACCGCGTCGCCAAGCTTTCCGGCATTGGCTGTTCATCCAAAACGCCGACCTACTTCCTCGGTCAATCCCATGGCTTCAACACCGTGCACGGGCGCATGCCTTCGGTGCTCACAGGGGCGAACCTGGCGAACCGCGACCTGCTCTATATCGGCGTTTCCGGCGATGGCGACTCCGCGTCCATCGGCCTGGGCCAGTTTGCCCACGCCATGCGCCGCCAGGTCAACATGACCTATATCGTCGAAAACAACGGTGTCTATGGCCTGACCAAGGGCCAGTTTTCGGCCACGGCAGACAAAGGCTCGAAGTCGAAGAAGGGCGCGGTCAACAATGATTCGCCGGTCGAACTCGTCGCCCTGGCCATGCAGCTTGGTGCCAGCTTTGTCGCACGCAGTTTTTCCGGAGACAAGGCGCAACTCGTGCCGCTGATCGAAGCCGCCATCGCCCACAAAGGCGCGGCCTTCATCGACGTGATTTCGCCCTGCGTGGCCTTCAACAACCACACCGGCTCGACCAAGGCCTACGACTATGTGCGCGAGCACAATGAAGCCGTCAACCGCATCGACTTCTATCCGGGCCGCGATGCCATCACCACCGACTATGCGCCGGGCACCATGCAAGAAGTGGTGCAGCACAATGGCTCGGTGTTGCGCCTGCACAAGGTGGCCACCAACTACGACCCGCACGACCGCGTCGCCGCGATGAATTACCTCGCAGAGCGCCAGGCCAAAGGCGAAATTGTGACCGGCCTGCTCTACGTTGATCCGTCAGCCGATGACCTGCATGATTATCTGGATACGGTGGATGTGCCGCTCAATCTGTTGAACGCCAAGGAGTTGAGTCCGGGGAGTGCGGCGCTGGCAAAGATTAATGCTTCGTTGCGATAGATTGAGCGAAGGCCCGCGTGGTAGGTCCTGCCCGCGTTGCCCTGCAGCCGCAGCAGGCATCTGGCAGCTTCTGAAGCGTTGCCCACCCAGCTTTAGAATCGAAAGTCTTCCGCGCAAGCAGCAAAGGATGACCACATGAGTTCAGTATTGGAATCCGCGATTGTGCAGCCCGTTGCGCACGTTTCTGCTGTACCGATCATCAGTCTCTACGAGCGCGATCTCTACGCTTGGGCGCAAACCAACGCCCGGTTGCTCAAAGAGCGGCGCTTTGAAGAATTGGATATTGAACACCTGATTGAGGAAATTGAGGACATGGGCCGAAGTGAGCAGCGTGCCGTGATGAGTCATTTGCGCAATTTGCTGATCCATCTGCTGAAGTGGCAATTCCAGCCCGAACTGCGCAGCAAAAGTTGGCGTTTCAGCATCAGCAACGCGCGGATAGAGATCGCCGCACTGCTCGCAGAAAGCCCCAGCTTGCGCGATTTGCCCGCCAACAGGCTGGTTGAATGCTACGTCGGTGCGCGCAGTTTGGCGGCGGATGAAACGGGTCTGAATGGCGCGACGTTCCCTGAGAACTGCCCTTACCCGATTCAGAGTGTGCTGGATCAAGACTGGCTGCCTGGGTAGCTTTCCCGTGCGTGGATGGGGCGCTGACCTCACAGTTGCCAGTTCGTCAAACCATCTTGACCGGTCCCGGATACGCCGCCAGCACTGCATCCGCCGTCAACAGCAACATGCCTTCCGCTGCCGCCTGCGCCACGAGCAGCCGGTCGAACGGGTCCTTGTGCAGAGCAAGCAATGCTTCCACCGCGAGCGTGTGTTCACTGGTGATGGCCAGTTCCAGATAACCGTTGTCCAGCAGGCCCCGTCGCAGCAGGCGTGCATCAACCTGAAAATCGGCCCTTGCCAGCGAGCGTTTGATGGAAATTTCCCAGAAGCTTGCGGCACTGAACCAGAGTTCGTTGCCGGGGTCGTCAATCAGGCTGCGGGCGCGCCGCGAAAGCCGTTTCGGCTCGCCTGCGGCCCAGAGCAGAAGATGCGTGTCGAGCAACAACTTCACGAGGTCTGGCCAAAGAGCTGCGCAATCTCGGTGGCACCCATGGTGTCGAAGTCGGCGGGCACAGTAAGGTGTCCGCTCAGGAAGCCCAGGCGACGCATTTGCGGGCCGTCAGGCGAATCCAGGCGCGTCACCTTGACGAGTGGCTTCCCGGCCTTGGCGATGATGAAGGGCTTGCCATTCACGGCCCCCTCAATCAGGCGTGAGAGTTGTGTTTTTGCGTGATGGATGTTGACGGTTTCCATGGTTCTGGATTTGATTTAGTCCGAAAGACTTAGTTTAACTGGTCTTTTGCGGGCATTTGATTTTTCCCCGGGTAGTGGTGGACGGGTCTCAATTGATTTCCGCGCGTCATGTGCGAATGCCGGGAAACGCGCCCCGCACATGCCTCTTCAGCCATTCAGAGAGTTGAGTCTCGAACCGACAGGGCGGCAACAGCCGCTTCAACCGTTGAGCATGCTTCAATCAAGTCCGCCACGATTCGCGGGTCGATACTCAAATCACCTTCATATTCGCTCAGATTGCGAATCTCATGGCATTTCGACAGCACGCGCCACACTTCCGGCCCCAGCCTCAAGGTCTGCGGCAGAAGTTGGAAGACGATGTAGCGGTTTGAGGCGCGGTAGCCATGATGGCGCAGTGCTGCCAGGCACAGGGCGTGAGCCGCGTTGTATGCGAGATCAAAGCGGCTTTCCAGCGCGAGAGACATGAGCTTTGCATCCTGCAACCGCGCACTGGCGGCATGCACGAGCCCGGAGAACTCTTGCACATCGAGGGGTTCGGCTCTGAGCGGCTTGCCGGGGCCACAAAGATTGTCAAGCGCCGATGTCAGTTTCACTTCCGACCAGCCAGATTTTGGATTGAGCGAATACACGCTTGGTAAATGCCCGGTCGGCAGCAATGCGTCGCCTCAGTTCATCCAGCGTCAACAGTGTCGGGTTTACCGTGCGACCAACGCGTTCGTGCAGAGGTTCGATCAACACAAACACGTCTGCATAGCGCAGGGTATCGCTGACAATCATCACATCAACGTCGCTTGAGGCAGTGTCCTGGCGCTAGGCAACGGAGCCGAAGATAAAAGCCGCTAACAACTGAGCTCGCACTGGCTCCACAGCCGCCTACAACGGAACTGCCAGAGCGACAGACTTCCGGG
>JANLTH010000061.1:0-19185 GCA_031362865.1 Burkholderiales bacterium | reverse complement strand
GGCAACGACTCAATCGTAATGATTTAGAAATGGAATTAGGCCTCACATTGCCCTGCGCAACCGCCGAAGTGTTCGTGGCTTCACCTGATTGAGCTCAATGAGCATCGCGGGAACCAGCGGCTCAAGGTGTTCCATGCGATTGCTGAGGGCTTCTACGATCAAGACTGCGACCGGGAGCGTTACCAAGTTCTGCTGAAATTCTAGCCCGCCATCCATTGTCAGGAACAAGTCGAACTTGGTGGCGGCTAGAGCGAGTAGCTTGCCATTCTTGATTCCAGCCCAGCCGACCAGCTGGACTGTGACGGGTTCGTGCCCAATCAAAAGTGAGCCGAGGCGTCGCGGGAGGTCTTCATCAAGCAGGATGCGCATCTGGAGTCAGTGCGGCACGTGCTTCCTCAAGTACGGCCACCGCGAGTTGCCGGTTCACAGATGGGAAGTCGTCCAGAAAGACTTCCAAAGCATCGCCTGCTTCGAGATGGTCGAACAGGGTCTTAATCGGTACTCGAGTACCCCGAAACACTGGCGTTCCACTATGAATCTCGGGGTCGATAGTGATCAACTGTGTGTTCATGGCGAGGGCACCAGGAGTTCAAGACGTGTAGTGTACCAACGAGGGGGTTTTGTGCGGCCTAACGAACAGCGTTTTTGAGATGCGCGGCGGGGCCCGGCTTGCCAGGTGACTTGCTCTCGATTGAAGCGTTATTCCATTTCTAAATCATTACGATTGAGTCGTTGCCCCTTCCTAGCCGTGCTACGCGCACTGTCGTCGTCGGTGCGCCTAATCTCGTAATGATTTAGAAATGGAATTAGGCCACGCGCTCAAGCGCCGCGACCGGGTAAATCTGCACCGAGCCTGGATGTGCTTCGGACTCGACGGCGTAGCCCTCGGGCGTCAGTTTCGTGCTGTACCAGCCGACGATATGGCCTTGCCCGCCGCGCCCGACTTTTTGCGAACGCGTTCCCCCAATCCAAACGTCGCTGGCAGTGGCGGTTGAATCTGATGGTCCTGTGAAGCGCCGACGGCAACGCCGTTCTGTTCCATATTCAACCTTTTGTGAAAGCCGCTCGATGTCTAGGAGCCTGTCGTTCGGGGTCGAGAAATTTTAGCGTTTGGAATGCGATTGACCGAAGTTGTCGCCAGCCGTGGCTGCAGGCTTTTTATGCGGCGAAGGTACAAATTTTCTTCACTAGCCGCCTCAACTCGCTTGCTGGGTCACTATTTCCAGACCGCTATCGTGAAAACGCTTTGCGATGGCGCTTCTTCAGGGTGTTGCCACGAAGAACCTTACCCCTAAACGTTCTTCAGCCATTGCGCGCCAAACCGGCCACATCTCCAGCATCGGCCTACATCGCCCGAAACCGATACCCCCAGATCCGACTCACCGCAAGCTTTTCGGCACAACCCCGCAGGTGAATCCATTGCCGCCCTGCGGCGTCCCGCGTCACCGTTTCAATCGCGGTGGCGCGCACCAAGGTGCCGCGATGGATTTGCCAAAATACTGCCGGGTCCAGCCCGGCTTGCAGCTCGCGGATCGGGGTGCGCAGCAGGCACTCGCGCTCGCGCGTGACGATGCGCACGTATTTGTCGGCCGCTTCAGCGAATAGCACTTCTTCAACCGGTATCAGGTGAAGCTGATTGCCGATTGCCGCCTGAATCACTTGCAGGCGCGGCGCGCGCGCCGGGGTGGGTGTACTGAGCAGGGTGCGTAGTTGCGCCAGGAATGGTTCTTCCGGGGCCGATACCGCTGCGGCAGCTCCTGGCGCTTGGGCGCTCAAGCGCGCTTGCAGTCGCGCGACGGTTTGCGCGAGGCGCGCGGGTTGTACCGGCTTTTGCACATAGTCCACTGCTGCAAGCGCAAAGGCGGCGAGCGCGTGTTCGTCGTGTGCGGTCACAAACACTACCAAGGGCAGCGGCCCGCCATCGCCCCAACTTTCGATGATTTGCGCGGCGGCTTCCAGCCCGTCTATGCCCGGCATGCGAATGTCGAGAAACAGCAGCGCGGGCCGGTGCGCCAGCGCCTGCTGCACCGCCGTTGCACCGTCGGCTGCGATGGTGGTTTCAAGTGTGGGCCAGAGCGCCTTTAGCTGGCGCTGCAAGGCGGCGGCGAGCAGCGGCTCGTCTTCGGCGATCAGCGCTTGCATCATGGCTCTCGGCGCAGTTTGGGGTGCGGGGTGCGGATGGTGATTGTGGCAATGGTGGCGATTGTGCCGCCCGGCCCTGCGCCTTGCGGCTGCACGCTGAGCGTGGCGGCGCTGCCGTAGCGCACTTGCAGGCGCTCGCGCACTTGGGCCAAGCCGAAGCCGCTGCCTTCGGCGGTGGCGGGCTTGGTGTCAGGTGCGGGAGCGAAACCCAGGCCGGTGTCGGCCACTTCAAGATGCAGCAAATCCCCCTCGTGGCGGGCGCGGATGGTGAGTGTGCCGCCTGCTGGCTTGGGTTCCAGCCCGTGGCGAATCGCGTTTTCCACCAAGGGTTGCAGTACCAGTGGCGGCACGGGTATCGCGCTTAGCGCAGGCGGCAGGTCGAGCGTGAATTGCAGGCGTGCGCCCATTCGCACCGCCATCAGCTCCAGGTAGTCACGGCTGCGCGCAAATTCGGCGGCGAGCGGGTGTTCGCGCGCGCGTGAGGCGCTTAGGGTGGCGCGCAGGTAGTCGTTCAAGCGGTCTAGCATCTCCACGGCGCGCGGCGGGTCGGTTTCGATCAGCGCGCGCAGGTTGGCGAGCGTGTTGAAGAGCATGTGTGGCTCGATCTGGCTTTCGATCAGCTTCAAGCGCGCGTCCGTCAGCAAGCGCTGCTCAGCGGCCAAACGGGCTTCACGCACGAAGATCCAGGTAAATCCCATACTGGCCGCGGCGGCAAACGCGACCAGCCCCCAAAATCGCCTCGGTGCGCTCGTCAACATTTCCAGCGTCGAATAACCTCCGTACCAATCGCCGATCAGCGTGCCTCCGGTGTAGCCCACCGACGTGCCTATCGTCAGCAGGGCGACGCGCTGCCAGCCCGCGGGCCAGTAGTGCGGCGGTTCCACAGGAAAGGCGAAACGCCCGAAATAGATCAGCGCCCAGATCGACAGGCCGATGGCGTGGGCGTAGACCAGTTGCACGTCGAGACGCTTGCCCGAGAGAAGCGCAAACAATCCCGCGATACAGGTGTTGATGAGCACGACCACCAGCAGGTCGCGCGCCATGTTGGAAAGTTGATCTCGCGGGATGCGCAGCATGGCGCTATTTTGCGAGATGCTGGCTAAAAAAGCGCGCTGTCGCCTGATTCGCCGCAGCAACCTGCGCCCGGTCAAACCCTGGCGGATCGAGCGCGATGCCACCTTCTTGCTGCTGCATTTCGGCAGGCCAAGGCGAGAGGATGGAAAAGTGGCCGCCGGGTTTGAGCGCGCCAAGCGTGGTGCAGCGCGCGCAGGCGGCGGTCAGCACGGTGCTGTGCAGCCGGGTGAGCAACACGGTATCTTCGCTAGCGGAAACGAGGCCAATCGGCACGCCCGGCTGCGCTACCGACACCGGGTTCACAACCGCCGCAATCGGCACGGCAGCGACCACCGCAGCAATACGCGGGTCGCGATGCGTTTCGTCCGTCTTGTCGGGGTTGCCCCACTTGAGCCACAGCGGATATTGCTCCTTGCGCTTTTCCAAGGTCGCTGCGTCAGGTGGCGTTTTGTCGGTACCGCGCCTGCCACAAAAGCCGACATCGGCATCGAAATTGTCTGCACAATGCTGGGCCAGGCGCTGCACCGACCAAGCCGCACCCCCCATCGAGAGCGCTGTCAGTCCGCCCGCCGACATGCCAAACACGCCGACTTTGCGAGCCTCGATCCGCGCGCCCCAAATGCCTGAAGAGGCAAGCGCATCAATGGTCTTCGAGACTTCTACCGGGCGGGAACGCCAACTTTCCGGCCCGGCCTTGGCGGCATCGCGGAAATTGTCGCCCGCGTGCAGGGGTGCGGCGACGATAAAGCCCGCCGCCACCAAGGCACGCGCGGTTTCGTGGTGCGGAATGGCTGACCCGCCGCTGCCATGTGAGATCACCACTAGCGGCAACTTGTCGCCACCGGTGGCGGCCGCATAGGGCGCTTCCAGCGCCGCGCGGTAGACGAATACACCACGGCGGATTTCGCTTTCTGCCGCTTTGGCCGGGTACCACAGCGCGATTTCGGGTGTGTCGGCAGTTGCTGTGAGTGTGGTTAGCCCCAAGGTGGCGGGGGCTTGCGCGCAGGCGGCGCTGGCGGCAAGGGCAGTAACGGCGGCGAGAGCTGCGGTGCGGTAGCGGCGTGCCAACGCTTTTAGCCGTGGGAATTCCATGTTCGATTGCTTGTTTGCGTCACAATCCTCCGCCTCGGCCATTCCCGAGCAGGCGGGAATCTGGGCAGCACGTTGGGTGGTGCTTGAGTGTGATTTAGATGCCGCCTGGATTCCTGCCTGCGCAGGAATGACGGGGGGTGGGGAAATTAGCGTCAAAGCGGCTCGGAAACGAAATGCCAGACGCGAAAACAGGGTAGACCGGGTAGACAGGGACATCAGTGACATGGCGGTTCTCCAAAGGTTGAACGACCTCGCCACTGTGACCCAAGCCCGCTTTTCGCGCGAGCGCGATGCGATGAACTGCAGTTTGGCGCACGCCAGTTGCTTCAGAGCCGGCGTGATTTGTTGCAGCCCGCGCCAGATGGCGCAGAGGTTTTTGCTGTGGGTGTTCACAGCGGCAGTTTAGCTGCGCCCAGTAGGGCGAGCCTGCCATTTTCTTGCCCAACATTGCTCGAAAAGCCGCGCCAGTGTTGCTTCTTCAGGCATAATCAGCTGGCTCGTGACGCTCACTTCGTGACTCGAAGTTTTGCCGCCACCGCTCTACCCTTTAGGGCAGTTGCGCGGGGAAGAAATCGCGCACTACAATGCCCTTTGAATGCCATGCGATGGCAACGCCGAAGGAGTTTTTATGCCCGCCATACACATTTTTCGGCAAGTCGCTCGGCTTGTGGTGATGCCGCTGCTGGTCTTACTTCTGACCGCAGGCCACGCCCACGCCACTCCGGCTGCGAAGCCCAAGCCGAGTGCCAGCACCAAACCCGCGGCTAAACCAGCGGCTAAACCAGCGGTCAAGCCCGCTACGCCACCGGTCGCCAAGGCGACTACACCGGCCAAACCCAAAGCAACTACTCCGACTCGCACTTATATTGCGGGCGGCAAAGATGGTCCGTGTGCGTGCACGAAAGGCAAGTCGTGCAAAGACGGCGCGGGCAAGCGGTATTGCGTGGAAAGCAATGATCGGAAACGGCTGCTGGGTTAGCCGTCAGCGCCCAGCCTCAAACCACAAACTCCCCCACATCCGCCAACGCCGCGCGCGCCAAAACCCGCGGATGGCAGGGCGGCAGCGGCTACCGAATCAACTTGGTGGCGGGGTAGGCGGCGACCCAACCGAACCAAAATGCGCGGTGGGCTGGCAGGCGTTTAAGCTCCAGCCCGGCTGGGCCGCGCAGGGCCGCTTCATTCCAGCGCCAGGCACGGCCATGCGCATCGCGAATCGTGTCCGGGTCAGCGGTGGCGGTGAAGCGGTGTGGCCCGCTGGCGAAGACGCGATTCGCGCCGCTCGGGTCGGTCAGCACCACAAAATCCTGACCGCCGACCTTGCCATGAAACACCGGGTTGGCGGCTAAGTGACTGGCGGCGATTGCCAACTGCTCGGCCTTTGCACCAATGCGCTCGGGCGCACGCAGGGCGAGTACCTCTGCCTTGTTGGGCAGGCGCGGGTCGAGTTTTGGCACGCCAAACATCAACTGGTCGGTCGCGAAGTAGTTGCGATACGCGGCCCCTTCTGAATAGTCGCGCTGGTGGCCGGTCTCGAGTGAGAGCACCAGTGTATTGGGATGCCGCGCGCGCCATTCCTTCCAGGTGGTGGTGACGACGTACAGCGGAGTAAGCTCTATCCCCTTGCCGACCAGCGGCCCCACCACGGGAGTGCCGCTGAGCGTGGACCACAGTGACTTGGTGGCATGGTCGTACATCAATTTGTTGGAGCGGTACAAAAAGCCGCTGGTGCCCAACTCGTGATGCACCCCGTTAACCTTGGGGTCATAGAGAATCATCGAGCCGCACAGGGTGCAATAGACCCCGTTGAGGTCGCGACCATCAATCCGGTCTTTGACCATCTCGTGCCAGGCGAGAATGCGTTTCGGATAGGCGCGCACATCGTTGCCGATCGCAACCCCGAAGATCACATCGCTCTGGCCCAAATAGGTGGCCTCACGCGCCGGAATCATGCGCGGATTTTTCAGCGGCGGAATGCCGTCGCGCACGACCCCGCCCCAGCGAATTTCGTCCAGGCGGATCGCAGTCGGCAGGGGTTCGCCCGCCGTTTGGGAAAAGTATTCACGAAAGCGCGGGTCCACACGTTCGTAGAGCGACGCTTTGAACCCGGCATAGTCGGGGTGCAGGCCCGCGTCGATTGACCACAGCCACTCGTACCACGTCACGTAGTTGCCCTCGGTGCCCAGGCCGGAAACCTCATTGAGGAGCCGCGCCACTTCTGACTTGACCGCGCTCGGATACATCTCGCCGTACAACTCAATCAGCAAGGGGGCGTAGGCATTCGACCAATTGGCGCGAATTCGCTGCAAGGCGGCAGTGCCAGCGGCGGAGTCGCCGTTCATCACAGTCCAAAACATCGGCAGCGGTAGGGCCGCGACCACGTTGGGAGCGCTGGGGGCGTTGCGATGGGTGGCGGGCTGCCCCGGGGCCTGGGCTTGCGCCGCGGCCGCGGCCGCGGCGACACCCGCCAGCAGGCACGCCGCCAGACGCGAGATGATTTTTAGCAACGAAACCTCCATTGCGGGCTGCGGGCTGCGGGCAACCGGCGCTTAGACAGCCTTGCTCCGCGCACCCCGATCCCACTCCTACGCGCCTGCGTGATGCCCGGATGCGCAGGGCCGACGCTCCGCCTAGAGAACCAGCCCTGAAAAGTATGAACTGTGAAACGACTGCGTGCCTGGTAAACGCGCCGCGCGCAGTTCAGACTTTTACCGGCCTGATCAATGGTCCGCCGCCAACAACAAGGCACGCACCGCTTCGTATTCCTTGAGGCGGGTGAAGTCTTTTTCACCCGGATTGGGTAGCCGGCGCAAGTCCATGTTGTCGCCCACGTCAGCCAGTTTGACCGCCCGGGCGATGGGGTTTTGCGCGGCGCGCGCGGCGGCATCCAAGCGCGCCTCACCTTGGGTTTTGGTCAGGGCGCGCACCGCGCCTACGACCTCGGCGGCGAAGCCTTCGGCCAGCAGATCGTCGAACGTGACGCTGGTGTCTTCAACCACGTCGTGCAACACGGCGGCGATTTGCGCAGCCCTCCCGTACGCCTCGACCGCGTGCATCACGCGCAAGGGGTGCAGGATGTAGGGCGCGCCGCCTTTATCGACTTGGCCCGCATGGGCGCGGGCGGCGATTTCGATGGCCTTTTCCAGCGTGGGCATGGGGCCGGTGCGCGGGGGCTAGCGTGAGGTTGGCGCGCGGTTGGCGCGAGCCGGGCCGCGAGCGCTCTTAGATTTTGGCCGGAACAACCGGCGCACTGTCTGGCACAGCATCGGGCGCACCGTTGGTGTCCGTCTGATTGTCGGCTTCAGGCTCGCCCTGCTTGCGCTTGAGCTTTTCCGTTTTTTTGGCTTTTTTAGCCAAGTCGCGCTGGCGTTTTTCAAATGCGTAGTTTGGGGTTGCCAAGTGAGAGCCTCTTTTTCACAGGTAGGGAAGTGGTGGGATTATAGAACCCGACACCCGTCGCGCAAGCAATGAGCGGCGCAGTGAGCGCCCGCAAGCCCCGTGAAAACCTAGATCGGGCGCGCTTCTTCAGGCGTATTGTCCGAAGAAGCGCGCTCCGTAAGGATTTTCACGGCATGCCTTCCGCCGTCAAGCTACATCGGCTGCGCCTCGATCACACTCAAAGCAGTCTGCGTGGCGCTCACCGATGTCAGCCGAAACCCCGTGGCTTCGAGCAAAGCGGCATAGGCGGCACGGGTGCGCTCTTGCCCGCCTGTCATCACCAGCATATTGAGGTCGGAAACGGCGAGCGCACGGGTGACGGGTGAGGCATCGATCTGGTCGGGCAAGATGCGCTCAACTAGCAGCAAGCGACTGGTGGCGGCCATCGCCCGGCGGCAGTTGCCGAGAATTTCGCGGGCTTGCGCGTCGTTCCAGTCGTGGATCACGCGCGACATCAAGTACGCGGCCCCACCCGTTGGTACGGCTTGGAAGATGTTGCCTTCCACCACTTCGCAGCGCGCGGCCAGCCCGGCATCGGCCAGCCGCACGCGAGCCCGCTGCACCACTTGCGGCAAATCGAGAAGAAGGCCACGCAGCTTCGGGAAGGCAGAGAGCGCGGCACTAATAAAGCGCCCGTCGCCGCCGCCGATGTCATACAAGCTTTCGAGCGCGGCAAAGGGGTAGGCGGCCAGCACGTCGCGATCATGCACGCCGATAAAGCTTGCCATGCCTTCGTCGAAGGCTTGGGCACTTTCTGGGTGTTGCGCGCGGTGCTCCCACGCATTGGTGCCAAAAACATGGTCAAACGCGGTTTCGCCAGTTTGAACGCTGTGCAGTAGATCGCCCCAGGCTTGGTAATGCTCACCGCCCAGTTGGTCCACCGCCCAGCCGCGCAGCGAGCCGGGCACGCCGGTTTGCAGGGTTTGTGCAAGCGGGTTGGTCGAAACGCGCTCGCCATCGAGCGTGAAAACCCCGCTGGCTGCCAGCACGCGTAATACGCGATAGAGCGCCGCGCGGTCGGTGCTGGTGGCGTGGCCCAGTTCGTCGCAGGTTTTGCTGCCCGTTTCGAGCAGGTCGGCCACACCCAATTTGGCGGCCACGTAGAGTGCCCGCGAGACTTGAAAACCGGTCAGCAGGTGCAGCATTTCGGCAGAATGGCTTGAACTCATCGTCAGCCCCTAATCGACTTGAGCGCCGGAGGTTTCGACCACTTTGCGCCATTTCGCGGATTCAGCGGTGATAAAGCGGCGAAAGCTTTCCGGCGAATCTGCCAGCACGGTCAAGCCGACCGCCTTCAGGCGTGGGGCCACCGTTGGGTCGCGCAGGGCTTGGGTGATTTCTGCGTTCAACCGGGTGATCACCGCAGCAGGCGTACCGGCGGGTGCGACCACACCAAACCAGACACCGACATCAAATTCGTTCAAGCCTGCAACGCCGGATTCTCGTGCGGTTGAAATCTCTGGGGCCTGCTCGTGGCGTTGCAGCGCGGTGACAGCGATCGGGCGCAGCGTCCCGGCTTTGACATGCGCCAGTGCGTTTGAGAAGTTTTCGCACATCATCGAGATCCGCCCAGCGAGTACGTCTTGCAAGGCCGGTGCGGGGCTTTTGTATGGCACGTGGGTCAAGTTTATGCCGACGTTTTGCTTCAGCATTTCACCGCACAAATGCGCAGTGGTGCCGCTGCCGCCCGAGGCGTAGGTGAGCTCGTTAGGCTTGGCTTTGGCGAGCGCTACCAGCTCGGCCAGATTTTTCGCCGCGACGCTGGGGTGAACCACCAACACATTCGGAGTAGAGGCCACCGCGATGACTGGCACAAAGTCTTTTTCTGGGTTGTAGGGCAGCTTTTTGTAGAGCCATTGATTCACTGAGAGCGCGGGCGTGGGGGCCATAAGCAGGGTGTAACCGTCAGGCTTGGCCTGGGCGACAGCGACCGCGCCAATCGTGCTGGCGGCACCCGCCTTGTTTTCGACCACCACCGGTTGACCCATCGAACGGGCCAGCACCGGGCTGAGCAAGCGCGCCAGCAGATCGACATTGCTGCCCGGCGCGGTCGGGGCGATCAAGGTGATCGTGCGGGCTGGATACGCCTCGCTCTGGGCGGTGGCCGCGCCTGCGCCCAGGGCCGTCGCAACGACGAGCGCCATGCAGGGGAAAGTGCGAGTGAACGTGTGGGAAGTTGCCATGGTGTACTCCTTCAAAAATGGTTGGCCCGGTTGGGGTACAGCCATTCTTCGCAGCGACTATCCGCGCGTCTTGAGCGATTTGTCCCGAGTACGAAGGTCGGGATATCCCGACCTTGCTACCGGGTCGGCTGACGCACTCGATACGCCTACGGCGACCGTTGCCATGGCGGCACCCACTCCTTCTCGCCGCGCGGTGTGGCTTTGTCTGCCTCACGCACCGCCGCCAAACTGGCCTGATGCTCCTCGGCCCAGAGCACCGCTTGTACACGGTTGGTCACGCCCAGCTTGCTGTAAATGCTGGTGAGGTGGTTGCGCACCGTCTTTTCTCCCATGCAGAGTCGCTCGGCGACCACTTTGGTGTCCAGCCCCTGCACCAGCAAATCGAGAATCGCGTGCTCGCGCGCTGTCAGCGCCTCGACCGGGCCCAGCGTGGTTTTGCTGGCGTGGGGCACAGGTGGATCAAATGCGGTGATTTCATCCACCAATTGTTGCCACGCTGGCTCTTGCACCAGCGGTAGATGGTTGCGCGTGTCGAGTGAGACAAAACGCGCGCCCGGAATGCTGGCGGCAAGCAAGCGCCCCTCTTCAAACGGGATGCGCAAGTCGCCGCGTGCGTGCAGCACCAGCGTGGGCGCGCGCACTTGCGGCGCGGTGAGGGTGAGGTCGGCCCCGAACCAGGCACGCAATTGCAGCGCGGCGTTTTTGGCCGAGGCGGCCTTGCGCATCAATTCGTCGAACGATTGCAATTGCTCGGCGGTGCCGTCGGGCAAGAACTGATAGGTGAAGAGTTGCCGAAATGTGGGGTTGTCTTGCCCCCAGCCCAGCTCGACCAGTTTGAGCACCAGCTCGGTTTCTTCCCGTGCTGAAGGGGTGGTGCTGCGCACCGAGCGCCCGCGCAAGTAGCCGCCAATCAGCAGCATGCCGCGCACCTGTTTCGGGTGGCGCGCGGCGTGGGTGACGGCAATTGCGCCGCCGCCAGTCAAGCCGATCAGGGTGAAGGAGTCCAACTTGCTGGCCGCGACCACGGCCTCAAAATCTTCAACATAGCGCGCAAAAGCGTAGGTCTCACAGTCCCGGTCCGACAAACCCGTGCCGCGCATGTCATAGCGGATCAAGGTATGGCGCTGCGAAAGCAATTCGAGCAGCGGGCGGCGCACCAAGCAATCCTACTCACTTTCAAGATGGGAAAACGAGTGCCCGGCCATCACCAAGGGCGGGCCATTGCCGCAAACGGCGTAGGCGATGCGCGTGCCGTCTTGACTGGCACAAAAACGGACTTGCTGATTTTCCCGGCTCATGGCGCATGCTACGCGGCAGATTGCATGAAGACAAGCCTTCCGGTCACCGTTTCACTGTCGCCAACAAGAGCGCTGCGCCGACAAACAGGCTGCCGGTTACACGGTTGAAGATGCGCGCCCGGCCTGGCTCGCGCAACCATGGTGCGGCGCGCGCGGCGAAGGTGGCATAGAACATCAGCCAAAACAATTCGAGCACCACAAAGGTCGCGCCCAGCACCAAAAACTGCGGCAATTGGGGTGATGCCGGGTTGATAAATTGTGGGAAGAAGGCACTGAAGAAGAGCAGCGCTTTCGGATTGCTGATGCCCACCAAAATGCCCTGGGCATAGAGCTGCCAGCGCGACTGCGTGACAGGCCGCGCGCCGTCAGGTAGCTTGAATTCGCCCGCCGTTGACCGCAACCCGCCAATCCCCAGATAGAGCAGATAGGCCACGCCCAGCCATTTGATGGCATTGAACACGGTTTCAGAGGTAGCCAGCACCGCGCCTAAGCCAAGCCCCGCGCAGACCATGATGCCGACCACCGCTGTCACGCTGCCGAGCGCGGTAAACACGGTACGCCGCGCACCGACCTGCACCGCGTTGCTCACACACATCAGAACACTCGGACCGGGAGTAACCGTGAGCACCAGTACGGCAGCCACATAGAGGAGCCAGGATTCGATCGGCATGGCGGATAGTTGGGTGAGATGGGTCGGTCGGTGTCACGCGGGGCGAACCGGCATTGCTGGCATCGCGCCCGGAAAATGAAACCACACGTTCTGGATCAGCCCGCCGACGATTTCATAGATGGCGAGGACTTCGATGGGCTCCTCTAAGATGCCGTAAGCGCGCTCGTGCTCGATCACTTTGTTGCCCATTACCATGGTGCTGATGATCTCGGCGCGCAAAGCCGGGTTGCGAAAGCGCATTTCATATTCCTTCAACAACTGGGCACGCCCCTTCACCGTCGGCGTGGTGTAAGGCATACGGAAAATTTGGCAATCTTCCGCGTAACAGGCAGTGAATTTGGCCAGGTCGCGCGTGTTGTAGGCGGCGGTTTGGTGGTTGATGAGGTCGCTGGGGTCGCTGAGGAAGGTTTGGTCGGACATGTGGGTAGCTGATGGACGATCAAGCAGATTGAATGACTGATACGCGTTGCGGATGCCGCGGTTGGACTGTGCTACTGCGCTGGAAATGCCTGAAGACCCTTGACTGGAGCGGTTCTTCAGAGGTTTACGCGGCAACTTCGCGGGCCTCAATCGCAGCTTTATACACCGAGTTTTTAGGGGACGCCATCAATCGGCGCAGGATTGGCTCAAAGGTGCTGATTGGCTCAATCTTGGCTTTTGAATCGAACGCTGGGTTGTCGTAGAGCGCCACGAACTCCTCGGTTAGCGCATAGTGCGGGTGGCCCTTGAAGGTGTCGCGCAGATTGCGGTTCAGGCCGATGTAGTGGAAAAAGTTGTATCCCTGAAAAATGCCGTGGTGTTGCACCATCCAGAGATTGGCCTCGCTCACGAATGGCTTGAGGATGGCGGCAGCGATGTCCGGGTGGTTGAACGAGCCAAGCGTGTCGCCGATGTCATGCAGAAGCGCGCAAACGACATATTCGTCGTCGCGGCCGTCGTTGAGCGCCAGCGTGGCGGTTTGCAGCGAATGGCTGTAGCGGTCTACCGGAAAGCCGCCGTAGTCGCCGTCGAGCAGTTTGAGATGCGCCAAGATGCGCTCGGGCAGGCTTTTCATCATGGTCATCGCTTCTGGGACGATGCAATTCCAGTCTTGCTGCGTGCTTTGTTCCATGCGGGCGAAAGTGGCGCGAGCGGTCATGGTGTTTTCCGGCTAGGAGCCTGTCGGACTTAAGGAGTCGAGCCAAAATTGTCGAAAATTGCGTAGCGTTTGGTGGTGCTTTCTAGCCAATAGTTGTTCTATTGGCGACGGAAGTAGCGCCTAACGCTACCAATTTTTCGGCGATTTGGGCCGATTCGCTTAAGTCCGACAGGCTCCTAGGGTGAGTGGTGGATGAGTGGTCGATGAGGATTGCGATTTTGCGGCGGCAGAAGCTCAGTTTAGCCTGCTGCTATTGCGTCAGGGGCAGCGCGCCCAATTGCTGGCGGCACACAAAGACGGCTTTGCCGGTTACCCAGACGCGGAACTCGGGATCGGTGTCGTGCCCCCGCTTGACGCCCTCCACCCGACACTCCACCGCAAATGCGCGCAGCTGCGCTTGGAGCGCCGCGACACGATCCGACGATTGCAGCCGCGCGACCAGGTGCTCGTGTCGAATCGTTTCGGTGATGAAGCGAAAATAGAACTCACAGGCTTCATGCTCGCTTTCGGAACTGAAAATGGGTTCTGCGTCCTGCCCGCGTTCGGTGTAGCAAACGCGCCACTGGCCTTGTGAATGGTGGAGGCGATAGATGTCGCTGGTCGCCCAGATCGGGCCAATTGCGTAATTGTCGGGGTGACAACCTTCAGCAATCAGACTCTGGGCAAGCTCAGTGTGGTTCATGCGATGGTGGTTGGTGTTGCCGCGTTCACCCCGGCTTCATCTGAAGCGGGTCGTAGAAAAAGGTTTCTTGGGCGATTTTTTCACCTTCCCAGCGCTGCCAGGCCAACTCTTCGATGCGCATCGTGCCGCCATCCTTCCCATGAAACACAAACACCCAGCGGATTACCACGTATTCGCCATTGACGAGTGTTGGGGCCAGATGGGTTGTATGGACTGATGTGGCTCGGGCCAGCGCTCGGCGCTCGTGGGCAACGAGCAGATCGCGGCCCACCCGCGGCGGATTGCCGTTTTCTTGCATGCTGGCATCTGCCGTGTAGAACTCTTCGATAGCCTCGGCGTGCGCGCCGCTGACGACGCGGGCGATAAAGGCTTCGACGGTTTGTGACGTTGGCATGGCGGGACTTTCTGCGGTGAGCGCTTCGCTAGACGCACGTTTCACGTGAAACATGCTGAGCTTGCCGTGATGCTGCTGCTCTCGTAAAATTGTTGAAGATTTCAACAATCACTCAAGTGTAATCGCAGGAGCCGCCCGATGGCAACCATGAACTTTAGCCTTCCCGACGAACTGAAAGCCCGCTTCGACGCGCGCTTTGCGGGGCGTAACAAGAGCGCCGTGCTGGCGGCTTGTTTGGAGGCCGCGATTGAAAAGGACGAGGCCAAGGCCCGGGGCAAACTAGCCTTTGACAAATACATGCAGTTTCGGTCCACGCGGTCGCCGGTAGATTCAGCCCTGCTTCAGAACACGTTGGATGAGCTGCGCCGCGAGGCGCTTGAAGATGGTGTGCGCCAAATCAAAGCATGACAGTTCGGACCCCCAAGGACCCAAGCCGCCCCATTCGAGTGGTGGTTGATGCGAGTGTGGCAATCAAATGGCTGATACCAGCGACTGCGGAACCGCAAACCGGGGTTGCCGTTGCACTGTTTCGTCAACTCGCGGGAGATCCTGCGCTGGCGCTGCAACCACCGCATTGGATTACCGAGGTACTCGGGGTCGCCGTGCGCATCGATCCGGCGGCGGTCACGGAGCATGTGCGAGTGCTTCATGATTTGGAATTTGCGACCGATGACCGCGCTGAAATCTATCTGCGCGCAGCTGATTTGGCTATTTCGCTTCGACAGCACATCTTTGACACGATGTATCACGCCGTGGCAATGGAAAACAATGCCGTGTTGATTACGGCAGATGAACGCTACTACACCCGCGCGGCAGCACTTGGCAATATCATGCTCCTGAGCCATTGGCCCGCCAAGGATGGCGGGGTTGGCAAGAGCGCAGCCGTTCAGCAACTAATCCACTAATTCCACTGTTTCACGTGAAACATTCCACCCAGCCACATTTCACCCACCCCGACCACTTCGATGTCATTATCGTAGGCGGCGGGCACGCCGGCACCGAAGCCGCACTCGCGGCCGCCCGCATGGGTTCCAACACTCTGCTACTCACCCACAGTATTGAAACCTTGGGGGCGATGAGCTGCAACCCTTCGATCGGCGGAATCGGCAAAGGCCATTTGGTCAAAGAGGTGGATGCACTCGGCGGCGCGATGGCGATTGCCACCGACGAAGCGGGCATCCAGTTCCGCATCCTTAATAGCTCCAAGGGCCGGGCGGTGCAGGCCACCCGCGGTCAGGCCGACCGCGTACTCTACAAGCAAGCAATTCGCACGCGCCTGGAAAACCAGCCCAATCTCACCATCTTTCAGCAGGCGGTGGATGATCTGGATGTGGAAGACGTGAACGGGCAACTGCGGGTTACCGGTGCGGTCACGCAACTGGGGATTCGCTTCAAGGCCAAATCAGTAGTGTTGACTGCGGGCACGTTTCTCTCCGGCCTGATTCACGTGGGCTTGAACAACTATGAAGCGGGTCGCGCAGGCGACCCGGCTGCGAAGTCGCTGGGCGGGGCTTTGCGCGAATTGAAGCTGCCGCAAGCCCGGCTCAAAACCGGCACGCCGCCACGACTAGACGGCAAAACCATCGACTTCTCGGTGCTCGCCGTGCAGGCGGGGGATGACCCCGAGCCGGTGTTTTCCTACCTGGGTACGCGCAGCATGCACCCCGCGCAACTGCCCTGCTGGATGACGCACACCAATACGCAAACCCATGACATTATTCGCGCCGGACTGGACCGCTCGCCAATGTTTACCGGTGTCATCGAAGGCGTGGGGCCGCGCTACTGCCCGTCGATTGAAGACAAGATTCACCGCTTCGCCTCGAAAGATTCACACCAAATCTTCCTCGAACCGGAAGGCTTGACCACCAACGAAATCTACCCGAACGGCATTTCGACCTCCCTGCCCTTCGATGTGCAACTGGCGTTGGTGCGCTCAATGAAAGGCTGCGAGCGCGCCCATATTTTGCGGCCCGGCTACGCGATTGAATACGACTACTTCGACCCGCGTGCGCTCAAAGCCTCGCTCGAAACCAAAGCGATTGACGGCCTGTTTTTCGCAGGCCAAATCAACGGCACCACCGGCTATGAAGAAGCCGCCGCCCAGGGCTTGCTGGCTGGGCTGAACGCCGCGCTGCAAATTCAAGGGCGCGATGCCTGGGCGCCGCGCCGCGATCAAGCCTACTTGGGCGTGCTGGTCGACGATTTAGTCACGCGCGGGGTGATGGAGCCTTACCGCATGTTCACCAGCCGTGCGGAATATCGCCTAAGCCTGCGCGAAGACAACGCCGATTGGCGGCTCACCGACATCGGCCGCGAATTGGGCTGCGTGGATACCGTGCGCTGGGAAACATTTAACCGCAAACGGGATGCCGTTGGAGCCGAGCTACAGCGGCTCAAGTCCACGTATGTCAGCCCTCGCATTCTCGAAAAGCATGATGCAGAGCGCGTCTTCGGCAAGGTGCTGGAACGCGAACATTCGCTGGCCGACTTGCTCAAGCGACCGGACGTGAGCTACCAAAGCCTGGCCACCCTGCCCGCCTTTGGCGGCGGCATCGTCACGCCGGACGGCGATGAATTCGGCCAAACCCAAGCCGCGCAGGTGATCGACCAGGTCGAGGCGCAAACCAAATACGCCGGCTACATCGCCCGCCAAGCCGAGGAAATCGAGCGCGCCGGGCATCAAGAAGTGCTCAAGCTGCCACCCAACCTCGACTACACACAAGTGCGCGGCCTCTCGAAAGAAGTGCAAACCAAGCTCAACGCACAAAAGCCCGAAACCTTGGGGCAAGCCTCGCGCATCTCCGGCGTAACCCCGGCGGCAATCTCGCTCTTGCACGTGCATTTGAAGCGCGGCTTTAGTGCAGCGGTGCAGGTCGCAGCCTAGACGGTGGATGCGCTCCAGCAACTGCGCGAAGGCTCTCAAGCCCTCGGGCTAAGCCTTGAAGAAGCCCAACTGGTGCGGCTCTTGGGCTATTGCACCTTGTTGGCAAAGTGGAACAAAGCCTACGCGCTGACAACGATTACCGACCCGCAAGAGATGGTGACCCATCATCTGCTGGATTCGCTGTCGATTGCGCCACATCTGCCACTCTTGGCCGACAGCCGGGTACTAGATGTCGGCTCCGGCGGCGGCACCCCTGGCATCCCCTTGGCCATCGCCCTGCCCCACCTGCATTTCACTTTGCTCGACAGCAACAAGAAAAAAACCGCCTTCTTGCAGCAAGCCAAAATCGAGCTGGGCTTAAACAACCTGACCGTCGCCACCGCTCGGGTCGAGGGGTTTGAAGGTCAATTTGACTGCATCACCTCGCGAGCGTTTGCGTCGCTCGCGGATTTTTGGGAAGGCGCGCAACATCTCCTCAAGCCGGGAGGCCTGGTCGCCGCAATGAAGGGCGTTTACCCAACTGAAGAAATCGCGGCGCTTCCCCCCGATTGCACAGTCCTTGGCGTGGCATCGCTGAACGTGCCGGGCTTGGCTGCGGCGCGGCATGTGGTGTTGTTGCGCAGAGAATCACGATAAGGCACAATGGTGGCATGGGCATAACCATGACTCGCATCGTACTGGATACCTGTGTACTGGTATCCGCAGCCCGCTCCCGTACCGGCGCAAGTTTCGCTCTTGTCGCAGCCTTGCCCGACCCGCGCTTTCAAATTTGCCTGTCCATCGCACTCTACGCCGAATGGCAATCGGTACTCACGCGGTCAGAACACCTGCCGCCCGGGATTACCCCTGAAACAGCGATTGGATTTCTGCGCCATCTTGCATCCATCGCACACTTGCAGGACATTCATTTTCTGTGGCGGCCGATTTTGCGCGATCCTGACGACGACATGGTGCTCGAATGTGCCATCGCATCCCAGGCGGGCATCATCGTCACCCACAATATCAAAGACTTCGCCCGCGCGCGTTCCCTTAGAGTGGTGGCGAAAACACCGCAGGAATTTCTGGAGTATTTGAAGGAGAAAGCACCATGACCGCCCTAACCCTGAGATTGCCCGACTCCGTACACACCACCATCAAAGACCTGGCGCGCCGGGATGGCATCTCGGTGAATCAATTCATCGCCAGCGCTGCGGCAGAAAAAATGGCCTCGTTTCTGACGCTGGATCATCTGCGTCGCGAAGCGGCGCTAGGTTCGCGCGGGGACTTTCTGCGTTACCTGAACGCCGTGCCTGATGTTCCGGCTACACCTGGCGATGAGCACCTCTGAGCGACGAGCGCCCGGAAAACAACGATCCGCCGGTGACCGCGCAGCCCCCAGACCTTCATCCACCGGCAGCAAACATCGCTCCCAGGGTTGAAAGCGCCTTCCTCAGCGTGGCAGACTGCACTTGTCCCAAACGCTTGACCAGCCGCTGCTTATCCAGGGTGCGTATTTGGTCAAGCAGGATCAATCCGCTAGTCCCTTGGAAAGTCAGCGGCACGCGAAACGCTGCCGGACGCGAGCCGCTGGTCATCGGGGCCGCGATCACGGAGCGCAAGTAGTCATGCATTTCCGGCGGTGAAATGATGACGCAAGGGCGTGTTTTCTGAATCTCGATGCCAATCGTCGGATCCAATGCCACCAGCCACACCTCTCCCCGCACCACTTCGGGCGGGCTTTTGTTCACCATCGCAAAGTCTCGTCGTCCGCATTGACAAATTCAGGCCAGACCAAAGTCGGCTCTTCGGCAGCGATCCGAACGCTATCTTTCGCCCAAAGCGCCCGCAGACTAGATACCTCACGCACGGGGCGCAGCTCGAGCGCGCCGTCCTTCACGCGCATTTCGACGGCAGCGCCAAACGCCAGTTGCCGCAGGATCGGCTTGGGAATCACCACGCCTTGAGAGTTGCCCATTTTTCGAATGATGACTTGCATGACCAAGCTTTCCCGACGACGGATAAGAAAAATCCAATCATAGCAGGGAAGGAAGCACATTGTTAACACGTGCAGGTTGACACTCCATAGCCTATCGCCATGAAGTCATTGGTGGTGGCACTTATTCCATTTCTAAATCATTACGATATGTCGTTGCCCCTTCCTAGCCGTGCTACGCGCACTGTCGTCGTCGGTGCGCCTAATCTCGTAATGATTTA
>JANLTH010000179.1:0-8208 GCA_031362865.1 Burkholderiales bacterium | reverse complement strand
ATGAAGAAGAACATTCTGGCAGTGTGTGCAATGTTTGCGGCGCTGTTGTCCGGCGCGGTGCACGCACAATATCCCAATAAACCGATCCGCCTGCTGGTGCCGTTCGCGCCGGGCGGGAGTTCGGACATCGTCTCGCGTTCGTTCGCGGGGGAGATGTCGAAGATCCTCGGCCAGTCGGTGGTGGTGGAAAGCAAGCCCGGCGGCGCCGGCAATATCGCCATGCAGGAGGCCAAGGGCAGCGCGCCCGATGGCTACACGATCATCCTCGGCCACGTCGGCACGCTGGCGGTGAACCCGGCCATGTTTGCCAAGTTGCCGTATGACCCGGTGAAGGATTTCGTGCCGATTACGCTGCTGGCCAAAGTGCCCAGCATGCTGGTGGTGAATTCGGAAAAAATGCAGGCGAAGAATCTGACGGAGCTGGTGGAGTACGCGAAGAAAAATCCGGGCAAGGTGACTTATGGTTCGTCCGGCTCCGGTTCGTCAGATCACCTATCGGCTGAACTGTTCAAGATCGCCACCAAAACCTTCGGTGTGCATATCCCGTATCGCGGTGGTGCAGCAGCCCAAACCGACTTGATGGGCGGGCAGATTGATGCCTCGTTCCAGAACATGGGCGCAGTCACGCAGTACATCAAATCAGGCCGCATGAAAGCACTCGCCGTCACCAGCGCGCAGCGCATGCCGCAGTTGCCCGATGTGCCAACCATGGTTGAGTCAGGCGGTGCACTGAAAGACTTCGTGGTCACCTCATGGCAAGCGGTGATGGCCCCAAAAGGCACACCGAAGGACATCATCGCCAAGCTGCAAATCGAGATCGCCAAAGGTCTCAATGCGCCCGAATTGAAGGCGCGCTTTACGGCGCAGGGCTTCGATGTCGTGGCTAACAGCCCCGATGCCTATGGCGCGTTTTTGAAAGCCGAGCTTGACCGCTGGAAGCTGGTCGTGGATCGCTCGGGAGCCAAGCCAGACTAGGTTTTTGCCAATACCTGCCTGAAGAAGTCCGTCTGACGGCATTCTTCAGGCATGGTATTTGAAGAGCCTTATTGGTATTTGCTCTTCAGCTACATCTCTCTATAAAACTTTTACCGAAAGTGCCCATGAAAGCGGTTGGCCTGCAGCACCATCGCGCCGTCACTGATGCCGACGCGTTGCTCGATCTCGACCTGCCCATGCCGGTTGCTGGCGCGCACGACTTGATCGTCAAAGTCGAAGCCGTTTCGGTCAATCCGGTCGATACCAAGCAGCGCAACCCGAAAGGCAAAACCGGAGCCGGTGTGGCCGTGGCTGCCAACGCCCCCGATGGCGTTCGGGTGCTCGGCTTCGATGCCGCCGGTGTCGTACATCAAGTGGGTAGCGCCGTCACTTTGTTCCAACCTGGTCAACGTGTCTACTACGCCGGTGACGTGATGCGCCCGGGTAGCAACAGCCAATTCCACGCAGTAGACGAACGCGTTGTCGGGCACATGCCCACCTCGCTCGATTTTGCGCAGGCCGCCGCGCTGCCACTGACTGCGATCACCGCGTGGGAGGCGCTGTTCGACCGCTTGCGCGTTGCCGCGCCACCCCACGCGCGCCCACAGAAATCGGTGCTGATCATCGGCGGTGCAGGCGGCGTGGGGTCGATTGCGATTCAACTAGCCGCTAAGGTGGCTGGGCTGAAGGTGATCGCCACCGCCTCCCGGCCTGAGTCAGCGCAATGGTGTCGCGAGCTCGGGGCAGCCGCAGTGGTCAACCACTTCGGCAATCTGGTCGATGAAGTCAGGGCGCTAGGCTACAAGCACGTGGACTACGTGCTGATCTTCAATGACACCGACAAGCACTTTCCGGCCGCCGCCGAGTTGCTCGCCCCGCAAGGCGGCATGTGCTCCATCGTGCGCACCGCCGCACCAGTGAACATGGAGCCCTTGATGAGCAAAAGCTCCACCTTTTCATGGGAATTCATGTTCACCCGCCCAAGCAATCAAACGCTTGACATGATCGAGCAGCATCATTTGCTCACCGAGGTGGCCAGATTGATTGACCAAGGCGTGCTGCGTGCCACTGCATCCACCACCCTGTCGCCGATCAACGCGGTCAATTTAAAACAGGCGCACGCCCTGCTCGAAGGCGGGCGCACCGTCGGCAAAATCGTACTCAGCGGCTGGTAGGCCCAGCAGTTCGCCACCACAGCAGCTGGCGTCGTGCTTCGGTGGATCAACTGGCCGGAACGCCGGTGATGTGGTTCGGAGTGTCCAGCGCCGACCTGCCCACGGTGATGCCCAACATCACCAATTTCACGGTGCGCAATCTCGGGTTGGTTTGACGCTGCAACGCGAGATGGCCCGCGCTGGATGCGGGTCAACCCCTACACCGGGGTGCGGGGCTAACTTGGTAAAATTCAAATTTCCAAGGTCGTGAATTCCTTGTTCACGCTGCGCTAATGCCAAAGTTCGTATTTGTCACCGGCGGTGTCGTGTCCTCTCTGGGCAAAGGCATCGCCGCTGCATCTCTCGCCGCCATCCTCGAATCGCGCGGCATCAAAGTCACCAACGTCAAGCTTGACCCTTACATCAATGTTGATCCGGGCACGATGAGCCCGTTTCAGCATGGCGAGGTCTTTGTTACCGAAGACGGGGCCGAAACCGACCTCGACTTGGGCAACTACGAGCGCTTTACGCAGGCCCGCATGCGCCGCGCCAATAATTTCACGACCGGTCAAATTTACGACTCGGTCATCAAACGTGAGCGGCGCGGCGATTACCTGGGCCGCACCGTGCAGGTGATTCCGCACATCACCGACGAGATCAAGGCTTTCATCACGCGCGGTGCAGGCGACGCTGAAGTGGCGATCATCGAAGTGGGTGGCACAGTGGGCGACATCGAGTCGCTACCCTTTCTCGAAGCGATTCGCCAAATGGGTTTGGATTTACCGCCTGACGATACCTGCTACCTGCACTTGACGCTCGTGCCTTATTTGGGTTCAGCGGGCGAGATGAAAACCAAGCCCACCCAGCACAGTGTCAAAGAGCTGCGCGGCATTGGCATTCAGGCTGACGCGCTGCTGTGCCGCTCAGATAAACCAATTCCTGAAGAAGAACGCAAGAAGATTGCGCTCTTCACCAACGTGCGCAACAACGCGGTGATTTCGGTATGGCATGAGGATTCGATCTACAAAATCCCGCGCATGCTGCACGACCAGAAACTGGACGAAATTGTCTGCCACAAGCTGCATCTGGCCCCCAAAGCGGCCGACCTCTCGATGTGGGATGCGCTGGTCAACACGCTCGAACACCCGCAACATCAAATCACGATTGCGATGGTCGGCAAGTATGTGGAACTCACCGACTCCTACAAGTCGCTCAACGAAGCACTGGTACATGCCGGCGTGAAAAACCACGCCAAGGTCTCGATCAGCTATGTTGACGCCGAAGCGCTCGAAGCCGAGCCGCACAAAGCGGCTGAGTTGCTGGCCCATGCCGATGCCGTGCTAGTGCCAGGCGGTTTTGGCGTGCGTGGCACCGAAGGCAAGATGGTCGCAATCCGCTATGCGCGTGAGGCGCGGGTGCCCTATCTGGGCATTTGCTTAGGCATGCAACTGGCCACGATTGAATTCGCGCGCAGCAGGGCTGGCCTGCCGCAGGCCAACAGCACTGAATTTGACCCGAATACCGAAGAGCCCGTGTTTGCGCTGATTACTGAGTGGCAAAACCGCGACGGCAAGGTCGAAATGCGCGATGCGAATTCCAACTTGGGCGGCACCATGCGCTTGGGCATGCAGCCTGCTGACATCCTGCCCGGCACACTGACCGCGACGATTTACAAGAGCGGCCAGGTCAATGAGCGGCATCGGCATCGCTACGAAGCCAACAACCACTACCTCGACCGAATTGAGAAGGCCGGTCTCAAAGTGGTGGCGCGCACGCGCCGCTCGTTGGACGGCAAAAATGTGACTGAAGGCCTGTGCGAAATTGTCGAACTCACCGATCACCCATGGTTTATCGGCGTGCAGTTTCACCCTGAATTCGCCTCCAATCCGCGTGACGGGCATCCGCTGTTCACCAGCTACATTGCTGCGGCCATCAAGCACCAGAGCGATGCCGTTTCAGCGACCCGGATTGCCGCATGAAGCTGTGCGGCTTTGCCGTTGGCCTTGACCAACCACTCTTCTTGATCGCCGGGCCGTGCGTGGTCGAGTCGCGCCAAATGGCCTTTGATACCGCCGGCGAGTTAAAAGAAATCACCGCAGCGCTCGGCATCCCCTTCATCTACAAATCTTCTTTCGACAAAGCCAATCGCAGCTCCGGCACCTCGTTTCGCGGCCCCGGCATGGCAGCAGGTTTGCAGATTTTGGGCGA
This sequence comes from Burkholderiales bacterium, assembly GCA_031362865.1. Classification (GTDB taxonomy): domain Bacteria; phylum Pseudomonadota; class Gammaproteobacteria; order Burkholderiales; family JAEUOS01; genus JANLTH01. The sequence goes on along the minus strand of JANLTH010000179.1, from coordinate 3,871 downwards.
CGTCAAACGTGAGCTTGGCGTACCAGTGCTAACCGACGTGCATGACATCGACTCGATTGCCGATGTGGCCGGCGTGGTCGACGTGCTGCAAACCCCGGCGTTTCTGTGCCGACAAACTGATTTCATCCACGCGGTGGCGCGCTCGGGCAAGCCGGTGAATATCAAAAAAGGCCAGTTTCTAGCACCTGGCGACATGAAAAACGTCGTCGATAAAGCCCGAAGAGCCGCTCTGGATGCGGGTCTTCAGGATGCCATCATGGTCTGCGAACGGGGTGCCACCTTCGGCTACAACAATTTGGTCTCCGACATGCGCTCGCTTGCGATCATGCGGGAAACCCTGTGCCCGGTGGTGTTTGATGCCACCCATTCGGTGCAACTGCCCGGCGGGCAAGGTGACAAATCGGGCGGTCAGCGTGAACATGTGCCGGTGCTGGCGCGGGCCGCAGTGGCCGCGGGAATTGCCGGGCTGTTCATGGAAACTCACCCGAACCCTGAGAAAGCCCTCTCTGACGGCCCAAACGCCTGGCCCTTGGGCCGAATGAAATCCCTGCTTGCAACACTCAAAGAACTCGATACCATCGTCAAGCGGGCAGGTTTTGCTGAAATGCAGACATGAGCTTGGACTTTGAACGCCGCCCCTTACCCCCAACCCCGCTCCCGACCGGAGAGGGGAGCCAAACGCCTGACTCTTCGCCTCTAACTCTTCGCCTCTAACGCTTCACCCCTAACTCTTCACGGACAACAACATGAGCGCAATCGTAGACATCATCGGCCGCGAAATCATTGACAGTCGCGGTAACCCCACCGTCGAGTGCGATGTGCTACTCGAATCCGGCGCGATGGGCCGCGCTTCGGTGCCCTCAGGTGCCTCCACCGGCTCGCGCGAGGCGATTGAACTGCGCGATGGCGACCGTGACCGCTATATGGGCAAAGGCGTGTTGAAGGCGGTTGATCACATCAATACCGAAATTGCTGAAGCGATCATGGGCTTGGATGCGAGCGAACAGGCGTTTATCGACAAAACCCTGCTCGAACTGGACGGCACAGAAAACAAATCGCGCTTGGGCGCCAACGCAATGCTCGCCGTTTCGATGGCCAATGCGAAGGCGGCGGCTGAAGAATCTGGCCTGCCGCTTTATCGCTATTTGGGTGGCTCCGGTGCCATGCAGTTGCCGGTGCCGATGATGAACGTGATCAATGGCGGTGCGCACGCTGACAACAATCTCGACATGCAGGAATTTATGATCCTGCCGGTCGGTGCGCCGACTTTTCGCGAAGCGGTGCGCTACGGCGCGCAGGTGTTCCATACGCTGAAAAAAATCATCCATGACCGCGGCCTTTCCACGGCGGTGGGCGATGAAGGTGGCTTTGCACCTTCGCTCGAAAATCATGAAGCGGCGCTCAAGCTGATCATGGAAGCGATTGAAAAAGCCGGGTTTGAACCCGGCGCTGAAATCGCTATCGGCCTTGATTGCGCGGCGAGCGAGTTTTACAAAGACGGCAAGTACCACCTGACTGGCGACGGCTTGGTGCTCAGTTCCGGCCAATTCACCGACTACCTGGCTGCCTGGGTCGATAAATACCCGATCCTCTCGATTGAAGACGGCATGGCCGAAAACGATTGGGATGGCTGGAAAACACTCACCGACCGGCTCACCAAAAAAATTCAGTTGGTAGGCGACGATTTGTTCGTGACCAACACCAAAATTCTGCGCGAGGGCATCAAAAGGGGCGTGGCCAACTCCATCCTCATCAAGATCAACCAGATCGGCACCTTGACCGAAACTTTTGCCGCCATCGAAATGGCCAAGCGGGCGGGCTACACCTCGGTGATTTCGCATCGCTCTGGCGAAACGGAAGATTCGACGATTGCCGACATCGCGGTTGGCACGAATGCGCTGCAAATCAAAACTGGCTCGATGAGCCGCTCAGATCGCACTGCCAAGTACAACCAATTGTTACGCATCGAAGAAGATTTGGGCGACATCGCCAGCTACCCGGGCCGCGCGGCCTTCTACAACCTTCGCTAACGCGCCTTCGTCGTGCAGCTTCCTCCCAGCCTAAGGGCAGCCCTGTTTTCGCTGTCGCTGGTGGGGATGATCGCCGCCTTGCAATATCCGCTCTGGCTGGGCAAGGGCGGTTGGCTGCGGGTCTGGGATTTAGACCGGCAGGTCAGTGCGCAAAAGGCGGTCAACGACAAATTAAAGTTGCGCAACGGAGGCCTGGAGGCTGAGGTACGCGATCTTCAACAAGGCCTGGAAGCGATGGAAGAGCGCGCCCGCTTTGAATTGGGAATGGTGAAGGAAGACGAAATCTTCTTTCAAGTGCTGGAAAATGCGCCGACTGTCAAAGCGGCTACCGCACCCGTAGCACCGCCTCGCCCCGCCAGCAAACCTTATTCCATTTCTAAATCATTACGAGATTAGGCGCACCGACGACGACAGTGCGCGTAGCACGGCTAGGAAGGGGCAACGACTCAATCGTAAAGATTTAGAAATGGAATTAGGCCCAGTCAGTGCGCGAGTGAGTTCGAGATCGCCACAATGCCGATGCCAAGCCCCACCATGCTGATCTGCCAAAGATTACTTTTGGTGTCGCGGGCGCGCTGCATTTCGGGCATCAAATCGGCAATCGCGATATAGAGAAAGCTCGCGGCGGCCAGCATCAGCACAAACGGCATCCAGCCGCTCAAAGTGTCCAATAGAAAATAGCCCAACACGCCGCCCAGCACTGCCGTCAGGCTGGAAATCGCGTTGTAAACCAAGGCACGTGAGCGCGAAAAACCGGCGTTGAGCAAAATCATAAAGTCGCCAATTTCCTGCGGGATTTCATGCGCGGCGATCCCGATGGTGGTGATGATGCCCAGCTTCACGTCGGTCATAAAGGCGGCCGCGATCAGAATGCCGTCGGCAAAATTGTGAATGCCGTCACCCACCAAAATCAACAAGCCGCTGCGGCCCGCCTCGTGGGCATCAAAGCCGTGCTCGTGGTGATGCCCGTCGTGCTCATGGTGGTGGCTGTGCCGCCAGAGCGACGCTTTTTCGAGCAGAAAAAACACCAATACGCCCGCCAGCAGCGTCGCCGAAAGCGCGTGCGCCCCGGCATTGGACTCAAATGCCTCGGGCAGCAGATGCAAAAAAGCCACGCCCAAAAGCAAGCCCGCCGCCAAGCTCACCAAGCGCGGCACCAACGAATCGAGCAGTTTGAAGCTCACAAATGCAGCAGCAAGCACCGAAAGCAAGCCGCCTGCAACCGTTGCGGCGATAATCAAGCTAAGTGTAATTTTTCTAATCCCTAAAAACACCTTCAGCCACTCGCGCCAAACAGCTTGCGGCCAAAGCTAAAACGAAGCAAATGATGACTACTATTTTAAGGCGCGCCCGCCGGGCATGCGCCGTCGGTTTACTGCTGTTGTTCAGCGCGCAAGTAGCGCTCGCCCAACCAAACTCCGCCGCCAACGCTGTTACCAAGACCCCCGATTATTGGTCGCTGCTCAAAAGCGGCGGCTACGTGGTGTTAATGCGCCACGGGCAAACGGTGCCTGGCATTGGCGACCCCGAAGGCTTCAAAATTGGCGATTGCGCCGACCGGAAAATTCGCAACTCCCAGCGCAATCTCTCCGCAGAAGGTGAGCAGCAGGCCCGTGCCACCGGCGCTCGCGTGCAACGCGAAGGCGTGAAGTTTCATGCCATCTGGAGCAGCGCATGGTGCCGCTGCGTTGAAACGGCACGTTTGGCAAGCGGCACGCCCGTAGTGCAGCCTTGGCTCAACTCGCTGTTTCGTGATGCCAGCAATCCTGAGCCCGACCGTGACGCCAAAATTGCCCGTGCGCACCGCGAAGCGCAAGCGCTGGCACGCCAGGTGCGCCCGG
>JANLTH010000172.1:0-7966 GCA_031362865.1 Burkholderiales bacterium | reverse complement strand
ATTTTCGGTGCGCTGAATCAGGTCGCCGATGTAGTAGATGTTTTCGGCTTTGAGGCAATTCGCCGAACGAACAGTGAGCTCAAGGTCGTCCACCGGACGCAACAGAATCGGGTCAACTTGCGGCGTTTTCGCGGCGGCCTGAGCCAATTCGCCCGAACCCTCCAGCGAGGCAAACACCGAGAGCTGCTCAACCAGAATGCGGGCGGCCTGACGCACTGCGTCTTCCGGCTCGATCACGCCGTTGGTTTCAATGTCCAGCACCAGACGGTCCAGGTCGGTACGCTGCTCAACACGGGCCGATTCAACCGCGTACGACACGCGCTTGACCGGGCTGTAAGAGGCATCTAGCACGATCTTGCCGATGCTCTTGCTCTCTTCATCGCCCACAATGCGCATGTTGCCTGGCACATAGCCACGGCCCTTTTCAACCTTGATCTGCATGTCCAGCTTGCCGTTGGCCGACAAGTGGGCAATGATGTGGTCAGGGTTGATGATTTCGACATCGTGCGAGACTTCAATGTCCGACGCTTTTACAGCGCCAGCGCCCGACTTTTTGAGAGTCAGTTGGGCTTCGTCGCGATTGTGTAGCTTGAGCACCACGCCCTTGAGATTCAAGAGAATGTCGACCACGTCTTCCTGCACCCCTTCAAGGGTAGAGTACTCGTGAACTACGCCGGCAATCGCCACTTCGGTTGGCGCGTAGCCGACCATCGACGAGAGCAGCACGCGACGCAATGCGTTGCCAAGCGTATGCCCGTAACCGCGCTCAAATGGCTCCATCACGACTTTCGCGTGACCGACGCCCATCGATTCGACGTTGACGATTTTTGGTTTCAGGAATTGAGTGTTGGCCATGGTCCAAACCTTCCTTTGAATTGATAAGAACTAAAAATGCTTGGATTGCTTGAATATGACAACGCCGCGTCTGGCCTGTGCTTTGCGTTTGAAATCGCAAGGCGACCGACGCGGCTGTCCTCGTCGGATCCCTTCAACAGGAACTGCCGGCGAGTGTTAAGGCGATTAGCGCGAATACAACTCGACGACGAGCGATTCGTTGATCTCTTGTGACAATTCGCTGCGATCAGGCATCTGTTTGAAAGTGCCAGTCATCTTGGTGGTGTCGACCAAAACCCAAGCCGGAAAGCCTGCGGATTCAGCGAGCTGGAGCGAGTCTTTGATGCGCAACTGGCCCTTGGACTTTTCGCGCACGGTGACGACATCGCCCGCCTTGACCATTGCCGAGGCGATGTTGAGCGAACGACCATTCACTTCAATCGACTTGTGGGACACCAACTGGCGTGCCTCCGCGCGCGTGGAGCCAAAGCCCATGCGGTAGACGACGTTGTCCAAGCGCGATTCAAGCAACTGCAACAAGTTGTTGCCGGTATTGCCTTTGCGGCGGACTGCTTCCGCGTAATATTTGCGGAATTGTTTTTCAAGCACGCCGTAGGTGCGACGCACCTTTTGCTTCTCACGCAGCTGCTTGCCGTAATCCGACAGGCGTGCGCCCGACTTAGCGCCATGCTGACCAGGTGCTGCATCAGCCTTGCATTTGTCGGAGAAAGCGCGGCGCGAGCTCTTCAAAAAGAGATCTGTACCTTCCCTGCGGGAAAGTTTACATTTAGGTCCGATGTAACGTGCCATCGAGAAAACCCTCGCTGATTTAACCGTTGATAGAAATAGGCTATGCCGTACCGGCTGAGCCTTGGGGAAACGCTTTTAGATACGACGACGCTTTTGCGGGCGGCAGCCGTTGTGTGGCACTGGCGTGACATCAGAAATTGAGGTCACTTTGATACCAAGCATGTTGAGCGCGCGCACCGCTGACTCACGACCGGGGCCTGGGCCTTTAATGCGCACTTCGACGTTTTTTACACCGCATTCCATTGCCACGCGACCAGCAGCCTCGGAGGCGACCTGGGCCGCAAACGGGGTTGATTTACGCGAGCCTTTGAAACCCGCACCACCCGAAGTCGCCCATGACAATGCATTGCCCTGCCGGTCCGTAATGGTGATAATGGTGTTGTTGAACGAAGCGTGAACGTGGCAAATACCCTCGGCGACGTTCTTCTTCACTTTCTTGCGCACGCGTGCAGAAGCGGCGGCGGCTTGATTGGTTTGTTGTTTGGTGGCCATTCGAATTTCCTAGGGGTGCGGTGCAGAAAAGGGCGGCGAAGCGGACAATTCCTGCTTATTTGGCCAGCGCGGCACGGCCTTTTTTCGGACCCTTGCGGGTACGCGCGTTGGTACGAGTGCGCTGACCGCGCACCGGCAGCCCACGCTTGTGGCGCATGCCACGGTAGCAGCCCAAGTCCATCAAGCGCTTGATACTCATCGAAACTTCGCGACGCAAATCGCCTTCGACCGAGAATTTGTTGATCTGGTCACGCAGACGATCCACTTCGGCGTCGGTCAAATCCTTCATCTTGGCATTGCGTTTGACGTTAGCGGCATCGCAAATCTGCTGCGCGCGCGGACGGCCAATGCCGTAGATCGAAGTGATCGCAATTTCTGCGTGCTGGTGGTTGGGGATGTTGATCCCTGCAATACGTGCCATGGCCTATTCCTTCTTTGTCTCGATTAACCCTGGCGCTGCTTGTGGCGCGGGTCGGTACAAATCACGCGCACAACTCCCTTGCGCTTGATGATCTTGCAATTGCGGCAAATTTTCTTAACTGATGCTTGCACTCGCATGATGTGCCTCTCTCTTCGTGAATCTGTTGTCTTGAACTTACTTGGCGCGGAACACAATCCGCGCCTTGGTCAGGTCATACGGTGTCATTTCAACGGTCACTTTGTCCCCCGGCAAGATGCGGATGTAATGCATACGCATCTTGCCGGATATAAAACTATGAACCACATGCCCGTTTTCGAGTTTGACCTTGAAGGTCGCGTTAGGCAAAGTCTCCATGACTTCGCCCTGTAGCTGAATGACATCTTCTTTCGACATCAGCGGGAACCTGCCAAACCGGGGCCGCCCTTGAAATTGGCCTTTTTCAGCAAGCCTTCATACTGATGCGACATGATGTATGCCTGCACTTGCGACATGAAGTCCATAGTGACGACCACAATAATTAGCAATGACGTCCCGCCAAAATAGAAAGGCACGTTCCAGCGCAGAATCAAAAACTCTGGGAGCAGGCAGACGGCAGTGATGTAGATCGCACCGGCCAAGGTGAGGCGCATCAAAATCTTATCGATGTACTTGGCCGTTTGGTCGCCGGGGCGAATCCCAGGAACAAAAGCGCCACTCTTCTTCAGGTTGTCGGCCGTTTCTTTACTGTTGAACACAAGCGCGGTGTAGAAAAAGCAGAAGAAAATGATCGCCGTAGCATACAGCATCACATAGATCGGTTGCCCCGGTGAGAGCGTGGAGGCGATGTCTTTGAGCCAACGCATCGAGTCGCCGGACGAAAACCAGCTTGTCAGCGTCGCCGGGAAAAGAATGATGGAGGAGGCAAAAATTGGAGGAATCACGCCAGCCATGTTCAACTTGAGCGGCAAAAATGAGCTTTGCCCGCCGTAGATCTTATTGCCGACCTGACGTTTGGCGTAGTTAATGAGAATCTTGCGCTGCCCACGCTCTACAAACACTACGAATGCGGTGACCAGTACGACCATGATGCAGATGATGATGGCGGTAAGCGCATTCATCGCGCCGGTGCGTACCAGCTCAAACAGCCCGCCAATTGCCGACGGGAGCCCAGCGGCGATACCCGCAAAAATGATGATCGAAATACCGTTACCAAGACCGCGTTCGGTGATTTGCTCGCCCAACCACATCACAAACATCGTTCCGGTAACCAGTGTGATGACGCAGGTAGCGCGAAAGGCCAAGCCTGGCTCAATCACCAGACCCGGTTGCGACTCCAAAGCAATGGCAATTCCCAGCGCTTGGAACAAAGCCAAACCCAAAGTAGCATAGCGCGTGTACTGGGTGATTTTTCGACGCCCAGACTCGCCCTCTTTCTTCAACGCTTCAAGTTGAGGTGACACGACCGTCAACAACTGAAAAATGATCGACGCTGAAATGTAAGGCATGATGCCCAGCGCGAAAATCGTAAAGCGCGACAAAGCGCCACCCGAGAACATGTTGAACATGCCCAGAATGCCGCCGGACTGCGATTTGAATGCCTCAGCCAGCTGCACTGGATCGATTCCAGGCACTGGAATGTGTGCGCCAACTCGATACACCACTAGCGCCATAACCAAAAAGAGCAAGCGGCGTTTCAAATCGCCGTACTTGCCGCCTTTGGCTTGATCGAGAATGGTGGAACCGGAAGTGGCCACTTACTTATACCGTGTTAGTTGCGATGACTTGAATTGCTATTTGGTCTTGGCAGGCAGCTTGCGCGGCCGCTCGACTTTGACCAGTGCATTGACCACACCGCCTGCGGCCTCAATGGCTGCTTTCGCGCCGACGGTGACACCAATGCCGGTCAGGGTAACTTTGCGTGAAATCTTGCCCGAAAGCATGACTTTGGCGCTAACGGTCAATTTATTGACCACGCCTTCCGCCATCAGGCTTTCGAGCGTGATCTCAGTCGCCTTCATCTTGTCCAACTCGGACAGACGAACTTCAGCCTTTTGATCTTGATCTTGTGTCACGAAGCCTCGCTTGGGCAAACGACGTTGCAGCGGCATCTGACCGCCCTCAAAGCCGACCTTATGAAAACCACCGGAACGCGAATGCTGGCCATTGTGACCACGTCCGGCAGTTTTGCCCAGACCTGAGCCCATACCACGCGCTACGCGGCGCCGCGCATGTTTCGCGCCTTCTGCGGGTTGAATGTCGTTGAGTTTCATAAGATCCCGATATCCTTAAACGGCTTCGGCCTTGACCAAATAGTTAACCTTGAACATCATGCCACGAATCGCCGGTGTATCTTCAAGGATGCGCGACGAATTTAAGCGGCGCAACCCTAGGCCGCGCACGGTGGCGCGATGACGATAGGATGTGCCAGCGGGGCTTTTGACCAGCGTCACTTTGACTTGTTTTTTGTCTGCCATGATGTTCTCTTCAATCTTTACGCAGCCAAGATTTCTTCGACCGATTTGCCGCGCTTAGCAGCGACTTCCGCCGGCGTGGTCATCTTGGTTAACCCATTCAGCGTGGCGCGAACGATGTTGTAAGGATTCGTAGAACCGAGTGCCTTGGCAAGCACATTGGTAACGCCCACGACCTCAAATACCGCGCGCATCGGACCGCCTGCAATGATGCCAGTACCTTCGGAAGCGGGCTGCATCAACACCCGAGCGGCACCATGCTCACCAATGACAGTGTGCTGTAATGTACCGTTCTTGAGTGAAACTTTGACCATTTTGCGGCGCGCTTCTTCCATAGCCTTTTGCACGGCTACCGGCACTTCGCGGGACTTGCCCTTGCCCATACCGATGCGACCATCGCCATCACCAACCACGGTAAGCGCGGCGAAACCGAGAATCCGGCCGCCTTTCACCACTTTGGTGACGCGATTTACCGCGATCATCTTTTCCTTCAGACCGTCATCACGACCTTCAGGCGCTTGCTGTTTTGACTGTACTCGTGCCATGTGTGTTCTCCGTTGTACGCCGACCTAGAACTTCAGACCGGCTTCGCGGGCGGCTTCGGCCAAAGCCTTGACTCGCCCGTGATAGCGGAAACCGCCACGGTCAAACGCAACTTCTTTTACGCCAGCAGCAATTGCCTTTTCAGCAACCCGCTTACCGACGGCAGCCGCCGCAGCAGCGTTGCCGCCATTGGCGATATCTTTACGAACTTCCACTTCGTTGGTCGAAGCTGAAGCCAACACCTTCGCCGCAGGATCAATGATCTGCGCGTAGATGTGGCTGTTAGTACGGTGAATGGCCAGGCGCGTAACTTTGAGCTCGGCCAACTTGTGGCGCGTAGCCTTTGCACGGCGCAAACGGGCGACATTTTTATCCATGATGAGCCCTTACTTCTTTTTGGTTTCTTTGATGATGACGCGCTCGTCAGCGTAACGCACACCCTTGCCTTTGTAAGGCTCGGGAGGACGGTAGGCGCGAACTTCGGCGGCGGTCTGGCCGACCTGCTGCTTGTTGATACCTTTGATGAGAATCTCGGTTTGCACCGGACACTCACACTTGACACCTGCGGGCATCTTGTGAACTACTGGGTGCGAAAAGCCGAGCGACAAATTCAAGGAGTCGCCTTGCGCCTGCGCACGAAAACCCACACCGACCAGTGAAAGCTTTTTCTCAAAACCCTTGGTGACACCGACCACCATATTATTGACCAGCGCGCGCACGGTGCCAGACATTGCGCCCGCTTCCCGCGAGTCGTTGGCGGCGGTGAAGAGCAATTGCTCGCCTTCTTTTTTGATCGTGACTGCGCCGTTGAGTGCCTGCTTCAAAGTGCCCAACGGGCCTTTGACAGTGATTTCCTGAGCGGTGAGCGTGGTTTCCACGCCCTTGGGCAGGACAACCGGATTCTTGGCTACGCGTGACATGTGTTGTTCTCCCTCAAGCGACGTAGCAAAGTACTTCGCCGCCCACGCCATTGGCGCGCGCCTTGCGGTCTGTCATCACGCCTTGGGAGGTGGAGACAATTGCAACGCCCAACCCATTCATGACCTTGGGAATATCGCCAGTGCCTTTATAAATGCGTAAACCGGGGCGCGAGACGCGCTCAATACGGTCAATCACCGGGCGGCCGGCGTAGTACTTCAACTGAATGTCGAGTTCTGCCTTACCCAAGGCATCGCGTACCGCGAAGTCTTCGATATAGCCCTCATCCTTCAGTACCTTGGCCAACGCCACCTTCAATTTCGAGGAAGGCATTACCACTGAAATCTTCTCCGACGACTGACCGTTACGAATTCGGGTCAACATGTCGGCGATAGGATCGCTCATGCTCATGATTGTCTATTCCTATCTTTCTTACCAGCTGCCTTTGAACAAGCCGGGAATTTCACCGGCCATCGCTGCTTCGCGCAGTTTGGTACGGCCCAAGCCGAACTTGCGGAAGGTACCGCGCGGACGACCAGTGATCGCGCAGCGGTTGCGCTGCCGGGACGGGCTCGAATTGCGCGGAAAGCTTTGCAGCGTCGTACGCGCTTCAGCACGCGCCTCGTCAGACTGCTTGGCATCAGTGATGATTTTTTTCAAGTCGGCGACTCGTTTGGCGAACTTCTTCACCAGGTCGGCACGCTTCTTTTCGCGGTTGATCAGGGCTAGTTTTGCCATGTCGATCTGCCTCTTTAAGCCTTGAAGGGAAATTTGAATGCCGCCAGCAATGCCTTGCAATGCTCGTCAGTCTTGGCGGTGGTGGTAATACTGATATTCATGCCGCGAATCGCGTCAATCTTGTCGTACTCGATTTCCGGGAAAATGATCTGCTCTTTGACACCGATGTTGTAATTTCCGCGACCATCGAAAGCTCGACTGGAAATGCCGCGGAAGTCGCGCACACGCGGCAGGGCCACGGTCACAAAACGGTCCATGAATTCATACATGCGCTCGCCGCGCAGAGTGACCATGCAACCGATCGGGTAGTCTTCACGGATCTTGAAACCTGCAATTGCCTTACGCGACTTCGTGACGACTGGCTTTTGACCAGCAATCTTGGTCATGTCGCCAACAGCGTGATCCATGACTTTCTTGTCGCCCACCGCCTCAGAAACGCCCATATTCAGGGTGATCTTAGTGATGCGGGGCACTTCCATTACCGACTTGAAGCCAAGCTTGACCTTCAGTTCGGGAGCGATTATCTCGCGGTACAGAGCTTGCAAACGCGCCATGATTGAGTTCCTTTACTTGGCGTCCGCGATGGTGTCGCCGTTCGACTTGAACACGCGCACCTTCTTGTTATCGACGACCTTGGTACCGACGCGGTCAGCTTTTTGCGTCTTCGGATTGAAAATCGCAATATTGGACTGATGGATCGGCATGTTTTTGTCAGCAATGCCGCCTTGAACACCCTTCATCGGGTTAGGCTTGACATGCT
>JANLTH010000152.1:0-1862 GCA_031362865.1 Burkholderiales bacterium | reverse complement strand
TTGGGATGTGGACGGACACGGCTTTAACTCAATTGTGTCGCTCTCAAGCTCTTCGAAGCGTTCTTGCTCAATAAGCGCTTGAAGTTCTGCGAAGAAAAAGCCCAAGTCATCCATCGGGTTATCCAGTCAGCTTTGGTGTTGCTTCGTGCCAATTGGTCACGCGCTGAAACTGATGCGCCGCATTGAGCAGTTTGCCCTCCTGCAAGTAATTGCCAATCAATTGCAAACCCACTGGCATCCCCCCTTGGCCAAAGCCTGCGGGCAGGCTCATACCCGGCAGACCCGCGAGCGATGCGGGCAGGGTGTAGATGTCGGCCAGATAGTTGGCGACGGGGTCGTCAGATTTTTCACCAATCTTCCACGCCACCGTGGGAGCTGCAGGCCCGGCGATCACATCACAGTCTTTGAACGCGCTTTGAAAGTCATCGGCAATCATCCGGCGGATTTTTTGGGCTTGCAGGTAATAGGCATCGTAATAGCCGTGACTGAGCACGTAGGCACCGATCATGATGCGGCGTTTGACCTCATCGCCAAAACCTTCGGTACGGGTTTTTTTGTACATGTCGGCCAGATCGGAATAGTCAGTCGCGCGGTGGCCGAATTTCACACCATCAAAACGGCTCAAATTGCTGGAGGCTTCCGCTGGCGCAATGATGTAGTAGACCGGGATCGACAGCTTGGTGCGGGGCAAGGACACGCTGACCAGCTTGGCGCCGAGTTTTTCGTATTCCTTCAATGCTGCATCAATCGCGCTGCGCACATCGTCGGAAAGTCCTTCGCTAAAAAACTCCTGAGGTACGCCGATGCGCAAACCATCGATGGATTCATTCAATCTGCGGCTAAAGTCTTCGGCGGGGACATCAAGCGATGTTGAATCGCGGTCTAAATCAGGCCCGCAAATGGCGCTCAAAAGCACAGCGCAATCTTCGGCGGTGCGCGCCATTGGGCCTGCTTGATCGAGACTCGACGCAAACGCGATCATGCCGTAGCGTGAAGCACGGCCATACGTGGGCTTGATGCCTGTGATGCCGCAAAACGAGGCCGGTTGGCGGATGGAGCCACCCGTGTCCGTGCCCGTGGCCGCAGGAGCAATCCGGGCCGCGACAGCCGCCGCACTGCCACCCGAAGAACCACCGGGAACGAAGGCAAAACCCCAGGGATTTTTGACAGGTTTGAAGGCCGAGTTTTCATTCGACGAACCCATCGCAAACTCGTCACAGTTGAGCTTGCCCAAGGTGACCGCGCCTGCTTCGGCCAATTTGCGCACGACCGTCGCATCAAACGGCGACCGATATCCCGCCAGCATTTTTGATCCCGCTGTGCTGGGAAAGTCTTTGGTGACAAAAATGTCTTTGTGCGCCAGCGGCACGCCTTCCAATGGGCTCGCGCTGCCCGCTCGAAGACGCACATCTGCCGCACGCGCCTGCGCCAGGGTCACGTCTTCATTAACCGCCAGAAAAGCGCCCAAATCTTCATGGCTTTTCATGCGGGCCAGAAAATGCTGCGCGGTCTCAACTGCTGACACCTCCTTGGCGCGCAGTGCTGCCGCGAGCTGGGTGACATTCAAATCATGCAACGCGGTCATTCGATCACCCTGGGCACGAGAAACAGGCCGCGATCAACCGCAGGAGCGCTGATTTGGTTGGCGTCTCGATTATTGGGCTCACTCACTCTGTCCTCGCGCAGCCGCAGGGCAACTTCTGCCACCGTCGCATAGGGGTGCGCCAAAGGCTCGATGCCTTGGGTATTGACGGCACGCATTTCTTCCACAATGTCAAAAAAACCATTGATTTGGGACAGCATTCGGGTGCTTTCGGCCGGCTCAAGCGCCAGCCGGGCGAGGTTGGCAATTCGGGAAATAT
>JANLTH010000146.1:0-22455 GCA_031362865.1 Burkholderiales bacterium | reverse complement strand
TGACTGCCCAAAATTTAGGCAGGGGCGCAATTTTTGCCGGTACAATCCGCGTCCGCCTCACACTCGGCACTTCAAGTGATGTGTGAAGAGCGGTATCTCTCCCCCCCATGCAAATCGGCCCCCACATCCTTCGCAATAATCTGTTCGTCGCACCGATGGCGGGCGTGACTGACCGGCCCTTTCGCATGCTCTGCAAGCGGCTCGGGGCGGGCTACGCGGTGTCTGAGATGGCCGCTTCGAATGCGCTTCTGTGGAAGAGCGAGAAGACCATGCGCCGCTTGAACCACATAGGCGAGCGCAGCCAGGGCGCGCCGGTGGCGGTGCAATTGGCGGGAGCGGACCCTGCCATGCTGGCAGAGGCTGCGAAATTCAATGCCGATCGCGGGGCCGAGATTATCGACATCAACATGGGCTGCCCGGCGAAAAAAGTCTGCAATGTCGCCGCTGGTTCCGCCTTGATGCGTGACGAGCCGCTGGTGGGCAAAATTCTTGATGCGGTAGTGCGCTCACTCGAAGGCACGGGTGTGCCGGTTACTCTCAAAATGCGCACCGGCTGGAACCGCGACAACCGTAATGCCGTGCGCCTGGCGCGGGTGGCCGAGAGCGCCGGGATTCGCATGCTCACGGTGCACGGGCGCACCCGCGCCGACGGCTACACCGGTGAGGCCGAATATGACACGATTGCCGAGGTGAAAGCCAGCGTTAGCATTCCGGTGGTGGCCAATGGCGACATCACCACACCGGAACGCGCGCGCGATGTGTTGCGCCACACCAAGGCCGATGCGGTGATGATTGGCCGTGCCGCCCAGGGCCGCCCGTGGATCTTTCGCGAGATCGAACATTTTCTGGCGACCGGCACTCATTTGCCCGCACCTGAAGTCACCGAGATTCACCAGCTGCTGATTGCCCATTTGCACGACCACTACGCCTTTTACGGGGTTGAAGACGGCGTGCGCACCGCGCGCAAGCACATCGGCTGGTATGTCAAAGGAATTGCCGGGGCCAAGGAGTTTCGGGCCCACGCAATGACGCTTGAGACGATTGAAGCGCAGATTGCGGCGGTGAATCAATTTTTCGAAATGCTCGGTGAGCGTGAAGCACGCTTGACCTATAGCGAAACCACACCATAAAAGAAGCGGAATCCGCCCCCATCTTGACCATGCTCAAAACAGTTCAACCAGACAAACAAGGCGAAATCGCCGAGTGCATCAAGCGCAACCTTGAGCGCTACTTCAGCAAGCTCGAAGGTGCGCCACCCAACCCGGTTTACGACATGGTGATCCGTGCGGCTGAAAAGCCGATGCTTGAGCTCGTCATGGAGCGCACGGCGGGCAACCAAAGCGAGGCGGCGGCGATTCTGGGCATCAACCGCAATACTCTGCGAAAAAAATTGACCGAACATCGCATCGACGTTTGAGAAGGCTGGCCGAATGATTCGCACCGCGCTGCTCTCAGTTTCTGACAAATCGGGTCTGCTCGAATTTGCCCGCGCCCTGCATGCTCAGGGCGTACAACTGCTTTCAACTGGTGGCACGGCCAAACTGCTGCGCGACCACGCCGTGCCGGTGACCGATGTTTCCGAACACACCGGCTTTCCGGAAATGCTCGATGGGCGGGTTAAAACCCTGCACCCCAAAATTCACGGCGGTTTGCTCGGGCGGCGCGATCTTCCTGAGCATGTGGCGGTGATGCAGACTCACCAGATCGCACCGATTGACTTGCTGGTGGTCAATCTCTACCCCTTCACCCAGACGATTGCCAAAGCCAATTGCACGCTGGACGATGCGATTGAAAACATCGATATCGGTGGCCCGGCGATGCTGCGCTCAGCGGCCAAAAATTGGGCGGATGTCACGGTGGTCGTAGACCCGGCTGACTACGCCACCGTGCAAGCGGAAATCGCCGCACATGAAGGTGCCACCTTGCGCGCCACCCGCTTTGCCTTGGCCAAAAAAGTTTTCAGTCACACTGCGGCTTACGACGGCGCGATCAGCAACTACCTGACCGCGCTAACCACGTTGGATGCGGTTCCTGCAAAGAGCGCTTTTCCCGAGGTGTTCAACCTGCAAGTACACAAAGCGCAAGAGATGCGCTACGGCGAAAACCCGCATCAGGCCGCCGCGTTTTACCGCGAAGTCAAGCCCGCGCCAGGCAGCCTCGCGGCCTATAGCCAATTACAGGGCAAAGAACTCTCGTACAACAACATCGCCGATGCTGATGCCGCGTGGGAATGCGTAAAAGCCTTCGACCCAGCGGGTGAACACGCCTGTGTGATCGTCAAGCACGCCAACCCTTGCGGGGTAGCGCTGGGCGCGAATCCGCTGGAGGCCTACGTCAAAGCCTTGCAGACCGATCCGACTTCGGCCTTCGGCGGCATTATTGCCTTCAACCGCATCGTTGACGGCGCTACCGCTACCGCCGTTGCCAAGCAATTCGTCGAAGTGGTGTTGGCACCGGGCTATGACAGCGAGGCGAAGGCGGTTTTTGCTGGCAAACAGAATGTGCGAGTGCTCGCGGTTCCAATCGCCCCGGGCATGAATGCCTTCGACTTCAAGCGCGTGGGCGGCGGCTTGCTGGTGCAAACGGCGGACAATCAATTGATGCGCCGCGACCAACTCAAGGTCGTCACCAAGCTGGCCCCGACCGAGGCGCAGCTGCTGGACCTGCTCTTTGCCTGGCGGGTGGCCAAGTACGTGAAGTCAAACGCGATTGTGTTTTGCGGCAAGGGCATGACTTTGGGTGTGGGGGCGGGCCAAATGAGCCGCGTAGACTCCACCCGCATCGCTGCGATTAAAGCGCAGAACGCCGGGCTTTCTCTGCAAGACTCGGCGGTTGCTTCCGATGCGTTTTTCCCGTTTCGCGATGGCATCGATGTGCTCGCGCAAAACGGGGCGAAAGCAGTGATCCAGCCGGGTGGTTCGATGCGCGACGATGAGGTGATTGCAGCGGCCAATGAACACGGCCTTGCGATGGTCTTCACCGGTGTGCGGCACTTTCGTCACTAGCGGCAACAGGGTTAGCCGCTAGTGCGCATCCTCGGCATTGACCCCGGCCTGCGCGTTACCGGCTACGGGGTGATTGAGCAAACGGGCAGCAAGCTTGCCTACGTCACCAGCGGCACGATTCGCATCGCCACCGACCTTGCGCTGCCCTTGCGCTTAAAACAGATTTTCGATGGCATCCACGAGGTGATTGCACTCGCCCAGCCCGACTGTGCGGTAGTCGAAATTGTGTTTGTCAACGCCAACCCGCAATCGACGCTGCTGCTGGGCCAGGCGCGTGGTGCCGCGCTCACCGCCTTGGTGGCGCGCGAGCTGTCGGTGCATGAATACACTGCGCTGCAAATTAAGCAGGCCGTAGCCGGGCATGGCAAAGCGGATAAATCGGCGGTGCAAGAGATGGTCAAACGCCTGCTCAAACTCCCCGCCGCGCCCGGTGCGGATGCCGCAGACGCACTCGCCGCAGCGATCTGCCATACCAATCACGCCGGGGTTGCCAGCGCTGCGGGCAATCAACTGGCGACGCTGGGTTTGAAGGTCAAGCGTGGTCGGCTGGTGGGTTGAAGTGATCTGGATATGCTCAGCCGCTGCTATCGGTATATTCTTGGCCCGTGTGATAGGCCGTAACGCGCTCCACTTCATTTTTGGAACCCAAGACCACACCCACGCGCTGATGCAATGAAGTCGGCTGCACTTCGAGAATACGCTTGTGTCCGGTGGAGGCGGCACCACCTGCTTGCTCGACAATAAACGACATCGGATTGGCTTCGTAGAGCAGGCGCAGTTTGCCCATTTTGGTCGGGTCTTTCAAGTCGCGCGGGTACATAAAAATGCCGCCGCGATTGAGCAAGCGATGCACATCGGCCACCATCGAGGCGATCCAGCGCATGTTGAAATCTTTGCCGCGCACGCCAGTTTTGCCGGCCAGGCATTCGTCGATATAGCGCTTCACCGGGGGTTCCCAAAAGCGCATATTCGACATGTTGATCGCGAACTCTTTGGTGTCCTCAGGGATCAGGATATTTTCGTCGGTGAGCACAAAACTGCCCGCTTCGCGGTCCAGCGTGAACACCGCGACCCCGCGACCCACGGTGAGCACCAGTTGCGTTTGCGGCCCGTAGATCGCGTAACCGGCACACACTTGGCGCGTACCGGGTTGCAGAAAGGCATCGACATCGGGGTCGCTCACACCGTCGGGGCAGCGCAGCACCGAGAAAATCGTGCCGATTGACACATTGACATCAATGTTCGACGAACCATCCAAAGGGTCGTAGAGCAGCAGGTATTCGCCCTTGGGGTAGCGGTGCGGAATTTTGTAAGGCAGGTCCATTTCTTCGGAAGCCATGGCCGCCAAATGCCCGCCCCACTCATTGGCTTCAATCAGAATTTCATTGGTAATGACATCGAGCTTTTTCTGCGCTTCGCCTTGCACATTTTCTGAGCCAGCCCCGCCAAGAACGCCACCCAGTGCGCCTTTTGAGACGGCGTTGGAAATAGCCTTGCAGGCGCGCGCGACCACTTCGATCAACAGGCGTAAGTCTGCGGGAATCGATTGATGCAGATGCTGCTGTTCAATCAGGTAGCGGGTAAGCGAGACACGGCGCATGTTTTTTTAAGGGATCGGGGATTGGGGGGATCGGGGGCGGCCGAGCGGGCTTTCACAGATTCGGCTTCTCGTGAGGAGCGCAAAAAAACAAGCCAGCGCTCAAGTATAAAAGAACCCCGATCTCAGATCCCCAGTCCCCGCTCCCCAAAAAAACATGTCCGCCTTCATCCCGCTCCCCGACTACCGTGAATATCCGCCCGACGAAATGATCCGTCGGGCACACGACTTCAATGCCGACCTGCAACGCCGCCGCACGGTGCGTGATTTTTCAAGCCGCGCAGTGGCGCGCGAAATCATCGAGCAGGCAATTCTTGCCGCTGGCAGCGCGCCCAACGGCGCGGCGCTGCAACCTTGGCAGTTCGTGGTGATCGAAAGCCCCGCACTGAAGGCGCAAATCCGGGTCGCGGCCGAAAAAGAAGAGGCCGAGTTCTACAACGGCAAAGCGCCACAAGAGTGGCTCGATGCCTTGGCACCGCTGGGTACGGATGCGGCCAAGCCGTTTCTCGAAACCGCGCCCTATCTGATCGCAATTTTCGAGAAGACCCACTCATTTCTCGATGACGGGCGGCGCGTCAAGAATTACTACGCAGGGCAGTCAACCGGGATCGCGTGCGGCTTGCTGATCGCCGCGCTGCATCACGCTGGTTTGGTGAGCTTGACGCATACGCCCTCGCCGATGAAGTTTCTCAACCAGATTCTGGGCAGGCCCAGCGAAGAGCGGCCCTTCCTGCTGCTCGTGACCGGGTATCCAGCGGTGACTGCCAGCGTTCCAAACATCCACCGTAAACCGCTTGAGAAAATCGCCCAATTCCTCTGAGTTGAATCCGCCCTGATGCCCGGCTCGTAGCTGTGCCATGGCAAGCTACCTTAGCGCAGCAGAAATCCGTGCGATCAGCCCGGATAACCCGGCGCAGGCCGACAGCAGCACGGCGGTTGCCCGCGCCCGCGAGCGGATGCAAGCGCATGGGCAGTGGCATGCCAATCAGGCGCTCGGGCGGCGTTATGGGGTGGGCTGCGTGGCGCTAGAGGTCACGCAGCGCTGCAATCTGGACTGTACGCTGTGCTATTTGTCCGAATCGTCCGAGGCGCTCAAAGACATTCCGTTGGTCGAGGTGTTCCGCCGCATCGACATGATCCTGGCCCATTACGGGCCGAACACCGACGTTCAGGTGACCGGTGGCGACCCGACCCTGCGCGACCCGGCCGAGCTGACCGCGATCATTGCGCGAATTCATGCACGCGGGATGCGTTCGTCGCTCTTCACCAATGGCATCAAGGCCAGCCGTGACCTGCTGGAGCGGCTCGCTGCGGCGGGTCTGACCGATGTGGCGTTTCATGTGGACATGACCCAGGAACGGGCAGGTTATGCCGACGAAACTGCCTTAAACGCCGTGCGCCTCGAATATATCGAACGGGCGCGCGGCTTAGCCTTGCATGTGGTGTTCAACACCACCGTGTTTGACGGCAATCTTGCCCAAGTGCCAGACCTGGTGCGCTTCTTCGTCAGTCAGGCCGAGGTGGTGCAGTTCGTTTCGTTTCAATTACAGGCCGCGACCGGGCGAGGGGTGCTGGGCACAAGAGAGGTGCAAGACGCGCAGGTCGTTAACCCAGACACGATTGCGCGGCTGATTGCGCAGGGCGCGGCCGGCCCCGTAAGCTTCGGTTCGATTCAGGCAGGTCATCGTGACTGCAACCGCTACGCGGCCACCTTCGTGGTCAACCGTCGGCTTCACGACGTGTTTGCCGACCAGGCGCTGGCAGGACGCTGGCTTGAATCGATGCAGGCGGTGCGCTTCGAGCGCAACCAGCGCTGGCGCGCCGTTCGTGCGGTGCTCGGCTGGTGGCTGGCCAATCCACGCGAATTGTGGGGCGGTGCGCAGTGGTTCGCCCGCACCGTAGGGCAGCTGCGTCATGACCTCTTGGCCGCCCGCGGGCGGGTCTACAAGCTGTCGTTTTTCATTCATAATTTTATGGATGCCTGTTCGCTCGAGCATGACCGAATTGGTACGTGTTCGTTCATGGTGGCCACTGGTGAGGGGCCGATTTCGATGTGCCTGCACAATGCCCGGCGCGACGATTTTCTGTTGCAGGCCACGCCGGTTGCCGAAGGAACCCGCATCCGCTTTTGGAACCCCGTCACGGGCAGCTTGCAGGATGAGAAACCGGAAAGACTGGCGGTTGCACTGACCCGAAAAAACGCCCGCGGCCGAAGTCGCACCAGTCTGGCAGCCGCGCCCGGAGGGCGCACGGTTTCCGGGTCGCGCAGAGCGCGCGCCGACCAGGAAAATGGATGAGCGCGGATCGCGCCTTCTGGCGGCGCTGGTTGATCTTGGCAAGCACCGCCGCACTGGTCGCGTGCAGCACCATGACACCGCCCGCCGGCAACTCACCGCAGGCTGACACGCGAGAACCCGTGGAGGCTTGGTTGCACGTACTGCGCCATCATGTTAACCCGGCCGGCCAAGTCGATTTCGTCGGGGTTGCGCGCGCACCCGCGCCATTGAACCGATACGTCGCATGGATTGCCGAGAACGGCCCGCGCACCCAGCCGGCCCTGTATCCAGACCGCGCCAGCACGCTCGCCTTTCATCTGAATGCCTATAACGCGCTGGCGCTGTACAACGTGATTGATGCGGGCATTCCGAGGTCGCTGGGTGGGCTGAATAAAATCCGCTTTTTCTGGCTGCGCAAGATTCGCGTTGACGGCCGCGCGATGTCGCTGTACGACTACGAGAACAGCGTAATCCGAACCCTGGGCGACCCGCGCGTCCACCTCGCCCTCAATTGCATGTCGGTTGCCTGCCCCGTGCTGCCGCGTGTGCCATTCGAGGCGCTTGGCTTGGATGCCCAGCTGGACGCCGAGGCGCGCAAGTTTTTTGCCGACCCGAAGCATTTGAAGATTGACTGGGCGAACGCCCGTGTGCAGGTTTCAGAGATACTTGATTTCTTTCCCGAGGACTTTCTGGCCGTCGCCCCGAGCCTGCTGGAATACATTGCGCGTTACGCAGCGCTGCCACCGAATGCGAGCCTCGAATTCATCCCTTACGACTGGACTGTCAACCGTCAGTAGACGCCTGAAGAAGCATGATGGGCGGGCTTCTTCAGGCATTTAAGCGCAATGATTTAGCCGACTGCGAGCAGCTCCACGTCAAAAATCAGCGTCGCATTTGGCGGAATCGCGCCACCTGCGCCGCGAGCACCGTAGCCCAATTCGGGCGGAATCACCAGGCGGCGCGCGCCACCCACTTTCATACCGGCGACTCCCTCGTCCCAGCCACGAATCACGTGACCGGCACCCAACGGAAAGTCGAACGGGTCGCCCCGGTCTTTCGAGGAGTCAAACTTGTTGCCGGTGGTTTTGCCATCGCTGGTGAGCCAGCCGGTGTAGTGCACCGAAACGTGCAAACCGGTGGTGGCTTCGTCGCCGGAACCGACGGTAGTGTCTTCAAATTGGAGGCCGGAGGTGAGGGTAGGCATGGTTGGATTTTTGAGTAAAAAGTGGAAGGAGATCCGGGCCCCGCATGGCTTGCAGCCGTACAGGCCCGGGAGGGAGTATGCACTAGAATTTGGCCGCGACGCACCGGCGCTCAAAGACCGGCGCGCGCGAGTGGCTCAAAGGGAGTTTTCATGTTCAACAGCTTCATGCCCAAAGAGGGCAGGTTTTTCGACTATTTCAACGAGCACGCGACTTACATCGTCGAGGGCAGCCGCGAACTTGCCGAACTGATGATGCACTTTGACAGTCTTGAGCGGCGCGCCTACTTGATCGAAACGATCGAAAAGAAGGCCGACAAGGTGACCCACCAGACGGTGGCGATGTTGCACAAAACCTTCATCACCCCGCTGGACCGCGACGCGATCCACAAGCTGATTACGACGATGGACGATATCCTCGATTTGATGGAGGATGTGTCCCAGTCGATTTTTCTCTATGACATCAAGTCGGTCACGCCGGAGGCGAAGAAGCTGGCTGAGATTTGCGTCAGTTGTGGCGAAAAGGTGCAGGCTGCGGTGCGCTTGCTGCCCGACATGAAGAACTCGACCGCCATCTTGGCCGTGTGCGACGAGATCGACAAGCTTGAATCTGAAGCTGACCATGTGATGCGCGCCGCAATGGCCAAACTCTTCCGGGAAGAACCCGACGTGCGCACCGTCATCAAAATGAAAGTGATTTACGAGTTGCTCGAAAGCGTCTCGGATAAATGTGAAGACGTGGCGAACATCATCGAAGGGATTGTGGTTGAGAACGCCTGAACGTTAGATCGTCCGCACCTCGCCTCCCCTTCATCCCTGAGCCAATGAGCTTCCAAATCCTGATTTTTCTCATCATCCTGGCCTTGCTGTTCGATTTCA
Organism: Burkholderiales bacterium; assembly: GCA_031362865.1. Taxonomy (GTDB): domain Bacteria; phylum Pseudomonadota; class Gammaproteobacteria; order Burkholderiales; family JAEUOS01; genus JANLTH01. Next base: position 13,497 of record JANLTH010000146.1, on the reverse strand, counting down.
TGAACGGCTTCCATGATGCGGCCAATTCGATTGCCACCGTGGTTTCCACCGGCGTGTTGAAGCCGCACTATGCGGTCGCGTTTGCGGCATTTTTCAACTTCGTTGCCTACTTCGTTTTTCCGCTCAAGGTTGCCACAACCATCGGCAAGGGCATCATCGATGCCAATATCGTTGACCACTATGTCATCTTCGGGGCCTTGATCGGCGCGATTTTTTGGAACATCGTTACCTGGTGGTACGGCATTCCTTCCTCTTCCTCACACGCCCTGATCGGCGGCTTGTGCGGCGCGGCTCTGGCCAAGGCGGGTTCGGGTTCGCTGATGTCGGCCGGTTTGAGCAAGACGGTACTCTTTATCGTGCTTTCCCCTACCTTGGGCTTTTTGTTTGGTTCGCTGCTGATGCTGGCGGTGTCGTGGATCTGCTTTCGAGCGACACCGTTTAAGGTGGACCGATGGTTCCGCCGCCTGCAATTGGTGTCAGCCGCGATGTACAGCTTGGGCCACGGCGGCAATGATGCGCAAAAAACGGCAGGCATTATCTGGATGTTGCTAATCGCCGCAGGCCTGACCGGCAAGGACCATTTGCCGCATTGGGTAGTGATTGCCTGCTACATCACGATTGCGTTGGGCACGATGTTTGGCGGCTGGCGCATCGTCAAAACCATGGGGCAGAAAATCACCAAGCTCAAGCCAGTGGGTGGCTTTTGTGCAGAGACTGGTGGCGCGATGACACTGTTTCTTGCCACGGGTTTCGGCATTCCAGTTTCCACCACCCACACCATCACGGGCGCGATTGTCGGGGTCGGTTCGGCGCAAAAAATGTCGGCAGTGCGCTGGGGTGTTGCGGGCGGCATTGTGTGGGCCTGGGTGTTGACGATTCCGTGCTCCGCGTTTGTCGCAGGTGTCGCTTGGTGGTTGGGCAAGCAAATTTTGTAGACATGGCGCGCCGGATTGATTTACAGGCTCTTATTCTTCCAAAGAGGCTCCGATGGCATCTACAACCGCATCCGCAACCGCATCTACAACCATCAAGGCACCCGGCCCCTTGCTGGTCGCGCTCGAAGCCCGCGCACCGTGGGAGTTTGGTTTGGGGCTGGCAGCCTACCCCTTGCTGGCGCAAACGCCCAAAGGCGACGGCCACCCGGTCATGGTGCTGCCGGGGTTGGCTGCGGGAGATTTCTCCACGTTACCGCTGCGCCAGTTTCTTAAAGAGCGTGGTTACGACGCACATGGTTGGGACTTGGGCCTCAACTTTGGCCCACGCCCCGGCATTCTGGAGTCGGCGCGGCATCGTTTGCAGCAATTGCATCGCGCCAGCGGCCACAAGGTGAGCCTCTTGGGGTGGAGCTTGGGTGGCATCTACGCCCGCGAATTGGCCAAGCTGGAGCCGGATATCACCCGCCTGGTCATCACGCTCGGTACGCCGTTTACTGGTGAGCCGAAAGCCACCAATGCGTGGCGCTTGTTCGAATTCACCAGTGGTACCACGATTGGCGACGCTGCGGTACACCGCCAGATTGCGCAACCACCGCCCGTGCCCACCACCTCCATTTTCAGCCGCACCGACGGCGTGGTGGCTTGGCAAAACTCGCTGGAGCAGGTGACCGCCACCGCTGAGAACATCGAAATTCAGGCCAGCCACGTTGGCATGGGCGGCAACCCGGCAGCGCTCTACGCCATCGCCGACCGCTTGGCGCAGCCCGAGGGGCGCTGGCGGCCCTTTACGCGCGAAGGCTGGCGCAGCTGGGCTTTCCCTGATCCGCAGCGTACCGCGCAATCGATTTTCTGGCCATTTTTCTAAGGGTTGTATGGCGCAAGTCCGGGCGAACGGCATCGACCTTGAGGTCGAAACCCATGGTGACCCGGCGGGGCCTGCACTGCTGCTCATCATGGGGCTGGGCATGCAGCTCTCGTCGTGGCCTGAACCCTTGGTGCAGGGTCTGGTCGACGCTGGTTATTACGTGATCCGCCACGACAACCGCGATGTCGGTCTCTCCAGCAAATTTGACCATGCCGGTGCGCCCAAGATCATCTGGGAAACCATCAAGTATGCGCTGCGCCTGCCAGTAAAGACAGCGTACACGCTCGACCAGATGGCCGACGACAGCGTGGGCGTGCTCGACGCGCTCGGCGTGCGCGAGGCCCATGTGGTGGGCGTCTCGATGGGCGGCATGGTGGCGCAGGTGCTGGCGGCCCGGCACGCGCTGCGGGTGCGCACCCTGACCTCGATCATGTCTTCTACCGGGCGGCGCGGCCTGCCCGGCCCCACCCGCGAGGCGCGCCGCGTGCTGATGGCGCGACCGCGTGGCGATGCGCCTGAAGACCTGTTGAACCACTACGTGCGCCTTTTTAAGGTGATTGGCAGCCCGGCCTTTCCGCCTGACGAAACCGAGCTGCGCGCCCGCATCCTGCGCGGCTTGCAGCGCTCTGCGATTGGCGGCGCGACCAGCGCTGGCGTGTTACGGCAAATGACCGCGATTGCCGCCGGTGGCAGCCGCGTGCCTTTGCTGGCGGGCGTGCGCGCCCCAACCTTGGTGGTGCATGGCAGCGCCGACCCCTTGGTGCCGCTCGAATGCGGGCGCGACACGGCCCGGGCAATTCCTGCGGCGCGCCTGGAAATCATCGAGGGCATGGGCCACGATTTGCCCCCGGCGGTAGTGGCCAAATTGCTTGAATTGATCCCGGCGCATGCGCGCTAGACGGACCAAGCGCTGACCGCACAAGGGAAAATAGTTCGGTTTTCCCTCACAAAATGTGGTGAAAACCTATTGACAAACCACTACAGCTTGTGCATCCTTCGCCTGCCGCACTGTTTTTCATAGGAGAAATGCAGTTTTCCCCTATGAAAGCAGATGAGGATAAGCGCTTTAAAGCACTGAACACAAAATCAGTGCAGAAGGAAGGCAGCAGCAGTCGGCAGGTGCAGTCGCGTTTCTATACCTCAGCGTGGAGTAGTTGCAACCGGTGGCTTGTTAGGCGCAATCTTGCCTTCAGGTGGTTAGCCCGGTTTCGTACTGAAGTATCGAAACTTGACCCATCGATTGTGGCGTTGCCTCTCCGGCAAAGGTGCTGAATTTGTCCCAAGCTTGCCCCTCATCATCCATCAGGAGATATCACTATGGCCACCGCCAAAAAGCCTGCAGCAAAGAAGCCCGCCGCAAAACCAGCAGCCAAAAAAGTTGCTGCCAAGCCCGCCGCCAAGAAGCCCGCCGCTAAAAAACCAGCAGCCAAGGCCGCCGCTAAGCCTGCTGCCAAGCCCGCTGCAAAAAAGCCAGCCGCTAAGAAGCCGGCCGCTAAAAAAGCTGCCAAGCCTGCGGTCAAGCGCACCCCGAATGCTGCGTTCATGAAGCCGATGACCCCGTCGTCGCTACTGGGTGCAGTGATCGGTGCCGCCGCTGCACCACGTACCGAGATCACCAAAAAGATCTGGGCCTACATCAAGAAAAACAAACTGCAAGACGCGATCAACCGTCGCATGATCAATGCCGACGAAAAGCTCAAAGCCGTGTTTGGCGGCAAAGGCCAAGTCTCAATGTTTGACATGACCAAGCTGGTTGCTGCGCACCTGAAGTAAGCGGTATCTGACGCGAAGCTCAACTCGCGTTTAATAAAAGCCCGGCCTTCGCGCCGGGCTTTTTTTCTTGAGCAGGCAGGTAGAAGTTTGCACTTCACGAGCCGGTTCCTCATCGGGAAAACTGGCAAAAAAGTTCATGCTTCTCAGTGCCGGTTCTAGAGACTCACTGCCCGGAAGCGGTGAATCTTGCAATCGGTCAATCAAGCCTGCGCAAGCCCATCTCCGGTACAGTCACTCTCCATGCTCCGCCACCCCGATCTCTCGGCTGAAGACGAGGGAGCGGCCTGCCGCATCACTAGAGTTTCCTCACTCCTCCCGCTAACTCCTCCCACTAATTCCTCACCGCATTGAACCTCTTCCTCGTCATCCTGCTGAGCATTCTGTGCCACACGGCATTCAATGGCAGCCGCCTGACCGTCACCTTGTACGCGCACCACCTGGGTGCTTCGACCTTCACAATCGGCGTTTTGATGGCGATGTACGCGATTGTGCCGATGCTGAGCGCCGTCGCGTTCGGGCGCATGATCGACCGGATCGGTTTCAAGCGCCCGCTGCTGTTCTCGGCGATCACGCTGGTGCTGGCGCTGGGCATCGGCTTTTTCTGGCGTGACTTGTGGGCGATGATGGTTCTGGCGGTGCTGATGGGCACGGCCTTCATGGTCTTCCACGTGGCGATCAACTCACTGGTGGGTGCGATGGGGTCAGAAGAGAACCGCGCCGTGCGTTTTAGCTGGCTGGCGCTGGGGTTCTCGGTGTCAGGCTTTCTGGGGCCGGTTGCGTCGGGTTTTTCGATTGACCACTGGTCGCATCCGCTCACTTTCGCGCTGCTTGGCATCGGGCCGGTGATTACCGTTGTCGCGTTGTTGGGCGGTGCTCTCAAGCTGCCAAAAGCATCTCTCGCAGGCAAAGCCGCGACCGACCGCAATGTGATGGACTTGGTACGCAACCCCGACTTGCGCCCGGTGTTCATCGTGACCGCGCTGCTCTCGATGGGCTGGGACCTCTTCATGTTTGTGGTGCCGATCCACTGTGCCAACCTGGGGTTTTCTGCCTCGGTGATCGGCGGCATCATGGGCGCATTTGCGGCGGCCACATTTGCGGTGCGCATGGTGCTCCCGCACGTCGCCAAGCGGGTCCGCGAATGGCATCTGATCACGTTTTCGTTTGTGATGGCAACGCTGGCTTACGCGCTGTTTCCGTTCTTCAAAACTGCCCCACTGATGGCGGCACTGGCCTTTTTGTTGGGGCTGGGGCTGGGGTGCTCGCAGCCCATGCTCATGTCCATTCTCTACACCAAATCGCCGCCGGGCCGGGCCGGTGAGGCGGTTGGCGTTCGCAGCACCTTGCTCAATGCCAGCCATACCGGCTTGCCCCTGTTGTTCGGCGGCGTGGGAGCCGCGTTGGGGATGATGCCGGTGTTCTTCTCGATGGCGCTGATGCTTGGCTTCGGCGGGTGGTACGCGAAGAGGCGCATGGGGTAACGGTCTTCACCAGGTGTGCTCTGAAGAGGCGCACCTGGATTGCCTCTTCAGCTAGTGCACTGATTGAATAAAATGCCAACATGAACTCCCCCAGCCAGCGCGACCTGTTTCGCGTCTTCTTGCGGATCGCGCTTTCCGGCATCGGCGGCGTGTTGCCACATGCGCGCCACGCGCTGGTGGAAGCCGAGCGCTGGCTGGACGATGCCGAGTTCACCGCGATCCTCTCTGCCGGGCAATTGCTGCCGGGTGGCAACATCATCAATGTGGCGATCATGGTGGGCATGCGCTTTCACGGTGCGCGTGGCGCTTTGATGGCCTTGGGTGGTTTGCTTCTGGTGCCGTTTTTCATTTTTATCGGGTTAGCCCTGATATTTCGTGAAGTGCAAGACGTGCGCTGGCTCAAGGGGGTATTTGCCGGGATTGGCGCAGCCTCCGCCGGGTTGATTTTGGGTACGGGCATCAAGTTGCTCAAAGCGCAGCCCAAGCGAGTCTGGGCCTACGCGGTGATGACGCTGGCCTGCGTGGCGATTGCGTTTCTCAAACTGCCTCTCATCTGGGTGGTGGGCGGATTGTGTGTGGTCAGCGTGGCAATCGCGTGGTGGCTCGACGCGACTCCACACAAGGGCCCGGGTGCGCGATGACGACCCTGGAAATCATCGGTGCATCGGTACTCCACCTGGCCATGTTGTCGCTAATTTCGATTGGCGGCATGCACGTGGTCTTCCCGGACATTTATCGTTTCGTGGTCGAGCAGCATCAGTGGATTACCGGTGCGCAGTTCTCGGCCCTGGTGGCGCTGGGGCAATCTGCGCCCGGCCCGAATCTGCTGGCGATGGCCTTGGTGGGCTTTCAGGTGGCCGGATTTTGGGGCGCGGTGGCCTACGCACTGGCCTTGGTGACCCCGTCGTCGCTCCTGTGCTATGGGGTGATGCGTTTTGCCGGGCGCACCGCCGAATCGCCGTGGAAACGCGCGCTGCGCATCGGCTTTGGCCCTGTCACCGTCGGTGTGGTGATCGCCTCCGGCATCGTGTTAGCACGCGCTGCCGCATCGGGCACGCAAGATGACCTGGGCTGGGCGCTGGCGTGGGCAATTGCAGCGGCGGTTGGCCTGCTTTCCGGTGTGGGGCGCGTGAGCAAATTGAATCCGCTCTGGTGGCTGGGCGGCGCCGCGCTACTGGGTGGGTTGTTTCTTTAGGGCTTACCGGTAAAGCGTGCCAAATCGCGCCGGTCGCGCTTGGTTGGGCGCGCATAGATGTCCATCGCGGGTTCCGCAAACTGGCTGCGGCGTGCGCGCTCTGCGTCACGCGCAGCAATGCTTTCCGGCGTTTCAGCGTACAAGCCGCGCGCGATCTCGGCGCTGCCGCGCTTTTCCGCCAAACCGGTCACCTGCACGACAAAGCGCCCGCCCTCGTTGCGCACCTCGACCAGATCGCCAAGAGCCACGTCCCGCGCGGGTTTTGGGCGAATCCCCGCAATCAAGATCTTGCCCGCTTCAACAGCTGCGTGGGCTTGCGAGCGGGTCTTGAAAAAACGTGCCGCCCAGAGCCATTTGTCGATGCGAACGCGATTCACGTCGATTCCCCAGCGGGTGCGGAATTGCGCGTAAAGCGCTGCCTCAGAGGACTCTCGACGAGCTTGAAAAGTAGGTATGCCGACACGATGCTCAAAAGTCCGCCAAGACTAAGCCGCAGAAAGTAGGCCAAGTAGGCGGTGCCAAGTGAGCCCGTTGCGACGGGCGCGATCCAGCTGGCTGCCGCAACCAAGGCTAGGCTGTGGGTCAGGTAGAGGCAGTAACCGTTCTTGCCTAGGCTTGCCGCCCATAAGAGCGGGTGCGATGCTGTGCCCACGGTTGCGCCTACGAGTGTGCCCACGGGTGCGGCCGGCTGGCTGACTACCGCGCCGATTACCCACAGATACGCGAAATTGATAACCGTCAGCCCCAAGCTGTACTTCCACGCCGCGGAGGTGATGCAGGCCAAGTAAATCGCCAGCGCTGCCACGCTGAGAATCGCCGCGAATGGGAGGCCCAGCGCTTGCGGTGGCGCGCACCCTCGCGCTCGCCCGTAGCGCCAGCAAGCCAGCAGCACGCCCGCGGCAATGGCATCAAATTGACAAACGCTAAAGGTGTAGCTAAAGCGGGTTGCCGCTTCCATCGAAACCCAGCCCGCCTCGTGCGCCAAAAATGCGCCGGATCTGGCGAGGAGGCCAAAGCCGATGAACCCCCAAGCGAGACGCGCGAGCTGGCGGACCATGCTCGCCATGCCGCCAGATGCCTGGTGATGCCGCTGAAGGTAACTGAGCAATCGTGGAAAGCAGAAATAAAACTGCTCCTCCACGCACAAGGTCCAACAAACCAACAACGCGGGTGTGACCATGGTCATCCACCCCAAGGCATAGCCCAAGTTGCCGACAAAAAACACAAATGCGGACAACCCGCCTAAGCGCTGCGCCACTGGCCACGTTTCGCCTGAAGGAAGGCGATTCCAAGCGGGCGAATCGGTGAAGACCGGCAGGGTGGTTGCCACAAAGAGGGTGAAACAGACGACCAGCAGCAGCACCGGAAAAATCTTCAGCAAGCGGCCCTGGTAGAACCGCACTGTATCGAGCTTGCCGTGCTCAGTGAGTTCGCCCAGAAGCCGGGTGGCAATCAAGTATCCACTCAGCACAAAAAAACCCTGCACGCCGGTCCAACCAACTTGGTAGAGCACGAGCACCACATTGAAGCCCTGTGTGAGCGCCAGATCGAGGTGCGAATGCGAGACCAAAATCCCCAGAAACAGCAGAAACCTGAACGCATCGAGCGCGGCGTGGTACTCGTCCCCAGCCAATGCAGCCGGTTTACCCGCCGGGAAGGGCACTGCGCGCTCAGGCACGATGCGCGGCGCTGACGCGACCGTTGCAGCGGTACGGAAGCATGTTGTTGCGTTTGCCTGCCTCTAATACCCTGCCACCGCGCCATCACTGCGCGGATCGGTGCCACCTTCAAAGCTGCCATTGGGCGAACGAATCACCGCCCCGGCGTGGCCTAGCGTCTCGTCGAAGTCCGGGTACAGCTCCACGTCGTGCCCGCGCCGTTTGAGTTCGGCAATCGTTTCGAGTGGAAAGCGCGCTTCCAGTTTGAGCGAGTCGGTGGTCTGGCCCCAGGTGCGGCCCAACAGCCAGCGCGGCGCGGCAATCGCGGCCGCCGGGTTCATGCCATGCACGATGCAGCGTGTGAACACGGCCGATTGGCTTTGCGGCTGACCGTCGCCGCCCATGTTGCCGTAGACCATGGTGCGGCCGTCGTCCAGCAGAGCCATCGCCGGGTTGAGGGTGTGAAAGGGCTTGCGGCCAGGTTCCAGCGGGTTCAAAGCCTTGGAGTCGAGCGAGAACGAGCAACCTCGGTTTTGCCAATTGATACCTGAATTTTTTAAAACCACGCCCGAGCCAAACTCGTGATAGATGCTTTGGATGAACGAAACTGCACGGCCTTCACCATCGATTGCGCCCATCCAAATCGTGTCGGCCGGGCCTTTGCCCTGGCCCCAGGCAAGGGCGCGCGCCATGTCGATGCCGTGGGCCATCGCGTCCAGATTGTCGGCCGCCAAAAAGCTTTGCGGCTCAACCAACATATGCTTCGGGTCGGTGATGTATTTGTCGCGAATCTGGAAGGCGCGCTTGGTAGCCTCAACCGCTGCGTGTACGTAGTCCGCAGAGAGATGGTCGAAGCGCTCAATCCCCAAGCGGTCCATCAGCCCCAAAATGATGAGCGAGACAATCCCCTGGGTGGAAGGCGGCTGGTTGAAGATGCGCCCTTTGGAATGCTGTAGGCACAGCGCCTTTTTCCACACCGCCTGATGGGCTTGTAAATCACTCAAGCGCACTGGGCTGCCGGCGGCAATCAGGTCGGCATCAATCGTGCGCGCTAAGTCGCCCTGGTAATAGTCGTCCAGCCCGGCGCGTGCCAGCTGTTCGAGCGTGGCGGCCATGCGTGGCTGGAAAAAAAGCTCACCCGCCTGCGGGAGCTTGCCGTCAATCAAAAACGTGTGGGCAAACCCGGGCTGTGGCTTGAGTTCAGCCAGCTTGTTTTTGGTGTTGTTCGCTTGGCTGGTGGTCACCGGAATGCCGCTCTTGGCGTAGTGGATCGCATCGCCCAAGAGCCGCGCCAGTGGCAGCTTTCCAGCCATCTTGTCACGCGAAAAATCGAACGCGCGGGCCCAGCCAGAAACGGTACCTGCCACCGTGGTAGCAGCGCTGCCGCCACGAAACGGAATTGCCTTCAGGCCTTGATCGAGATAGGTTTCGCGGCGCACCCCTGCCGCTGCGCTGCCGCTGGCGTCGAGCGCATGAACCGTTTCGCGGCCGTCTTTCGGGTCGTGTACCAGCCAAAACGAATCGCCGCCAATACCATTCATGTGCGGGTAGACCACCGCGATGGTGGATGCTGCGGCAATCATCGCCTCCAGCGCATTGCCGCCTTCGCGCAGCACGGCCAAACCAGATTGTGCCGCGAGCGCATGCGGGGCAGTCACCATGCCGCGCGTGCCGCGGATTGGGTTCAACATCATCGTTCTCCAAAAGCTAGATAAGGAATTTTTGAATCGCCGCTTCGTCCCACACAATCCCGCTACCGGGTGCGGACGAAGGGATGGCGCAGCCGTCTTTGATCTGCAAATGCTCAGCCAAAATTGACTCGGCAAGTGGCAAATGTTCGAGATAGTGCGCGGTCGGTGCGGCGCACAACAAATGGGCGCTGACCTCGTGGAAGATGTGCGACGAGAACGGAATTTGCGCCGCTTCCGCTAGTGCTGCCGCGCGTAACCAAGGCGTAATGCCGCCGATTTTGCACACGTCGATCATCAAATAGTCGCTGGATTGCGTGCGAATCGCGCGCTCTACCTCGCGCGGACTCCAGCAGTTTTCGCCGATCTGGATTGGCGTGGCGATTTCACGCGCAACTTTGGCACAGCCTTCATAATCGTCCGCCAACACAGGCTCTTCAATCCACGTCAAATCGTAGCTTTCCAGGCGGCGGCAGCGGCGAATCGCTTCGACCGGGGTGAGCGATTGGTTGAAGTCACACATGATTGCCAGCTCGTCGGGCAGCTCATCGACAAAAGCTTCAATCGTGTCCACGTCGTCTGCCACCGAAGCGAAGCCCACCCGCGTCTTCACCGCCAAGAAGCCCTTCTGGAGCGCTTCTTCAGCCAGCCGTACACCTTCTTCCGGGCCGTCCAGGCCGAAGCTGGCGTAGGCTTTGATCGGCTTGGGCGTGCTACCCAACTGCGCGGCGAGTGGCAGGCTGTTGAACTTGGAGAGCGCGTCCCACAGGGCCATGTCGATCGCGGCGATTGCGGTAGTGGCAATGCCCGTGCCATTCATCAGCCGCGTGCGGGCGCTGAGTTTGGCGTGAATGTCGATGGGTGCAATCACGTCGCCTGCGATCCACTCCGCCATGTTTTGAATCAGCAAGGCGGTGGGCTTGGCAGCCGCCGGTAGCACGGTAAAAATGTAGGCGCAGCCGGTGACATTGGCATCGGTTTCAAGGTCGAGCAGCACCAGTGCGGCGGAGGTGAGCGCACCGCTGGCGGTACGCACCGGGCGTAAAAGCGGCGCGTTGACTGCGCGTACCCGCAGCGCTTTGATGGTTGGCAGGTTCATCGTTGTCGCTTAATCAATCGAGGCACCGCTGCGCTGGATCACCGGAGTCCAGCGTTTCAACTCCTCCTGCATGAAGGCCGCGAACTCGGCCGGTGAATTGCCCACCGGTTCCATGAACTGGGCGCGCATTTTCTCCACCACACCAGGATCGCGCAACGCGGCGGCGAATTCACGATTCAAGCGCTCGATAATGGGCTTGGGCGTGGCGGCAGGCGCGACGATGCCCATCCATGCGGTGGCTTCCACGTCCAGAATCCCGGCTTCCTTGAAGGTTGGAATATCGGGTAATTGCGGCGAGCGCTGCGGCGTGGAAATCGCCAAGGCTTTCAACTTGCCCGCGCGCATTTGCGGCACGACCGCAAGCGGCGCGAGCGAAGCGATGTGCGTATCACCTGCCAGCACGCTAGTGACCGCAGCGGGCGATGTGGGGTAGGGAATATGCACGATGTAAGTGCCAGTCTTTTGCTTGATGAGTTCGACTGACAAATGCGACAGCGACCCCGCGCCAATCGAGGCGAAGTTGTATTTGCCTGGGTTCTTCTTCAGCAATGCAAACAGCTCTTGAGTCGAAGCAACATTGAGCGTGGGCGTGACGGCCAAAATGTTCGGCTGATGGGCGGCTAAGGTAATCGGCGCCAAATCCTTGAACGGGTCATACGGCAGCTTCTTGTAGAGCACCGTGTTGTTGACCAGCGGCCCGGTGATCGACATCCCGACCGTGTAGCCATCGGGTGCGGCTTTGGCGATCCGGTCGGTGCCCACGTTGCCACCTGCACCGGCAACGTTTTCAATCACGATGGGCTGCTTGAGTGCTTGTCCGGCTTTGTCAGCGACCAAGCGTGCCACCACGTCTGGCGTGGAGCCGGGGCCGAAGACGACGATCATCCTGATCGGGCGGTTGGGGAAGTCTTGGGCTTGAGCGGGCAGGCTGCACAGGGCGAATGCGCCAAGCAGTGCGCCTAGAAGCGCGCCGGATAAGCGTTTTGCGAGCATAGTGGCTGAAGAAGTGCAGCGGGTAAGGGTTTTGGGGTACGAGTTCATGTGGAATATCCGTAAAAGTTGTTACGTTGTCTTGGTCAGAGCAGTTCGGTTCGTTCCCTCTCGCGTCACCGTCCTCTTGCTGTAGCCGTCCTTCTCGCGAAAGCGGGAATCCAGACAACAAGTATCTCAGTGTTAGCGCTTACGTTTTTCGCATCTACTGGGTTCCCGCCTTCGCAAGGCGCTGCCAAGTGCCTTGACCGCTTATTTCTACTCAACCAGTTCAGTGCGGGCAAACCAGGTGTGCTCATCCGCAATAAAAGCCGCAATCATCGCGCGGTAGGTCTTCTCGGCAATCACGGGTTCCAGCCCGCGCTCTGATGCCAAGTCGCGCACCTTGCTCATAACGTCTTCAACCCGCGCCGGGGAACTGACCTGGAAAGCATCGCGCTTGAAGCGCGTGGCATCAACCACGTAGCGCCCCCGCTCAGCCATCAGGCGCACGATTTCCCGGTCGAGCCAGTCGATATTCTGGCGGACTTCGTTCAGCGTTTCGCACAAGGGCAGGTAGCTCTCGTCAACAAAGCGACGCACCGGCAGGCTGGAGGGATCAGGCTCTTGATTGCTGGACATGGTTTGACCAAAAATGGCGGCGAAGGCCGTGAGCTTATCAGTCTTCGCGCTGGTAAGTCCACGGCCCCGCCGCAGGTCAAGGCCACGTCTTTAAAGAAGGTGCTCTGTTCTGCCGCCCCGGCCACCCCAGCGCACAAATTCGCGCGCCCAGTGAACAGTCACTTTTTCAGTATTTGGGCTATAGTGCAGGTGGTGGATGCGCTCGCGGACCTGATCCAGAAGGCGCAATGACCGAAGCGTCGGCCCGCCTGATTTTATGGAATATTTTATATATTACATTATGTACAGTATATTGAATGAAGAGTCAATTGGAAAGCGGGTTTTCAGCCGATCAGAGCGGTCAAGCTATACTGCTCCCACCAAGCTATACCGCAGGGTCGTGCGGTATATATCACATTAGGCCGCAGGAGATACACATGCGTCTGGGTGGCTGGTTTCGGGTCGGCATTGTGTTGTCCGCGCTCTACGCGCTCTTGGTGAGCTTCATCGCGTACGACAGCCGGCCAAGGCTCGCATACCTTGAGAGTACTTGGTTCAGCGAAGCTGCCGACGTTATCGCAGAGTCAGTATCGAAGGCTGAGAACAACGGTGTTTCCTCGTACAAAGTGCGCGAGGCGCTGCTCAAGGAGGGCAACTCGGAGAACGTCGCCTGGCTCGAGAAGGTGGCAAGTTCACCTTCCGAGAATCAGAAGAAGTTCTCGTCCGCAATTGCTGCAGTGAACGAAAGGAACAAGGCTCACATCGCTGCTCTTCCGGCCGCGCAGCGAGAGCATTGGTTGCTATCGTTCGCATGGTGGCTCGGAGGAACCCTGCTTCTCTTTGGTGCAGGTTGGACTGTCCGTTGGGTCTATCGCGGCTTCCGTGGGACTGCGGCCTAAATCAAAGGGGTCAGCGTTGAATATTTCTGTTCAACGATCGGTTTCACGAGAAGATCGAACGGATACTCGGGGAAAGGCGGAAGACCAGACCGCACGGTCGGCTGACACTGGAGGACGGAACTGCCGAAGCGCTGCTGAGGCAAAGTAGATTGAAACCGCAAGAAAATCGTCGCTGAACATCCCTCTGGAAATTGCAAGCGATTTTTAGGGGTTTTTGGCGGAATTAGACGGCGTGGGGTCAGTTGGCATCTGATAGTCCACACCGTTCTTGAGCATGGCATAGATGACTTTGGCGAGCATCCTGGCGATCGTGC
>JANLTH010000133.1:0-1860 GCA_031362865.1 Burkholderiales bacterium | reverse complement strand
CATAATCAGCTGACGCCCTTCCATTTTGGGAAACTGCTCAACAATCGCGTGCTCCAGCAGATCGTTGCGCACTCGCTCCAGCAGGCGTTGCCCAAATTCCTGATGCGCCATTTCACGGCCACGAAACCGCAGCGTGATCTTGGCTTTATCGCCCTCGGCGAGAAACTTGATCAGATTGCGCATCTTGATGTTGTAATCACCATCATCGGTGCTCGGTCGGAATTTGATTTCCTTGACCTGAATCTGCTTCTGATTCTGCTTGGCCTCGTGCTGCTTTTTCTGCTCTTGGTATTTGAACTTGCCAAAATCCATGAGCCGACACACGGGAGGCTCGGCTGCTGCGGCAATTTCGACCAAATCAACTTCGGCTGCCTCAGCCATGAGCAAAGCCTGCGAGGTGGGGACAATCCCCAGCGGCGCACCATCAACACCAACCAACCGCACCTCGCGTGCGGTGATTTCTCCGTTGAGGCGCTGCGAACTTTGAGTTGCTATTGTTATCTCCTGAATACGTCGATCAAAACCAGCCGCTTTAAGCTTTGTTTGCGATGTCGGTTGACAAGCGCTCAACAAATGAGACAAGGGGCATCGAACCTAAGTCCTGATTGCCCCTTGCGCGGACAGCCACCTGGCCTGCAGCCTTCTCTTTATCACCCACGACGAGCAGAAAAGGAATCTTTTGCAAGCTATGTTCCCGGATTTTATAGGAAATCTTCTCATTGCGCAAATCCGCCTCAACCCTAAACCCTTGTTTTTGCAAGCTTTGTTGCAGTTGGGCCGCGTAGTCGGCTTGCGCTTCCGTGATCGTGCAAATCACCGCCTGCACCGGGCTAAGCCACGCAGGCAGCGCACCGGCATGATTTTCGATCAGAATGCCGATAAAGCGCTCGAGTGACCCCACGATCGCGCGATGCAGCATCACCGGATGAGCACGCCCGCTGGTGGCGGTCACATATTCGCCACCCAAGCTTTGCGCCGTGTTGAAGTCCACCTGCATCGTGCCGCACTGCCATTGGCGACCGAGCGCGTCTTTGAGCGTGTATTCAATCTTCGGGCCGTAGAACGCACCGTCGCCCGGTGACACGATAAATTCGCAACCCGAGAGGCGTAGCGACTCCATCACCGCATGCTCGGCCTTGTCCCACAATTCGTCGGAGCCAACGCGATTTTCGGGGCGCGTGGCTACCTTGTAGATGATGTTCGTGAAACCGAAATCGGCATACACCTTCTGCAGCAGCGTGGTATAGGCCACGCATTCATCGAGAATCATGTCTTCGGTGCAGAAGATATGGCCGTCGTCTTGCGTGAAGCCGCGCACCCGCATGATTCCGTGCAGCGCGCCCGAGGGTTCATTGCGGTGGCATTGGCCGAATTCGCCGTAGCGCAGCGGCAAATCGCGATAGCTGCGCAGGTTGGAATTAAAAATGAGTACATGCCCAGGACAATTCATCGGCTTTAAGGCGTAGTCACGTTTTTCTGACTGCGTGGTGAACATGTTTTCGCGATAGTTCTGCCAGTGGCCGGTTTTCTCCCACAGGCTCTTGTCGAGGATCTGCGGGCCCTTGACCTCCTGGTAGCCGGTGTCGCGGTACACCATGCGCATGTATTGCTCGACCTGCTGCCACAGGGCCCACCCTTTCGGATGCCAGAACACCACCCCGGGCGCCACCTCGTCGATGTGGAACAGGTCGAGTTCCTTGCCAAGCTTGCGGTGGTCGCGCTTTTCGGCCTCCTCGATGCGCTGGATGTACTGATCGAGTTGCTTCTTGTCGGCCCAAGCCGTGCCGTAGATGCGCTGCAGCTGCTCGTTCTTCGCATCGCCGCGCCAGTAGGCGCCGGCCAGCTTGGTGAGCTTGAACA
>JANLTH010000127.1:0-28060 GCA_031362865.1 Burkholderiales bacterium | reverse complement strand
TCATCGGCATGGCCAAGGGCAACCCATTTAAGACGGTGGTGGCGATGATGCTGGGCTTCGCGCTGGCAGCCGTGGGCACGGATTCAGTCACCGGCACAATCCGCCTGACCTTTGGCTCAATAGAGCTACTCAAAGGTTTCGATTTCCTGATTGCGGTAATCGGGCTGTTCGGTATCGGCGAGATTTTGCAAACCATGGAAGAGGGCTTGGCGATCAAGGGCGCAGAAGGCCGCTTGAACCGTAAAGTGGTTTGGGATACCTGGAAGAAGCTCCCGGCTTACTGGATGACGACGATCCGCTCATCCGTGGTGGGCTGCTTGATGGGCATCGTGCCCGGCGGCGCAACTCCGGCCTCGTTCATGAGTTACGGTCTGGCGCAGCGCTTTTCGAAGAACGGCAAGAACTTTCGCAAGGGCGAAATCGAAGGCGTGATTGCACCAGAAACCGCTGCGCATGCGGCCGGTACCAGCGCCTTGATTCCGATGCTCACCTTAGGCGTTCCGGGCTCGCCGACGGCGGCTGTGCTGCTGGGCGCGCTCTTGATTTGGGGCTTGCAGCCAGGGCCACTGCTGTTTGTGGAGCAAAAGGAATTCGTCTGGGGCTTGATCGCCTCGATGTATCTGGGCAATATCGTCGGGCTGATTGTGGTGCTGACCACCGTGCCATGGTTTGCGATGATTCTGCGCGTGCCCTTCTCGATCATCGGGCCGGTGATCATTGTGATCTGTGCAATCGGGGCCTACACCGTACACAGCTCGATGCTCGATGTGTGGATGATGCTCATCTTTGGCGTGGTGGGCTATGTGTTCAAAAAGCTCGACTATCCGTTAGCGCCCTTGGTGCTAGCCTTGGTGTTGGGCGACCGCGCGGAGGAGAATTTCCGCAACGCGATCAAAGGCTCGCAAGGCGACATGGGCATCTTCTTCGGCAGCGGCATTGCTGCTACCCTGACTTCACTCGGTATCGCGCTCATGGTGTGGCCCGTCTTAAGCAAATTATTCTCTAAGAAAGGCTGAAGAACCGCTCTGGGCGGCCTTCTTCAAAGCATCTACTCATGGATTTGCAGCTTCGCGGCAAGGTCGTCGTCGTCACTGGTGGCAGCAAGGGCATTGGCTTGGCCTGCGCGCGTGAATTTTTGGCCGAAGGGGCCACGGTGGCGCTGATTTCGCGCAACGCGGCGAATTTGGATGCGGCGCGCGCGGCTCTCGGTGGCGGTGTGGCCACTGAAGCGGCCGACATGGTCGATGCCACACAGGCTCAAGCAGCGATGGAGCGGATCGCGGCCAAGCTGGGGCCGATTGACATACTCGTCAATTCCGCCGGGGCCGCCCGCCGCTTCGCACCCGGAGAACTCAATGCCGCCGCCTGGAAGCAAACCATGGACGCGAAGTTCTTCAGCACTGTGCATGCGATTGACGCGGTGATCGGCGGCATGGCGGCGCGCCGCACCGGGGTCATCATCAACATCATTGGCATGGGCGGCAAAGTGGCAAGCCACTACCACATTGCCGGTGGTGCCGCCAACGCCGCACTGATGCTGGCCACCGCCGGTTTAGCCAGCGCTTACGCCGGGCAAGGCGTGCGCGTGAACGGTTTGAACCCAGGGATCACCATGACCGGGCGGGTCGAAGAGGGTTTGAAAGTCGAATCGCGCGCCACCGGCAAAAGTGAAGCAGACTTGCTCCAGTCGGCGCAAGCAAAAATTCCGATGGGGCGCGCCGCACTACCCGAAGAGGTGGCCCGCGTCGCGGTGTTTCTGGCCTCGCCGATGGCAAGCTACGTGTCAGGTGCCATCGTGCCGATGGACGGTGTATCAAACGCTGTGATCTAGTCGCAGAGCGGGGTGGGGACGTTTCTACTCCACCCTCGGTTTACCTCGCACCGCGCATCAAACGTGATGTTTGAGCCGTGAGAGTGTCTCCGGCGTGATGTTGAGGTAGGCCGCCAGTTCCTTCTTCGGAATTCGCTCCAGCAAGGCTGCCTGCTTGCGCTCAAAGCGATCCAGCCGGCCGTGCGCGTCGAGCAGATGCAGCGTGATAGTGTGCGACATCACCTCGCTCATCAACTGCATGATCTGAAACTCGAAGTCTGACTTCAACTCAGGATGCCGCCCGAGAAAATCAACCCAATGCTCCATCGGCAGCCTGGCCACCCGCACGTGGTTGGTGAGCGCGACGATGCTGTAGGGGGTCGGCGTTTTCATCCGCCAGGCGGCATAACTGGTGTCCATGTCACCCTCTGCGGCAATCCGCAGAATCATCTCTTTGCCTTCGCTATTGGACACCACGCGCTTCAAAATGCCTTCGAGGATGAAGAACTGCTCCATCTCGTTCGAGCCCTGGGTCACGAGCAAACTGCCCTTCTTGTAGTCCATCACCTCCAGCAGTGGCTCCAACTCACTGACTTCTTGCGGCAGCAATTTCTTCAGCGTGGCGCTTTGACGCAGCTGCAGGCGGATCGTGTTACGTTGCGGGTGGGCGGCGATGGCGGTCATTAGGTGCTGTGGCGAGTCAATGTGAAGTGCAGCTTGAGGTGAATCAACGATGGTGGAAAATTATAGGCGAGCATCCCATGCAGCTTTTGCACGGTTGACCTCTATCAAGGTGGCAGTCGGGGTCTGATTTCAAACTGCATGACACACTTCCGATGATCCCGACCGACCGCGAAAACAAAGGCGCCCTTCGCATGAACACCACCGCAACAACCGCAGTAGCAGCGCAAGACCTGACCGACGGCTTTCATCTGGTGATCGATGCTTTAAAGTTGAACGGCATCACCACAATTTACGGCCTGCCTGGCATCCCAATCACCGACCTGACGCGTAAGGCACAAGCCGAAGGCATGCGCGTCATTTCCTTCCGGCATGAGCAAAATGCTGGCAACGCGGCGGCAATTGCTGGCTTCATCACGCAAAAGCCCGGCGTCTGCCTCACGGTGTCGGCCCCCGGCTTTCTTAACGGCCTGGCGGCATTGGCCAATGCAACGACCAACTGCTTTCCGATGATTTTGATCAGTGGCTCGTCAGAGCGTGAAATCGTCGACTTGCAACAAGGCGACTACGAAGAGATGGATCAGCTCGCGATTGCCAAGCCGCTGTGCAAGGCCGCCTTCCGCGTTCTCAACGCCGAAGACATCGGCATTGGTGTGGCACGCGCGATTCGCTCGGCAGTTTCGGGCCGCCCCGGTGGCGTGTATCTCGATCTGCCCGCCAAGTTGTTCTCGCAAACGATGGAGGCGCAGGCCGGCAAGCAATCGCTGATCCAAGTGGTTGACCCGGCCCCCAAGCAAATACCCGCACCCGATGCTGTGCAACGCGCACTCGATCTACTCAAAAGCGCCAAGCGCCCGCTCATCTTGCTGGGCAAAGGTGCCGCCTATGCGCAGGCCGATGCCGACATTCAAGCACTGGTCGAACGCACCGGCATCCCGTATTTGCCGATGTCGATGGCAAAAGGCTTGCTGCCCGATACGCACGCGCAGTCCGCTTCTGCAGCGCGCTCCTATGTGCTGGCTGAAGCCGATGTGGTGCTGTTGATCGGTGCGCGCTTGAACTGGCTGCTTTCACACGGCAAAGGCAAAACCTGGGGTGGCCGCGACCACAAAGCCTGGGGCGGCCAGCGCTTTATTCAAATCGACATTTCACCGACCGAGGCCGACAGCAATGTGCGCATCGACGCGCCGCTAGTGGGCGACATCGGCTCGTGCGTGGCGGCACTGCTGGTGGGAATCGGCGCAGGCTGGACCCAGCCCTCGGCTGAGTGGCTCACGGCCATCAGCAGTCGGCGCGACAAGAATCTGGCCAAGATGGCCGAGACTCTCGCCAAAGACCCGAGCCCGATGAATTTTCAAAGCGCGCTCAATGTGGTGCGCGACATCGTTAAGGCTAATCCCGATGCCATGCTCGTCAATGAAGGTGCCAATGCGCTCGACTTCACGCGCAGCATCGTCGATATGTTCAAGCCGCGCAAACGGCTCGATGTTGGCACTTGGGGCATCATGGGTATCGGCATGGGCTTCGCCGTGGCGGCAGCGGTTGAAACGGGCGAGCAAGTCATCGCGATTGAAGGCGACAGCGCCTTCGGCTTTTCGGGCATGGAGGTGGAAACCATTTGCCGCTACAACCTGCCGGTGTGCGTGGTGATCTTCAACAACAACGGTGTGTATCGCGGCACTGATGTCAACCCCACTGGCGGCTCTGACGTGGCCCCCACGGTATTCGTCAAAGGCGCGCGCTACGACATGCTCATGCAAGCCTTCGGCGGTGTGGGTGTACACGCCACCACCACCGCACAATTGCGTGCGGCGATGGAGCAAGCTGTGCGTTCCAGAAAACCCACGCTCATCAACGCGGTGATCGACGAAACCGCCGGCACTGAAAGCGGCCGCATCACCAGCCTGAACCCGCAAAGCGCCAAGAAAAATTAAATAGGGACAGTCCCTATTTAATCTTGGCAAAAACTAAAATCCAAGCCTCTCGATCACAGCGAAAACTACTGGAACTATGGAAGCACTTAAAGGCGTACGCATTCTCGACATGACCCACGTGCAGGCAGGCCCCACCTGCTCGCAACTGCTCGCCTGGATGGGCGCAGATGTCATCAAATTTGAGCCGCCGCAGGGCGACGCAACCCGCGGGCAACTGCGCGACGTGCCTGGGGCCGACAGTCTGTATTTCACGATGCTTAACTGCAATAAGCGCTCGATTACCGTGAACATGAAGTCAGCTGAAGGCAAAGAAGTTTTCGTCGATCTCCTCAAAGAGTGTGACATCGTGATGGAAAATTTCGGCCCTGGCGTGCTCGACCGTCTGGGCTTCACGTGGGAAAAAATTCACCAGATCAACCCGAAAATCGTGATGGGTTCGATCAAGGGCTTTGGCTCCACCGGCCCTTACGCCGAATTCAAAGCTTACGAAAACGTGGCCCAGGCGATGGGTGGCGCAATGAGCACCACCGGCGTGCCTGACGGCCCGCCTTTCGTCACTGGCGCGCAAATTGGCGATTCCGGCACTGGCCTGCACTTGGCCATCGGCTTGCTGGGGGCCTTGCATCAAGCCAACCGCACCGGCTTGGGCCAATATGTTGAAGTGGCGATGATGGACGGCGTGATGAACTTGTGCCGCGTGAAATTTCGCGACCATCAACGCTTGACCCGCCAGTCGCTAGCCGAATACTCCGTGCCCACCTATCAAGGTATGGGCGAAGCACCCCGCGCGGGCAACGATTCCGGTGGTGGGCAATTGGGCAACGCGATCCACTGCAAACCGCACGGCGCGAACGACTGGATTTACGTGGTTGTGCAAGAAGCCGTGTGGGCGGCGCTGGCTGGGCGTATCGCTACCGAAGTCGGCATTCCCGGTTTGGCGACCGACGAGCGCTTTGCCACGATCGGCGAGCGCCGTAAAAACCAGCAACTGATGTGGACGCTGCTCAACAAATTTTGCGCAAGCTATACCAAGCGCGAAGTGATGGCGATGTTGAATCCGCTTGACGTGCCCTGCGGCCCAATCATGTCCACCGAAGACCTGGCAACCGACGAGCATATTCGCGGGCGTGACATGTATGTCGAACTCGATCACCCGCAACGCGGTAAATGGTGGAACGTCGGCATGCCGATCAAACTTTCAGCCTCCCCCGCCAAGATCGAGCGCTCACCCACGCTGGGCGAGCACACCGACGAGGTGCTCACCCAAGTGCTGCGCTACGACGCGGCCAAGGTCGAAGCGCTGAAAGCCAAAGGCGCATTCAGCGCGCCTGCCAAAAAATAGTCGCAGGCCGCCCCTCCCCTTAACGCCTCACCCCTCACTCTTGACCACACAATGAAAATCGCCATCATCGGCCAGCAAGACTTCGGCAAAGCCGTTCTCGACAAACTTCTCGCACGCGGCGACGAGATCGCGGCCGTTTTCTGTGCCCCCGAGAAGGAAGGCGCGCGCCCCGATGCCCTGCTGGCTGCGGCACAAGAGAAAGGTTTGAAGGTGCATCAGTTCAAGTCGCTCAAAGCGCCTGATGCGGTAGAAGCGATGAAGGCGGCCAACGCCGACATCGGGATCATGGCCTACGTGCTGCAGTTCGCGCCGCAGGAGTTTGTCAGCATCCCCAAGCACGGCACGATTCAATACCATCCTTCGCTGCTGCCCAAGTATCGCGGCCCATCGTCGATTTCATGGCCAATCATCTGCGGCGAGAAAGAAACCGGCCTGACGATTTTCCGTCCCTCTGATGGCCTGGACGAAGGCGCGATCATTCTGCAAAAGCGCACCCCAATTGGCCCGGACGATACACTCGGTTCGATCTACTTCGACCGGCTCTTTCCCATGGGTGTGGATGCGATGATCGAAGCCGCCGACCTGGTGGTGGCGGGCAAGCATACCGAAACCGTGCAAGACGAAGCGCACGCCACCTACGAAGGTTGGTGTCGTGATGCAGAGTCGAAAATAAATTGGGCCAACCATAGCAGCCAGGTCTACAACCTGATTCGTGGCTGCAGCCCGGCACCGGGCGCGTGGACTACCTGTAACGGCGCGAAATTGTGGGTCTACGAAGCCAAGTTGGAGCCGGTACGCACGTTCGGCACTGTCAAAGGCAAAATCGGGGAAGTGGTGGAGTCAGGCGAAGGCAAGATCGTGGTTACCTCGCAATCGGGCCGGATTCACATCACCAAAGCCAAGCTGGGCGACGGTAAAAAAGCGAACGCAGATGCGCTGGGCATCGCGGTTGGCAGCTTTTTGGGAACCTGAGCAGTTCGGGCTGTCACTCACTGCTTGAACGGCCCCTAAGCTGCCTCTAATTCCATTTCTAAATCAATACGATATGTTGTTGCCCCTTCCTAGCCGTGCTACTCGCACTGTCGTCGTCGGTGCGCCTAATCTCGTAATGATTTAGAAATGGAATAAGCGGCCCAACTCAGGAGAATATGATGAAACTGCCCTGCTTTTTCGCCCGTGGGCTGCTTGCGCTGGGTTTACTCAGCGCAAGCTTGGTCAGCGCTCAAGTCAATTTACCAGGCGAGTACACCGTCACCGGCAAAGATTTCGCCGGTCAAGCGTTTACCGGCAAGCTGAGCATCGTGCAACGCCAAGCGGTCTACCGCATGACCTACCGCGACGGGCGCACCCAGCGTGGCATGGGCATCCAGCGGGGCAATGCGTTGTTTGCCGCTTGGGGACCAAACATAAGCTGTACCGTGAGCGCGCTAGAAATTGGTGCGGACGGCAATATGAGCGGCCCCTGGGGCGATCTCGACCAGAATATTTTAGGCACGGAAAATCTGAAACGCCAATCTGGTGCGCCAAGCGACGTGGTAGGGACATTCGAGTCCAGCGGCAAAACCCCCACCGGCGAAAGCTACAGCGGAGTCACCACGATTGAAAGACGCGGCGCGGTTTTCAAGGTCACCTTTCGCGGCGACGGCGATGTGCAGGAAGGTGTCGGCGTGCGCTTGGGCAACTACCTCTCGGTTTCCTACGGCGGCAAAAACTGCGGTGTCACCGCCTACGACATCAAAGCCGACGGCTCCCTCGTCGGTGTATTCGCCGCCTTCGGCGAGTCGCGCGTGGGCTCTGAAGAGATGCGCAAAGGCTGGTAGGGCAAGCCTTTCCAGCCGCACCGCCTGAAGATCAGCCTCTGACGGCGCTTTCCACGGCATCTGCCTCAAGAACCACGACTGGTGCGGGTTTCCAGCCTTTCTTTCGATGCTCGGCCACCACATTGGTGAAAATCCCGCCGCGCACCCAAAATTTCGCCGTCAGCTTCATGTAGCGCGGCTTGAGCGCTTTGACGAAGGTGTCGAGCATTTCATTGGTCACCCGCTCGTGGTACGCGCCTTCGTTGCGAAACGACCAAATGTAGTTTTTCAGGCTCTTGAGCTCCACACAGCTCTTATCGGGGATGTAGTCGAGATAGAGGGTCGCGAAATCTGGCTGTCCTGTCATTGGGCACAGGCAGGTGAATTCCGGCATCTGCATGCGAATCCAGTAATCACGCTGGGGTGCCGGATTTGGAAAGGTGTCGATGGTTTTTTTTGGCTGATTGCTCATTTTTTAGGCAGGTCGAGAAGGGCTTCCAAATCCGTGTTTTCCCTATGAAAACACCTGAATTTGACCCCGAAACTGCTATTATAGAAAGCTTTGCCAGAAACCTTGGCAGCAAACTTTAAATCGAATTAAATAGGGACTGTCCCTATTTAATTTTGGGTAGGACATTTGCGGTGCGTTTAACTCAAATCAAGCTGGCGGGCTTCAAGTCGTTTGTCGATTCGACCACCATCGCGGTGCCGGGGCAACTGGTCGGCGTGGTTGGGCCCAATGGCTGCGGCAAGTCCAACATCATCGACGCGGTGCGCTGGGTGCTGGGCGAATCGAAAGCCTCGGCCCTGCGTGGCGATTCGATGCAGGATGTCATCTTCAATGGCTCGGGCAATCGCAAGCCGGTCTCGCGCGCCGCCGTCGAGCTGATTTTTGCCAACGCTCCCGAAGACGGCAAACCTGCCGCCGGGGCTTGGGGTCAATACAGTGAAATCGCTGTCAAGCGCGTGCTCACGCGCCAAGGTGATTCTTCGTATTTCATCAACAACCAAGCCGTGCGTCGCAAAGACGTGCAAGACATTTTTTTAGGCACAGGCCTGGGCGCACGCGCTTACGCCATCATCGAGCAGGGCATGATTTCGCGCGTGATCGAGGCCAAGCCCGAAGAGTTGCGCATCTTCCTGGAGGAAGCAGCCGGCGTATCAAAATACAAAGAGCGCCGCAAAGAAACCGAAGCGCGTTTAAGTCAAGCCCGTGAAAACCTCACGCGCGTGGAAGACATTCTGCGTGAATTGGATGGCCAGCTGGTCAAACTGGGCGAACAGGCGCAAATCGCGCAGCAGTTTCGCGACTTGACCGCCGAGCAAACACAAAAGCAGCATCTGCTGTGGTTTTTGCGGCGCGAAGAAGCGGTTGCAGAACAAACCCGAATTGCTGCTGAGCTTGCGGTAGCCACGCTCTCGCTCGACGAAGGCACGGCCGCCCTGCGCAATTTCGAGAAGCAACTCGAAACCCTGCGCCAGGCCCACTACGCCGCTGGCGACACCTTGCATGTGGCGCAAAGCGAACTCTACGGCGCATCGTCTGAAGTGTCGCGGCTCGAAAGCGAGATCAAGCGGATTGTCGATGCGCGCGGGCGTTTGAGCAACCAAATCGCTTCGCTCGACGGGCAGCGTGCCCAGTGGCAGCAGCAGACAGAAGCGCTGACCCTGGCATTGGGCGATTGGGAAGGTGGCACGGCGCGGGCCGCTGAAACGCTGGAAATGTCAACGATTGAAGCTCAGACCCTGCGCGAGCGTTTGCCCGATGCTGAAGAAGGCTTGCGCGCCGCGCAAGATGCGTTCAATGAATCGCGCCAGGCCTTAAGCGCGATTGAACAGAAGATGCAGCTTGAAGGCGCTCATCAAACCAATGCGGCGCGGGCGCTCGACGCCTTGACCGTGCGCCTGGAACGCTTAAGCTCAGAAAAGAAAACACTGGTCGAGCCTGATTTGGATGTCTTGAACCAAACACGTGAAGAGCTAGCGCGCTGCGAGATGGAACTTGAAAAGCGCCGCGAGCGGCTCGAACGCGCGGAAGCCGACGCACCCACCACCGAAGCGGCACGCCGCGCCGCGCAAGCAGCGTTCGAGACAGCTACCCGTTCGTCCGCCGAGCTCGAAGCGCGACTGAACGCGCTCACGGCCTTGCAGGAAAGTGTCGCCAAGAGCGGCAAACTGGAACCCTGGCTGGCCAAACACGAGATCGCGCAACTGCCGCGCTTGTGGAAAAAAATCCACGTCGAAACCGGCTGGGAAGCAGCTCTGGAAGCCATTCTTCGCGAACGCCTCCAGGCGCTCGAAATGCGTGACCTCAGTTGGGTCAAGTCTTTTTTCGCCGATGCGCCGCCCGCTAAGCTGGCTTTCTACACCCCGCAAGTCAGCGTGCCGGCCGCGGTGCCGCCAGGCCTGCGCTCTTTGCAAGACATGGTGCGCGCGGACGACGTGAATCTCAGAGGTTTACTCGGCGATTGGTTGAGCGGCATTTTTATCGCCGACGACGCAGCACAGGCCTTGAGCCAGCGCGCCAGCTTGCCAGCGCGTGGCGCTTTTGTCACCAAAGCTGGGCACGTTGTCACCGCCCACACGGTGACCTTTTATGCGCCAGACAATGAGCAGTCGGGCATGCTGGCGCGCGCCAACGAGATTGATAATTTGGGCCTGGCGATTAAAGCCAAAGCCTTGCTGGTCGACGAGACACGCGGCGCGCAGGCACGCGCCGATGCCGCGTTGAGCCGCCTCACCACTGAATTGAGCGAGCTGCGCCCACAGGTTGCCAACGCGCAAAGCCGCTTCCATCAATTGCAGCTTGAAGTGTTGCGGCAAGAGCAAACCGCCGAACGCTACGCCGGGCGTGCCCGGCAAATCGCCGACGAGCAAGGCGAAATCGTCGCCGCGCAAGAAGAAGAGCGCATGCGCATGACCGAGGCGGAAAGCGCCTTTGCCCAGCTCGACGAAGAAGTGGCGAACGGGTCGAACAAGGTCGAGGAATTGCGCGACAAAATGGCCGATGCCGAAGAAGCCTTGAGCCAGACGCGGGAGCGCGCCCGCACCAGCGAGCGTGCCCACCAAGAAGCCGAGTTTGCGCTGCGCCAAGCGAAGTCCAAGATTGAAGAGATCAAAGCCTCGCAAAACAACGTGGCGCGCCAGGTGGAGCGGGTCGCTGCTGACACCGAGACCGCGCGCGCCGAGTTGGATACCTTGCACGACGAAGCGATTCAGTCCGGCCTGCAAGAAGCGCTCGACGCGCGCATGGCCAAAGAGCAAGCACTGGCGCGGATTCGCACTGATTTGGACGCGCTCACCCAGCAGTTGCGCGGCATGGACGAAGACCGCCTGCGCTCGGAGCAAAAGCTCGACCCGCTACGCGGACGCTTGTCTGAATTGCAATTGAAAGAGCAGGCCGCGCGGCTCTCGCAAGAACAGTTTGCCCAGCAATTGGTCGAGGCCCAAGCCGATGAAGCCCCGTTGCTGGAATTGGTGGCACTAGCGAATGCGCCGACTGACGGCAGCGAACCCAAGCCCTACCGCCCGGCGTATTTGCAAGGCGAGGTAACCCGCCTGGGTAATTCGATTGCGTCCTTGGGCGCGGTCAATCTGGCCGCGCTCGACGAGCTCAAAGCTGCCACCGAGCGCAAGAATTTCCTCGATGCGCAGTATCGTGACTTGACCGAAGCCACCACCACGCTGGAAGACGCGATTCGCAAGATTGACCGCGAAACCCGCGTTTTGCTGCAAGACACCTTCCAAAAAGTGAACGCGCATTTCGGCAAGCTTTTTCCCACGCTGTTTGGTGGCGGCGAGGCGCGCCTCATCATGTCGGGCGACGAAATTTTGGATGCGGGCGTGCAAGTCATGGCGCAACCACCGGGCAAGAAAAACCAGTCGATTCAACTGCTTTCAGGCGGCGAAAAGGCACTCACGGCCAGCGCCTTGGTGTTCGCCATGTTCCAGCTGAATCCGGCGCCGTTTTGCTTGCTCGACGAGGTTGACGCGCCACTGGACGACTCCAACACCGAGCGCTTCGCGCGGCTGGTTAAAAAAATGTCGCAAGACACCCAATTCCTCTTCATCTCGCACAACAAGATTACGATGGAAATCGCGGAACAGTTAATTGGCGTGACGATGCAAGAGCAAGGCGTGTCGCGCATCGTTGCGGTAGACATCGGCGAAGCGCTTCAGATGCGCCAAGCGGCCTGATAGCACTCTACGGTTTGCGATAATCGAGGGTATGAGCGAACTTCAACTAGGCTTACTCGGGGTCGGTGTCCTCGTGGTTCTGGGCATCTTCGGCTACAACAAGTGGCAAGAGCGGCATTCACGCCGCGATGCGGAAACACGCTTCAAGTCAGACCACGACGACGTGTTGCTGGACGCGACCAAGGTGGCGCGCCCGCCTGCAGCAAAAAGCGCCACCAACCCGCCGGAAGAGCGCCATCGGGTTGAGCCGCGCCTGGGCGCGGCAGCACCTGGCAGCGCACTTGGCCTCACGGCCACCGCACTGATCGACGACGTGCCGCCAATGCCGGTACAAGCCCGCCTCTCGACCGCCACGCTGGAGGCGACCTCGCTCACGGGTGAGCCAAAGCCGCACCCGGTATTAGACGAGCGGATTGACCTGATCGCGATTCTGTCGCTCGAAACTCCCGCACCCGGCTTTGAACTCAAAAGCACCTTGGCGGCCAATTTGCCGCAAGACAGCTTGCGCCCGATTTTGGCCGACGGCTACGACCATGTGCGCGCCGGCTTTGACCGCATCGCCGACCGTCAAGTCTATGAAAGCGTGCGAATTGGCTTGCAACTGGCCAA
Source organism: Burkholderiales bacterium (assembly GCA_031362865.1). Taxonomy (GTDB): domain Bacteria; phylum Pseudomonadota; class Gammaproteobacteria; order Burkholderiales; family JAEUOS01; genus JANLTH01. The sequence continues at coordinate 15,688 of JANLTH010000127.1, read as the reverse complement.
TCGCAAAGGCGCTGCCAAGCCGGTCGATCTCGAAACCTTTCATCAAGTCACGGTGAAAATTGCCGAAACCTTGGGCGCGCAAATCACCTGGCCTGAAGAAGAAAATCCACTCACTCGCGCAGCCGCGCTCGACGGGTTTTGCGCCGAAGTCGATATTCAACTGGGCTTGAACCTGATCGCCAGCGATGCCGCCTTTGCCGGCACCAAGGTGCGCGCGCTCGCCGAAGCAAACGGCTTGCAACTTGAAGCTGATGGGCGCTTTCGCCGCTATGCAGATTCGGGCGAAGTGCTCTATTCGATGAGCGACCTGGAGAACCGGCCCTTCGCTGCGGCCGACATGAAGCACATGACCGCGCGCGGCTTAACGCTCACGCTGGACGTACCGACCAGCCCGCCTGAGCTGCGTGCCTTTGATCTACTCAGCCAGGCTGCCAAGCATTTCTCCAATGGCTTGGGCGTGTCGGTGATGGACGACACCAGGCGGCCCTTGAGCGACGCGCAGATCGTGCAGATCCGCGACCAACTCGAACCGATCCGCGCGCTGATGGAAAAAAATGGCATCCCGGCGGGTGGGGCGCTGGCAAAACGCCTGTTCTCCTAAGGCGGGCAAGCCGGTGAGCGCCGCACCCACTGTCGCGGCGCGTGCCGCGTGGCTCAAGAAAACATTGCAGCGCCACGCCCACGCCTACTACGTGCAAGCAGCGCCCAGCCTCCCGGACGCTGACTACGATGCCTGGTTTCGCGAGTTGCAAAGCCTTGAAGAAGCGCACCCAGAGCTGATCTCCAGCGATTCACCCACACAACGGGTGGGCGCAACACCGAGCCCTGAGTTTGCACAAGTGCGGCACGCCGTGCCGATGCTCTCGCTCAACAACGCCATGGAAGAGGCCGAAGTCGCCCACTTTGACCGGCGTGTGCGCGATGGGCTGGAACGCGAGGGTGAGGCCCAGGTTGAGTACAGCGCCGAGCTGAAATTCGACGGCCTGGCGATCAGTTTGACTTACGAACACGGCCTGCTGGTGCAAGCGGCCACGCGCGGCGACGGTAGCACCGGCGAAGAGGTGACGCAAAACGTGCGCACGATCAAAGCGATTCCGTTGCGCTTAAACACCGACTCGCCACCCGCCGTGCTCGACGTGCGCGGTGAAGTGCTGATGTATCACGCCGACTTTGCCAAGCTCAACGCTCGCCAACGGGCGGCCGATGAGAAGGAATTCGTTAACCCGCGCAATGCCGCAGCTGGCGCACTGAGGCAACTCGACGCGCGCATCACCGCGCAGCGCAGCCTGCGCTTTTTTGCCTACGGGGTTGGGCGCTTTGAAGGCGGCGAAATCACCAAGCCCGCGACCCATAGCGCACTGCTCGATTGGTACGCCACCCTCGGCCTGCCGGTCTGCCAAGAACGCCTGACAGGGCTTGGAGAAGCATGCCTGACGGGCTTCTTCAAGCAGATTGGTGAACGGCGCGCGCAGCTTGCCTACGACATTGATGGCGTGGTCTACAAAGTCAATCGGCTCGCCGAGCAAGAGCGTCTGGGCTTTGTGTCGCGCGCCCCGCGTTTTGCGATTGCGCATAAATTTCCGGCACAAGAAATGACCACCACGGTGGAGGCCATCGAGGTGCAAGTTGGGCGCACCGGGGCGATCACGCCGGTTGCGCGCTTGGCCCCGGTGTTCGTAGGCGGTGTCACCGTAACCAACGCAACGCTGCACAATGAAGACGAAGTGCGCCGCAAAGATGTGATGATTGGCGACACGGTGATTGTGCGCCGTGCGGGCGACGTAATTCCTGAAGTGGTGGCGGTGGTGGCCGAGCGCCGCCCCGCCACTGCTAGCGCGTTTGTGATGCCGCTGGCCTGCCCCGATTGCGGCTCACCGATCGTCAAACCCGACGGTGAAGCCATCGCGCGCTGCACTGGTGGCTGGCTGGTGTGCGGCGCACAGAAGAAGGGCGCGTTGCTGCACTTCGCAGCCCGGCGTGCGATGGACATCGAAGGCTTGGGCGACCAACTGGTCGAACAGTTGGTTGATCGCGGCATCGTCAATCACCCCGCGGACTTGTACAAGCTGGGCGTGAGCGCACTGGCCGAGCTGGAACGCATGGCCGAAAAATCGGCGCAAAACGTGGTGGCGGGCATCGAAAAATCCAAGCAAACCACACTGGCGCGTTTTTTATTCGGCCTAGGAATACGACACGTGGGCGAATCGACCGCGAAGGATTTGGCGCAGCACTTTGGCAGCCTTGAGCCGCTGATTGCCGCAGGTGAAACCGCCCTGCTTGAAGTGAACGATGTCGGCCCGGTGGTGGCCCGCAGCCTAGCGCAATTTTTCGCTGACCCGCTCAATCTAGAAGCAGTCGCACAATTGCGCGCCACCGGAATTCACTGGCCAGAACATGCCCCGAAAGCCACGTCCATAGCGGGTCTTGGAGCATTGCCCGGGCTGGCTGGCAAGACTTTTGTGCTGACCGGCACGCTACCTACGTTGTCGCGTGATGCTGCAAAAGAAAAAATTGAAACGGCGGGCGGTAAAGTGGCAAGCTCGGTCTCGAAGAAAACGCATTTCGTGGTGGCGGGCGAAGAAGCTGGCTCCAAGCTTGCCAAGGCGATTGAGCTTGGCGTGCCGGTGCTGGACGAAGCCGCGCTGCTGCAACTTTTAAACGAGGTGAGTATATGAAGAAGATTCGCAAAGCGGTGTTTCCAGTGGCAGGCTTGGGCACGCGCTTTTTGCCCGCCACCAAGGCCACGCCGAAAGAAATGCTGCCGATTGTTGACAAGCCGCTGATTCAATTCGCGGTGGAAGAAGCGATGGAAGCGGGCATCACCGACATGATCTTCGTCACCGGTCGCACCAAGCGCGCGATTGAAGATCATTTCGACAAAGCCTACGAGCTTGAAGCTGAGTTGGCGCTCAAGCAAAAGCACGAATTGCTTGACGTCGTGCGCAGCATCATCCCCGCGCACATTACCTGCATCTACACCCGCCAAGCCGAACCGCTGGGGCTGGGGCACGCGGTGTTGTGCGCCAAAGACATTGTGGGCGACGAGCCTTTTGCGGTATTGCTGGCAGACGACTTCATGCATTCTTCGCATGGTGGTTTTGGTGCCTTAAAACAAATGGTGGATGTGGCGAACCGCCACAGCGCGGGTGTGCTGTGCGTGGAAGACATACCGCGTGCGCAAACCGCCAGCTACGGCATTGTGAGCACTAGCGAAGTGCTCGATGCGCGCACTCAGCGCATTTCGGCGATGGTCGAAAAGCCAGCGCCTGCGGTCGCGCCGTCCACGCTGGGCGTAATCGGGCGCTATGTGTTGCCGGGGCGTATTTTTGAAATGCTTGAGCAGGTCAAGCCCGGTGCCGGTGGCGAGATTCAATTGACTGACGGCATTAGCGCCCTGCTCGCGCACGAGCGCATGCTGGCGCACCGGGTGGAAGGTACGCGCTACGATTGTGGTTCTAAGTTGGGCTATCTGAAAGCCACCGTGGCGCTGGGCAGACTGCACCCCGAAACCGGCCCAGCATTCGAGCAATTTTTGAAAGGCTTGCAAACATGACTCGTGACGAAGCGCTCCAACTGCTGCGCGAAGCCGACTTGGTACTCAGCAAAGCACAATGCGACGCGGCGACTACGCGCGTGGCGGCAGAAATCAAGGCGGCCCTCGGCCACACCAATCCGCTGGTGCTGGCCGTGATGGGCGGTGCGACCGTATTCGCCGGGCAGCTCTTGCCGCAGCTAGACTTTCCGCTCGAATTTGACTACTTGCACGTAACCCGCTACGGCGACAAGACCCATGGCGGCGCATTGCAGTGGCGGGTTGAGCCGCACGCACCGATCAAGGGCCGCACGGTGCTGGTGCTGGACGACATTCTGGATGAAGGCGACACCATGGCCGCGATCCGTGACCGCATCAATGCGCTGGGCGCGGCCACTTTTCACAACGCCGTGTTCTGCGAAAAAATCATCGCCAAAGCCAAACCGATCCGCCCCGATTTCACCGGCATCAGCGTGCCCAGCCGCTACGTGTTTGGCTATGGGATGGACGTGAAGGGTTGGTGGCGCAATTTGCCGGCGGTGTACGCGATGAAGGGTATGTGAGCATGCTCGCCATCATCGGCGGCTCAGGCCTTGCCAATTTACCCAATCTGTCGGTTACTCGTCGTGAGATCGCACGCACGCCTTGGGGCGAACCTTCGTGTGCGCTCTCGTTTGGCGTGCTGGGCGGTGTTGAAGTGGTTTTTATGGCCAGGCATGGCTATGGGCACACGATTCCGCCGCACCTCATCAACTATCGCGCCAATCTTTGGGCGCTCAAAGAAGCAGGGGCCAGCCGCGTGATCGCGGTCGCCTCGGTGGGCGGTATCGCCGCCCATTGCGGCCCCGGTGTGTTGGTGGTGCCGCACCAGATCATCGACTACACCTACAGCCGCGCGATGACTTTTTTTGAGGGCGCGGAGACACCCATGCCTGAAGCGGTACATCATATCGATTTCACTGAACCCTATGATGCGGCCCTCCGCATGCGCCTGATCAATGCCTCAAGAGCCGCCATGGAAGTCGTTCTTGACGAAGGTATCTACGGCTGCACGCAAGGCCCACGGCTCGAAACGGCCGCCGAAATCGCCCGCATGGAGCGCGATGGCTGCACGCTGGTTGGCATGACCGGCATGCCCGAAGCCGCGCTGGCACGCGAGCTGGGCCTGCCCTACGCCTGCTTGGCGGTGAGCGTGAATCACGCCGCCGGCAAGTCAAGCTCAGCACACGCCATCAGCGTAGAAAACATTGGCGTGGTGATGGCAGCTGCGATGCAGCGCGTGGTGAACATTCTTGAAAAGGCGGTGCAATGAACGGCAACCAACAAAGCCCCGGTACGGTGCGCGCCATTCTGCGCATGGGCACACCCTCGCTGCTGCAAGCCTCGCTACCGGTGGCAAGCTTTGACACGCCCGAGCTGCACACGCTAATTGCCGACCTGGAAGCGACCATGATCGCCGCCAGTGGTGCTGGCATTGCCGCGCCGCAAATTGGTGTGAACCAACAAGTGGTGATTTTTGGCGAGCGCAACACGGAGACGGCGAAGATCAACCCGCGTTACCCCGATGCGTCGTCGATCCCTTTCACCGTGCTCATCAACCCGGTGCTCACCGCACTGGGCGACACCAAAGAGGACGGTTGGGAAGGCTGCCTCTCGGTGCCCGGCATGCGCGGGGTCGTGCCCCGTTTTACGCAACTCCGCTACCAAGGTTTCGATGCCCACGGCACACCGATTGACCGCGAAGTGGCCGGCTTTCATGCACGCGTGGTGCAGCACGAGGTCGATCATCTGCTCGGCATCCTCTACCCGATGCGGGTAGCCGACATGCGTAAATTTGGCTTTACCGACATCCTCTTTCCCGGTTTAGGCGATGGCGATGACTAAGGCACGCCCAGTAAAAGTTGCGCTCGTGACCGGCGCCGCGCGCGGCATCGGATTGGCCATCGCGCAGCGGTTTTTGGAAGAAGGCTACCGCGTGGCGCTGCTTGACATCGATGGCCCTGCCGTCACGCAAGCAGCGACTGAATTGGCAGACAGTAGCGGCACACTCGCGCTCACCTGCGATGTTGCAGCTCCCACAGAAGTGAGTGCAGTGATCGCGCGCACCGTGGCGCATTTCGGCAGGCTCGATGCCTTGGTCAACAACGCGGGCGTGGCAGTATTCAAGTCCGCATTGGAGACCACCTTTGAAGAGTGGTCGCGCGTACTGGCGGTCAATCTCAACGGCCCTTTTTTGATGAGCCAGGCCGCAGTACCGCACCTGCTTGCTGCAGGCGGCGGTGCAATTGTGAATATCGGCTCCATCTCAGGTTTGCGCGCCAGCACTCTGCGCATCGCCTATGGCACTAGCAAAGCTGCCATCATGCACTTAACCAAGCAGCAAGCAGCCGAATGGGGCACGCTGGGCATCCGCGTCAATGCAGTGGCGCCCGGCCCGGTAGATACCACCATGGCCAAGGCGGTGCATAGCACCGCGATTCGCCGCGACTATCACGACGCGATTCCGCTTAACCGTTACGGTACTGAGCGCGAAATCGCCAACGCCGTGGTGTTTTTATGCAGCGAGGCCGCAAGCTACGTCAACGGTCAAACGCTCGCCGTCGATGGGGGGTTTGATGCGACCGGGATTGGTTTGGCAACGATGCGCACCGCTTCAAACGGCTAATTCCGTTTCTCTTTTTTCGCGAACATCATCATCCCGATCCGGTCACTACTGTCTGGCGCAGGAATGATGGCTCGAATGCTCAGAGTTATTGAGCCAAGAATGGCATACCAACGGCGTGCGGTAATAATGCGGGTTGCAGGAGCGCATCGCTTTCGATGCTCGATTGTTCGCTAACCACCCGTCATCCTATCCGCCAACCCACAAAAAAGGCCGCCATGAACTTCAAATTCCACCACATGAACCTGTGCACCGATAGCTTGCCACGGCTGACCAAGTTCTACCAAACGCTGTTTGATTTAGGCACGATCCGCGATGAAGAACATACCCGCATCGATGCCAGCAGCACCCGCACCGGCTACAACGGCAAGGTCGATTTTCTTTCCGACGGTGCGATTGAATTCCACTGGGCTGAACGGGACATCCACACCGGCTTCAAAATGAAGCAGTTCGTCAACCCGATGTCACACGGGCATTTTTGCTTTCGCACCGACGACATCAAGGGCTTTATGCGCAAGTGCGACGAGCTTGGCATTCGCTACTCCGACTACGGCAAATGGGCGATTGCCGGTTGGTATCAGGTGTTCTTGCAAGACCCCGACGGCAATGTGATTGAGGTGCATCAGCCAGGGATGTAATGCCGCGCGCTGCGGACGCGGCGATTTTTGCGATGCCTAAAGCTTGGCTGCCATGCCTGACGCAGCCAGGCCCGACCAGAACCGCCGCACCTGCTGGCCGACGCCGATGACAATCTTCTCGGCCACGTAGACCGGATACGCTTTGGGCAGCTTGGCGGTGGCGCGCTCGACCGCAGCATCGGCAGTTTCGACCAGCTCCACCATGCGCGCGAATGCGCCGGGCACGCCGGTCTGGCGCGCCAATCCTGCCCAGTGCCGCGTTTGAATCTCGCCCAGTTTGGTGTGGGCATTTTTGCCGCGAATCGCCATCGCCAGTTGGGCTTTCTGATATTCCAACTTGCCCGCACCCCGGCCAATGATAGGCCACGCTGAAAGGATGTCGTAGAGCGGGGTCATTTGATAAAAGCCGCCGCGATGCATGTGGATCGAAAAGTTCTTCGCGTGCCCATCGGTGGCGGCGAGCAGCCAAAAGGCCAATTGCGCCAGTGCAAACTGCAGTTTGTCAGCTGCGGCGTTGTTGCCTGCATCCAGCAAAGCCAGCCCTGCGCGGACGCCCGGCCCGCCATCACTTTCGTATTTGCGGTCACCTGCAATTCCGAGTGCCTGGCAAAAATCCTCCTGCGGCAAACGTGCGATCCAGCGCTGCTTGGTACGGCCCGGTTTGCCGGATTTGGTCAGCGTGGCGGTCTCCACCCACCGTCGGTCAAAGCGCTCTACTACCAGCACCTTCTGATCACCGAAGCGTGCAATCTCGGCGTGCGCCACGTTGAAGCCAAAGGCTCTCATCAGCTTGGCGCATAGCCATTCGTTCTCGACCGAATCGCGCATATCAACCTGCAAATTGCCAACCAAGCCCAGCGGCAATTTCAAAATATGCGTGGTTGGTGTGGCATTCAAAGGGCGATGCCACGCGCCATCGATGCGCAGCAAAGCGGTCTTCTCTTGTGCGCCCGCAATCGAAATGCGAAAGTCATTCCAGCGCGCCGAAGTCTGACCCAGCACCGTGTTGCCTGAAGCCGCACGAATCAGATCGGCGACCGCCGCGTGGTCCAGCGGCTCGGTGTGGATTTTGTCGAAGCCAGTTGGCGACTCACCCCCGGGTAACAACTGCACTGCGCCCACGCAGTCCCGCCCAATCGCTGCCAGCAAATCAAACGCGCGGGTTGATTTGGTTTGATGCCGGGTGCGCAAACGCTGACGGATCGCGGGGTTGTCTGGCAGCAGGTTGTCAAAGAAATGCTCGACTACCGGCCCGCGCAACACGGAATCGGCGGCATGGTTGGCGGGCAGCGGCAGCGAGACCGACAAAGGGCGCGCCTCGGTAGAAGCAACCCAGCTTTCTGCATAGGTGAATTGATCCAGCAGCGCTCGCGAGCGCTGCCAAGTACCCACCAGCTGCCCATTCATCCAAACATCAAGGGCATTAGGCAAGGTCGCTACCATAGCGCTTTGAGGTCTTCGGCTGGTGAAGCCGGTTTTTCAACCAACTGCAAGCTCGCATCAAGCGCGTGCAGCAATTGCAGCAACTGCGTCAAACTCACCGCGCCCGGATTTTTCTCAATATCGGCAATCCGCACCTGCCCGACACCGATGCGCTCACCCAACTGCGCTTGAGTGAACCCGCGGGCGCGCCTAAGCGTGCGCAGATGCATGGCGAGTTGCGCGGTGGTTTGGAGGGTATGAGGAGCAGCAGAGGCCATAGGTAGAAGTCAAAAATACAAGGCCATGCAACCCAGTATCGGTGAGTAGCATGGACCTCATTTCACAGCATCGCGCCGCAAAACAATTATCACCTTAATATGATAATTGCAGTTTATCGCTTAAAAATGATAAATGCAATATATCGCATATTAACTATATTTGAGAAACTCAATTAACAACAACTGTTAGTGTCTTGAGTTAGAAATTCATCGCAAATAAAAGCATCGAATAGTGCTTAAGGGCTGATGCCTGAAGAGGCAATGCCAGAGCGGTTCTTCAGGAATTTCCGTTCTGCAAACATGACGCTGCTCAGGCTACTCTCCGTCATGCCCGCTTTCCCCGAAATCCAGTGGCCGCTACTCGAAAGTGCTGCAGTCACTCTATTGGCCGTCTGGATTCACGCATCCGCGGGAATGACGGGATGGCGGGGTAGCGGGGTAGCGCTGGCTTGACGCACAGGCAGCGGCTGGTGTCCTAAAGTCAGAGAGAAGAGTGTCGACGTTTTTATGCGGCGAATTTCCAACTCGGGAAACTTGCTTTGGTCAGGCCCGGTGGAAACGGTGCTCTCGATACGTAGCGACAAGTCACCGGTGTTTTGTCCCGTACTACGTGCCGACAATCTGCCCTGATTTCCTCACGAATGATGTCTGAAGACGTCCGTCCAGTAAGGCTTTTCAAGCAGCGAGCTTATTCCATTTCTAAATCATTACGATATGTCGTTGCCCCTTCCTAGCCGTGCTACGCGCACTGTCGTCGTCGGTGCGCCTAATCTCGTAATGATTTAGAAATGGAATTACGTGCCACCAAGCGCACTCCGCCCAGTACGCCTTGCTCATAGAGCGAGACGAAGAAGGCATAAGCAGCGTCGTAGCGGCGATAGCCCTGCTCACCAAATTTCGCCACCGTCGGGGCACGCAAGCTGCGATACATGGCATGGCGCTCCTGGAGTATCTTGATCCACTCGGCATCAAGCGGCTGGCATTGCTCGACCACGCATCCTGCTGCCTCAAGCAAGGCGCAGTAAGTCGCTCGGCTTGCTATTTCGGAAAACCGCATGCCGTCGAAGAGGCGGGTAGCCGTCTTTGCATCAAGCGTACCGATGCTTACGATATCGGTGAACGCAATCACGCCGCCACGCTTCGCTACCCGCACCGCTTCAGCGATCAACCCGGCTTTGTTCGGAATGTGCGCCCATGCTTCTTGCGCGATGACAACATCAAAGTGATCGTCGGGAAAAGGCAGGTCGAGCGCATTGCCGTGATGAAAATCGACCAAATGGTCGAGATTGCTCAAAACACTCAATGAAGTGGCGCTACGGACCCGGCTTTCGGTCAGATCAATACCAGTGAGACGACAGCCAATCTTGTGTGCCAGATAGCGCGCCGGCCCGCCCATGCCGCTGCAAATATCGAGGGCGTGATGATGGCGTTTGATTCCCGCCGCCTCCGCCAGTGCGTCAAGCGCAGCGATGCCACCATAGTGGTCTTGGTCGAATTCCTGGAGATCTGCTTCGGTGACGGCACAGAGCGACACACCGCGTGCACGGACCGCATCGAGAATCTGCGCTTCGTTAATCGGGTGTTGATCGTAGAAGTCGGTGACATCTGAGAACTCTGGCCCACCCAGCATTGATTTCACTCTCCATCCTTTCAACAAATCGCGATTATCAGTGCGCCCTCCACGCCATTCTTCAGCCACGCTCCACTACTCATACCGCCGACTAATCATCTCGGCCACGCAAGCGGGCTTCTCTTGCCCTTCAATCTCAATCTTGCAAATCATCGTGGCTTGCGCCCCGCCGGGGATGTCTTGCACCTCGCTCAGTGTGAAGCGCCCGCGCACGCGCGCACCGGCTGGCACGGGGTTGGTGAAGCGCACCTTGTTCAACCCATAATTCACGCCCATCTTTACCGATGGTGTAGACACCGCATTGGCATACAGTTCTGGCACCAGCGAAAGAGTGAGAAAACCGTGGGCGATTGTGCTTTTGAAAGGTGATGCCTTGGCGCGTTCTACGTCAACGTGAATCCATTGATGGTCGCCAGTGGCTTGGGCAAAGAGGTTGATGCGCTCTTGGGTGACTTGCACCCAGTCGCTCACGGCGAGCTCCTGGCCCTGCATGGTTTTTAGTTGGGCGAGCGAAGCGATGACGACGGGCATGATGGGCATCCATAGGTGAAGTTGGGAACGATTCGATAATAGCGAAAATTCACTCCCCACTCAGCCTTTCTTTCGCTCAAAACCTTCATGCAAGTCATTACCTCAAAAGCCGCTGCTGTTCTGATTCAGGACGATTGGACCGTTTCCACCTCCGGCTTTACCGGCGTTGGCCATCCGGAAAACATCAGCCGCTATGTGGAGGAGCGCTTTCTCGCCACTGGCCACCCGCGCAACTTGACCTACATCTACGCCGCTGGTCAGGGCAATCGTGAAGGCAAAGGTAGTGGGCGCTTTGCACACGAGGGCCTGGTCAAGCGCGTGATCGGCGGGCACTGGGGCGCAGCGGGGCCGCGCTTGGCGGCACTGGTCAATGCCAACAAGGTGGAGGCTTACAACTATCCGCAAGGGGTCATCACCCACCTGTTTCGCGCAATTGCGGGCCACAAGCCGGGGGTGATTACCAAGATTGGCATGCATACCTTTGTCGATCCAAGGCACGATGGCGGCAAGCTCAACGCGGCCACCACGGAAGAGCTGATTGAGCGCATCACCCTGCGCGGGCAGGAGTATCTTTTTTATCCGGCGCTGCCGATTCATTGTGTGATGATCCGTGCCACTTCGAGCGACCCGAAGGGCAACCTTTCTTGCGAGCGCGAAGCTTTTCCCGGCGACGTGCTGGCGCTGGCGCAGGCGGCGCACAATTCTGGCGGCATCGTGATCGCGCAGGTGCAGCGCCTGGTGGGCGCGCATGAAATGCCGCTCTCGTCAGTCAAAGTGCCGGGCATTGTGGTGGACTACGTGTGCGTGTGCGACAACCCCGACGACCACTGGCAAACCTATATTGAGCAATACAACCCGGCGTATTCAGGCGAATCAATCGAGCCTGACCACGGCTTTAAGCCCGAGCCACTGTCGATGCGCAAGATTATCCAGCGGCGCGCTTTTTTCGAGCTGCAAAAGCACGCCGGTGCGGTGGTCAATCTGGGGGTCGGCATTCCCGCCGGTGTAGGCAAGATCGCGCGCGAAGAAGGCTTTGCCGACTTCACCATGACGGTGGAAAGCGGCCCGATTGGCGGCACGCCGGCCGAGCTACGCTCATTCGGCGCATCGACCAATCCTGAATGCGTGATCTCGCACGCGGAGCAGTTCGATTTTTACGATGGTGGCGGGCTGGACCTCACCTTTTTGGGGTTGGCGGAAGTCGATGGCGAGGGCAGTGTCAATGTCTCCAAATTCGGCAGCAAGGTGGCGGGGGTGGGCGGGTTTATCAACATCACGCAAACCGCCAAGCGCATTGTTTTTATGGGCACGCTGACGGCGGCCGGGCTGGAGATCGCCACTGGTGGGGGCACCTTGCGCATCGTGCGCGAAGGCAGCATCAAGAAGGTGGTGCCGCAGGTGCAACACTTGAGTTTTAACGGGCCTTACACCTCGCAATTGGGCATTCCAACCATGTACATCACCGAGCGGGCGGTGTTTGAGCTACGCGAAGGCCAGTTCACGCTGACCGAAATCGCACCAGGGGTTGACCTGGAGCGCGATGTATTGCAGCAACTCGCCACACCGGTGCAAGTAGCGCCGCAACTGCTGACCATGGACGCACGCATCTTCTGCCACGCCTCGATGCGCGACGGCCATGCTTGAGCGCCGGTTGGTTGCGGGTTTGTTGATCGCTACGCTGCCCGCGCACGCCTTCAAGATCGACCCGTGGAGCTACGACTCGGCCACACTCTCGCCCGCCGGGGTCGAGCGCCAGTTGGAGGCGCTGGTCAACAACCCGCGGCAGTTGCTTTTGGGGCCGGTCTCTTGGGTTTCGCAAGTGCCCGCCGCGATGGGCCAATTGAAAGAGCCGGTGCATGAAAACCTGACCGACCTGTCGATTCGCTGCGCGAATACCCCGCTCAAAGTAGAAAACGGCTTGATCGTCACGTGTGCTGGCCGAGCCCAGTTAGCACGCTCCGCCTTCGATTTGACACCCGGCGAGCAAGAGTTGATTCGCGCCAGCCGCTGGAGCGATGCCCCGCCGATGCGCACCGGCAGCTTCATCAACCCTTCGCGCTTAGTATGCGGCGAGGTGCGCGTGCCAGAAAACGCCGCCTGCTGGGCGCTGCTGATGTCTACCAACAGCGCGCTGCCGTTTGACGACGCCACACCGCAGGTGCCCGATGCCGAGCGCGCCCGCGTGCGCCACACGCTGCAAAACCTGCTGCGCCGCTCGCACTATGGCGACATGCAGTTTTTGCACGCAATGGCATCGCCCGGCGAAACGCCGGCCCGCACCCGCGAGCGCATGTTGCATTGGGCCGCTTTCTCCTATCAAGTCGCCAATGGTGGCATCGCGGCGGAAGCCAGCATCGGCACACTCGACCCTGCTTGGCACATCAACATCTTGCGTGGTTTGGGCGACCGCACGGTGCATCAACTGTTTGAAACGCGCAGTGTTGCGAGCCCGGATACTATCCGAAGACTGGCTCTGGGTACGCTTCTTCACATGGTTCAAGATTCATTTTCAGCATCGCATGCGGCGCGCGTGCCAGTGCCCGGCGATGCCGCCCCTTTTGGCCCAATCACTGCGTTTCATGACTACGGCTGCCAGTCACCCGCTGAGCACGCCGCAAGTGATCGTGCTGAAGCCTCACCCTGGCTGGCGGCAAGCGTCCGCCCGGCACGCGATCCGGTGACGCTAGGGGCGCAGTTGATTGCGTGGTCGCGGGCAGGCATCGCGTGGGAACCGCAGGTGCGTAGCTATCTTGATACCGTGGTTTTTCCGCTTGCGGCATCCGCGGTATTGGCGGCTTTCGCTTCGCCCGATTCGGCTGGCGCTGCAGAGGCAAGCTGCAACAGGCGCAGATGACCAGGCATCCTGCCGCAAAACCCTACAGCGCCACCTCAAGCCCTTTTCGCTGAATCAGATTGAGCAATTTGAGTGAAGGGCCACTGGGGCGTTTATCACCCAATTCCCATTTCTGTACCGTTGAAACGCTCGTATTCAACACAGCGGCAAAAACGGCTTGACTGAGGTGCGATTTCTTGCGCAGACCGCGAATGTGCTGCGCGCTCATTTCTGCTACCTCCAAATGGCAAAGCGCATCAAATTGCTGCATGCGCCGCTTGTCGATCACGCCGGCGCTGTGCAGGTCGCCTGCCGTTTCGAGCACTTCACGCAAGATGCGGCTAGTTGTTCTGGTCGTTCTGGCTGTCGTCATATTCAATCTCCTTCAACCCACCTTGGGCGATAAAGGTGCTGATTCCCGCCGAATCCAATTCAAGCAGCGTTCGCGCCAATTCTTGCAATGCCCTGAGTTCCGTTTCGTTGACTGTCGCGCGCTCGCTCTTGGCGAATCCGAACAGGAAAAACCACGAGGAGCGAAATCGCGTCGCCACGATCACTCTGGCACCTGCGCGCTTACCCCGTCCGGGGAGGGCAACACGCTTCTTGTACACGTGACCGCTCAAGTCCGCGTCAATCAAACCGTGATGCATTTCGTGCACAGCTTGACAAAGCGCAGCCTGGTTGACATCGGAAGTACGCATCCAGCGCGCAAACGTCCGGGTCACATAGATGCGATTCATGCTTAAAGTATACCACCTGGTGATATAGATAATCAATGCTTCCGTGGCCCTGCGTGCCCCTCTAAAATGGTGTGATGAAACCATTCGATACCCCCTTCTCCGCACTTGCCGCCGCCGAAGCCACACTGCTCGCGCCCTACGGCCTGACTACCGCTGACCTCACCAAAACGCTGGATGGCATGTTCAAGCGCAAGCTGGACTACGCCGACCTTTACTTTCAATACACCTGCTCTGAAGGTTGGGCACTGGAAGAAGGCATTGTCAAGTCCGGCAGCTTCAATATCGAGCAAGGCGTGGGCGTGCGCGCCATCACCGGCGAGCGCACCGCGTTTTCGTATTCAGATGACATCAGCCTGACTTCACTGACCGATGCCGCAAACGCAGCGGCCGCCATGGCAGGTTTAGGCCAGTCGAAAAGCGTGAAAGCCGGCAAAGGCGCGGCGCGCAAGCTCTACACCCCAGCTAACCCGATCGGTTCGCTTGATGCCACAGCCAAAGTCAAGCTGCTGGAACGCATCGAAAAAATTGCCCGTGGTCTCGATCCGCGCGTGACACAAGTGATGGCAAGCCTGGGCGGCACTCATGAAGTGATTCTGGTGGCGCGCAGCGATGGTGTGATTGCCGCTGACGTGCGCCCGCTGGTACGGCTCTCGATTCAGGTAATTGTTGAAGAAGGCGGGCGGCGTGAAACTGGTTCCGCTGGCGGCGGCGGGCGGTTTGACTACGCCTACTTCGCGCAAGGCTTGCTGGAGAAATACGCCAAAGAGGCAGTCGATTCCGCGCTCCTCAATCTGGTGGCCAAACCTGCGCCTGCCGGGATGATGCCCGTAGTGCTGGGCAACGGCTGGCCTGGCATCCTGCTGCATGAAGCCGTCGGCCATGGCTTGGAAGGCGATTTCAACCGCAAAGGCTCGTCGATTTTCAGCGGCAAGATCGGCCAGCGGGTTGCTTCCAGAGGTGTCACGATTGTCGATGACGGCACCATCAAAGACCGGCGCGGCTCACTCAATATCGACGACGAAGGCAACCGCACGCAGAAGAATGTGCTGATTGAAGACGGCATCCTGCGCGGCTATATTCAGGATTCGCTCAATGCGCGCCTGATGAAGACGGCGGTCACCGGCAACGGGCGGCGCGAGTCCTTCGCCCACCTACCGATGCCACGCATGACCAACACCTACATGCTCAACGGCGAGCGTGCGCCCGAAGAGATCATCAAGTCAGTCAAGCGTGGCCTGTACGCCAAGAATTTCGGCGGCGGGCAGGTCGATATCACCAGCGGCAAGTTTGTCTTCTCCGCATCGGAAGCCTACATGATCGAGAACGGCAAAGTCACCTACCCGGTGAAAGGTGCCACCTTGATCGGCAACGGCCCGCAAGCCATGAATCAAGTCAAGATGATTGGCAACGACATGATGCTTG
>JANLTH010000118.1:0-104752 GCA_031362865.1 Burkholderiales bacterium | reverse complement strand
AACCTGCGGGCGTCTCGCCCGTGCTCACGCACGGGCGTGGATTGAAACTGCCTGATTTGCCGCCATATCGCCGACACCCCTGGTCTCGCCCGTGCTCACCAGTGAGCCAGGATTGACGCCCTACACTCGCGAATGTGGAATCTGCGCGGATCAATCCCGAAGAAGCTTGCCAGAAGCCACTCTCCGGCAATTAGTCCTTGAAGAAGCAATACCAGCGGGCGTCTTCAGGCAATGGCTTGGAAGGTTGGCGCGGTTCAGCATTGATGTTGCTGCCGGCTTCACTCCTCCAAAAACCGGAACTCCTGTGGCGACACTGCGATGCGTACCGCCGTGCCTACCTTCAGCATCGGCGTATGGGCGCGGTGCGACTGATCGGCTACTAGGGTCGTTTGCGGGGTTTTTACCCGGTAGCGCACGTATTCGCCCATGAACTCGCTCGAAAGAATTTCGCCCTCGATCACCACATCCATCGGGCGGGCGGCGGTGCCTGCCGGGGCCAGATGCAAGGCCAGGGGCCGCACCATCACGTCGCCCTCGGCCCCGGCACTCGGGTAGCCGAAAGCGGGCACAAACATCTCCCCCCACACCGCGTTTTCAATCAGCACGGTACGCGCGTCGCGCGTGAGCGGCTCAATCGTTTCGTCGATCGGTTTTACGCGCGCTGGCACGAGGTTGATCGTGCCGATAAAGTTGGCGACGAAGCGGTTTACCGGGTCGTCGTAGACCTTTTCTGGTCGCCCGATTTGCTGAATCACGCCACCATCCATCACGGCAATCCGGTCGCTGGTCGCAAGCGCTTCTTCCTGGTCGTGGGTGACGAAGATGGTGGTGATGCCGAGACGGCGTTGCAGGCTCTTGAGCTCTTCGCGCATTTGCACGCGCAGCTTGGCATCCAGATTGGAGAGCGGTTCGTCCAGCAGCAATACCTTGGGCGAGATCGCCAGGGTGCGCGCCAGCGCTACGCGCTGTTGCTGCCCGCCTGAGAGCTGGTTGGGGCGGCGACGGGAGTAGTCTTGCAAGCCCACCAGTTCAAGCATTTCACCCACTTTGCGAGCGATGTCCGCCTTGGCCCACCGGCGCTCCACCAATCCGAAGCCGACGTTGTCGGCAACGGTCATGTGCGGCCATAACGCGTAGCTCTGGAACACCATGCCCACATCGCGCTGGTGCGCGGGCACTTGTGAAACATCCTTGCCGTCAATCAGCAGTTGCCCGCTTTGCGCCTGATTGAAACCGGCGATCAAGCGCAACAGCGTGGATTTACCCGAACCGGAAGGCCCGAGTAGCGCAAAAAACTCGCCCGGCACAATTTTGAGATTGATGTCTTTGAGGACGAAGCTTTTTCCGCCGTCGTAGGAAAGGGCGATGTTCTTGGCTTCGACTTCAGTGGCGACGATTGCGCTCATGCGTGGCTCCTCGAAGGCTCAGGTGCTTGGAGCATGCGATTGGTCAAATAAGTGCCTACCGCCACTAGCAGCACGGCGATCACGCCCAGCGCCGCACCTGGGCCGCGCCCGGCGATGGATTGCATATACAGATAAATTCCGTAGCTCATGGTGGCGTGGCTTTGCACGGTGGTGAGCAAAATCGTGGCTGACAACTCCACCGCAGCGGTCACAAAGCTGGTGACAAAGCCCGCCAGCATGCCACCTGCCATGAGCGGAATGACGATGCGCCGAATCGTGCTGGCGCGCGAGGCACCCAAGTTAGCGGCAGCTTCTTCTAGCGAACTATTGACCTGCTGCAAGGCCGCCACGCAACTGCGCAGCGCGTATGGCAGGCGGCGCACCGCATAGGCGATCATGATGAGAATCCATGATGCGGTAAACGCGGTCTCGGTGAACGGGATGTTGAGCCCTTTAAAGATGCGCAGATAGCCAATTGCCAATACCAAGCCCGGAATTGCAAGTGCTGCTGAGGCCAGCCAATCGAGCGCTTGCCGACCGGGCAGCTTAGTGCGCAGCATCAGGTAGGCGATGGCGGTGCCAAACATCACGTCGATCAACCCGGCCAGGCCGCAGTAGAGCAAGGTGTTCCAGAGCATGCCTTTGGAGTCGGAGAACACGGTGACATAGTGGTCAAAAGTAAAGGCATCGGGCAGCACCGAGAAGCTCCACACTTTGGCAAACGAGAGCAACAGCAAACCCATGTGCGGCGAGAGCACGACCAAGAGCGTGACTGAAATCAGCGCGTAGGCCAGGCCTGCTTCCCAGCGCTTCATGCGCCGCTTGGCGATTGCCGCGCCACCTTTTTGCACCGTGGAATAGTCTTTATCTTTAAGCACTCGCGCCGACATCCACAACGCCAGAATCGAAAAGCCGATCATGATGACCGAGATGACATAGCCAATCGGGTCTTCCACCCCCACCGAAGTGATGCGCAAGTAGGCCTGAGGGGCGAGCATGTTGGTAGTGCCCAACACCAGCGGCGTGCCCAAATCGTCGAAAACTTTGACAAACACGAGCGCGGCACCGGCCACAAAACCAGGCATAGCAAGCGGAAAAATCACCCGCCAAAAAAGCCGCCAGCCTTTCGCGCCTAAGTTGAGCGCGGCTTCTTCCATCGCGCCGTCAATGTTGCGCAGGCTGACGGTGAGGTTCATCAAAATGAACGGGAAGTAGTGCAGGCTTTCAACGAAGACCACACCGACCAGGCCTTCCATGATGGGGATGCCAAATCCAAACCAGTCGTTGAGCAGCAAATTGACCGAACCGGAACGCCCAAAAATGAGTTGCATTGCTACTGCACCCACAAAGGGCGGCATGATGAGCGGCAGCACGCCCAAGGTTTGGATCAGCGCCTGCCCTTTGAACTCAAAACGCACGGTGAAATAGGCCAGCGGCACGGCGATCAGCGCGGCGAAAAACACCGAAGCCAATGCCACGATCAGGCTGTTGACGAAGGCTTCGCGCATGATCGTCAATTGCAGAAACGAGCTGAAATGCCCGAGCGTAAACGAGCCATCGGCGTTGACAAATGCGGTGAAGATCACCGCGCCTACCGGCAGCGCAAGAAAGGCAATCAGGAACGAAACAATCAACAGCGCAATCGCGGTCAAACTGAAAGGGGTGCGCATCAAGTGACTGCTATTTGCCCAGTTTCAATTCGCCATCGAGCTTCAAATTCATCGGCTCAATTGGCGCATCCGCCGCTGGTGGCGCGGCGGGCTGCGCTGCAACCGGAGCAACCGTCGCAACCGGCTTTGCGGCCGGGGCGGGAGGGGAAACTGGCTGCGTCCCCGGTGCAACCCACAGCCAGCCAGCCAAGCCGGCACAGACGGCAGCTACTCCCCAGCCAGCCCAGCGGCTGACCCCGCCAACGGGTTGGGCTTGCGCTTGCCGAGAAGGGCGAGAAGGCTGACGGGCCGCAGCCGCCTGGGTAGTACGCGCCAGCTGCGCGTGCTTGGCATTGACGCTGTCTACCGTGCGAGCCAGAGCCGACTCAGCCTCTACCAGCAATCGCTCTTGCTCCCTGATTTGCGCGTTGGCGCGCCCGGTGCGGGCTTCAAGCTCGCGCAATTGTGAAGTGGCATCGACCACCGCAGATTCGGTGCTCTTTTGCCGTGCCATTAAATTGGGCAAGGTTGCGGCGGCATTGGCCTCTTGATTACGCGCGCCGGTGCGGGCGCGTTCCTGCTTGATCCACTCTTTGGCCAGTCGTTCAGATTCGGCTTCTGCCCGCGCGATATCGGCTTGTACACGGGCGCTGTCCTCGCGCACCTGTTCCAACTGGGCGAGCTGATGTTCAAACGCGACTCGCGCGTCAGAAACGGTCTTGGCGCGCTCGTCCGCCTGAGCGTGCAATTCGGCCAGCTCTTCAGCGTCGGCCCGTGCTTTGCGCTGCGCGCTGCCCGCCTGCAACCAGAGCCGCGCCGACTCTTCCGCAGAGGTCCGCTCGACCAATTTAAGGCGGCGCACTTCGTCGCGCGTAGCCCCGGCAAGCGAATTCATCGCTTCAATTTGATCGCGCTCTTGGGCTTCTTCCTGCGCTAACTGCAGGTGCTGGGCGCGCAGGGCCTCCAAGCTGGCTTGACGCTCGCCGATCTGGCCTAAGAGAGCGGTTTCAGCCAGCGAATTGCTGGGCGAGTTGACAAATTCGGAGGCCTCAGTGGCACGCGCGACGGCGATCGCCGCTTCGTAAACGCTGGCAGCGTGGATCTGCGCGGCCACGTGTTCGCGCGCGGCGACGCGCTCGCGGGCCAACCCCAAGCGCGCATCGCGGCTTTCGGTTTCCACACCTACCCGGGCTACCCGCAAGGCGCTGGCGGCGTGCTGCTGCGCCAAGGCCGCAGCTTCAGCGGCACTGATCGCAGCAGCCTGAACTTGAATGGCCGCAACCGCCTGTTCGCGCTCTTGCAAGGCTTGCTGTTCCTGCGCGTGCAGTGCCGCGTGCTGCTCGCGCATCACCATCAGCGCATCGCTTTGCACTGCTTGCTGCTGCGCCAGGGTTTGCGCTAGTTGCGCGGCTTGCGCGGCGGCGTTAAGGCGCAATTCACGCACTTGCGCGGCGCGCTGCTCGTTGGCTTGGGTAATCTGGTCGGCTTCATCGTTCAGCTGTTGCAGGCGCGCTTGCTGCGCATCTTGGCGGCTGGTGGCGGCGCTTAACTGTGCTTGACGGTCCAGCGTGCGCCCTTCCAAGTCAATCAAGGCGGTGGCATGGGCCTGGGTGGCGGCGATAGCATTACGCGCCTGAGCTTCCGCCAAGTGCAGCTCTGATTGGGCGCGCTGGGTCTCTTCGGTGCGCTGGGCCATCGCGGTGCGCAGCGCCACCAACTGCTGGTTTGCGGCACGGGTTTCGGCCTCGATCAAGCGTTGCGCCCGCTCGCCTTGCGCTGCGAGCGCGGCATGCTGCGCTTGGGCGTGGCGCTGCGCGGCAGCGGCGGTTTGCTGCGCCATCGCGGTTTCGGCCGCGAGTGCCGCATCGGCGGCAGCTACGGTATCAGTCAGGGCGCGGCGGGCTGATTCGGCCTGCGCGAGCTGGGCCCCCAACAAGCTGCGGCGGCCCGCTTCGTCGCGCACTGCATGCTCGTGTGCAGCGCGCTCATGGCGCGACTGCGCGCGTGCAGCGGCCTGGGCAAGGCGCTCGATGCACTGGGCAATTTCATGCTCTTGGCGCTGGGCGCGCAGCGCGGCAATCGCTTCGGCTGAGCGGTCAGCGCCAGCGCTGGAGGCCGGCGTTTCGGCTGCCATCGCCGCTTCCAACTGTTCACGGTCGAGCCCGCGGGCCGCTTCCAGCCGGGCGGTGTTGGCGGTGGCACTGCGTTTGGCTTCGGCAAGCGAATCGCGCAGGGCGACGGCCTGTTCTTGACCGCTTGCCAGTTGATCGCGCAGATCGGCCAGCTCGGCGTCGAGCGTGCGGTGCGCGGCACGTACCTCCACCATCGCCAGTTCGGTGTTTCCTTTTGAACTGTTCAAGTCAGCCAGTTGGTTAAATTGCGCACCCGCTTCGAGCTCAACCTGGGCAAGCGCGCTGGAGAGATGCTGCGCCTCTTCGCGCTGGGTCGCAAGCTTGGCGGTCAGTGCTTCGCGTACGGTGCTTTCGAGGCCTAGCTGGTGGTCCAAAGTTTCGACCTGCGCCCGCGCAGACTCAATTTGTGCGTGGTTTTGCGCAATGTGCGCCGATAGCAAGGCGCGCTGCCCGCCCGCCACCGCCCGCTGGCGGGCCGCGCCGAGGCGCTCGTCGCGCCATTGCGTTTCGCGCTCCACGCGAGTGCGACGGCGCGCAAGCTCGGTATCGCCAGCTACCGCGCTTAAGCGAAAGTTTTCGGCTTCTGCCAGCGCCTGGGTCTCGCGAATTCGACGCGCCAGCGCGACATTGTCGTCAGCCAAGCGCGCGATTTGCGCTTCGCGCTGGGCGCGGGCCGCTTCGGCAGTTTTGACCGCCGCCTCGGTCTGCGCGGTGACTTTTTCGGTGTCAAGCAGCACCCGGCCCAGACGGTCATGCTCCGCTTGCGTCGCGCTTAAACGGCCGCTGAACTCGCTGGCCCGTTCTTCGGCCTGCGCCAGCTGTCGTTGCAGGGTCGCGATTTCTTCGTGCAAGGCACCCAGGTGCTGTTGACGGGCCTGCACGGCCTGCTGCGCCGCTGCCAAATCGGTGTCGTGGCTTACGAGTTGCGCAGCCAACTCCGCGCGCTCGGCACGCGCGCTGCCCAGCCGCTCTTCGGTGGCTTGTCGCTCTTGGGTAAGCGCTGCGGCCTGGTCACGCGCCAGCGCTGCGGCTTCGATCACCTCGGCCAACTTCAACTTAAGGGTCTGAAATTCAGCGGCTGCGGCCTCGTGATCGCCCGCCAGGCCCGGAATGTCGGTCCGCGCGATTTCTAATTGGCGCGCGAGCAGGGCTTTATTGGTGAGCGCCGCCTGGATGCCCGCTTCGGCCGCCTGGCGCGCCTGGTCTTCGCGTTGCAGCTCGGCTACCAGTAGCTCTTTGGCGCGCGTGTTGCGCTCGATTTCTTGTTCGATGCGTTTGACGGTATTGGTTTCGCTCTTGAGCTTGGCCTCGGCAGTCAGCCGGGCGCGAATCACCGCTTCGAGCTGGCGTTCGAGTTCTTGCAAGCGCGTGGCTTCGCCCTCGATTCGCCCGCCCACCACCCGGCTGACTGCGTCGGGCTTCGAGAACGGCTTGTTGGCGCTCGCCAGCCCCAAGCTATTGATGGTTTCGGTAAACGCCGGTGGCACCGCCCCCGGGTGATCGTCCCATCCGGTCACCACCGACTGGGGAATCGTGTTTGCCATGCCGCCCGCTTGCTTAAGCTCGCCGCGCAGGCCGGCTTCCTCGCGCTTTAGCCGCTCCAGTTGGGCCGACATCCGCGAGCGCGTTTCTTGGGCAATACCAACTTCACGCTCCAAAATCGGCAAAGAGATTTGCAATGCCTCTTTTTCAGCGGCCAGGCGCTGACGCAAATCGCGCTTTTGCCGCACTTCGGCATCGACTTTTTCAAGCTCGGTGGACACCTGCTCGATTTCGCTTTGCTGCAAAGCGCGCAGACTTTGCGTTTGCGAAAGTTTTTTCTGGACCGCGACGACTTCGCGTTTTTTGGCAGAGAGCGCATCGGCTTCGGCCTGGTAGACCTCCAGCTCCTGCTTGAGCGACCGCGCTTGTGCGGCCATTTCAGCTTCGCGCGTGAGCAACTCTTGCATACCGAGCCGCGCCGCTTCGGTGCGTTGGCGAGCATCGGCCAGGGCGCGTTCCTGATCGAGCGCTTCGGCGGCAGCGGCGGCAACAGCCGTGCTGGATGCCGGTGAAGCGGTAGCGGCGGATGCCGCCAATGGCAGAGTCGTTGGTGACTCACGCGCCTGCAGCTTCAGGCGCTCCAGCTCCAACTCGGCTTTGGCAGGGGCAGCGCGCTCTGCTATCACCTGTGCATCGAGCGCGGGCAGCGCGCGATCAAGCGACTCCTTCTCGGCGGCCAGCGCCTCGCGCCGCGCCCGCAAAGCTTTGACCTCTGCCTCGGAGCGTTCCAGATCGCCTCTAATTTGCTCGGCTTCGCCTTGCTGCAAGGCGCGCAGGCCCTGAGTTTGCGAAAGCCGTTTTTGCACCGACACCGCTTCGCGCTTGGAAGCTTCGAGCTGCGCCATTTCGGCGCGCAAGCTCGCCATGCGGTCCGCTTCTGCGCGCAGCAAGGCTCGAACTTCGGCCTCTTTGGATGCCAGCCCCGCCAGCTCCAGCTTGGCCGCTTCCAGCCGGCTTGCGGTCTGTGCGGCTTCGGCTTCCGCTGCTACCGCTTCGATGCGGGCCGCCTGGGCCCGTTCCTGTGCGCGGTCACGCGCAACGCGAGCCTTGACCTCAAAGCCAATCGCCTCTTTCAGCTGCCCCTGCGCCTCGCGCCCGAGCGCAATCGCCTCGGAGCGCTTGACGAGAGTGCGGCTAACCAGCGCTTCGAGCTGCGCTTTGAGTTGTTCTTGCGTTTGGGCCATGCAGCGCTAGTGCCGGACTTACGATTCTTTTTTAGTGGGGGGCGATTGTTGCCAAAGTTGATGCATGATTCAAGCGGCGCATAAGATAAGCTTGCCAGTCGACGCATTCCACCAACTCTCCCGTCAATATACACGCCAAACACCCCTGATTCCATTTCTAAATCATTACGAGATTAGGCGCACCGACGACGACAGTGCGCGTAGCACGGCTAGGAAGGGGCAACGACATATCGTAATGATTTAGAAATGGAATGAGAGGGTGTTGCACGCCGACGTGAACTTGTTCACGTCGTGGGTTGAATCGCGCTTGCGCGGGGCTACTGAGGGGGGGACAATACGCAGATTCCCGCCCTTTATGAAAATGCCGCCATGAAATCAATTGTCTTAGCCGCCGCGATCACCCCTTCTAAGCGCCGCCCCAGCTTCGCGCTCGCCACTTGTGTTGGCGCGTTGGTACTGGCGCTCGGCCTAACGGCCCTGCCGGTCAGCGCACAGGCGTTCAAATTCTCCGAGGTTGAAAAAACCGAGAGGGCCGAGCGCGACGCCACTGAGGCGCAGCGCACCGCGAAATTGCAGGCGCAACTTTCCACGCCGTGCCGCGATTCGCTGAAGAACGAACGCATCGTCATCATGGTCGGGATCGAAAAATCT
This sequence comes from Burkholderiales bacterium, assembly GCA_031362865.1. Lineage (GTDB taxonomy): Bacteria > Pseudomonadota > Gammaproteobacteria > Burkholderiales > JAEUOS01 > JANLTH01. The sequence continues at coordinate 96,188 of JANLTH010000118.1, read as the reverse complement.
GGCGTGATGGATGCCCGGCAAGCTGGTTACGGGCCGCAAATTCAGGCGATTTCGCAGCGCATCAAAAGTATCGGCCTGCGCGTGCTTACTCCTGAAGAGGTCAAGCGGCAAATCGCTCAGGCCGAGATTGATGCCTTTTTCAAGGGCAACACCGATGCTGCGTTGTCGGCTTCCAAGCGGATGCAGGCCAAGTACACGCTCAAAGGCGTGGTGCAAACCCAGACCTCGGTCAACCCGATGATCCAGGTGAATCAGGTCTCGGTGAATCTGATTTTTCAGCTCACGGGCGATAATGGCAGGTTCTCGTCGGACTTCAGCAAATCAGGCATGTCGGCGGCTGGCACAGACACCAATGCCACCGCGCTGGAGCTGATTAACCGGTACACCGACGAAGCGGTGGCACAGCTCTATGCCGACTACTGCCAGCGCGCCGGGATTGGCCGCAATTAAGTCCGCAACTAAGCACACCGCTAAGCTTGCCACTAAGGCCTGTCACCCGATCAATACTGACAAACAAAATATCCAAAGGTAATGCCATGAAAATCTCCCTTTCACTCTCCGCCTTGCTCGCCGGGCTGCTGTTGGCCTGCTCTGGCCCGGCGCTTGCTCAGCCCACTTTCGGCAACCCCTCGCCCACCGCAGGTTCGTCAACCTCGCAGGCGGCCAACGCCGCTGCCGATCAAGCGGCCTACAAGCCAGTGGATTACGTGAACAAAGGTCGCAAAGGCCCTGATTTGATCGTGATCCCGGGTGATGTCAAGAGCAACAACGCCACGTTCGCCCAAAAGTTTGGCCCGAACAACATTGCCGACTTTGCCGAACTGGAACTTTCGCAAGCCAATTTTGGCGTGCTTGAGCGCAGTGCCTTGGGGCCAATGCTCAATGAAATCTCCTTGGCTTACAACTTGGGCGACGCAAACAAGGCCAAGCAAACTATGCAGATTGGCAAATTGAAGACGACGCGCTGGATCGTCAAGTTTGATATTCTCAAGGCTGAGCAGATTGCGGAAAATCAAAAAGGCTTCGACGGTCGCCCGATTGGCGCGTTGGGCGGGCTGTTTGGCGGAGTCGGCGCAGTTGCCGGGCACGTGGTTTCCAATACCCAAACGCAGGAAAAGACCGCCGTGTGGCTGATTGGCATGCGCTACAAAATCATGGATGCCACCACCACCGAGCAAGTCGCGCAGGGTTATCAAGAATTGAAAATGGAAGTCGGCGCGACCGCCACTTCGGTGATGGGCATTCAGCAAGGCGCGAAAGGTGGCGTAGGTTTGGATACCATGGTGCAGCGCTTGATTCAGACCAACGTCTGGGAAATCGATTCAAAACACAAATAGGAACGTTCACCCTCCATGAGCAGCCAGCCCAACAAACTCGGAAAATATGAAGTCCGCCGCGAAATTGGGCAGGGTGCAATGGGTGTGGTCTACGAGGGCTTCGACCCACTGATCGAGCGCGTCGTCGCGATAAAAACCATCCGGCCTGAGCAGCTTGATCGCGCTCAGGCCGCTGACATTTTGGCGCGCTTCAAGCGCGAAGCGCAGGCCGCAGGCAGACTCTCGCACCCCAACATTGTCTCAATTTACGAGTACGGCGAAGAGCCTACCGCAACCGGGTCGGTGGCCTACATCGCGATGGAGTACATCAACGGGCGCGAGCTGAAAGAGTATTTCGATGAGAACACGCGCTTTCCGTTAAGCGAAATCAACCGTTTAATGAGCGAGATTTTGAGTGCGCTCAATCACGCTCATCAAAACGGCGTAGTCCACCGCGACATGAAGCCGGCCAACGTCATCATCTTGGAAGGCGGGCAGGTCAAGGTGGCCGACTTCGGTATTGCGCGCATCGAGTCTTCCAACCTGACCCAGGTAGGCACGGTGCTGGGCACGCCTTCCTACATGTCGCCCGAGCAGTTCATGGGTAATATCGTGGACCGGCGCAGCGATATTTTTTCGGTCGGCGTGATGCTGTATCAGTTCCTCACCGGGGAAAAGCCGTTTACCGGTGCGGTTACTACCATCATGCACAAGGTGTTGAAGGAAGACCCGCTCGCGCCTTCCATGCTCAACACCATGCTGCCTAAAGCGTGGGATGAAGTGGTCCGGCAGGCCATCGCCAAGAATCCCGAGGAACGTTTTCAAACCGCCAAGCATTTTGCCGATGCCGTCGCAGTCGTGGTGCGCAGCCAAACTGCTACCGCCGCCGGAGCTTCTTCTGGCGATGCCGACGCGACGATTGCCCATCAAAGCGGCGATGCCACGGTGGTCAATGCCCGTGCCATGGCCACCGTCATCAACCCGCCTTCTGGCCCGGTTGACCCAGCACTGGCAAGCAAGGTCGATGCGCCCTCGCAGACCGTATTTGCAGCGCCGGTCGCTACGCCGTCTGCATGGCACCAGAGTGCCCGTCCCGCTTCAGCAGAAGCCGTTGCAGACCAGTCAACACCGCCCGCAGCGAAATCGACTTCGAGCAGCTCAAATGCGGGCTTGTACGCGGTTGCGGCCGCGATTGTCCTGGCGGCGGGCGCCGGCTTGGCGCTCTTCATAGGCGGGAAAAAAGAACCTGCTCCGCAGGCAGCTGCGGGCAGTGCGGCGGTGGTTGCAACGCCACCCGCTGCGCCAACTCCGGCGGTTGCTGCGCCGGCGTCTACGCCCTTGCCTGCGTCGGTGGCTGCGCCTCAGGCTACGAGCGCCGCGCCTGATGCCTTGGCGGCCCCACAACTCGCCGCCGTGGAGCCTGGCACGCTCGTCTTGAGCGCAGTCGGTTTGGTCAATCCGCAAGACCCTGCTTTTGGCGGGGATGCGGCCAAGGCGGGCGCGGCTCTGCGCGACGATGCACGCCGCCAACTGATCGACAAAGTCATCGGCCTGATGGTGCTGCCCGAGGCCTCGACTCAGCACGCCGCGCTGCTCGAAACCAAGTTGCTGGCGCGCGCGGGCGAATTCGTCAAAGCCACCATCGCTGAGGATGCGCCCGTCACCGGCAGCGACGGGCTGATGGCACTCAACTTGCGCGCCAGCGTCAAGGTACGAGACGTGCAAAAGGCGCTCAACGCGCTGAGCCAGGCTGAAAAAATCGACTTGGCGCGGGTCAACGGTGACCCTAAGGTGGCGGTGCGCTTTGCGGTGCTGGGCAGCTCGGGCGCGCCGCTGGCGCGCGGTGCGGTGGCGGAAGTGGCGATCCGGGAAAAAATCAAGGCGCTGGGCTTTCGATTGGCGACCGCCGAAGAAGCCGCTGCAGCCGACCGCCCTGCCGACATTGTCATCACCGGCGAAGCCAAGCTGCGCAGCTCTTCCACCAAGCTTGAAGCGTCGGGCTTGGTGATTAACAAAGTGAATTTGTCAGGCTGGTCGGTCAAGGCCCACGTAACGCAATCGGCCGACGATTTCTACCTCGACAGCCAAGCACCCAGAACACCTACCTGGACCAGTGAAGACGCCGCGCTCAGCGCAATCAGCAAACTGGCCGCTGAACCGTTCACCAAAGAACTGCTGTTGCAAAACCATCGCCCGCGGGTGCGGCGCATCCACTTGATCGTGAGCGGCATCGCGGACGACAAAGTGACGGCGGTGCTGCTACGTGAGCTACGCAGCAACCGCAGCGTCGTGGACGCGACTTGGGTGGCCGACAAGGGGTATTTTGCGTTAACGCTGCCGTCCGGCGACTTGGTCGATTTGGTGCAAACCAGCATCGTCAAAGGGCTCAACACCAAACTGGGCCAGGCCTGCCTTGCGCCCGCTGGGGCGACCGCCACGCAGGTCAATCTGACCTGGAGCAGCACCTGCGCCGCCGACATGGCCAAGCTGGGCGCGATGGCACCTTCGGCAGCAAGCCCGGCGCGCTTGAAGGCTTTGGGCATCAAAGCTTAATGCTCTGGCGGCGCAAAACCATTCGCGCCAGGTCTTTTGATGGGTGACTTCAAGTCGCTTTTTGCAGTCACGCCAATTGCGCTGTGGCTGCAAGATTTTTCTGGTGTTAAACGCATGCTCGACGAGTGGCGTGCGGCCGGTGTGACCGACCTCGATGCCTATCTGCACGCGCATCCGAACGCTGCGGGCCAAGCAGCGGCTAGCCTGAAGAGCCTTGATGTCAATCGTGCGACGCTCCAGCTCTTCGCGGCACGCGACCATCAGCACTTGCTCGACAACATGCACCTGGTGCTGCGCGACGAAACGCACAGCCGTTTCGCTGAAGAGTTGCGCCAGCTTTGGCGCACTTCGCCGGGCGAGAGCTGCCAAGTGGCACTCGATACGGTGAACTATGCGCTCGACGGTACGCGCTTGGACTTGGCGCTCAAAGTCGTGGTGCTACCTGGACACGAGGAGACTTGGGACGAAGCGCTGGTCACATTTGACAATATAACCTCGCGGGTCGCTGCCGAGCGCCACGCCAATGGCCTGTTCGAGCATTCGCCAGTGTCGCTCTGGGTCGAGGATTTTTCTGCAGTCAAGGAACTGATTGACGGCGTGCGCGCCGCTGGCGTGACCGACTTTCGCACCTTCCTCAATGTGCACGAAGATTTTGTGGAGCGCTGTACCAGCGCAATCCGCGTGTTGCGCGTGAATCGGCAAACGCTCACCATGCTGGGTGCAACTTCGCAAGAGGAATTGCTGGGACGGCTCGATGAAGTGTTCAGCGCCGAGATGCGTAGCCATTTCATCGAAGAATTGATGGACATGTGGCATGGCAAGCTCTTTATGCAGCGTGAAACCATTAATTTTTCGCTCAAGGGCGAGCCGGTCAACGTCTACCTGCAATGGTCGGTGCTGCCCGGCCATGAGGCTACCTGGGATCGCGTGCAAGTGGCGCTTACCGACATTACCGCTCGCAAGCGTGCCGAGGCTTACCTCGAATTTCTTGGCAAACACGATGCCTTGACCAAGCTGCGTAACCGAGCGTTTTTTGACGATGAAATGGCGCGACTGCAAAAGCGCGGGCCTTGGCCGGTGGGCGTGGTGGTGGCTGACCTAAATGGCTTGAAGCCTGCCAACGACCAAAACGGCCATGCCGCCGGCGACGGACTGTTGCGCCGCGCCGCCGAAGCGCTGAAGAAAACCTTTGGTGACAACGCCTGCGTCGCACGCACCGGCGGCGACGAATTTGCCGTACTACTGCCAGGGCACGACGAACGGCAGGTCGCGCACCTGTGTGAGAGCTTGGCCAGCGTGGTACAGCTAAACAACCAGTTCTACCAAGGCCCGGCACTCAGCTTCGCGACCGGTAGCGCCGTTGCGCAAAACGGTACGCGGCTTGACGAGGCGATCAAGCAAGCCGATACACGAATGTATGCGGCCAAAAGCGAGCACTACCGGCTGCTAGGGCTGAATCGCCGCAAATAGGCAGTCGAGTTGCAGCCTGGTACATTTGCTGGCGAGCCTCAAAGAAGTTTCACGGTTGATGTTTGTTAACAAATTGTTGCCCAGACTCTGCATGGAAGTTGCATGATCGCCAGAGATTGTCTCGTCACTTCTTTGGGAATTTCTATGACACTGCTTCCAACCAACCAGTCGCTTCGACTTTCCCGACTCAGCGCAGCCTTGGGATTGGCTCTGGGCATGGCATTCGCCACCGCTCAGGCCAATAGCGACCTCGATCACCTCTACACCACCCGCAAGGGTGACACGATTCAGTCAGTTGCCACGCTGATGACACGTGACTCCGACTGGCGACATCTGAAAGCCTACAACAACCTCACGGCCGACTCACTGGTTCAAGGCAAAAACTTGCGCATCCCCAAGGGCTGGATGAAAAGTATCGAGGGTTCGGGGCGCATCAAAGAAGTCAACGGTACGGTAGAAACCGATGGCCGCCCCGCCAAGGTGGGTGATGTTCTCAACGAAAAATCAACCCTGAGCACCGGGCCTGATGGCTCGGCCACGATTGAATTCATCGATGGTGCCCTGGTGTCGCTCACCCCCAAAAGTCGGGTGCAGTTCTCGCAATTGCGCTTGACACCAGATCGGGAATCGGTGGTCAGCGTTCTGCGCTTGGTCACCGGGCAACTCACCTCGTTGGTCAAGAAATTCAAACCAGCCTCCTCTTCACGCTTTGTAGTAACCACGGCTACAGCAACCGCAGGCGTGCGTGGCACCTCATTTCGCGTCAGCACCGACGGCGAGAACGCCAGTAGCAGCGAAGTACTCGAAGGTGGGGTAGCGTTCGCCGAGGGCGAAAAAGTGGCAGGCGGCGTGCTGCTCAACCCCGGTTTTGGCAGCGTCGCAGAAAAGGGCAAAGCGCCCCTAGCCCCAGTGGCCCTGCTCGCAGCCCCACAGGCGGCGGGCAATTTACAACGCATCGAAAGCGCCAATGCGCCACTGGCTTGGGCTCAAGTGGCCGGGGCGCGCAGCTATCGCGTGCAGGTCTCACCGGACGAAAATTTTTCCACCCTGCTGTTCGACGGTAAATCCAGTCTGCCAGCGCTCACTCTGCCTGGTCTCAAGGATGGAGGCTACTTTGTCCGCTTGCGCGCAGTCGACGGGCTTGGGTTGGAAGGCTTGGACGGCATCGCCAAATTCCGCATCAAGGCCACACCATTCGCCCCGACACCGCTCTCGATCGAGCCAAAAATCAGCAAAGCGCCAAGCGTCGCGTTGAGCTGGCCTGCGGTGCCGGGGGTACAGAATTACCGGCTGCAAATCGCTAAAACGGGCGACTTTGCTGAGCTGCTCGAAAACCGTGAAGTCAGCGCCCGCGCTTTCGAGTTTGCGCCCAAAGACTGGGGCCGCTACTACTGGCGCATCGCCTCGCTGGAAACGAATGATCGCGGCCCGTTCTCCAACACCTCCACGATCGACTTGGTTGATCCACCTGCGACGCGCCCGAATGTGGTGCAGATTCACCACAATGCGACTTTCGCTTGGGTAGTTCCCAAACCCGGGCAGCGCGCGACCTTGGTGGTCAAAATGGTCGATGCCGCGCTGCCAATGCTGCGCCTGGAAAACGCCGAGCCCGGATTGCAAGTGACCATGCCGACCGGCCGCTTTGATGCCAGCATTGAATTGACTGACCCGGACGGCAAAACCTACCCGGCATTTGACAGCACGCGCTTCACCGTGCCGCTCGCCCCCGCACAATAGGCAAGGGCTTTCACGGCAAATGCTTGAAGAGGCGCTCTGGTATTGCCTCTTCAAGCACAGTCATTGAAGCGCGTTTAGTAGTGCGGCTCTCCAAGCTGTTCTTGCGCGTAGGCGCGCGCCACCGCAGGCCGCGCGTCGAGCCGCGCCAGAAATGCACTCAACTGTGGCAAGGTACGCGCCGGGCGCTCCATGCCACGCGACCAGCGGCACAACATCCACAGAAAATAGTCAAGCGCAGTGATCTCGGCCCCCAGCAAATACGGCCCGCCATGCGCCGAAAATTGAGCTTCGAGCAAGTCGAAATAGCCGCTCAAATTGGCCTCTGAACTGGCCTTGACCTCGGCAGTGGCGGCACCCTTGGCCCAGCGGTCCGGGTAGAAATAGACGATCATTTCTGCCTGCAACGTGTTGGTCAAAAACATCAGCCATTTGTAAAACTGGGCGCGCTTAAGCGTCTTGAGCGGCGGCGCAAAGCACTCGTGCGTGTCGCACAAATGCAGCAAAATCGCCGCCGTTTTACTCAAGACCAGATCGCCGTCCATCAACACCGGAATCAGGCCATTCGGGTTCAGCTTCAGATACTCCGCCGCTTTGTGCGCACCCTGCGTACGGTCGACCAAGACCAACTCGTAGGGCGCGCCCAATTCTTCGAGCAAAAAGTGAACGCATAGGCTGGCGTTACCTGGGTAGTAGAAAAGTTTCATCATCGGGCGATCTTAGCCCGCTGATTTCGGCTTGATCATCAACGAGGCAACCACCGTCCCCACCAGAATCAGCGCAACCACGCCCAGCGAGATGAACACCGGAATCTTGAAGATGTCGATCAAGAGCATCTTGCTACCGATGAAGATCAAAATCATCGCCAACCCGTAGGTGAGCAAGTGGAAGCGCTCGGCCATGTCGGCCAGCAAAAAGTACATCGCCCGCAGACCCAGAATCGCGAAGATGTTTGAGGTAAGCACAATGAACGCATCGTCCGTGATCGCGAAGATTGCGGGAATCGAATCGACCGCAAACACGACGTCGGTGATCGCAATCATCACCACAACAATCAGCAAGGGCGTGGCGATCCGCACCCCGTTTTCCATAGTGAAAAACTTCTCGCCATCGAACTTTTCGCTGATCTTCATATGGCTCTTCATCCACTTGAGAACCGGGTTGTCGCCCAAGTCAGTTTCTTTGCCATGCGCCCACCACATTTTGATACCGGTGAAGAGGAGGAAGGCACCAAACACGTACAGCACCCAGTGAAAGCGCGCAATCAGCCAGGCACCAATCAAAATCATCACCGCGCGCAGCACAATCGCCCCCACCACGCCGATGATGAGCACGCGCCGCTGAAACTCCACCGGCACCGCAAAGTAGGTGAAGATCATCAGAAAGACGAAGATGTTGTCCACCGCCAGCGACTTTTCAATCAGGTAGCCGGTAAAAAACTCCATCGATTTTTCGTTGGCGATGTCGCGCCCGACTGTGCCATCCAAATACCACCACAGAAAGCCATTAAAGGCGAACGAGAGCGCAATCCAGATGACTGACCAAGTGAGCGCCTCTTTGACCGACACCTTGTGTGCCGGACCCTGATTAACGACCCAGAGGTCTACCACAATCGCGATGATGACCAGACCAAAAAAAGTCCACCACATCCAGGGGGCGAAGAATGAGTCTGTGAAAACAGAAAGCATGACGAGCTCCGAATTTAGATAACCCAAAGCGACCACACCTGCGTGTTGTCACTTGAGTCTCGCTCGTCAAAGAACGGCGTTTGGATGCCGAATTTAGACCTGCAACACCGGGTCGGAATGGGTAAAGCCGACCGTATTGACGATGTTGCGGAAGAGAAAAATCTAAGCTACTCCCTCAATGCATTCATAATATTCTATTTATATTGTGGTCGCAAGAGGTTTTTCTAATTGATTGTGCAGAGCAGCATCGATAGTTGAAGGTCTCCTAGGTCTTTACATTAGAATTTACTGATATTCAAATGCCGCTTCTGCCAATCTCTTTGCCCATGCCCGCCATTTTCCCGTCCGCGATTTCTTTAATCGGGCGCTTGCAGCGCGCGCCAGAACATTTTCTGACGGCGACCCAACAGCGCGACGTCGTCGGCGGCAGGCGCGATTTCTTGCGTGGCGCGCTGCTAGCGGCTGCGGCCGGTAGCGCCACCGCAGCTTGGCACCCCGCTTCCGCCAGCGAAGGCGACCCGGCTATTCTCAAGCCGCAGCCCCACGCGATCACCTTGGGCAAGCCGGTCGCCGAGCGGGGCTATGGACTGCCCTCGCAGTGGGAGACCAACCTGATGCGGCGCGAGTCACCCGGTTTAACGCGGGTTGCGGCCTCGTCGGTGTCATTCTCGCCACTGCAAGGCATGTTTGGCATCATCACCGCCTCTGGCCTGCATTTTGAGCGGCATCACCAAGGCTGGCACGACATTGACCCTTCGCAGCATCACTTGATGATTCATGGCAGCGAGCCTGCGCTGGTCAAGTCGCCCAAAGTGTTCACGATGGACGACATCATGCGCCTGCCCTCGGTGTCGCGCATCCACTTTATCGAGTGCGGGGCGAATACGGGCATGGAGTGGGGCAATGTCGCCGTGCCGACCGTGCAGTACACCCACGGGATGATTTCGTGCAGCGAATTTACCGGCGTGCGCTTGATCGATCTGCTGCAATTTTGCGGGGCCGATCTGCATAAGGGCAAGTTCGTGTTGGCCGAAGGCGGCGACGGTTCCGGCATGACCCGCACGATTCCGATGGAATTGATTGCCAACGGTGAGGTGCTGGTGGCCTATGGGCAAAACGGCGAAATGTTGCGCCCTGAAAACGGGTATCCGCTGCGCCTGGTCGTGCCCGGTGTACAGGGTGTTTCGTGGGTCAAATGGTTGCGGCGGATCGAGCTGGGCGACCAGCCGTATGCGACCAAAGACGAGACGATTCACTATGTAGATTTGATGCCAGACGGCCTGCACCGGCAATACACCTCGATTCAAGAAACCAAGTCGGTTATCACCTCGCCTTCGGGCGGGCAGACCCTGCTGGACCAAGGCTTCTACAACATCAGCGGCCTGGCATGGAGCGGGCGCGGCAAAATCCGCCGGGTGGATGTGAGTGTGGATGGTGGCAAAAACTGGAAAACCGCGCGCTTGGAAACCCCGGTGCTTTCCAAAGCCCTGACGCGATTTAACTTCGCTTGGCAATGGAATGGCCGCGAGGCGATTCTGCAAAGTCGCGCAATCGACGAGACCGGCTACGTGCAGCCCAGAATCGGCCAGCTGCGCGCCGTGCGCGGCACGCGCTCGATTTATCACAACAACGCGATTCAGTCGTGGAAGATCACGCCCAACGGCGAGGTGAGCAATGTACAAGTCGCTTAGCACCCTGTTGGCATTGATGGCATTGATGGCATCGGTGGCATCGGTGGCCGTGGTTTTCAGCGGCGTGGCGATTGCGCAGACTGAGCGCTTTCCCGGCATTGGCCGCGCGGCGACCCCGGCGGAAATCAAGGCGTGGGACATCGATGTGCGCGCCGATTTCAAAGGATTGCCCAGGGGTCAAGGTAGCGTCGCCAAGGGCCAGGATGTGTGGGAAGCCAAGTGCGCCTCGTGCCACGGAATCTTCGGCGAGTCGAACGAAGTTTTTACGCCCATCGTTGGTGGCACAACCAAGAAAGATCGTGAAACCGGCAATGTGGCGAGCTTGATTTCAGGTACAGAAGCGCAACGCACCACGATGATGAAGTTAGCGCACCTTTCGACTTTGTGGGACACCATCAACCGCGCCATGCCGTGGAATGCGCCCAAGACACTTTCCACCGAAGAGGTCTACGCGGTCACGGCTTACATCCTGCACTTAGGCGAAGTGCTGCCGGTCGATTTCACGCTCTCGGACCAGAACATTGCCGAGGTGCAAGCGCTCTTGCCCAATCGCAACGGCTTGACCCAATCGCACGGCCTGTGGAGTGTGCGCGGCGCGCCTGATGTCAAAGCCACCGCCTGCATGAGCAATTGCGACACCTCGGGTAAGGGCCAGGCTTTGTCAACCCTGCCAGACTTTGCGCGCAACGCGCACGGCAATCTGATGGCGCAGCAGCGCGTGATCGGCGCCACGCGCGGCAAAGACACGACCCAACCAGCTCCGGCGACGCTGGACGGCGGCAAAATTCAGGTGGCGGCGCTCCAATTGGCCGCTGCTAATGCCTCAAAAGCCGCGCCAGATAAAGGTCTTCAGGCATCGGTTGATTACTCTGCGATCAAAAAATTGGCCAACGACAATGCTTGCATGGGCTGCCACGGCGTGAATCAGCGCTTGGTTGGCCCTTCGTTCAAAGAAATTGCCGAGAAATACAAAGGCGATGCCAAGGCCGAAGCGCACCTCGGTGCCAAGATCAAAGCCGGTGGTGCTGGTGCGTGGGGTCAAACGCCGATGCCGCCGTATGCACAGTTGGCCGATGCTGACTTGAAAGCGCTTGCTGCATGGGCGCTCAAAGGAGCACCATAAGCTTATTAGAATTGCTTCGTTACCGATTTGGAACTCGTGCGTTGAGAGAGATGCCAAACCGCTTTGCACTTTAAGGAGAAGACCACCATGAATCGTCGTAATTTTGTCAAAAACTCATCACTCGCCACCGCCTACACCTTGGCCGTCGCAGCAGGCTTGATCGCGCCAGGCACCGTACTGGCGCAAGCTGGCTGGAACGAAAAGGCCTTTGCCGGCAAAAATCTGAAAGAAGCCGCCGCCTCACTGGGCGCGGCGAATTTCGCTGAGACCAAAGACGTGAACTGGGGCAGCACGCCCGAGATCGCTGAAAACGGCGCGGTGGTTCCCATTTCGGTCACGTCCAACATCGCCAAAACCGAGCAGATCGCCATTTTGGTGGAGAAAAATCCGAGCGCGCTGTCAGCCGCATTCGACATCCCGGCCGGCACCGATCCTTCGGTCACCACCCGCGTGAAAATGGGCCAGACGTCGAACATCTTCGCCTTGGTGAAAGCCGACGGCAAGTACTACGTCGCCACCAAAGAAGTCAAAGTCACCCTAGGTGGTTGCGGCGGCTAAGCCTTGCAGCTGCACCCTCACTCCTCACCCTTCAGACATTACGGAGAATCAAATGGCAGACCCGATGCGCGTACGCGCCAATATGCAAGACGGCAAAGTGTTAGTCCGTGTACTGATGAATCATGAAATGGAAACCGGCCAGCGCAAAGACAGCACTGGCAAAACGATTCCTGCTCACTTCATCCAAAGCGTTTCGGCCACGCACAATGGCAAGACCGTGCTTTCGGCCCAATGGGGCCCGGCAATCTCAAAAAATCCGTTTCTGCAATTCACGTTTTCAGGCGGTAAAGCAGGCGAAAAAGTAGCCATTTCGTGGGTTGATAACAAGGGCGACAAACGCACCGACGAAGCCACGATTTCGTAAAGCACGATCGAAAATCCCCTCTCCCCACAGGAGAGGGCAAGGGTGAGGGACTGCCGCTTACCCAATCAGGAGGAGACGAAACAATGAAATCGCTACTGTGCGCAGTTGGCTTCGGACTGGTGCTCAACACCGCTTTTGCCCAGCAAGGCGCGGATACGGTCAAGAAAATTGAGGAATATCGCGCCGCATTGGCCGACGGCAACCCTGCCGAATTGTGGGAAGCGCGCGGCGAAGATCTGTGGAAGAAAAGGGCGGGGCCGAAAAACGCCTCACTCGAACAATGCGACTTGGGTAAGGGCCCGGGCCGTGTCAAAGGCGCTTACGCCGAGCTGCCGCGCTACTTCGCCGACGCCGACCGCGTGATGGACTTGGAAGCCCGCTTGGTGCACTGCCGGATGACCTTGCAAGGCTTAACCAAAGCCGAAGCGGTGAAACAGCCGTTTGGCAACGGCCCGGTGAAGTCCGACAATGAGGCGCTGGTGGCCTTTGTGACCGCGGAGTCAAAAGGGGTGAAGATGAACGTCTCGCTCGATCATCCGAAAGAAGCCGCCTCGTTCAAGCAGGGCGAAAAAATCTTCTATTTTCGCGGTGGCCCGCACGACTTCAGCTGCGCGACCTGCCACTCCGAAGACGGCAAGCGCATCCGCCTGCAAGACCTGCCGAACCTGACCAAAACCAAAGACGCGCAGCGCGCCTACACCACCTGGCCCGCCTATCGCGTGAGCCAAGGCGAGCTGCGCACCTTTCAGTGGCGGCTGTTTGACTGCTTCCGCCAGCAACGCTTTCCGGCGCTGGAGTTCACTTCCGATGCGTCGATTGCGCTGACCACTTTCCTCGCGCGCAATGCCAACGGGGCCGAGTTTGCCGCCCCGGCAATCAAACGATAAGGCTGCCATGAACCACCCCAAAACCCTTATCCAACAACACTCTTCAGGCATGACAGGCCGAACAGCCACGTCCATGACGCTTCTTGGGGCGGTATGCCTGATGATGCTTGCCAGTTGCGCTTCTCCATCGAGTGAGGCCGAAGCGACCGAGCAGGCGCTGGCCTTGATGAAGAGCGGCTTTAAAGAGCAAGGCCAGGCCAAGCTGGACCGGCTTGAGCAGGACGAAGCGCAACGAATTTGCTCGCGCGCCGCCGACGCACCCGCGCTCGACAAAACGGTCGAAAAGCGCATCGAAGCGGGCAATCTTGCGGCGGTCAAATTCCCGGCGGACGGCAAGTTGCTGGGCGATTGGCGCGAAGGTGAACGCATCGCGCAGTCCGGTATCGGCAAGCAATTCACCGACAACCCGGCGACTCCGGCTGGCGCAAATTGCTACGCCTGCCATCAGCTTTCGCCCACCGAGCTGTCATTTGGCACGATTGGCCCGCCATTGTTGGGCTACGGCAAGATTCGCGCGCAAATCCCCGATATCGCCAAGTACACCTACACCAAAATCTACAACCCGCAAGCCTATACCGCGTGCTCGAACATGCCGCGCTTTGGGCACAACCAGATATTGACCGAGGCGCAGATCACTCATGTCGTGGCGCTGCTGCTGGATCCGAATTCGCCGGTGAATAAGTAAGGGGGCGGGAATATAGGATTGGGGATCGGGGTGCTTACGTTTGCACATCGGTTCCCAATTTTTTTGGCACTACGCTATTAGAAAACGCTGATATGTCATCCTTCTCACGCCGCGAGTTTTTGCATCTGCTGGCGACTGCTTCCGCCACCGGTATCACCTTGAAGAGCCACGCCCAGAGCGCTTCTTCGATGTATGACCTGGAAAAGTTTGGCACGGTCTCGCTGCTGCATTTCACCGATTGCCATGCGCAACTGCTGCCCAGCTACTTCCGCGAACCCAATGTGAATCTGGGGCTGGGAGCGCAAAGTGGCAAAGCGCCCCACTTGGTGGGCGAAGCGCTGCTCAAGGCGTTCAATTTGAGGCCAGGCTCCGCCGAGGCGCACGCCTTCACCCACCTCAATTTCACCGAAGCCGCGCGCACCTACGGCAAGGTCGGTGGCTTCGCGCACCTGGCGACGCTCATCAAGCGCCTGAAGGCGGATCGCCCGCATGCGCTGCTGCTCGACGGCGGCGACACCTGGCAAGGCTCCGCCACCGCGCTATGGAGCCAAGGGCAGGACATGATTGATGCTTGCAAGCTATTGGGCGTGCAGGTGATGACGGGGCACTGGGAATTCACGCTCGGGGCCAAGCGCGTGGCAGAGGTGGTCAAAACCGACTTTGCGGGCAAGATCGACTTCCTCGCGCAGAACATCAAAACCGCCGATTTCGACGACCCCGTGTTCAAACCGTGGGTAATGCGTGAACTAGGCGGCGTGCCGGTGGCGATCATCGGGCAGGCTTTCCCGTACACCCCGATTGCGAACCCGCGCTATCTGATGCCCGACTGGACTTTCGGGATTCAGGAAGAACCGTTGCGCAAAATTGTCACTGAAGCCCGCGCCAAGGGGGCGCACGCGGTGATTCTGCTTTCACACAATGGCATGGATGTCGATTTGAAGCTGGCCACGCGTGTGCCCGGCATCGACGCGATTCTGGGTGGGCACACCCACGACGGCGTGCCGCAAGCGGTGGTGGTCGCCAATAGCGACGGGCAGACGCTGGTCACCAATGCGGGCAGCAACGGCAAGTTTTTAGGCGTGCTCGATCTGGAGATCAAGCAAAGGCGGGTGGCGGGCTACCGCTACAAACTGCTGCCAGTATTTTCAAACCTGCTCCCCGCAGACCGCGAAATGCAGGCGCTGATTGATCGGCATCGCGCGCCACATCTGGCCAAATTGGGCGAAAAGCTCGCCGTCACCGAGGGCTTGCTGTACCGGCGCGGCAACTTCAACGGCACGATTGACCAGCTGATTCTCGATGCCCTGATGGCCGAGAAAAATGCCGAAATCGCCTTTTCGCCAGGCTTTCGCTGGGGCACCTCGCTACTGCCCGGTGATGCGATCACGATGGAACATGTGATGGACCAAACCGCGATTACCTACCCGTTCACCACGGTCAGTGAGATGACGGGCGAGACGATTAAAACGATTCTCGAAGATGTTGCCGACAACCTTTTCAACCCCGACCCCTACTACCAGCAAGGCGGCGATATGGTGCGGGTGGGCGGGATGCGTTACCAAATTGCGCCGCAGGCACGCGCTGGCGAACGGATTCGTGGCATGAGCTTGGATGGCAAGCCTTTGGAGGCTGCCAGGCGATACAAGGTGGCGGGCTGGGCCCCGGTGTCAGAAGCGGCAAAAAATGCCGGTGGCGAGCCGATTTGGGACTTGTTTGCGCGGTATCTGCGCAATCAACAGACGATCAAGCCACGTAGCCTGAATCTGCCAGAGTTGGACGGGGTGGATCGCAACGCCGGAATCGAGACTGCGCGAGCACGTCGGCAAACTGCGCATCACCATCATGTTTGATGCGCCGATCATCGCGCACTGTCGTCGTCGGTGCGCTTAATCTCGTAATGATTTAGCAAAGGAATTACAAATTGGCGATTGATGCCGGGAAATTCGGAAACAACGGCGAGTGGGCAACTCTGCCGGTAGCGCGCCAAAATTGCATTTCGCCGTCGTCATCGCAAAGCCAAACCTCGTCGGAACCCGCCGCGAAGTACAACGCTATTTTTTCGGTCATTTCTCGCGAGGAATTCCCGGGTGAGAGGACTTCGACGCAAATGCGTGGCGCTTTCAAGAACACACCGCGCTCCAACGCGGCTGCCAATTCCGATTTCTCGGCCCAGGCGACATCCGGAACTTTTACGCCATCTGCGGTCAGAATTGCGCTCTCCGTGAGCGGCTCTCCGCGCAGACCAAGCGCGTTTTCCAGAGGGTGCAACAACCGTACTATCCTCGATTGAAACAGTGAGTGTTTGGTTCGAGCGGGGCTCACGGTTATCCTCCCATCGATGGTTGTTTCGAACTTGCCTTCAATCTTCGCGTACTCGGGCGAGTCACAAAGATAATCCCAGTGCGCGAGCATCGCTTCGCGCGAACCGGGTGTGGCGGTCAGATAGTCAGGCAGTCTGGATCCCATCGGTTTCTCCTGCGGCTTTGAGACTTGATTGTTGCACAGACAAATGAAAAAAGCCCGCGATTGCTCGCGGGCTTTTAAGTGTTGCACTGCATGCAGGGTTGCCCCTGCGGCAGCTTAGAACTTGTGTGCTACGCCGAACTGGAAGCCCGACGAAGTTTGACCAGCGTTGCCGCCGTAAGCAGTGGTGAGGTTGGTGGTGGCGACTGTATAAGCCGAACCGCCAACTGCAGCACCTTTGTTGCCGATGCGAGCGTAATGAGCATAAGCCTCGGTACGCTTCGACAGTGCGTAGATGTAGCCAATGCCCCACTGGCTTGCATCACCTGCCGAACCAGCCAAGAGCGTGCTGGTTGCATTACGACGGTTGTACTGCAGCTTGACGGTATGCGCGCCAGCAGCGTACTGACCACCAACCCACCAGTCTTTGGCGCGCATGCTTGGAGCGCCAGCGACGTTAAGGGTGTTGCCGCTGTTACGCAGATTTTGGTGGCCCAAGAGAATCTTGAACGCGCCGATGTCCACATGACCAGCCAAATTCCATTGACGAATACGCTCAGTCGCGCCAGCACCGCCGACACCAGCTGCTACGGCGTTGTCTTTCTGGTTGTTGTAGCCCAGCGAGATAGACCAAATCGGCGCAGCATACTTCAGTGCAAGGCCGGTCTGACGCTCAGCACCAGTTGCGTTTTGGCGCTCACCGAAATTCATCATCAGGTTGGCGGTAAAGCCGCTCCAGTTTGGCGACAGCCACTGAATGCCGTTCGATACGCGCACTTGCGACGATTGGCCAAGGCCAGCGGTAGCAGCATTGCCACCAACAGCAGCAGCAGCAGCACCAGAACCAGTGCGAACGCCACTCATAATGTTCAGGGCCGAAGCAACACCGTTGGTGCCAAACAGATCATAGCTGGTTTGTACGATAAACGCTGGGCTGTACTGACGGCCCATACGCACTTCACCGAAGCCGCCTGCAAGACCCAAGTAGCCCAAACGGGTCGAGAAATCGACTGCAGTACCGGTTGCACCGTTTTGAGTGCCCGTACCACCGCCGTTGGCGCTGATATTGGACTCAAGGTGGAAGTTAGCGCGCAGACCGCCGCCCAGATCTTCCGAACCACGAACGCCAAAGCGGTTTGAGGCGAGTGCGTTTTGGTCCATACCGGACACTTTTTGGTTACCCGATTTAGCCCAGGTCAGGCCAGTGTCAACCACGCCAAACATCGTTACGTTGGTTTGCGCTGAGGCAAACGCAGGGGCCAGAGCCGCTGCAACTGCAACTGCAAGCAGTTTTTTGTTCATGAATTAATCTCCAAGTGAGTGAAAACGTGAGGTAGGTAGGCGTTGAGAAAAGGATCACGTGAAGTCTTCTCTTAACTCTTACCTACTTCCGAGAAACCTCTCATATTCCGAGAGTTCTTGCGATTCTGCCAATCACCCGATTCGACCTCAATGGATTTCATGGATTGGGAACCAGAAAACCGCTTGCTTGTAGTCTTTTTGCAACATGCACGGCAACTCTGGCAAAAGCGGGTGAGCAGCAGGAGCTTGAATGATTCTTTTTGAGAATCAAAGTTTACAAGTAAATGTTGTCGGCGCAATCGTTGCCGCCTGTAATGGAGTTACAGCGGGGAGGAGGATTGTCCGGCCCAGGGCGGCCGACTGATAGATCGCCTCTTCGATCCACACATTGAGTAAATAGTCGGCCACTAGATTGACCGCAGGTTCCCCATATTGCAAGTGCCGCAGCACGTGGGCCTGCTGTGCGTACACGCAGTCGCCGCCAAAACCGATGTCGGCCCAAGCGTAGTTGTGCGGTTTTTCGCTTTGGCTGTGCGGTTTAAAGTGCAGATTCGCGTCGCCGTCCAAACGCAGGACACCATTCGCACCTTCAAGCCAAACTTCACCCATCGTCAGGCGCGGGTTAGCGGCGGGGTGGTCGTTGAGGCGATTTGCGTCAATCAAGCCGGTCGCGCCGCTGGCAAACTCGACGATGACATAGCCCGCGTCTTCACCCATGATTGCCGGATTGACGCGGCGCAGGCGCGCGGTGACGGCCACCATCGGCCCGAGCAAAAAACGCAGCGTATCGATGTAGTGCACCAAGGTTTCATGCACCAGAAAGCGGGGCATTTGCTGAAAGTAGGGTTGGCGTGCCAAATAGGCGTTTGGCCCCTGGCCGTCGCCAGGCCGCATGCGCACCGCCAGCGAGTGGATTCGGCCCAGCGTGCCCGCATTGATCTGGCGTTGCATTTCCACATACCAGGGCATCCAGCGAAAGTTCTCGTGAACAAATACCGGCTTGCTGGAATCAGTAGCGAGACGCGCGATCTCTTCGGCTTCTTGCAGAGTCGGGGCTACGGGTTTCTGGCAGATTGCGGCCAGACCCCGCTCCACCGCCTGCGCCACCAGACCGGCATGGGTCGCGGGCGGCGTGGCAATGTCGAGCAGATCGCAATCGATCGCGTCCAGCATCGCAGCGGCGGTTTGGAAGCTGTGCCGAGCGCCGAATTGGCGACAAGCCAGCTTGCCTCGGCTCTCGTCGGCATCACAAACTGCTACCAGTTCAACCGCGCCTTCACGTTCGAGCCGTTGCCACGCATCGAGATGAAATTGCGCGAAATAACCCGCTCCCACCACCGCAACTCGCAGTGGTGTTTGAGCAGAGCTTGGCGAACGGTTCATTGGGCAATTTCAAAGTTCCGCAATCACGGCTTTGGTCACCGCTGCAGTACCGTGGCTGCCGCCAAGATCCGCCGGCCGAATCGCGCCAGCGGCGAAAATGCGATCCACCGCGCCTTCGAGCACTCGAGCCGCTTCGTGCAACCGGGCATCACCATTCCGGTCGCCCAGCCAATCGAGCATCATCGCTGCGGAAAGAATCATTGCGGTCGGATTGGCAAGGCCCTTGCCTGCAATATCTGGCGCGGTGCCATGCGAAGGCTGAAACAGGCCATGCTGGTCGCCCAAGTCGGCTGACGGCGCGTAACCCATCCCGCCAATCAAGCCGGCACCCAAGTCGGACGTAATGTCGCCAAACTGGTTTTCCATCGGGCACACGTCGTAGTCCCACGGGCGGCGAATCAGGTTCAAGCAGTAGGCATCGATGTAGCAATGATCGGCGATGACGGCGGGATAGTGGGCAGCACGCTCGCGAAACACCTCGTTCATGAATGCCATACCAAGGAACACATTCGACTTGTCGACACAAGTGACCTTGCCTTTGGCAGCATTGCGTGCCTGGCGTTGGGCGGCCAGCTTGAAGGAAAAATCGAACAGGCGCTCACACCCCTTGCGAGAAATTTGGCTGGTGTCTTGCACCGCCTCGTCACCGTCGGCGGTCTTAACGCGCTGGCTGGTACCGCGCGCATGAAACCAGCCTTCAGTCGATTCGCGCACAATCACAAAATCAATCTCTTTTGCGCGCGGCGAACCGAGCGGCATTGGCACGCCAGGAATCGCACGAATCGGCCGCACCCCGGCGTACAAATCGAGCTCGTTGCGCAAATCGAGCTGCGGCGCGATTTCGGTGCCATCGGCGTAGCGGATTTCGGGCCAACCCATCGCGCCAAAGAGGATTGCGTCGGCGCGGCGCGCGGCATCCATCGACGATTTTGGAAAGGCATCGCCGGTATCGCGAAAGTGCATCGCTCCGCCGGGATGCCGATCATAGTCGAGACGGAAACCTAGATTATGTTGCAAGGGTTCGAGCACGGCCAAGCAAGCATCGAGCACTTCGACACCGATCCCGTCGCCGGGCAATAGACAGATTCTGTATGCGGACATAATTTAAAGTTGTTGAAAACCGAATTTTTCGAGGATGGTCGTGAGCTCTGCGGCGGCGCGACGACGATGGGCGCGATAGGCCGCACCGGCACCAGGGGCATCGCCCGCCTTGATGAATTCAACGATTTCCAGGTGCTCACGGGTAGAGTTGACTGGCTTGGGGCGCAGCTTGAGGGTGAACATGCGGGCTCGGTGCGCGCGGTCCAAAAAGCCCGACACCGCTTGGTTGAGCAGGCGATTGCCCGCCAATTGCAGGAGCAGCTGGTGAAAGCGCTCGTCCGCTGCGGCCCATTTAGCGAGATCGTCTTCTTTGAGCGCGGCCGTCATGTCTTTCGAGGCAACGATCAGTGGCTGTAGCTCTGCCATGGTTGGCTTGCGCGCGGCGAGTGTCTCGGCGGCACTTGCCTCAAGCGCGGTCAGAATCTCGTAGATTTCCGCCATATCGCGCGCCGAAACCGGTAGTACCCGCATGCCGTGACGCGGAATCACCTCGATCAAGCCTTCTTGCTCCAAGCGAATCAAGGCTTCATGCAGCGGGGTGCGCGAAACACCTAGTTCATCTGCCAATTCCGACTCGAGCACACGATGTCCTGGCAAATACACATTTTCTAGAATTCGCGCGCGAATCTCTTCGTAGGCGTAGCTCACTCGGGTGGGCGGAGCGTAGCTACCGCCGCGCGGCGCGGTAACGCTTTCGGCGAAAGCTGAGGTACGCGCGCTGCGTGCCAGCGCAATGGCTCGGGCCACGGTTTCTCTCCTATCGATGCCAATGAATCGGCGGATGCCCGGCTACGGGCACTCGGAAAGAGCGAATTTTGTCATCAAGCAGGCAGCCCAGGTAGGCGGTACGCAAATCGGGCCCGCCGAAAGCCAGGCTGGAGATGTTGCCCAGGGGGCTGTTGCCAGCGGTGGCGGTGTCTGGCGGCAGCAGGCTACCCGTTTGATACTTGGCTTCAAAATTGGTGGTGTAAACGGGGTCGTCACCATCGAGCACGATCTGGCAACTGCTGTCCGGGCGGATCACGATCACGCGGTTGGAGACAATGCAGGTCACCCACAGATTTCCTTCGGTGTCGAAGGTGAGACCGTCCGGGAAGTTGCCCGCGCCGAGATCAGCAACCAACTCTTTAGGGCCCAGCGAGGTATCGGCATGCAGGCGAAAGCGCGACACGCGCTGCCCATAGGTTTCGTTAACGTAGACGAACTGACCGTCGGGTGAAAAAGCGATTTCGTTGGTGTAGCCCAAGCCATCAGCGACGATACGCGTGCCACGTGCATCGTGCACACCGATAAAGCCATCCGCAACGTCGGCACGCCAAGCCTTCCAACGCGGCACCAAACGCGTGCTCACGGTGAACCAAATACGCCCAGCGGCATCTTCACACACGAAATTGGAAGGCAGCAGCGCCGCGCCGTCAGCGTGCGTGATCAACGGCGCAATTGCACCGCCGCGCGACAGTGTGTAAATGCCGCCCAGCGACTCGCCCAAGTCGGCGAAGAGAAAGCTGCCGTCAGCCCGCAGGGCAATGCCGTTGGGACGCGCGGGACGGTCGGGGGCGATCTGACCGACCACGACTTCACAGTCGCCACCGGGCCGACTGATCGCTACCCCACCGCCCGCCACGCCACCGCGCCAGTCGGCACTGTACAGCGAACCGTCGACAGTTGCCAGCACGCACTCAGGTCGATGCAAGCCGCTCACAGCCACGAGCAATTGGCCTGGGGTGACGAAAAAATCAGCGGGGAGTTGACTCGACATGGAAAAGTGCTGGGCGTTGGACGTTGTGCGTTGCGGGTCAAGAGTTGTTTAACGAATTAATGTATGCGTTATATTATTCGACAAAGGATTCGCCGTTAAAACAAGAACCTCGTATTCACAAACGCCGATGCATTGCCTTCCACCATCGCATTGAGCATTGCTTTTGATTGCGGAGTCGCCTTGGCGGCGACCATGGTGCGAATGGAAAACGCCCGCAAGGCATCTGAAACCGAGAGCGTGCCTTCTGCAGAGTCTTTGCGCCCGGTGAAGGGGTAGATGTCTGGCCCGCGCTGGCATTGGCAATTCAGGTTCACACGGCAGACCTGATTGACCAGTGGGTCTACCAATGCGGCAAGGGTGGCGGGATCGCTGCCAAACACGCTTACCTGCTGTCCGTAATCCGAAGCATCTATATAGTCGAGCGCCTCGCTCACGGCATCAAAGCGCGCAATCGGCACGATGGGGCCGAATTGCTCTTCGCGCCACAAGCGCATTTGGGCGTTGACCGGATACACCACAGCCGGGCGCACCAGCGAGTGCGCGGTATCGCCACCACCCGGGTTGACAACTTTTGCACCGTGTGTGGCGGCATCGGCAATGTACTCGGCGATGAGCGCCGGTTTGCGCGGCTCGGCAAGCGGGGTAATCGCAACCCCGGCCTCCCATGGCATCCCCACTTTGAGTTGATCGACCGCAGCTGCGAAGCGCCGCACGAATTCTTCCGCAATCGAGGCATGGACCCAGAGCATTTTGAGCGCAGTGCAACGCTGCCCATTAAACGAGAGCGAACCCATCACACACTCTTTAACGGCCAAGTCGAGGTCAGCATCTGGCAAAACAATCGCCGCGTTCTTCGCATCTAGCCCCAATACTGCGCGCAATCGATTGGTTTTCGGGTGAAGCGTTTTGAGTTTGTGGGCGACGCGCGAAGAGCCGATGAACGCCAACACATTGACGGCACCCGAGGTCATGAGCGGCGGCACTACCTCCTCGCCACGCCCGTAGACCGTATTGACCACACCCGGCGGAAAGCTCTGCGCGAACGCTTCGAGCAGCGGCGCGAACAGAAGCGTGCCATGCTTGGGCGGCTTGAACAAGATCGTGTTGCCCATGATCAGGGCGGGAATCAGCGTGGTAAAGGTTTCGTTGAGCGGATAGTTGAAAGGGCCCATGCACAGCACCACGCCCAGCGGTGCGCGGCGGATTTGTGCAATCGTGCCCTCGACTGTTTGAAAGCGTGAGTTGGCGTTGTCTAGTTCTTTAAGCGCATCAATCGTTTGCTGGACATAGACCACCGTGCGGTCAAATTCTTTCTCGCTATCGGCCTGTGATTTGCCAATTTCCCACAAGATCAGGCGCACAATTTCCACCCGCTTGGCGACCATGCGGCGCGTGAAGTCTTCCACATGCGCAATGCGTTTGGCGACACTCATGGTGGGCCAGCTGCCGCGACCGTTGTCGTATGCCGCCACGGCGGCGGCGAGCGCTTCGCGCGACTCAGATTCTGTGGTTACCGGATAGCTACCCAACAACACACGAGCCACGCTGCCATCAGGATGGCGCTCGCACACAGGCGAGGTCACGCTGTGGGTGGCTCCCGGCCATTGGCGCAGTTGTCCGTTGATGAGGATCGTGGTTTGATGCAGCGGTGCTGCGAGGCGACTTGCCTCAGGCACTGCCCCGGCCAAAGGGAAAAGGGCAAGGAGAGAGTCACTCATGGCAAATTCATCGCAAAAATCACTTTCTTCGGTAAGGAGAAAACCAGCCAAGACCCGCACTGGTGG
Organism: Burkholderiales bacterium; assembly: GCA_031362865.1. Taxonomy (GTDB): domain Bacteria; phylum Pseudomonadota; class Gammaproteobacteria; order Burkholderiales; family JAEUOS01; genus JANLTH01. The sequence goes on along the minus strand of JANLTH010000118.1, from coordinate 72,327 downwards.
CGGCTCTCGGGCGATACTCAGCGCCGACCCAGCCACTGTAGTTGAGTTCATCCATCAAGCCGTAGAGATAGGGAAAATACACTTCGCCTTGATCCGGCTCATGACGCTGCGGCACCCCAGCAATCTGCATATGACCGATGTTGTCGATGTACTGTTTCATCTTCATCGCAAGGTCGCCTTCGACGATCTGGCAGTGATAGAGATCGAACTGCACTTTGAGATTCGCGGCTCCCACTTCTGTGCAGACTGCGTGGGCATCGTCTTGCCGATTGAGAAAGAAACCCGGAATGTCGCGCGTGTTGATCGGTTCGATCACCAGCGTGATGCCTTCGCGCCCCGCCTGCGCTGCCGCGTACTCAAGGTTTTCAACATACACCGAGCGATGCCGCGCCCGCTCCTGGTCAGGCTTGATGAGGCCCGCCATCACATGCAGCGTGCGGTTGCCAATCACGCGCGCGTACTCCAACGCTTGATCGAGCGCCCGCTTGAATTCGTCTTCCCGCCCCGGCAGTGAGGCCAAGCCACGCTCGCCCGCGTCCCAATTGCCCGGCGGCAAGTTAAAAAGCGCCTGTGTCAGATTGTGTTCCGTCAGCTTGGCCTTGATGTCGGTGGCAGAGAAAGCGTAGGGAAAGAGGAATTCCACACCGGCAAAGCCGTCATGTGCCGCAGCACCGAAACGGTCTAGAAAGGCGTGCTCCTGGTACATCATGGAGAGGTTGGCGGCGAATTGGGGCATTGTTTTTGGGAGTCGGGGATCAGGGAACGGGGATTGCGGACATCGGCACCAGTTCGAGCGCCTGCATGATCGCGGGTACGGTACGGTCTATTGGCTCGCCGACGTTGATCGTCAGTGCGTCGTTTGATAGCTCCAGCGTTGCCAATTGGCTTTGCAGCAATGTGGGCGGCATGTAGGCGTGGTGGCGTGCTGTCAAGCGCGCTTGCAGCAACTCCGGCGTGCCGTGAAGATGCACCACCCGCGCGGCTTTCAAGCCAGCGAGCAGCGCTTCACGATAGCGTTCCTTGAGGGCAGAACAAGCGAGGACGACGCGCTCGTTTCTGGTTTCGGCTGCGCGCAGCAGGGTATTGAGCGCTTGCAGCCAGGGCGCGCGGTCTGCGTCGTTGAGCGCTTCGCCGCGCCGCATTTTTTCTACATTCACACTGGGGTGATGATCGTCAGCATCGATAAAGCGCCAGCCCAAGCGCCCTGCCAGAAGCGCCCCGACGGTGGTTTTGCCACTGCCGGAAACGCCCATCACGAGCACCGTTTGAGGCACGGTTTGAACCGCTTGCCCCACTAAAACAACTGCCAGGGCAGCGGATCGAAGGCGTAGCCTGTGCCACCAGTACCAACGCCACGCAGGCGGCCAATCCCGGGGAAAGGTAGATGCACCGCACCAATCAGAAATTTCTCTTTCGCGGCCATTTCAAACAATTGCTTGCGCCAGGCCCGCGCCGCATCCTGGCTGGAATCGAAGGCGACGGTGATTTCCGGGCGTGGGAATTGCACTGGCGCAACATGCATCGAGTCACCCAAGAGCAGTAGTTTCGCTTGGCCTGATGTGACCATGTAGCAGCTGTGCCCCGGCGTGTGACCGGCGGCCGCCACCGAGCGAATGCCCGGCGTGAGCTCGTCGCCCAGGGTGAAGGTTTTGAGGCGATCACCATAGGCGGCAATCGCGCGCTCAGCCGCCGCGAAACGGCCTTTTTGGTTGTCCGGCACTTTGGCTTTTTCAGCGGCGCTGCCCCAAAAATCGACATCCGGCTTGGCGATCCGCAGCACTGCATTCGGAAAGAGACTCTTGCCCTCGGGCGTGACCGCGCCATGCAGGTGGTCGCCATGCATGTGGGTGATGTACACCTCATCGACGGCGGCAGGGTCAATGCCTGCTGCCGCCAAACCCAGCGGCATGCGGCCAGCGGTAGGCCCCAACATCTTGGCGCCACCACAGTCAATCATCACCAGCTTCTCGCCGGTGTTAACGATGAAGCTGTTAACAGCCGTGCGAATCGCATTGCCGGTCACGCCACCGTTTTCCAACAGCTCCTTGATGACGGCTTGATCACCCATCAGAATCGCTGGATTCAAGTCAATGTAGCCGTCGAGCAGGGTGATGACTTCAAATTCGCCCAGCTTCATGCGGTGGATCGACACGGTTTGCCCTGTGCCCAGTGGCGCTTTGGCAAGCGCGAAAGGAGTGGCGGCGGCGGCGCTTGCGGCAACAGCGGCCTGTAGTAAATGACGGCGATGCAAGTTCATGGGGTGACTCCTTCGTTGAGGTTTAGGGATGAGAGTGCGGATGGGGAAGCTTGAATCGCTGGCGCAAGTCGTCAATCTGCGGCGCACTCAAGGTCCGGATGCGCCGCCCTTGCAAGAGCAGGAAGAGCTTGGCGGTCTCCTCCAATTCTTCGGTCGCGTCCAGCGCTGCACTGAGCGACGAGCCCGCTACCACCGGGCCGTGATTGGCCAGCAGCAGCGCATGGTGCTTGCCCGCAAAGCGGCGCACCGCATCCGCCAGTTGCAAATCGCCAGGCGCAAAGTAAGGCACCAGCGGCAGGGAGCCTACGCGCATCACGTAGTAGGCGGTAATCGGCGGCAGCACGTCGTCCGGATTCACATCGTCGAGCACCGAGACTGCTACCGAGTGCGTGGAATGCAAATGAACCACTGCGCCGATGTTGGTCGCGCCGCGCTCTTCGTACATCGCCAAATGGAGAAAGTTTTCTTTCGATGGCGCATCGCCCGAGATCAAACGCCCATTCCAGTCAAGCTTGGAAAGCCGCGCTGGATCAAGGTTTCCCAACGACGCACCAGTGGGTGTGAGCAGCCAGCCATCGGCGAGCTTGGCGCTGACGTTGCCGGTTGAGCCATGCGTCAAGCCTCGATCGAAGATCGACTTGGCGGTACGGCAGATGTCTTCGCGCAGGGCGGTTTCAGTCATCACAAAAATTCAATGGAAATTAAATAGGGACTGTCCCTATTTAATTTGATTTATTCAGGTTGGATTTTCGCTTCGCGCGCCACCCGCAACCACTTCACCATTTCGGTGGCGACGAAGCTGCCAAATTCTTTGGGCGTGCCGCCGCCTGCCTCCGAGCCGGTTGCGGCCAGGCGCTCGCGAAAGGCCGGGGTTTTGAGGATCGCATTGACTTCGGCATTGAGCTTGGCGACCACCGCGTCGGGCGTGCCGACTGGCGCGAACAGGCCGAACCACACGATTTGCTCGAAACCGGCGACCCCGGCTTCACTCATGGTGGGCACTTCAGGCAACGCCGCCACGCGGGTGGGCGTGGTCACGGCCAGCGGCTTGTTGCGCCCGCTTTTGATGTGCGGCAGCGCCGGCGGCATGTTCGACATCATCATCGTCACTTGTCCGCTGGAAACATCGGTGAGCGCCTGTTGTACGTCTTTGTAAGGAACGTGGCGCATCTTCAACCCAGCCAGCACATTGAGATATTCCCCTGCCAAATGCGACGATGAGCCGATTCCGCCTGAGGCAAACGTGATCGCCTCGCCTTTTTCTTTAGCGTAGCTCACAAACTCTTTGAGGTTGTTGACCGGCAGCCCCTTGCTCACGCTAAACAGGCTGGGCGTTTTTGACACCAGCACCACCGGTGCGAAGCTGCTCACCGGGTTGTAGGGCAGGCTTTTGTAGGTCGCGACATTCATGGCGTGCGAACCGATATTGCCCATCACGAGGGTGTAGCCATCCGGGGCCGCTTTGGCGACGATGTCGCTACCTAGCGAGCCGCCCGCGCCGGGCCGGTTTTCAGCCACGACTGGCTGGCCTAAGCGCTGCTGCAACTCCGCCCCCAAGGCGCGCGCCATGATGTCTGGTGCGCTGCCTGCCGCTGAAGGCACGACGATGCGCACCGTCTTGGTAGGCCAAGTTTGCGCACCAGCGCCGTGCATGGCAATGCCAAGAAGCGCGCCCAGCAATGCTCTTCGAGCAACGATGCCGCAAGGGCCGCGTCTGACAAGGTTCTTCATCATACTAACTCTCCAATTGTTTAAGTGCTTTGGCAAAAAAATCGACCCCACCGAAGTTACCCGACTTCAAGGCCAGCGCGAGTTGCCGTCCGGCGCGCGTGGTCAGTGTCCAAGGCACACCAGGGTCAATTTGCGGGCCGATGCGCAAGGTGGTCACATCGAGCGCCTGGACTACCGCGCCGGCGGTTTCACCACCTGCCACCACCAGCTTGCTCACCCCCGCATCGACCAGCGTGCGGGCGATCAGCGCCAGGCCTTCTTCGACCAAGGCGCCCGACTTTTCCACCCCGAGCGCGGCCTGCACGGTGCGCACTTCGTCGGGCGGGCTGGTGGCATACACCAGCACCGGGCCCGCCGCCAACTGCGCTACGGCCCGCTTGGCCAAAGCCTCGAAGAAGTCCGCGGGCAAAGCGTTTTCAGCCAACATGGCATGCAGATCGAGGCGTAGCGCGAGGCTACCGGCGGCCACCCAATGCGCCACTTGCGCGTTGGTGGCCACCGAGCAACTACCAGACACGATTGCTGCCGACCCCGCCACGCGCGGCAAAGCGGCAGCCTCACCCGCATGTGTCAGCTGGCCGGTGGCTCGTGCGTGCCGTGCCAGCCCCAAGCCCACGCCCGAACCGGCGGTGATCAAAGGCATTTGGCTACACGCGGCCCCAATTGTGTCCAAATCGGCGTTGGTGAGCGCGTCAACCACGGCGATGCCGCAGCCCTCAGCGCGCAACGTAGTCAGGCGCGCACTCAAGGCTTGGCTGCCCGCGTGGATCGAATCGAATTTCGCCAAGCCGACCCGCTGCGCCGTTTGTGTCTGCAACACCCTGACGAGGTTGGCATCGCGCATCGGCGTGAGCGGATGATCGCGCATACCTGAGTCGGAGAGCAGTACGTCGCCTACAAACAAATGCCCCCGAAACACGGTGCGGCCGTTTTCCGGGAAGGCTGGGCAGGCGATGGTGAAATCGGTATTCAGCGCCTTCATCAAGGCATCGGTCACCGGGCCGATATTGCCTTTTGGCGTGGAATCAAAGGTGGAGCAGTATTTGAAGTAGATCTGCACCGCGCCCTGCGCCTTGAGCCACGCCAGTGCGCCGAGTGATTGCGCCACAGCTTGGTCGGGTGCGATCGTGCGCGACTTGAGCGCCACACCACGGCATCCACGTCGTCGGCCAATGGCGCATGGGGCACACCGATGGTTTGCACAGTGCGCATACCACCTTGCACCAGCATGTTGGCCAAATCTGTGGCCCCGGTGAAATCGTCGGCGATACAGCCGAGAAGAATCTTCGCCATCGTCACTTCTCAATAAATTGCGCGATCAGCGCGGCTACGTGGGCCGGCGCTTCGCGTTGCGGAAAATGGCCCACGCCCGGCAGCAAAATGCGCTCGTAACGGTTACGGAAAAAAGCCTCTTTGCCCGCTGAAGCTGAAACTGGTGTGACCCCATCAGCTTCGCCATGCAAGAGCAGCGTGGGTACATCGAGCACCGGTGCCGGGGTGAGCGCCGCGTCGTCCGCGGCATAGTGCGGATCACCGGGCGAATGATCCCAGCGATGAGTATAGGAATGGCGGGTTACTTCGGGCCAGTCGTCGTTGTCAAATGCGGCGGCAGTGGCCTCAAATTCGGCAGGTGCGTACCAGCCTGCTGGGGCCCAAGTGTCCCACATCGTTCTGGCGAAATTGCGGCGGTCATCATGCAGCGTGGTCACGCCGCGCGGCGTATTCATGTACCAGTGATACCAGTAGTTGCGGGCGAGTTCGAGCGTGATCGCCTGCTTGGGGTTGTTCGTGCCATAACCGACCGAGAGCATCACCATGTGGCTGGCGATACCAGCGCGCAAGCCACAGGCATTGGCTACCGCTCGCGCGCCCCAATCGTGGCCGACCAAGACCGGTCGGTCGAGCTTCATCGCGTCGATGAACTCGATCAAGTCGCGCCCGATGGCGGCAAGCTGGCCCGTGCGCGGCGTGTCGCTGCGCAGAAAGGTGGTAGGCACGAAGCCGCGCAGCGCGGGCACTAACACCCGCCAGCCCGCTTCAACCAATACCGGAACTACGCCACTCCAGGTGCGGATCGAGTCGGGCCAGCCGTGCAGCAGCACGCACACGCGAGCACCGGAAGGATTGTGTTCTTCGTACCCAATGCGCAAAAGCGGGGTGTCGACAAACTTCATGTCTGGCCCTTAGTCGGCAGTTTGATTCCCGGGAAGATCTTGATGACTGCCGAATCGTCTTCACGCGCATGCCCGGCGGTCGATGCCATCATGAACATCTGGTGCGCTGCAGCTGAAAGTGGCAACGGGAATTTACTGGCACGCGCCGTGTCGAGCACCAACCCCAAATCTTTGACGAAGATATCGACCGCAGAAGTTGGAGTGTAGTCGCCGGAGAGCACATGCGGCATGCGGTTCTCAAACATCCACGAATTGCCCGCACTGTGGGTGATGATTTCGTAGAGCTGTTCCGGGTCTACGCCTTCGCGGATGCCCAGCGCCATTGCCTCCGCCGCTGCGGCAATATGGACTCCGGCAAGTAGCTGGTTGACGATTTTCACTTTGCTGCCCAAGCCGTGTTGCTCACCCAAGCGATATACCTTGCCCGCCATGGCGGCCAACACGTTCTCGACTCTTGCGTAGGCCGCCGCCGGGCCCGAGGTCATCATCGTCATCGTCGCCTTGGCAGCGCCAATCGCGCCACCCGAGACGGGCGCGTCGAGCATCAACAGCCCGCGCTCGCTCAGGCGCGCCGCGAAGCCCTGGGCATCGGTGGGTGACACGGTGGCACAGGCAATCACCACGGCATCGCCATCCAAACCGTGGATTGCGCCGTGCTCGCCGAACAGTACCGTTTCGGTTTGCGCAGCATTGACAACCAACACGATGACCGCCTTGCAGCCACGCACCGCTTGGCTGGCCTGCACAAAACTGGTTGCGCCCGCTTGCGCAATGGCGTTGCGGGCGGCCTCATTCACGTCACAGGCATGCACCTGAAAACCCTTACCCAGCAAGCTTCTTGCGACACCTGCCCCCATTGCACCTAAACCAATTACGGCCACCTTGTCACTCATTGCCACAGTCTCCGACTAGCGAGCGCGGCCCCATCGGCCAAGCTCTTTAACTTCGCGAAACAAATCTCTGAATCCACCAAACCATCGCCTGCAAAAGTGGAAAAGCCGCAATCTGACCCCGCAATCACCCGCTCACGCCCGACGATGCCCGCAAACCGTTCGATTCGTTCTGCGACCAACTCTGGGTGCTCGATGTAGTTCGAGGTAGAGCTAATGCAGCCCGGTATCAGCACCTTGTCGTCCGGAATGTCGCGGCGGCGCTCGGCCCACACGCGCCATTCATGAGCGTGGCGCGGATTGGCCGCTTCGAACAGCAACGCCTGCGGCCGCGCCTGCATCACGAGATCAAACAGTTGCTCGAACGGGATGTCGCGGTGGTGCGGGCCTTCGTAATTGCCCCAGCACAGGTGTAGGCGCAGGCGCTCGGGCGGCAGCCCGTCGAGCGCGGCGTTCAACGCCTCCATCTGCAGGTGCGCGTGTCGCAAAAAGCCAGCATCATCGAGATGTTTGAAGCTGATATGCCGCCCCATCGCCAAGTCGGGGCAGTCGATTTGCAGTAGAAAGCCTGCCGCGACGATGGCCTGATACTCCTCACGCATCGCCTCGCTGAGCGCCCCCAGGTAGCGCTCGTGCGAACCGTAGTGCTGGTCAGGCTGGAATACCGCGATCACACCCGGTGAAGCGGCATTCATAAAGCCTTGCGCAGTACCGGCCGCATCCAGCGCTGCACGAAAGCGTTTCAGATCATCCGCCAGCGGTTGGCGATTGCGCACCGCGATCTCGCCCGTACAGCAGGGGCGCACCAAGCGAATCGCACCGCCGCGCCGCGCCATGAGCGTGCCTAAGTATTGCGGAAAATCATCCAAGTCCGCGCCGCGAATCGGTTTGCTGTTGCCCGAAAAGCCGCTCAAACGCTCTTGAATGTAGGTGGCATACGAAACCTTGCTTTGCTCGCCGTCGCTCACCAAGTCGATCCCGCTGGCGCGTTGCCTTGCGACGATGTCGGTCACGGCGTGCGCCATGACGCGGTCAAACTCCACCGGATCCACTGGCTCGCCCGCCTCTTTGCGCGCCAGCAGATCAACCACCGGCTGGGCGCGTGGCATCGAACCTACGTGGGTGGTGAGAATCTTTTGCATAGAGCGAAAACGCGATCAGTCAAACTTCACGGCGTTGCCCGCCGCGTCAAACCCGGCACCAACCGCTTGTGCGCGCTTAGCAACACTGGCATCCCACTTGACACGCTCCGGGACTTTTCCACCCAAGATCGAGATCAGCAAACCGCCGCCTTGCGCCAAATCATCACCATCCACGCTGCGAAAAGCACGATGCACATAGGGTGGAACGCTAATCGTGTCGCGCGGATGCAACGTGATGGTGTGCAACGTGCTAGTTGCGCCGTCAATCCAATCGACCTCCCAGCGCCCGGCTTGCGCGATGAACACTTCTTCGGTGGTGTGCCAATGAAGCGCCGCACCACAACCCTTGGGCGCGACGATGAAGTCCACATGAAAATTTTCTGCCGCTGCGATGCAAGGCTTAAAAGCCGGATTGTCGGTCACGCCCGCACCGATGACCGAATGCAGCGACCGCGCGTGGCCGTCGAGCCAAGTATCAACGAAGGCGCGCGGGCTGGCCGGCACTTCAGAAAACCGCGCGATCCGCATTGCCATTTGCGTAGGCGAGCACGGTGCTGAAACTGCAACATGATCCTGCCAGTTGGCCATCGCCTGAGTACGGCTCACCAATGAGTCTGTCATGGTCAGCCTTTCACGGCACCGGCGGTCAAGCCGGTGATGATTTGTCGGGCGGCAACAAACGTGAAGATCAAAGGTGGGAGTGCGATCAACACCCCTGCGGCCATAATCTTGCCCCACTCAACGCCGGTATCGGTAATGTAGTTGGAGATCGATGCTGGCAAGGTGCGCGTGTGGCGGTTGGTGAGAATAAAAGAGAGGATGAATTCATTCCATGCCAGGCGAAAGGTGAAGATCGCCGCCGCCGCCAAACCTGGCTTCAGCAGAGGAAGAATGACTCGCCAAAACACCTCAAAGGGCCCGCAGCCGTCAATCGCGGCGGCCTCTTCGAGCTCTTCTGGCACCTGCTCGATAAAGCCGTAGAGCAGCCAAATGGTAAAGGGCAGATTGAGCGCAGCATAGATCAGCACCACCCCACTGCGCGTGTCGTTGATGCCCCACATCGACCAGATCACGAACACTGGCACGGCCAGCACCGCCGGTGGCAAAGTACGCAGAATCAGGGTGCCGTACGAAAGCGTCTCGCGCCCTAAAAAGCGAAAGCGCGCCAGCGCATAAGCGCACATCGTGCCGAAAATCAAGGTGATGATGGTGGCTGCAACCGAGATCACCAGGCTGTTGACCAAAAAGCGGTCGATATTGCCGTCATTGATGACGAACTGGAAGTTGCTTAAAGTCGGTATGAAAAACCACGACCAGCGCGTATCAAAAATTTGCGCTTCGGTCTTGACGGCGGTAAGCGCCAGAATGATGATCGGGGCCAAGCAGATGGCTGACAGCACCACCAACAAGAGGTAGTGCGGCGCATCTTGATAGCTTAGGCGCTTCATCGTGCGTCACTCCTTTTGAGCGGATTGGCAAAGCGCAACACCACCAGCGAGAGTAGGGTGACCAAGGCCAGCAACAGCAGCGAGAGTGCGGATGCGTAGCCCAGCTTTTGGCTGATAAAGGCGGCTTTGTAGATGAATAGCGAAAACAATTCGGTCGCCTGCCCCGGCCCGCCAAAGGTCATCACGTAAATCACTTCAAGGCCGCGAAATCCATCGATCATGCGCATTAACAGGGTCACGATCAGAATCGGCTTGATCGCCGGCAGCTTGACCAGCATGATGGTTTGCCACCAGTTGGCACCGTCGATTTTGGCCGCCTCGATGACTGATGCATCGATCCCTTGCAGCGCCGCCAGCACCATGATGAAAACAAATGGGGTCCATTGCCAGACATCGGTAATCACCATCGCGAAGAATGCCAGCTCGGGCACGGCCAGCCAGGCCTGCGGTGCGATGCCAAACAACGCGGTGAAATGGTTGATTGGCCCGAACTGCGCGTCAAACATATAGCGCCAGATCAGACCCACGCAGATCGGCGCAATCATCATCGGCAAGATGAAAATGGTGCGAAACACGAGCATGCCGCGCACCGGCTTTTCCAACACCAAGGCCAGCGCAATACCCAGAACCATTTCGAGCGCGACGGCGATCACCACAAAAGCCACCGTCACCCCAAGCGATACCCAAACCCGCGGCTCGGTGAGCATCGTTGTAAACGCATCCGACCCTGCCCAGGTCGCGGTTTCCCAGGGTGTGCCCATGCCCCAATCATAGAACGAGAGGTTCAGCGCTTGCAGGATCGGCAGCGCCAGCCCGGCCACCATCACCAGCAGCGCCGGGGCGACGTAGACGTAGGGAACCAGGCGGGCGGGTGTCATGGGCGGCTTGGAAGCGCGAGTCGCCGCGTCAGGTTTTTAGCCACCCGCCTTTGCGGGCAATTTCCTCCACCTTGGGGACGATCGCGGTGAGCGCTTCTTTGGCCGATTTCTTGCCCGTAATGACGTCTGGCAAGGCAGTGCCGAGAATCTGCTGGCTGATGTCGTCCCACTCAGGAATCAGCGGGCGCCAGTCAGGATTGGCAATCTTCAGCGATGCCCGCAGCACGTTGAACTCTGGGTAACGCGCCTTCACATCGGCGTTGTCAAGAGTGGACCAGCGCGTGGCATTCGCGCCCATCATGGTGGTTTTTACGTCGTTGGCTTTGCTGGTCATCCACTGCATAAAGAGGAAGGCGGCGTCACGGTTTTTGGCATTCTTCGGAATCGCCATACCGAATCCACCGGTTTGCGCCGAGTATTTGCTGCCGCGCGGGTGCAGCGCATAGCCCACTTTGCCAACGATCTTCGATTTGGCCGGATCCTTCGCGGGGCCCATCACCGAGATCGAGTCCAGATACATCGCCGCCTGGCCTTGCAGAAAGGCATTTTGCATTTCACCAAAGCCGTAGCTGGGGATTCCGGCGGGGCCGGTATCGACAATTTCTTTAAGGATTTCTGCGGCGCGAATGCCCTCGGGCTTATGGAAAGCCGCGCGGAATTTGGAATCGAATACTTCGCCGCCATTGGGTGTGAGATGCAACAGCCATGCTGCGGTGACCTGATGCCCGGTTTGCCCGCGTGAAGTCAGGCCACCGATGCCTTCTTTCTGCTTGATGACGCGGCAGGCGTTAAGCAACTCGTCGTACGTAGTGGGCACGGCCAAATTGAGCTTGGCGAAAATGTCGGTGCGATACGCCAGCACGCCCGTTTCTGAGCCATAGGGAATCGCATACGTTTTCGCGTTTGGCCCAGGCAAGTACATTTTTTCACCACCAACCAAACCGATGTTTTCGCGGTAAACGGTGATGAGGTCATTGAAGTCGTAGCTCGGGTCTGCCAGCGCGGAGTTGGCGAAAAACGGCTCGAGCGGGAGCAGAAAACCTTTCTTCACGTACTCGGTTTTCCACATCACGACATACACAATCACGTCGTAATCGCCCTGCGGCTTACCCATTTCGAGCGTCTGCTTGTCTTTCATGCGCAGGTATTGGGTTTTGTCGCGCTCCACCTTGATGCCGGTAGCGGCGGTGAATTCGGCAAACAGCTTTTCCGCTTGGTCGTAGTGCGGGTGCGCGGGGTAGTTGATGACGATGGTTTGGCCGCGATACTTGGCGTAGCGGTCTTGCGCGAGCGCGCCTTGAATCAGCGGATATTGGCCAGCGGCAAGAATGCCCGCCATGCCGCCGGTTTTGAGTAGTTCACGTCGTTTCATGGTTTGTCTCCAGTGATTGTCGATAGCTGCTTGCTGCGGGTGAATCAGATTCCGGTGTGGTCTTCGCGCTCAAGGTCAAAGGTGAGTTCCAGCATCAACCCTACTGGGTCACGCAGAAATATTTGCGTCAAGCGCCAGCCCGGCACCGGGCGCTCGGAGAACTCCATTCCCAGCGCCTGAAGCTTTTCCCGCGACTTCACCAGGCCGGAGCACTTAAGTGCGAGATGATCGACTTGGCCGGTTGGTTTATCGGGCGCGATGCCAGGCGCGGTTTCGGGCAGGGTGGCCGCGATGTGCAAAATCGCGGCTTCCGCCCCGCCATAGAGCCAGTAACCAGGAAACGGAAAGCGCGGGCGCGCCCCTTCAGTCAGCCCAATCACATCGACGTAGAAGTCACGCACCGCTTTCATGTCTGAGGGCTTGGTGCGGATATTGAAGTGGTCGATGTGGGTGACGCGCATGGCAGGCTCCTTAGGTGGCGGCGGTCAATCGTTGTGCCAGGGCCTCGCCCTCAGCGGCCCAGAAAGCCGGGTCAGCCTCACGGATGCGCTTGGCGGCGTTGGTCATGTGCTTCATCGCGGCGCGGCGGGCGGTGGCTACGTCGCCTGCGGCAATCGCCTCCAACACCGCTGCGTGCTCATTTTTTACCTGCGTCGCAAAATCTGCGCGACGCGCTTCGTTGGCGCGGGTGACCCGCGTGACGCCTTGCAGGTATTGCCCGAGAAATTCAAGCACGGTGATGAAATGCGGATTGCCGCTGGCCTGCGCGATCATGCGATGGAAGGCCACATCTTCACTCACTCCATCGCCGCCGTTTGCCACCGCTTGATCCAGCGCCTTGAGTTGGGTTCGCAGAGCATCCACTTGAGCCGCTGTGCAGCGTTCAGCCGCGAGCGCGGCGGTCTCGGCTTCAAGCGCGCGCCGCACCTCAACAATCTGCAACACCGAGGCCTGGGATTGCGCGACTGCCGCATCAATTTTTAGCGGACGCAGAGCCGCGTCAGCATGGACAAAGATGCCGCTGCCCTGACGCGACATGAGCAGCTGTTCGGCCTTGAGCCGCGCGACCGCTTCACGTACGACCGTGCGCGAGACTCCGAACTGGATCGCCAACCCACCTTCGGGTGGCAGTTTTGCCCCCGGCGGAAACCGGCCCGCCGCGATCTGCGCCCGCAACGCCATGCATACACGGTCTGTCAGATTGTGCCCCGCGCCGAGCGCGACAAATGGAGACGACGCGACCAGCGACACAAGCACGGCCGGGGCTGCGACCGAGTGGGAGGAAGTCATGTTCGCTAACATAAGGATAATGTATCATATATCTGCTTATCATACAAATTAAGCAAGTCGATGAACATCGCCCGCCCCTCTGAACGTGCATTGACTGCACACTGAATCTGCATGCACTTTGCTTGACATCCGATTTGCTGCGGCGCACAATCCGGCTCCATCTGTAATTAAGTATGTCCTTAATTCAAACAGATCACGAACCGGTCTCGGTGTCGCTCTCATGCTCACCCCTGGCTCGCGTCACTTCAATCTTGCAAAGGATAGATATGTCGCACACGAATCCAAATGAAAACCCCCACCACTCCTCCGTCGGCGCACTCACGCTGGCGGCACTCGGCGTGGTGTATGGTGATATTGGTACCAGCCCGCTGTATGCGCTCAAGGAATGCTTCAATCCGCAGCATGGGCTGCCACTCACCCAGGCCACAGTACTCGGCGTCCTGTCGCTGCTGTTTTGGACCGTAACTTTGGTGGTGTCGATCAAATATGTACTGATCGTGCTGCGTGCCGACAACCGGGGTGAAGGTGGCATCCTGGCGCTGTTGGCGATGACCCTGGCAGGCACACCCAGCCACTCGCCGCTGCGGGCGCGGCTGGTGTTGCTGGGGCTGGTCGGGGCGGCGATGTTCTATGGTGACAGCATTCTGACTCCGGCCATCTCTGTGCTTTCAGCGGTCGAAGGTTTGGAGCTTGCCACACCCGCCTTAAAGCCGTATGTGATTCCGATCACGCTGGGCATTTTGACCGCCTTGTTTGCAATCCAGAAATTTGGCACGGCCCGCATCGGGCGCTGGTTTGGGCCAATCACGGTAGTTTGGTTTGTGGCGCTGGCCGGCTTCGGCATCGCGGCGATCAGCCGCAACCCGGAAGTGCTGGCAGCTCTTAGCCCGCATTACGCTGTGCAGCTTGCCTGGTCCGCACCGATGCTTACATTCATCTTGATGGGATCGGTATTTCTGGCCGTGACTGGCGGCGAAGCGCTGTATGCGGACATGGGGCACTTTGGTGCCAAGCCGATCCGTTATGCGTGGTATGGCCTAGTGATGCCCGCACTGCTCCTGAACTACTTTGGGCAAGGTGCTTTGGTACTGACTGACCCCGCCGCGATCAAAAATCCTTTCTATCTGCTCGTGCCCGCGGCTTGGCTGCTGCCGATGGTGGCGCTTGCCACCGCAGCGACCGTGATCGCTTCGCAGGCGGTAATTTCGGGGGCATTCTCGATGACCGCGCAGGCGATCAAACTAGGGTTTGCGCCGCGCATGAACATTACCCATACGTCGGCAGCGCAAATGGGGCAGATTTACATTCCACTCATTAACTGGGCATTGTTTTTGGGCGTGGCGGGCCTGGTGTTGGGTTTTCAAACATCGAGCAGTCTGGCTGCGGCCTATGGGCTCGCGGTAGCAGCAACCATGGTCATCACCACTGTGCTATGCACTCTGGTGGCGCATCGCCGTTGGCAATGGTCGCGCGGCAAGACCGCGCTGGTGTTCGCGCCGTTGCTGGCGCTGGAAGTGATTTTGTTCAGCGCCAATTTTCTCAAAATCCTTGATGGGGGCTGGTTTCCAATCGTCGCTGCAACCCTGATTTGTATCTTGCTCTTCACTTGGAAGCGTGGTCGAGAGTTGGTGGGCACTCAGACGGCTGCGACTGCGCTGCCTTTACAACCGTTTTTGGAGAGCTTGGCCCTAAGCGCCCCGCACCGGGTGGAGGGCAACGCCATCTTCCTGACGGCGAATCCTGAGGACGTACCACATGCCTTACTGCACAACCTGAAGCACAACCGGGTGTTGCATACGACCAACGTGCTGCTTACGGTATCAACGCATGAAACTCCCCGTGTATCACCCGCTGAGTGCATGCTCGTCACCCCTTTGGGCCACGGCTTTTGGCGCGTCGTGATGCGGGTGGGCTTTATGGACGAGGCAAACATTCCACAAGCGCTGGCCAAGCTGCCCAACGAGCAAGCTGCGGGGCTGCCGCACCTTGATCTGATGCTGACGAGCTACTTCCTGGCCCGCGAATCGGTGGTGCCGAGCGACTTGCCCGGAATGGCGAAATGGCGCGAGGTTTTGTTTGCCTGGATGAGCCGCAATGCGCTGAGCGCTACTGACTTCTTCAAACTGCCACCCAACCGCATCGTTGAACTTGGTGCCCAGGTCGCCATCTGAGGCCGCGATGTGCAATCGCGGGCCGCGCCTTCGGAAATTAGAGGTTCGCCTCAAGGAAATTAGGTTCCGTTCTCTACGGATGCTCTCTACACTGCGCAGCATGTTGCAATTCCATCAGATGACGTGCAACAAAGGGGCAACCCGCCATTCACTCTACTAATGAAGGAGCAACACCATGGTCAAAAAACTGAAACAACTCGCAGGCGATGCCACTGGCAACGCTGCTGAAAATCAACTGCTCGCCACCGTTAAAGATTCAGCGCAGCAAATCTGGCTGGCTGGCCTTGGCGCATTTGCCAAGGCGCAGGAAGAAGGCACGAAAGTGTTTGATGCCCTGGTCAAAGAAGGCGAAGGCCTGCAGCAAAAAACCCGTAAACTCGCCGAAGCCAAAATCAACTCCAAGGTGGGCGAAATGACCGGTACCGTACAGAAATTCGCGAGCAAAGCGCAAAAGCAAGCGACCGAAGGTTGGGACAAGCTTGAGCAAGTGTTCGAAGACCGCGTCGCCCGCGCTTTGAATGGCCTGGGCGTACCCACCAACCGCGACATCCAAGCGCTCACCAAGCGCGTGGAAGAGTTGACGGCCTCGGTCAATTCACTCGCCGGTGGCAAAGCCAAGCCGGTCCGTGTGTCGATGGCCGCAGCGGCAAAAAAGCCAGTTGCGAAAAAAGTAGCGGCTAAGCGCAAGTAATCTTCACGGATGACTCTGGCGCACGGCAAAACTGCCGCGCGCCAGTAGCGCAGGAACTCATGGCAAGCCCTCGTGCTTGCCATTTTTTTGCACTGCAACGTCTACTTTGGGGCTTCGGTGAACCTCAGGAGACGCATTTCGCACACCTACAATGGCGACGATGAAATCAAGGACATCCCAGCGCAGCCCTGCTGTGAAACGCCCGACCAGCAAGGCTCTTCAGGCTACGATCTCGAAGAAGCTTACTTTACGGGCTTCTTCAGGCATCACCCCTAGACGAAGCAAAGTGGCGCTGGCCTTGGCCGGTGGCGGGCCGCTGGGGGCAATTTACGAAATCGGCGCGCTCGCCGCTCTGAGCGAAGCGCTGGATGGCACCGATTTGAACGCGCTCGACATCTATGTTGGCGTATCGGCAGGCGGTATTTTGGGCGCGGGTCTGGCCAATGGCATCACCCCGCACGAGATGTGCCGCATCTTTATCGATGCCGCGCCGGCGCGCAAACCTGAGCTCGACACCGACACCTTCGACCCTTCGCGCTTGATGCAACCGGCCACCCATGAATTCTGGGCGCGCGCCAAGCAAGTGCCGCCATTAGCGATGAACGCGCTGTGGCACTACCTGACCAACCCGAAGAGCCAGGGGTTTTTTGATACGTTCCAGCGCTTGTCGCGCGCCCTGCCGACCGGCATTTTTTCCAATGACGGTCTGGGTGATTTTCTCGAGAAACTGTTCAGCAAACCCGGGCGTACCAACGACTTTCGCGAGCTAAATGCGAGACTGTTTCTGGTCGCAACCGACCTTGATTCGGGCGCGGCGGTTGAATTTGGGGCCCATGGCCACGACCATGTGCCCATTTCGGTGGCGGCACGGGCCACTTCAGCACTGCCCGGCCTCTTTCCCCCAGTCGAGATTGACGGGCGTTACTACTTGGACGGCGCGCTCAAGAAGACTCTGCACGCGGGAGTCGCTCTGGAGGAAGGGGCGGATTTGGTACTCTGCTTGAACCCCTTGGTGCCGCATAGTGATGCGCCGAGCCATTCCGTCGGTGGCAAGCCCACCGAACCGGACAACGACAACCCGCGCAAGCTGATCGAAGGCGGCTTGCCGGTAGTGCTCTCGCAAACCCTGCGGGCGATGATTCACTCGCGCATGCAAGTGGGCATGCGCCAATACGACCGCCAGTACAAAAACGCCGATGTCGTTTTGTTTGAGCCCAACAAGAGTGATGCGGAAACCTTCTTCACCAACATTTTCAGCTATTCGTCGCGCGGCCGGCTGTGTGAGCACGCCTACCAAAAAACCCGTAATGAACTCTGGCAACGACGCCACGAATTGCAGCCGATTCTGGCGCGCCACGGCATTGCACTGAACTTGGGTGTGCTGCGCGACCCCACACTCACCTTGGTGCGCAGCGCCCCTCGCGCACCCGTGCGCCGTGGCATGCGCGCCCCGGTACCGTTGGCGCATTTGGGCGCAACCCTAGCCGATTGCCTGGACGACCTGGAGCGCTACGTCAAGCTGCAAGGCGCGCGCCGAGGATTTGCGTCGTAAGTTCGGTACGTGCGGGCCTCCGTGCCCGCACCTGCGGAGCCAAACGCAGCTCGGCCACCTAAGTCTCGCGCAGGAAAAACCCAGCCATCCGCCGTGCCAAAGTGTCAATCGATACCCCGCCATCCACCTTGAACCAAGTGGCGGTGAAATTAAGCGCACCCAAAATCGACAGGCGCGCAGTCTTCGCGTCGCCCGCCAGCAAACCGGCACGCACCAACTCGGCAATCAGGTCGTGCCAGTGCGCGTCGTAGCCGTCTTTGGTGGCGATCAAACGCTGTTTGTAGACCGGCTCTAACCGCCCCCAGTCGTGCAACATGACCGGGATAAAGTCGTTGCCTGCCTCGAGCAAAATCCCTAGGTGGGTGCGCACCATGGCGCGGAATTTTTCGGCAATTGGCAGCGGCCGCGCCATCACCTCTGAAGTGCGCGCCAGCCCGCCGGTCAGGCCCTCCTCCATCACCGCTGCCAACAACTCCTGCTTGCTGGCAAAGTGGTAGAAGGCACTGCCCGACTGCATGCCCACAGCGTCGGCAATGTCACGCGTGGTGGTTGCGGCGTAACCCTTTTCGCGAAACAAGCGCGCGGCCGCGCACACCAACTCGCCCCGACGATTGGCTTTCGCCATGGTGAGACCTTTGCGGGAGTAGCGTTTAACGGAGTTGGGCGACGCTGCTTTGGGCATGGCAGTGCGACGTTAGCATGACCCCCATAAAATACCAAGCGCTTGCTTGCTATTTTTCGTGAGTTAGCTAAACTTCAGCGCTAAGGCTCCCTAACGCCACGTCGGCCACGCCGCGCCCTTCCTCACCACCAACCCCTCACACCTCACTCCCGATGCCCTATCAATCCATCTTTGCCCCCGGCCTGTTCGCCGGAGAAGTTGTTATCGTCACCGGCGGTGGCTCCGGTATTGGGCGCTGCATCGCGCATGAGCTGGTGGCACTCGGGGCCAAAGTGGCGCTGGTGGGCCGCAAGCGCGAAAAGCTGGACAAGGTAATCGCTGAAATTGCTGATGTCGGCGGTGAGGCCGCTGGCTGGACTTGCGACATTCGCGAAGAGGAAGCCGTCGCCGCCACCGTCAAGGCGATCCTCGCCCACTTCGGCAAGATCAACCACTTGGTGAACAACGCGGGCGGGCAGTTCTTCGCGCCGCTCGCGGCGATTTCGGCCAAAGGCTGGGACGCGGTGGTGCGCAACAACTTGACCGGCGGATTTTTGATGGCACGCGAATGCGTGAATCAAACCATGAACGACCGCGCCGACGCGGGCGACAACATCGGCATCGTCAATATCATCGCCGACATGTGGAACGGCATGCCTGGCATGGCGCACAGCGGCGCGGCGCGCGCGGGCATGCTCAACTTCACCGAAACAGCGGCACTCGAATGGGCCCCGATTCGCAGCAATGCGGTGGCCCCGGGTTGGATCGCCTCGTCCGGCATGGACAATTACCCCGAAGAGCGTGCCCAGCACATCCGCACCCTGCACGAAAAAGTACCTGCCGCGCGCATGGGTACAGAGAGCGAAGTGTCGGCAGCGGTGGTGTTCCTGCTTTCCAAGGGGGCTTCGTTTATCTCCGGCACTTGCTTGCGGGTGGACGGCGCAGCGCCGCAGGCCAAGCGCGCTTGGCCGTGGGCCAATAGCGGCGTGGCCAATCCGCCGTTCAATGGCTTTCACCTGGCCGAGTTACCAAAGGTGTTGCAGAAAACAGAAACCGCAAAGAAGTAAGCCTGCAATCACGTCGCCATGGACCACGCCCGGCAAGTCGTCATCCTGAAAGAAACCTTCGCGCATATCGACGCGAACACCACGCCGTTTGCCGATGCGCCCTACTGGAACCCGGTCGCGCGTTATGCCGATGCGGCGCACTTTGCGCATGAGTTGAAAGCGTTGTTTGGTGGCAGCTTGCCCTTGTTGGCAGGCTTTTCACCTGATTTGCCCAGACCTGGCAGTTGGATCACGGTCGATCTTCCGGATGCGCCGATTTTCGTCACGCGCGGGCAAGACGGCGTGGCGCGCGCGTTTCTCAATATCTGTCGCCACCGAGGTTCGCGACTGGTGGGCTTTGCGATGGACTCGGCCGGGAAATTCACCACCGCGCGCGGCAGCACGCCCAAGGTCTTGGCCTGCGCTTACCACGCCTGGACTTATGACCTGAAAGGCACGTTGGTGCGCCACGCGAACGACCTGGGCGGCTTCAAAGAAATCGAGCCTGCGATGGCTTGTGGCAAGTTCAACCTGACCCCAGTGCCCTGTGCTGAAAGCGACGGCATGATTTTGGTACGCCCGCATGGCGACGCGCCGATTGACGTGCCGCGCGAAACTTTCGGCATGCACGCGCGGCTGGGTGAGTTTGGTTTTGGCAACTTCCATTTCTACCAAGAAGTGTTCCGCGATTTTCGCGCCAACTGGAAGCTCCTGATGGATACCTTCATGGAGGGCTATCACATCAGCGCGCTGCATCATTCCACGTTGGCCCCGCTGTTTCGCAACTATCCGTCGGTGCTCGAATGGTTTGGCCCGCACGCGCTCTACCCACTACCGCGCAAGAGTATTGACGAACAACGCCATTTACCGGAAGCGCAATGGTCGGTACTCAAACACGCCTCGACCGTGTTTGTGGTGGCCCCGCACGCAGTGCTGAACATTCCGATGGATGGGCATTTGGAACTGTGGGACTTTCAGCCTTTGAGCGTGGGCGAGACGCGCGTGCGCATTCGCTTTTACACGCCTGAAAAAGTGGCAACCGACAAGCAAAAAGCGAAGTGGGCAAAGAGCTGGAAAATTTCGACCGACGTGATCTTTGAAGAAGATTTCGTGCAGCAGCAAAACATTCACGCCAACCTCGCCAGCGGGCGCATCCCCGGCGTGGTCTATGGGCGCAATGAGCCAGCGCTGGTCCATTTTCACCAAGAATTGGGCAAGCTGATGGGGCTGGCGGATGCGCCGTTGCCAGAATTTTCGCCAGACACGCCGCTGGAGAACCGCCACAGTCAAGCTTCTTCACCAGTTACTGCCTGAAGAACCGCGCCTATCAATCTTCTCCAGATTTCAACTCGCCCGCGCCATGCCCGCCATCCAATCCAAACTGAGCACGACTAGCACCACCAGCGAAGCCTTCGCCGCAAACCGCGCCCACCATTTGGCGCTGATCGCCCGGCTGCGCAGCTTGGAGGCACGCACCCGCGAAGCCTCCGCAAAATCCAAGCCGCGCTTCGACAAACGCGGGCAATTGCTGCCGCGTGAGCGCATCGCCCGGCTGCTCGATGCGGGCGCACCGTGGCTTGAACTCTCGTCGCTCGCCGGTTTCTGTCACGACAATCCTGATCCCGCCAAAAGCGTGCCTGGTGGCGGCATGATCGCGGGGATTGGCTATGTCGCCGGCGTGCGCGGCGTGATCGTGGCCTCCGATTCAGGTATTGATGCGGGCGCGATTCAGGCGATGGGCCGCGAGAAATATCTGCGCGCGCAGCAACTCTCGCTCGACAACAAACTGCCCTTCGTTCACTTGGTCGAATCCGCCGGAGCCAATTTGCTCAAATACAAAGTGGACGGCTTTGTGCATGGCGGCGCGATTTTTTACAACTTGGCCAAGCTTTCGGCAGCCGGTGTGCCAGTCGTCACCGTGGTACATGGCTCCTCGACCGCAGGCGGGGCCTACATGCCCGGCCTCTCAGACTATGTGGTGATGGTGCGTGGGCGCGCCAAAGCATTTTTGGCCGGGCCACCGCTGCTCAAAGCCGCCACCGGTGAAATCGCTACAGACGAAGAGCTGGGTGGTGCAGAAATGCACACCCATATCTCAGGGCTGGGTGAATATCTGGCGGAAGACGACGCCGATGGCATCCGCTTCGCCCGCGAGGTCGCGCAGCGCCTGAATTGGCAGCCGCTCCTCCCTCACCCCAACCCTCTGCCAGGGGGAGAGGGAGTCAAAGCGCCGCGCTATGCAGCCGACGAACTGCTCGGCATTCTCCCGGCCGATTACCGTAAGCCGCTCGACATGCGTGAGCTGATTGCACGCATCGTCGATGATTCCGACTTTCTCGACTTCAAGCCTGACTACGGCCCAGCCACGGTCTGTGGCCACGCCACCGTGCAGGGTTTTCCCTTAGGCATCATCACCAACAACGGCCCGCTCGACCCGGCCGGGGCCACCAAGGCCACCCACTTTATTCAAGCCTGCTGCCAAACCGGCACGCCGATTCTCTACATGCAAAACACCACCGGCTACATGGTGGGCAAGAAGAGTGAAACCGAAGGCATGATTAAGCACGGCTCGAAAATGATTCAGGCCGTGGCCAACGCCAATGTGCCGCAGATCACCTTGATGTGCGGCGCGTCGTTCGGTGCAGGCAACTACGGCATGTGCGGGCGCGCCTACAACCCGCGTTTTCTGTTTTCGTGGCCAAACGCGCAAACGGCGGTGATGGGTGGCGAGCAAGCCGCCGGCACCATGGCCATCGTGATGGAAGGCGGCTTCGAGCGCAAAGGCATAGCCATCACCCCTGAAATGCGCGCACAGATCGACGGCATGAAAACCAAAGTAGTCGAAAACTTTGAACGCCAGCAAGATGCTTTCGTGACCAGTGGCATGCTGCTCGACGACGGCATCATCGACCCGCGCGACACCAGAAATGTGCTCGGCTTCACCCTTTCCATCTGCGACGAAGCGGCACGGCGGGTGCTGCGGCCGGTGCAGTTTGGCGTAGCGAGGCCTTGAGAATGTTAGGGGTGCGGGGTCAGGCGTGAGGTTCGTGCCTGCCCCACCTGCGTCCCAACTCACTCAGCCACCGACCTTATTCCATTTCTAAATCATTACGAGATTAGGCGCACCGACGACGACAGTGCGAGTAGCACGGCTAGGAAGGGGCAACAACATATCGTAATGATTTAGAAATGGAATTACCCCTAACCCTTCACTTCTCACCTCAAACAAGGCCCATCATGCAATTCACTCAAGAGCACGAAGAAATCAAGCGCACTTTGAAGCGCTTCATCGAAAACGAGATTAATCCGCATGTGGACGAGTGGGAAGAGGCGGAGATTTTTCCCGCCCACGAAGTCTTCAAAAAGATGGGCGATCTTGGCCTGCTGGGCTTGACCAAGCCTGAGCAATTTGGCGGCAGCGGCTTGGACTATTCCTATTCGGTGGCGATGGCCGAGGGCTTGGGCCACATCACCTGCGGCGGCATTCCGATGGCGATTGGGGTGCAAACTGACATGGCGACCCCGGCCTTGGCGCGCTTTGGCTCCGACGAATTGCGCGAGCAGTTTCTGCGGCCTTCGATTACTGGTGATTATGTTGCCTGCCTGGGCGTGTCGGAAGTGGGCGCGGGTTCCGATGTCGCTTCAATCAAAACTTTCGCCAAAAAAGACGGCGACGACTACGTGATTAATGGCGGCAAAATGTGGACCACCAGTGGCACGCAAGCCGATTGGATGTGCCTGCTTGCCAACACCAGCGACGGCGCGCCGCATAAAAACAAAACACTGATCTGCGTGCCGATGAATACGCCCGGCGTGTCGGTGGCGAAAAAGCTGCGCAAGATTGGCATGATGTCCTCCGACACGGCGCAAATTCACCTGGACAACGTGCGTGTGCCGCAGCGTTATCGCATCGGCGAAGAAGGCATGGGCTTCACTTACCAGATGATGCAGTTTCAGGAAGAGCGACTCTGGGCGGCAGCCTCCGCCATCAACAAGCTGATGCGCAATGTGAATGACACGATTGGCTACATCCGCGAGCGCAAGATTTTTGGCAGCGCCGTTCTCGACTTTCAAGTCGTGCATTACCGCTTGGCAGAGTTGAAAACCGAGATCGAATGCCTGCGCGCTCTCACCTATCGCGCGGTCGATTTGTACATGAAGGGTGAGGACGTAACCGAGTTGGCCTCCATGGCCAAGCTCAAAGCCGGTCGGCTCGCGCGCGAGGTGCCCGATGCCTGCCTGCAATACTGGGGCGGCATGGGCTTTACGTGGGAAAACCCGGTCTCGCGCTCATATCGCGACGGGCGTTTGTCTTCGATTGGCGGTGGCGCGGATGAAGTGATGCTCGGCATCATCTGCAAATACATGGGCATTGCGCCCGCGCGGCACATGGCGAAGTAGTCGAGCGATGAACAAACTGCTGGTTGCCAACCGCAGCGAAATCGCGCTGCGCATTTTTCGCACCGCGCGGCGCATGGGGCTAGCGACGGTCGCGGTGTATTCCGAAGCCGATGCGCAGGCGCTGCATGTAGCGGCCGCCGACGAGGCGGTCTGCATTGGCCCAGGGCCGTCGGCTGAGTCCTATCTATGTATCAACAAAGTGATCGCTGCGGCCAAAACAGTCGGGGCCGACGCGATTCATCCCGGCTACGGCTTTTTGGCTGAAAACGCCGACTTTGCCGACGCGGTACTCTTGGCGGGTCTGACTTGGGTGGGCCCCACACCGGCCTCAATGCGCGCGATGGGCAACAAGGCGGGGGCCAAGCGCTTGCTCGCCAACAAGGGCGTGCCGATGCTGCCGGGCTACTCCGGCACTGACCAAAGCGATGCCACGCTACAAGCCGAAGCGACACGCATCGGCATGCCCTTGATGATTAAGGCGGCAGCCGGTGGCGGTGGGCGCGGCATGCGCTTGGTGACTGAACTTGGCGAATTCACTTTGCAACTGGCACGGGCGCGCTCAGAAGCCTTGGCCGGTTTTGGCTCGGACGAGATGATTCTTGAACGCGCGCTGCTTAACCCCAAGCATGTCGAAGTGCAGGTGTTTGGTGATGCCTTTGGCCACATCATCCACTTAGGCGAGCGCGATTGTTCGGTGCAGCGGCGCAATCAAAAAATCATCGAGGAAGCGCCCTCCCCGGCTTTGAACGACACGCAGCGCCAAGCCATCTATGCAGCAGCCTTGAACGCGGCCCGAGCGGTGAGTTACGAAGGGGCTGGCACGATGGAGTTTTTGCTCGAAGGTGAGCACTTCCACTTTATGGAGATGAACACGCGCCTGCAAGTCGAACACCCGGTGACCGAAGCCCTTACTGGCCTTGATTTGGTCGAATTGCAATTGCGGGTTGCCAGAAGAGAGCCACTGGAGGCGGCTCTTCGCAGCATGGTGGCTGAAGAAGGCCATCTGGCGCGGCTCTTGGGTGGTCAGCCATTCGTAAAACCCGGCCATGTGATCGAAGTGCGATTGTGCGCAGAAGACCCCGCCAAAGACTTTATGCCGCAAGCGGGCACGGTTACGCACTGGCACGCGCCAGCGCATACGCGGGTCGAGACCGCCTTGCACGATGGCGCGATTATTGCGCCGTTTTACGATTCGATGATTGCCAAGCTGATTACCCACGCCAGCACGCGCGACGCTGCGCGCGCGCAGCTTGCGAGGGCGCTTGAAGACACCGTGGTCACCGGCATTGCGACCAATCAAGCGTTTTTGGCCACGCTGCTGCGCGATGAAGTATTTGCTGCGGGCATGGCCACCACCAAGCTGATCGAGACGCGTTATGCCGATGCCGCTGCCGGCTCAAGCCCGGTGACGCCCGATGTCTTGCAAGCTGCGGCACGCGCACTGGCCGACGCAGGCGCAGCCCGCCACCCGCCCGAGTGGCGGCACTGGAGCAATACTGGCGGTCGCGAAACGGTGTTTTCGCTCAAACAGATGCATGCTGAAGAAGTCCATCTGGTGCGCTTCTCCAGCCATTCACCGGCGGTCAACGGCATGCGCACGTTCGTCAGCGGGCCGCAAGTCACGGTGCAGCGAGGGGCCGCCAGTTGGTGCTTGGTCGATGTCACCAATGCGCCGCCGGCGAAGAAGAACAATGCGCTCAAGGAAGGCCGCCTGACCGCACCGATGAATGGCAAGCTCGCCTTCATTGCAGCACCCGGCTTGGTCAAGGCAAATACGCCACTTGCCGTGGTTGAAGCGATGAAAATGGAACACCCGCTGGTGTTGCCAGCCGACGTGATGGTGACGCTCGCGCATGTGACCGTGGGAACGCAGGTCGCACCACTACAGCTCTTGATCGAATTCAAACCCGTGGAGGCCGCATGACGATCAATGCACTGCACAACGAGTGGCGTGCCACGGTGCGCCGCTTTGTGCAAAAAGAAATCGCCCCGTTTGTGGATGAATGGGACGAAGCGGGTGGCTTTCCGCGTGAGCTCTACCAAAAAGCCGCTGCCATCGGCATTCTCGGCATGGGCTATGAAGAGCGATACGGCGGGGTTGAAGCGGACCTGACGATGCGCATCATTGCTTCTGAAGAGTTGGCGCAAGTAGGCTCGGGTGGCTTGAAGGCCAGCCTCTTCTCCCACACCATCGGCCTGCCGCCAATTGCCAAGTGGGGCAGCACCGCCATGAAGGCGCGGGTTATGCCGCAAGTGCTTAGCGGCGAAAAAATTTCTGCACTGGCAATCACCGAGCCTTCGGGCGGCTCGGATGTTGCGCAACTCAAAACTACGGCGGTGGTACAGGGCGACCACTATGTGGTGAACGGCAGCAAAATGTTCATCACCTCAGGCGTGCGGGCTGACTATTACACGGTTGCGGTGCGCACTGGCGGGCCGGGTGCGGCAGGCGTTTCGCTGCTGTTGGTCGAGCGTGGCATGGCAGGCTTTACGCAGCAGCCGCTGAAGAAAATGGGCTGGTGGATGAGTGACACCGCGCAGCTCTTCTTCGACAACGTTCGCGTACCAGCCAGCAATCTGATCGGCGCAGAGAATCAAGGCTTCAAGCTCATCATGCACAACTTCAACAGCGAGCGTTTGCTGATGAGTGTGGGCGCGGCGGCCTTCGCACAGGTTTGCTACGACGAAGCAAAAGCCTGGGCACAGGAGCGCCAGGCCTTTGGCGGGCCCTTAAGTGAAAAGCAGGTGATTCGCCACAAGCTGGTCGATATGCAAATGAAGGTGACCGCCTCCAAAGCGTGGATCGCCAGCGCCGTAGCCCACGTGGAAGCGCAAGAGCGCGAGCGCCCCACCCGCGAAGAAGCAGCGCGCTTGGTGGCCGACTTATGCATGCTGAAGAATTTCACTACGCAGACCATGCAGCACTGCGCCGACCAGGCGGTACAGATATTGGGCGGCATGGGCTTTATGCGCGGCACCAAGTGCGAGCGCATCTACCGCGAAGTCAAGGTCAACATGATCGGTGGCGGCGCCGAAGAGGTGATGAAAGACCTGGCGGCACGGCAACTCGGAATCTGACCGTGCCCAACAGCAAGCCATTGTCAAAAGAAGTTCAAGCCGCGCTGCGCTCGCTGTTTGAAGACTGGATTCCGTTTAACCGCACCTTGGGACTCAAGGTAATTTCTTTCGAGCCGTCAGGGGCCACGATCCAGTTTGGCATGCGTTCTGATCTGGTCGGCAACTACACGCACGGCATTTTGCATGGCGGTGTGTCAGCAGCGGTACTCGATGCCACCGCTGGGCTTTCGATCATGACGCGCATGGCGTATGACTCGGTGGATGACGCGCTGGAGACTCGTACCGCACGTTTCAAGCGCCTCTCTACCATCGATCTGCGAATTGACTACCTGCGGCCCGGCAAGGGTTCGCAATTTACCGCTACCGGCACGGTGTTACGCTTAGGGAAAAAGGTTGCGGCCACGCGCATGGAATTGGTCGATGAGAACGGTGAGATGATTGCCGCCGGTGCTGCGGCATTTCAAGTGGGTTAATCGAGGGAGACGAACCAATGGCAACAACATTTAAAGTGACCAGTCGCGCAGTACTCACAGCCATGCTGTTGACCGCCGCTCCCAGCTTCGCGCAAACCGAAGCCGCGCGCCTGATTGACGAGGTCGAACCGCGGGTGATTGCATGGCGGCGGCACATTCATCAAAACGCCGAATTGTCGTATCAAGAAGTCAACACCAGCGCCTATGTAGCAGCGGCGCTGCGCACCATGCCTGGTATTGAAGTCCAAACCGGCATCGCCAAAACTGGCATCAAGGCGGTACTCAAAGGCGGCAAACCCGGGCCGGTGATCGCGCTGCGCGCTGATATGGACGCATTGCCCGTTGAGGAGCGCAACGACCTCCCGTTTCGCTCCACGTCGCGCGCCATGTGGCAAGGCAAAGAAACCGGCGTGATGCACGCTTGTGGGCACGACGCGCACGTGGCGATGCTGCTGGGTGCCGCCGAGGTGCTCTCGAAGATGCGCGCCGAGATTCCCGGCACGATTGTGTTTTTCTTTCAGCCCGCTGAAGAAGGCGGTGGTGGCGCGTTTGCCATGGTCGATGCGGGCGTGATGGACAACCCCAAGGTGGAGGCCGTATTTGGGCAACACATTGGGTCAAGCTTGCCGGCGGGGGCGATCAGCTATCGGCGCGGCGCACTGATGGCAAGTTCCGATTCATTCACGATTACCGTCAAAGGCGTGGGCGGTCATGGCGGCATTCCCTGGCTCTCGAAAGACCCGATTGTGACTGGCGCGCAGATCGTCACCAACTTGCAAAGCATCGTCAGCCGCCAGGTCGATTTGTCTGCTGGTGCCGCGGTGGTTAGCGTGGGGCAATTCAACGGCGGCAACCGCAGCAACATCATTCCTGAGACAGCCACGATGGTGGGCACGATTCGCACCTTGAACGAGCCTTCGCGCACGCAGGTGCATGAGGCGATCACGCGCATGGCTAAAGGTACGGCGGAAGCTTCGGGACTCACCGCAGAGGTGAAAATCGACCGCGGCTACCCGGTGTTGAACAACAACCCCGAGTTGGTCACGCGCATGCTCGACGCGCTGGAGCGGGCCAGCGGCGAAGGCAAGCTGCGCGAAATTCCGCCGGTGTTAGGCGCGGAAGATTTCGGGGCCTACACCAAGGCAGCACCGGGTTTTTTCTGGTTTCTCAATGCGCCGCCGCAAGACGACAAAGCGGGTGCGCCGAATCACTCACCGCTCTTCATGATCGGCGAAAAGCACATGAAAACCGGGGTCAAAGCGATGGTGAATGTGGCCTTGGGCTACCTGCGCGGAACGGCAAAGTAGCATAGCAAATCGAGCTGCTGCGCTACGAAATTAAAGCGCGAAGCCTTCGCCCAGATAGACCCGCTTGACTTCGGGGTTGGCGACCAGCTCAGCCGGTGCCCCGGCCGCCAGCACGCGGCCACTGTCGATGATGTAAGCGCGGTCACAAATCCGCAGGGTTTCGCGCACATTGTGGTCGGTAATCAGCACGCCGATGCCGCGCTCTTTGAGGTAGCGCACGATACGCTGGATTTCGATCACCGCAATCGGGTCAACCCCGGCAAACGGTTCATCAAGCAGGATGAATTTAGGACTCGTGGCGAGCGCCCGGGCGATCTCGACGCGCCGCCGCTCACCCCCAGAAAGCGAGATGCCGGAATTATGGCGCAGCGCCTTGACATCGAGCTCGTCCAACAATTCTTCGAGCTTTTGCGCGCGCTGTTTTTTGGTAAAGCCTTGTAGCTCCAAAATGGCGAGAATGTTTTCTTCGACCGAGAGCTTGCGGAAAATTGACGCTTCCTGCGGCAGATAAGAAATCCCCAAGCGGGCGCGGCGATGAATCGGCAAGTGAGTCAATTCCTGGCCCGACAAGATGATCTTGCCCGCATCAGACGACACCAAGCCCACCACCATGTAGAAGCAAGTGGTTTTGCCTGCGCCATTGCGCCCCAAAAGGCCTACCACCTCGCCGTTTTCGATTTCGAAACTGACATCTTCGACTACGGTGCGCGAGCGATACTTCTTGCGCAGGCCGATCGCCGAGAGTTTGGCATCGCTGACTGCGCGAAACGGCGCAGCGGCGGGCGCGCCGACAGTTGCCAGAGCCTCGCCCATCAGCCCGACTTCTTGGGGCCGGTGGTCGCCGCAGGTGCGGTGGGCGCAGCAGGCACCGTCGGCAGCAGCGGCTGGGTTGGCATCACCGGCACCGCGGGCGCTGTCATCACCCGCGCGGGGGCATTCGCCAGGGCAGGGGGCGTGCCCGGCGGGGTCACCGGAAGTTCGCGCGGTGCGGCCAATTGCGCAGCAGCCTTGAGCGGCAGTGGCGCGGGCACGCTGCCTGGGGCCGGGGCGGTCACCGCGTCCGGCTTTTTGTTTTTGTTGCGGCACACCAGCGGGTCTACCGCAGGTCGGTTCGGGTCAGGGTCGCCCTTGGGCCCCATCACCGCGCGCACGCGTCCGTCGGGGTTATTCGGGGTCGCCACCGCTTTGCCACCGCCCACCACGGTGTACTGCTCGGTTTTGCCATCGTAAATAATGTAATCGCCGGTCACTTCGTCGCACTCGCGCTTCACAAATGCCCGTTTGAAGAGCTCGGTCTTGTCCAGCTTGTTGTCGTACTCCAGGCGCTCGGCCCACGCTTCAACCCATTCTTCCGAATTTTCACGTTTTTGCCGGAAGTAGACTAATTCGCCTGCCTTGGGAACGCCAACCGTGTGTTGGAAACCCTCGGGGTCTTCCTTCACGGTGAGTGTTTCGGCACGAATCGTGATCGTGCCTTTGGTCATCAACACGTTGCCCTGAAAAATATTGAGTTGCTTTAAGTCGTCGTAAAACATCGTGTTGGCTTCGATGTTGGTGGGTTTGTCTTTGTCGGCTTTTTCAGCCAACGCCGTACCAGCCACCGCCACGCCGAGCACGCCCAGCAGGCCAATGGCGCAGCGCATCAAACAGATGGGGCCAAGCCCAGAAAACGAGGATCGCATCCGGGAATTTTACCGGGCAGGCGTGCCGGTAGCCTGCGGTACGCGCTCGCCCGGCACTCCCGGTGGGGCCAGCGAAACAACCGGCGGCAAGGCTTGCGGGCGCGGCGGCAAAGCGTCTGGGTTTAAGCCTCTGGCGAAATCCGGTGGCAGGGTTTTGACCGGCTGACGATCCTTCTCTTTCTTTTCCATTCGAGTGTTGACGCGCGACAGCACGTTGATCGTGCGCGTGCTGTGGTCATATTCCATGCCTACCCCTTCGAGCACGGACTTGCCTTTGACGATGGTGGCCGACTCGGTGGTGCGAAACAGATCGAAATCGTTGACCAGGTGCGCGTACTCGGTGTAGATCAGGAGTTGCTCATCTTTTTCAAACGGCGGGCGCTGATAGATTACGTTGTCGTAGAAATAGCCTTCGTCACCGCCCAAAGTGAGCGCACCGCGCTCGGCGCGCATCCGGGTGGGGGGTTTTGGCTTGTTGGTGGTCAGGGTATCCGGGCGGTAGCGCGTGATCACCGGGCGGGTCAGCTGCGCCAAATCGTTGTCGGGAAAATGCACCAACTTATCGGCTTCAAGCACATAGCGCAGCTCGCCTTTGTCATTGAAGCGTTTGATGCGGATTTTCTCCATCGTGTAGTCGGGCTGATGAACCACCGGCTTGGGCGGTGGCGGGGCCGCCGACTTGACGGTGCGATTGAGCCAAATCGTGAGCGCCGCGAGAACGCTCATGAGCAAGATCGGGAACAGCACCGGGATCGGAACAAGTGCGGTAAGCCGCCTGAAGACGCTCATCTGGATTGATTCTTCAGCCGTCAGGGGAAGTGAATTGGGCTACCAAGTCGGCATAGCGGCCCTGCGCGCGCAGCACCAGCTCGGCCACTTCGCGCACCGCGCCCGCCCCCGCACCGCGAGTGGTCACATAGTGCGCCGCGTTGATCGCCAAGGGGTCGGCATCAGGCACTGAAACCGCCAGCCCGGCGCGTTGCAGCACGGCTAAATCGACCAGATCATCACCCATGTAAAGCAACTCGTCGTAACCCAGCTTCAGTTCGGCCAAGACTTCATCGACCATCTTGAGCTTGTCGTGCACTCCCTGAAAGGCGAAGTGCAGCTGGAGATCGCGGGCGCGTGCCTCGACCAGCGCCGACTTGCGCGCCGTGACCAAACCGCATTTGATTCCGGCCTCGCGCAGCAAGCGCAAGCCCATGCCGTCTTTAACGCTGAAAGCTTTCATCTCCTGACCGCTGTCGGAGTAGTAAAGCCTGCCGTCGGTGAGCACCCCATCAACGTCGAACAAGGCGATGCGCACGCGCGCAGCACGGCGCTTGACCGCCGCTGGCAGGCGCATGGGTGACGTTGATCCGGAATTCATCAGACCACCTTGGCTTTGAACAAATCTTGCATGTTCAACACGCCGTCGAGACGCTCGCCATGGGCATCGCTAGTCGCGGCAATCAACTGGGTGATTTTGTGCGTTTCCATCAAGGCCAGGGCGGCGGCGGCCAATTGATCGGGGGCAATCCGATGTGGATGGGCCGACATAAAGCGCGCAACCGGCAGCGCTTTGATATCCGCGCCCTCGCCAGAAGCCAATTCCAGCGCACGCCGCAGATTGCCATCGGTGAAGATGCCCGCCAGATACGGGTTTTCAGCACTAGTGCCTGAAGACGAGCTCTGGTTGCGGCTCTTGAGCACGACCGCCATGCCCATACCCTTGCGGGTCATTTCCAAAATCGCGTCGTACACGGTGGCGGATTCATCAACCGTTGGCATCGCGATGCCGGTGCGCATCACGTCCGCCACGCGCGTGAGCAGGCGGCGACCGAGCGTGCCACCGGGGTGCGAGCGCGCGAAATCGGCCTCGCCAAAGCCACGCGCATCGAGACAAGTGACCGCCAGCGCGTCACCCAAGGCGAGTGCCGCAGTGGTGCTGGCAGTGGGGGCCAGATTCATCGGGCAGGCTTCTTTGGCAACCGAGGCTTCCAAGTGCACGTCCGCCAACTGCGCCAAGCCCGAATCGGGTACACCGGTAATCGAAATCAGCTTGGCCCCCATGCGCTTGACGATGGGCACAATCGCCAGCAACTCGGAGGTTTCGCCCGAGTTGGAAAAGGCCACCATCACATCGTCTGCCGTGACCATGCCCAAATCGCCATGGCTGGCTTCGGCAGGGTGAACGAAGAAGGCCGGCGTGCCGGTGGAAGCAAAGGTCGCCGCGACCTTACGGGCGATGTGCCCAGATTTGCCAATGCCGGACACGACCACGCGCCCCTTGCACGCGAGGATCAAATCGACCGCTGCGAGAAACTCCGCACCCAGCGTTTTAGCCAGCGCAGAGACAGCCTGCGCTTCGATTTCGAGGACTGAGCGGGCGAGCGCAAGGCGGGCAAGGCTGGGGTCGGGCTTGTGTAGCTGAGGGACTGCATTCATGGGGCAAGAGTATATCAACCGGCCTGTGGTTGCCCTTGCGAGCGAGGCAAGCGCCCCATGCTGCGCAAGGGTTTTTATCGCGTGGTAACGTTTCCCACTCGCGTTTCCCACTTCCTTTTCCCACATCCTTTTCCCACCCCGTTAGCCATGTCCAGCCATCCCATTCCTGCGCAATCTCTCGACCCCTCAATCCGTGCCACGCTCGCCAACGTCACCACTGCCACCTTGACGACAGTGCTGCTCAAAAAGGGTCTGCGCAACGTGTGGATGCGCGGCACCAAGCCGCTTAGCGCCGGGCAGCCACGCATCATCGGGCGCGCTTTCACACTGCGCTTTGTGCCCGCGCGCGAAGACTTGGCCACCCCGGCTTCGTGGGGCAATCCGATCTCAACCCGCGCGGCGATTGAAGCGATGCCGGATGGCTGCGTGGCCGTGGTCGATGCGATGGGTGTCACCGACGCGGGCATCTTCGGCGACATTCTGTGTGCGCGCATGCAAAAGCGCCAGGTTGCCGCCCTGGTGACCGATGGCGTGGTGCGTGACTTGGCGGGCGTGCTCGGCACGGGCCTGCCGGTGTGGTGTCAGGGCGCAGCCGCCCCGGCCTCGGTGAACGGCCTGACCTTTGTCGGCTGGCAAGAGCCAATTGCCTGCGGCGGGGTGGCGGTGTTCCCGAATGATCTGGTGGTGATCGACCAAGACGGCGCGGTGCTGATTCCGCAGGCATTGATTGACGACGTAGTTGTCGCCGCCGTGGAGCAGGAGCGCCTGGAAGGCTGGATCATGACGGAGGTGAACAAGGGGGCTGCACTGCCGGGCCTGTACCCGCCAAACGCGGAAAATCAGGCGCGCTACGCGGCGTGGACAGCCCTCCAGAAGTAAGCTCTTACTGGGCATCTGCCTGAAAACGGTTGATGGCAGACACTCTTCAGGCATAGTTGCCTGAAGAAGCGCACCTGACAAGGCTCTTCGGGCAAAGAGTGATGAGAAAACATAGTCGCTGCACTTGCTGCATCGCAGCATAAACAAAGCAAAAACTTGGGTTGACGGGCGTTTTTGTTGCGGCATAATCCGCTGCAAACACCGCTTGGGTTGCCGTCTATCCTGCACGTGCGCGGCGGCCAAAAAAAGCATCGGAGACAAATGACGCAAGTCCTGCAACTCACCCTGTCTGGCATCGCGCTCGGCTGCGTCTATGGCTTGATCGCGCTCGGTTTTGTGCTGATCTACAAAGCCACCGAGACGGTGAATTTCGCGCAAGGCGAGATCATGATGGTGGGGTCTTTTTTCGGCCTCACCGCAGGTGTGACGCTGGGCCTCCCTTATTGGGCCGTGATCATTTTCGCCATCGTTGTGACCGCCGTGTGCGGCATGCTGATCGAGTTAGCGATTTTGCGGCCGATCTTGGGGCAGCCTGCGTTCACGGTTGTGATGGTCACCATCGGCTTGGGGTTCATCGCGCGTGGCGTGGTCACCATGGTGCCCGCTTGGGGCACCGAAACTCATACGTTGAAAACACCATTCACGGGCCAAGTAATTCGCGTCGGCGAGTTGGTGTTGGCCGGTGAGCAAGTGGCCATTATCGCGATGACGGCATTGCTCTGCGGCGTGTTGTGGGTCTTCTTCAAGCGCACCAAGATGGGCGTGGCAATGCAGGCGACATCGCAAAACCAGCTCGCCGCCTATTACATGGGCATCCCGGTGCGGCGCATTAACACGCTGATTTGGGGCATCGCTGCAGGTGTGGCTGCGTTTGCCGGCATCCTCTTGGCACCGATCACCTTCGTGCATTCCAACATGGGCTTTATCGGCTTGAAGGCTTTCCCGGCGGCGGTGGTGGGGGGCTTTGGTTCGGTGCCGGGCGCGATTGTCGGCGGCTTGGTGATCGGCTTGGTCGAGTCCTTCGCGGGCTTCTACGCGCCCGAGGGCATCAAAGACATCGCCGCCTACATCGTGGTGCTGATCGTGCTGTGGGTCAGGCCGAACGGCTTGTTCGGCGAAAAACTACGCAAGAAAGTGTAAACACAATGCGTTTCGTCTTCAAGACAGACTATCAGCAAGACATCAAGCTCTTCAAGCACCCGGGCTACTACCCGTGGTACGCGGCGCTGGCAATTCTGCTGTTGCTGGCCCCGCTGGTGCTGCCAACCTATTACCTCTCGCAGATGACGCTGATCTGCATCTACGCCATCATCGCGGTGGGGATGATGATTTTGACCGGCTTCACTGGCCAGGTGTCCTTGGGTCATGCAGCCTTTCTTGCGGTCGGTGCCTACACCCAAGGCTGGCTCTACAACAAAGGCGTGCCCTCGGTGGTGGCGATGGGCGCGGCAGTGGCATTGTCGGCGGCGGTGGGGGTCATCATCGGCGTGCCCGCGCTGCGCGTGAAGGGCATTTACCTCACGATTGCCACCTTCTCATTTGCGTTCATTGTGGAAGAGGTGCTGGCCCGCTGGGAGTCCGTTACGGGCGGCAATAGCGGCTTGAAGGTGGAGGATTTTTACTTTTTTGGTATCGACATTGCCGCCTCGGAACAGCGCTTTTACCTGCTGGCGCTGGCCTTTCTGGTTGGCGTGATGCTGCTTGCAATCAATCTGATGCGCTCGCCAATGGGCCGCGCCTTTGTGGCGATCCGTGATTCTGAAGTTTCGGCGCAAAGCATGGGCATCCATTTGGCGCGCTACAAAACCTATGCCTTCGCAATTTCCGCCGCGCTCACCGGGTTTGCGGGCGCGCTCTACATGCACAAGATTAAGTTTGTGAGCCCAGAGCAATTTGGCATTCTCGCCTCTATCGAGTTTTTGATGATGGTGGTGATCGGCGGCTTGGGCTCTTTGCACGGTGCGATTTACGGCGCGATTTTCATGATCGCGCTGCCGCAGGCGATCTCGATTGCCAAAGACTATCTGCCCGCTTACATCGGCCAGCAAACCGGCTTGCAACCCACCGTGTTTGGTTTGATTTTGATCGGCTTTATCTTGTTTGAGCCACTCGGCATCTATGGCAGGTGGATGAAAATCAAGGCCTATTTCGAGCTATTCCCCTTCTACCGTAACGCCATGTTCAAGCGGCAAAAGACTTACATGAAGAGCGACCGACTCAAATGACCGCCTTCTTCAAAGCAGACGATATTTCCATCTCTTTCGGTGGTGTGAAGGCGGTGCAAAACATTTCCTTCGAGGTGGGTAAGGGCGAGGTGTTCACCATCATCGGCCCCAATGGCGCGGGCAAGACGACGATTTTCAATCTGATCAGCCTGATTTACCCGCCGACCACCGGGCGCATTTTCTTTGAAGGCACGGACCTTACCGGCTTGGCTCCGCATTTGGTGGCGGCGATGGGGATTGCGCGCACTTTTCAAAACATCGAATTGTTTGAGCACGCGACCGTGCTGCAAAACCTGTTGATTGGCCGCCACAACCATCGCAAAACCAATTTTTGGCAAGAAGTGCTCTTCACCGCCGCCGCGCGCGCAGGCGAAGTCGCGCATCGCGAAGCGGCTGAAGAAGTGATCGACTTTCTCGATCTGCAACGCTATCGCGACAGTTATGTGGCGGGCCTGCCCTACGGTGTGCGCAAAGTGGTTGAGTTGGCGCGCGCCCTGTGTACCAAGCCCAAGCTGCTGCTGCTCGACGAGCCGTCGTCTGGTCTCAATACGGAAGAGACCGACGACATGGCCTTCTGGATCGACGACATCAAGAATGACTTAGGCATTACGGTGCTGATGGTCGAGCACGACATGGCCTTGGTGTCGCGCGTTTCAGACCGCGTGCTGGCGATGAATCAAGGGCAAATGCTGGCGCTGGGCACCTCGAAAGAAGTGCAATCGCACCCGGCGGTGGTTGAGGCCTATCTGGGCAAAGAACCCGAAAAGCAGGCTGCGTAGGGCTTAGGCCCTGCGCGAACTTCTCGAACTTGTATGAGCGAATTCATTCTCGAACTCCAAAACGTCGAATCCAGCTATGGCCCAGTGCAAGCTTTGCGCGGGGTCTCGCTGACGGTTCCAAAGGGCAAAATCGTCACAGTGCTGGGCAGCAATGGCGCAGGTAAATCGACGATTCTCAAAACCATTTCCGGCATCATCGACCCCACCAAGGGGCAGATCAAATACAAGGGCGACGAGATTTCGCGCAAAGACCCTTCTTGGATCGTGCGGGCGGGCATTGGCCACGTGCCTGAAGGGCGTGAAGTGTTTCCGCTGCTTTCGGTTGAACAAAATCTGCGGATGGGCGCGTTTACGCGCAACGATGTCGACCGGATTGCCCAAGACATCGAGACCGTGTTCAACTACTTTCCGATTTTGCGCGAGCGGCGCAACCAAGAGGCTGGGCTGCTCTCGGGCGGCCAGCAGCAAATGCTGGCGATTTCGCGCGCGTTGCTCTCGAACCCGCAACTCATGTTGCTCGACGAGCCGTCGCTGGGCTTGTCACCAAAGTTGACTAAAGAGATTTTCGAGATTGTCGTGCGCATCAACCGCGAACGCGGTACGACCATTTTGCTGGTTGAACAAAATGCGCAAATCGCGCTGGCGACCGCTGACTTTGGCTATGTGCTCGAAGTTGGACGCATCGTGATGGAAGACACCTGTGAGCGCCTCATGCAAAAAGACGACATCAAGGAGTTCTATCTCGGCATGAAGGAAGATTCCGCGCGTGGCGGCAATCGGCGCTGGAAAAAGAAGAAAACTTGGAGATAGCCCTGATGCAAACCTTCGAGATTCCCGCTTCTGAAAACACCGTGCCCAAGATGTTTTGGCAGCGCGTCGCTGCACGGCGCGAGATGGTGGCTTTGCGTCAAAAAGATTTCGGCATCTGGAAGGCGATGACCTGGACTGAGTTAGGCGACGTGGCACGCGACATCGGTTGCGGCATGCTCTCGCTAGGCTACGAGCCAGGCGAAGTAGTCTCGATACTTTCCAACACCAACAAAGAATGGATTTGG
Organism: Burkholderiales bacterium; assembly: GCA_031362865.1. Taxonomy (GTDB): domain Bacteria; phylum Pseudomonadota; class Gammaproteobacteria; order Burkholderiales; family JAEUOS01; genus JANLTH01. The sequence continues at coordinate 34,718 of JANLTH010000118.1, read as the reverse complement.
TGCGATTTGGCCGCGCTTTCGTGTGGCGGGGTAGTCTCCGGCATCTACCCGACGGATGCGGCGAACCAGGTCGAGTACCTGTGCAGCGACTCCAACACTGTTTTCCTCTTCGCCGAAGATGAAGAGCAGTTGGACAAAGCGCTCGACGTGCGCGGCAAGCTGCCTGATTTGCGCAAGATCATCGTGTTTGACATGGAGGGTTTGCGCGATTTGAGCGACCCGCAAATCATCAGCCTGGATGCGTTGCGCGCACTCGGTCGCGAGTTCCATGCCAAAAATCCTAATGCTCTCAAAGAGCGGATCGAGGTGCGCAAGCCTGAAGAACTGGCGATATTGGTCTACACCTCCGGCACGACTGGTCGCCCCAAGGGCGCGATGATTTCGCACCACAATATTCTGGTCACCTGCCACGCTTTCACCAGCTTTATCCCGCAAGACGAGACCGACGAGCGGATGGCGTTTTTGCCGCTGTGCCACATTGCCGAGCGCATGGGCGGCGAGTATTTTCCGATTTTTTGTGGCGCAAAAGTCAACTTCGTCGAGAACCCGGAAACGGTGCCAGAGAACATCCGTGAAATTCAGCCGACCACCGCGACCGCTGTGCCGCGCGTGTGGGAAAAGTTTTACTCGTCGGTGATGATTCGCATCAAAGAATCGACCAAGCTACAGCAGTTCGCCTACGCGAAATCCATCGGGGTCGGCATGGCGGTTGCCAAGTGCTACGAAGAGGGTCGCCCGGTGGATGCCGCACTGGCCGTCAAATTCTGGTTCGCCCGCGCCTTGGTGCTCAACAACATCCGCCGCATGCTGGGGCTAAACCGCGCACGCTTTCTGGTGACGGGTGCGGCCCCAATTTCACCCGACTTGGTGCGCTGGTACATGGCGCTGGGCTTGGAAATGATCGAAGTGTGGGGCATGACCGAGACCTGCGGTGCAGGTACAGCGAACCCGATGGGCAGAGCGCGCCCGGGTAGCATCGGTGTAACCCAGCCACATTTGCAGATCAAGATTTCGGAGCAGGGCGAAATTATGGTCAATGGCCCTAGCGTCTTTATGGGCTATTTGAATCAACCGGAGAAGACGGCCGAAACGGTGGAAAACGGCTGGCTGCGCACCGGCGACGTGGGCCGGATGGATGCCGATGGTTACGCCTACATCAGCGACCGGATGAAGGACATCATCATCACGGCCAGCGGCAAAAACGTCACGCCCTCGGAGTGGGAAAACCAGCTGAAGTTCTCACCCTTCGTGACCGACGCGGTGGTGATTGGCGACAAGCGCCCGTTCTTGGCCTGCCTGGTGATGATCGACCATGAAAATGTCGAGAACTACGCGCAGGAAAAGGCGATTCCCTTCTCCGACTACAAGAGCCTGTGCCGCCGCCCGGAAATTGTCGCGCTCATCAACGAAGAGATCGACAAGGTCAACAAGAAATTCGCACGGGTTGAGCAGATCAAGCAGTTCCGCATGATTGAGAATAAACTGACTGCGGAAGACGAAGAACTGACGCCGACCATGAAGTTAAAGCGCAAGCTTGTCAACGACAAGTACAAGGAACTCATTGAGGATATGTACCGCGCCAAAGTCGCTGCATAGCGATTTCATATTTAAGTTGTATCAACCAAAGGAGACGTTCATGAAATCAACCCTACTCGCCGGTGCAATTGCGCTGGCATTCACCGGCGTGGCGTTTGCGCAAGCCGGCCCAACCCAAGGCGTGACCAAAAACGAGATCGTTTTGGGTACTCTGCAAGACTTGAGCGGCCCGATCGCCGCCTTCGGCAAGCAGGTACGCTTTGGTATGGACATGCGCGTGGCCGAAGCCAATGAAGCCGGTGGCATTCATGGCCGCAAGGTCAAGCTGGTGACTGAAGACATGGGCTACGACCCGAAAAAGGCACTGCTCGGCGCGCAAAAGTTGATTGGGCGCGACAAGGTGTTTGCCTTGGTTGGCACTCTCGGCTCTTCAACCTCGCTGGCAGTCATGCCTGAGGCCTTCAAAGCCAACGTGCCGCACCTGTTCCCGGTGGCTGCCGCGCGCGAAATGTACGAGCCGCTGCATCCGCTCAAGTACTCGTTTGCGGCAACCTACTACGAGCAAATGCGTGCCGGTGTCAAGCACATGGTCAAGCAAAAGAACTCCAAAAAAGTTTGCACCCTTTATCAAGACGATGATTTCGGCATTGAAGTGCAGCGTGGTGCCGAGGCGGGCTTGAAAGAAATCAACATGCAGTTGACCGAGCGCACTTCGTACAAGCGCGGCGCGACCGATTTCTCTTCCCAAGTGGCCAAGCTGAAGAGCTCGGGCTGCGATTTAGTGATTTTGGGTACCATCATTCGTGAAACCATTGGAGCCATTGGTGAAGCCCGCAAGACTGGTTACAACCCCGACTTCCTTGGTTCCTCAGCGGTCTACACTGACCTCATCCACAAGCTTGGCCCCAAGTTCACTGATGGCTTGTACGGCATGATGACGGTGGCCCACCCTTACCCGGACGATGCTTCCAAAAACGTGCGTGCCTGGGCCGAACGATACAAAGCCGCTTTCAAAGAAGATGCCACTGTGTTCTCGGTGTACGGCTACGTGGTCGTTGACACCGTGCTCAAAACCATTGAGAAAGCTGGCCCGAACCTGACGGTGCAAAGCTTCATCAATACGCTGGACAATACCACCCTGCCGCGCGACATGTTCGGCTCTTCCGAGCAAAGCTATTCCAAGACCAAGCACTTGGGCAGCAACAGCTCGCGCATGTCACAAATCGTCAACGGCAAGTGGACCCCGGTTTCGGACTACCTCACGCAGTAAGCGCCCTTACGCAGCAATGGCACAATCAACAGCCCGGATTTTCCGGGCTGTTTTGTTTTAGCCCTCCCAATCCAATGGCGCTACTGATCCCGTCTCTTGGCAGTTTCCCCCGCACGGCGCAGCCTGGTGAGCGCCGCTTGGGCGCGCGCCTGGAGCAATTGCTGGACGAAGACACGACCGTGTGGTTTGACGTGCCCTTAGGCTCCCGTTCACGCCACCCTGACTTCACACTCCTCAATGCCAGACGCGGGCTGACGATTCTCGAAGTGAAGGATTGGCGTCTGGCGACGATCCAGTCGATCAACCGCTACCGCGCCACTTTGCAACTCGATCGCGGTGTGGTTGAAGTCGAAAATCCGTATGAGCAGGCTCGCCAATGCGCGCAGCAATTGATGCATGTGCTCGAACATGACCCGCAATTGATCTTTGCCGCCAATGCCCCGCGCTATGCGGGCAAGCTGATGTTCCCGGTCGGATTTGGTGTGGTGCTGACCAATATCACCCGCCAGCAATTCGCCACCCAAACCAATTTGGGCGAGGTGCTCCCGGCCGACAAGGTAATTTGCAAAGACGAGATGACCGAGAGCACCGACGCGGACGAGTTTGCGCAGCGCCTGTGGGCGATGCAGCAATTCACGCCAAGCGCGCTCTCGCTGCCGCAACTGGAGCGGATTCGCTGGCATATCTTTCCGGAGGTACGGATTGACGGCGCGCAGGCCAGCCTTGGTTTTACCGATACCGCAGAGGAGCCGCTCGCGCCGACACCCTTGCCAGACATCATGCGCGTGATGGACATGGCGCAAGAGCAGTTGGCGCGCTCTCTCGGCGAAGGCCACCGGGTGATCCACGGTGCGGCCGGTAGCGGCAAAACCTTGATTCTGATCTACCGCGCCCTGCAAATCGCCGAAGCCTCAGTCAAACCGGTGCTGGTGTTGTGCTTCAACAAGGCGCTGGCCCGCAAGATCGATGCGGCGGTGAGCGCTCGTGCCGATCCGGCAGTGCGGGCACGCTTGAGCGTAATGAACTACCACGCCTGGATCGCCGAACAACTGCGCACCTACGGGATCAAGCTGCCGCTCAATCGGGGGCGCACCGAGGCCTATCTCACCGAACTGGAAACCGCATTTCTGCGCGGCGTGGAAACGCGCTTGATTCCCTCGGGCCAATACAGCGGCGTATTGATTGACGAGGGCCAAGACTTCAAGCCGGCATGGCTCAGTGCCGCAGTGAAGATGGTGGACGCGGGGACGCAATCGCTCCTGCTGATGTATGACGACGCGCAGGCGATTTATCACAAGCAAAAGCGCAAACAGTCGTTCGCCAGCTTAGGCATTCAGGCCAGCGGGCGCACCACGATTTTGCGGGTGAACTACCGCAACACGAGCGACATCCTCGCCTTCGCGTGGAGCTTCGCCAACCAACTGTTCGCACTCGAGGCCAATGAGAACGAAAGCACCGACACGCCCTTGGTCAAGCCGCAAACCGGCGGGAGGCGCGGCCCGCGTCCGCAACTGCTGCGCTTTGAGACCGCTCAAGCGGAGCGCACCTATTTGATCGAGCGCTTGCAAGCAGCCCACGCCGACGGCAGGCCATGGGGCGAGATCGCCGTTTTGTTGGCGTACAGCGACGACACCAAGTCAGTCAAGCGCAGCTTGGACGAAGCTGGCATCCCGCGTGCCGGGGAGCATGGTCAGGCCGGTGTACACGTCCACACACTGGCTTCTTGCAAGGGGCTGGAGTACCCGCTAGTGGCGTTGCCGCTGCTGCAAAAGCTGCCACGAGCCGTGGTCAAAGACGAGTTGGAAGAGGCGCGGCTGTTGTACGTCGGCCTCACCCGCGCCACCGAGGAATTGCTGCTCACGTGTCGTGGAGATTCGGCATTTACGCGCAAGCTGGGAGCCAAGCGCGTGCCGCCTGCGGTCTCTCCCCACGTTGCCTGAAAACGCTTATCCAGCGCGGCTCTTCAGGCATTGCCAAAGAATCTGAGGCGCTGCTTCTGGCGGTTCAGCCGCAGCCGCCGCAACCACTGCCACATTTGCGCTGCCGGTCATCTTCGTCAGACTCACTGTGCCACGCGTTGAAGGCAAACGCGGTTCCCATCCAGAGTCCAGCTTGCCTCTTCAGGCATTATCCTGCTGGCTACAGCAGCACCAAGTTGTCCCGATGCACCAGCTCGGGCTCGACCACATAGCCCAGCACGGCCTCAATCTCGCCAGACGGGCGGCGCATGATGAGCCGCGCTTCCGTGGCCGAATAGTTGGTCAGGCCACGAGCGATCTCCGCGCCGTCTGGCGCGCGCAGTGCCACTGCTTCCCCGCGCTCAAACTCGCCCGAGACTGCCGATACACCTACGGCGAGCAAACTTTTTCCCTCACCCGTAAGCACGCGCGCGGCACCCGCATCGAGCGTGAAGCTACCGCGCACTTGCAGATGATCGGCCAGCCATTGCTTGCGTGCTGCCAGTGGCGGGGTGGTGGCGTTTAGCTGCGTGCCAATCGCTTCACCGGCCGCCAAGCGGGTGAGCACATCAACTTCGCGGCCGGAGGCAATCACGGTGTGCGCGCCACTACCAGCCGCCCGCTTGGCGGCGATGATCTTGGTCAGCATGCCGCCCTTGCCGATGGTGCTGCCAGCGCCGCCTGCCATCTCTTCGAGCGCCGGGTCGCCCGCGCGCGCCTCGGGCACAAATTTGGCCATCGGCTCACGGCGCGGGTCAGCCGTATACAAACCCACTTGATCGGTGAGGATGACGAGCACGTCGGCTTCAATCAAGTTGGTGACAAGCGAGCCCAAGGTGTCATTGTCGCCTACCTTGATCTCGTCGGTCACGACCGTATCGTTTTCGTTGATGACCGGAATCACACCCAAACCGAGCAGTGTGATCAGCGTGGAGCGCGCGTTCAGGTAGCGCCGCCGATCCGCCAAATCGGCATGCGTCAACAGCACTTGCGCGGTGCCCAGCTGATACTGGCGAAAGCAGGATTCGTAGGCCTGCACCAAACCCATCTGGCCCACCGCCGCAGCGGCTTGCAATTCGTGCAAGCCACGAGGTCGCTTATGCCAACCGAGGCGCTGCATGCCTTCGGCAACCGCGCCGGAAGACACCAGCACGACTTCTTTGCCCAACGCACGCAATTGCGCGATTTGCTGCGCCCATCGGGCAATCGCCTGCAAGTCCAGGCCGCGCCCGTCGTTGGTGACCAGCGACGAGCCCACTTTGACAACGATGCGGCGCGCTGCCGCGACTACCGATGTCATGCCTTGCTGTCCTCCGGCGGTTCTTCAGTGGCACGGCCCACTTCTTCAAGATACTCGGCAATGGCGAAACACAATTCTTTGCAGCCATCGCCTTTGATTGCCGAGACGGCAAACACCGCCCCCTTAAACCCCAACTTTTTGACAAAGGCGCTCACCCGCTTGGCGCGATCTTTCTCGTCGGGGATCAAATCAAGTTTATTCAGTACCAGCCAGCGTGGCTTGGCAAGCAGGTCTTTGTCATATTTTTTCAGTTCGCCGATGATCGCCTTCGCTTCGGCCACCGGATCGACCCCGCTGTCAAACGGGGCCAAATCCACCATGTGCAGCAAGAGCCGGGTGCGCTGCAAATGCTTGAGAAACTGGTGGCCCAGACCCGCGCCCTCAGCCGCACCTTCAATCAAACCGGGCACGTCAGCAATCACAAAACTCTTCGCGTCTGAAACGCGCACCACGCCCAGATTCGGATGCAGCGTAGTGAACGGGTAGTCAGCCACTTTGGGCCGCGCGTTCGAAACCGAGCGAATAAACGTGGACTTGCCCGCATTGGGCATGCCCAGCAAGCCCACATCAGCGAGCACCTTCAGCTCGAGCAAGAGCCGCTTGATCTCGCCTTCGGTGCCAGGGCTGGACTGACGCGGCGCGCGGTTGGTTGAAGACTTGAAATGCAGATTGCCCCAACCGCCGTCACCACCCTTGGCGATCAAGGCACGCTGACCATGGGTGGTGAGATCGGCTACCACAATGCCAGCCTCTTCGTCGCGGATGATGGTGCCCACCGGCATACGCAGTTCGACATCGTCCGCGCCCTTGCCGTATTGATCTGCGCCACGTCCTGACTCACCGTTTTTGGCGCGATGAATCCGTGCAAAGCGGTAGTCCACCAGCGTATTGATATTGCGGTCGGCGATGGCGAAGATCGAGCCGCCCTTGCCGCCGTCACCACCGTCCGGCCCGCCAAAGGGGATGTATTTTTCACGGCGGAAAGACGACAGGCCCTTACCGCCGTTGCCGGCATGGGCCTCGATAAATGCTTCATCGATGAATTTCATGCAGCCACCCCTCTACCGGCAAAGGCGGTTCGTAGCACCTCGCCGTTGCCAGCATGAGCTTCAATAAATGCTTCGTCGATGAATTTCATTGCAGTTCCTTCGCCCAAAAACAAAAAGCCCAGCCGCGCAAACGACTGGGCTCTTGATGCCAAGCCCTGAAAACTTATGCCGGGACAATCATCACGGTTGGCGCATGCTGCGGGCCTTTGTGCGTGAAAAGCACACGGCCTGCCGCTTTTGCGAACAGCGTATGGTCTTTGCCCAAGCCGACACCGTTACCGGGGTGGAACTTGGTACCGCGCTGGCGCACGATGATCTCGCCGCCGGCCACGATCTGGCCGCCGAAGATCTTCACGCCCAAGCGTTTCGATTCTGATTCGCGACCGTTGCGGGAAGAGCCGCCTGCTTTTTTATGTGCCATGGTTCGCTCCCTCGCTTAGGCGCTAACTGCGCCGTTGATCACGCCAATTTGGATTTCAGTGAAATTCTGGCGATGGCCTTGATGTTTCTGGTAGTGCTTGCGCCGCCGCAGCTTGAAAATTTTCACTTTGTCGTGCCGACCTTGTGCCAACACAGTTGCCGTTACCGACGCACCCGCAATTAGCGGAGCGCCCACCTTCACCGAATCGCCTGCCCCAAGCATTAATACTTGGTCCAAAGTGATTTCGCTGCCGATGTCTGCCGGTATCTGTTCTATTTTGAGTTTTTCGCCAGCCGCAACACGATACTGCTTGCCGCCGGTTTTTATGACCGCATACATGGTTAATCCTTACGAGACAATCTCAGTTAACGTCTTCACGCAGAATTACGCGAAGCCCGATAGTATGGCAGAGTTTTGAGCAATAGTCAAACAAAATCAAGGACTTGGGCGTGGATACGCAGCGCGGGCCCTAGGCAAGCGCCCAGCCGCCAAGCTCGCCGTCATTCCCTGTTAAACTCCTTAAAAATCATCAAGTTACGATCAAACATTGACCTATTTCCACCTACCTTCTAGCGTGGCGGCGGATTTCAAGGCCACCGATACCACGATCCGCACGCACCTCTCCTCAGAAGTCGCGCTGGTCGGTCAAATCGCCGAATACATCATCCAAGCAGGTGGCAAACGGCTGCGGCCAATTTTGGTATTGACGGTCGCGCGCGCGTGCGGCTACGGCACACACGCCACGCAAACTCACCACCACACGCTGGCGGCGGTAGTCGAGTTGATCCATACCGCCACTTTGCTGCACGACGACGTGGTGGACGAATCTGATCTGCGGCGCGGACGCAAAACGGCCAACGCGATGTTTGGCAATGCCGCATCGGTGCTGGTCGGCGATTTTCTGTATTCACGCGCCTTTCAAATGATGGTTGGCGTAGGCCGGATGGACGTGATGCAGGTACTTTCGGATGCAACCAACGTCATTTCCGAGGGCGAAGTGTTGCAGCTGATGAACATTGGCGATGCCGATGTCAGCACTGAGCAGTACTTGACCGTAATTCGCTACAAAACCGCCAAGCTTTTCGAAGCGGCTGCGCGCTTGGGCGCCATGGTCGCGGATACGCCGACAGCCACAGTCGAGGCGATGGCGACTTTCGGCATGCACATTGGCACTGCCTTCCAATTGATCGACGATGTGCTCGATTACGCTGGCGACACCGAGGCCATCGGCAAGAACGTCGGCGACGATTTGCGCGAAGGCAAGCCGACTCTGCCAATTTTGTATGCGCTCAGCCACGGCAATGCGCAAGCGCAACAGTGCCTGCGGCAGGTGATCGAAACCAGTGGTACGGCAGTCGCTGACGGCAGTATCGCGTTTGAGGAAGCGATGGCACTGGTGCGCGACAGTGGCGGCATCGAGTATGCCCGCGCCGCCGCGCACGCCGAGGCCGACTTGGCGGCTGCGGCGTTAGCGGTTTTGCCCACATCTGAATTCAAAACGACGCTGCTAAAATTGTGTGCTTCGTCAGTGGGGCGTACTGCCTGAGAAGGCACGCGCTACGCTTGATATTGCCCCACTATGACGAACTCGGGGTGTAGCTCAGCCTGGTAGAGTACTGCGTTCGGGACGCAGGAGTCGGAGGTTCGAATCCTCTCACCCCGACCAAGCGTTTGACGAGAGATTTTTTCTCGCTTGAACCTTCCTTTTAATCCTCTTCCTTGTAGCCGATCCGCTTGACAAACGCGCCCCAGCGGTCGAAGTCGTTACGCACCAGCTTCTGAAAATCGGCGAACGGCATGCCGCCGGTATCCAATCCAAAATTGTTGTAGAAACCACGCACCTGCGGGGTCGATAACACTTTGGTGAACTCGGCCTGCAATTGCGCTACTACCGCTGCGTCAGTCCCTTTTTTGGCGAAGATGCCGAGCCAGCCGTCGTTCTCGATTTCAGGGTAACCGGCTTCACGCACGGTGGGTAAATCGGGGAACATCGGGATCCGTTTGCTGCCCATGAAGGCAATCGCGTTCAAACGGCCTGCCTTGATGAAACCAGCCGAGGTGGGCACACCATCCCACATCAATTTCACATTGCCAGGAATCAGGTCCTTCAGCGCATCGGGCGAGGCCTTGTAGGGGATGTGCATCATGTCGAAGCCACCGACCTGATTCATCAACAAGCCACCGAAATGCGAGTTCGTGCCGGCGCTGTAAGAGGCGAAACTGACTGAACCTTTAGGCTGCGTTTTGAGCCACTCCATCAGCTCCTTCATCGTTTTGGCAGGCACTGAGGGGTGGGTCACCAAAACTAGCGAACCACGCCCCAGATCGGTGATTGGCACAAAATCGTTTTGCATGTCGAACTGCGTTTTGCGCACGTGCGGGGCCACCACAAAATTGGCCTGCACGGTAATGAAAATGGTGTTGCCATCGGCCGGGGCTTGCTGCAATGCAGCAGCCGCAATCTGCCCGCGCCCGCCGGGCTTGTTTTCCACAATTACCGGGCGGCCCAGGTTTTGCCCGAGGCGTTCGGCTACCGGGCGAATCAGCGAATCCATGCCACCGCCCGGCTGATCGGTCGTAATAATTTTGAGCGGCACTTGCGCTGCGGCACCGCCTGTAAAAAGAGCGCTGGTAGCGAGCAAGAGCGCGCTTCCCCACTGTTTGGCGCGATCGAATTTGATCGAAGTTGGCATGTTGGTCTGTCCTGAAAATCGTAGTCAGCAATTGGCTGAATCTTGCATCAAAAACTTACAAAAGTCACTTCGGTACAGCAATCAGACGCGCGGCTTGCCGGGCGTAAAATCGCTGGACTCATAAAGTCTCCAGGAAACTGGCCTGAAGAGCCGCCACTATCAACACTCTTCAGGCATGCATCAATGAAAACCGCCACCAAAGCCATTCTCGCCGCTGTCGTCTTGGTCGCTTTTGCAGGCGCGGGTTTAGCGATGAAGAGTCGTAAGGCCAGCAGCGGCGCGCCGTCCGCCGCCGCGCAGAAAGCGCCCACCACGCTCGAAATCAGCGTCGGCGATTTGGTCAAGATTGAAAGCCGCGACTTGGCACGCACCCTGCCTTTTACCGGAGCGCTGAACCCGCAAGTGTGGAGCTACGTCAAAGCCAAAGTCGCGGGCGAGGTGCGTGAAATGGCGGCGCGTGAGGGCGATTCCGTTGCCGCAGGCCAAGTGATCGCGCGGCTGGATACGCTGGAACTGGATGCCAAGGTTGCGCAGGCGCAGGGCGCACTGGATTCGTCGCGCGCGACCTTTGAGTTGACCAAAAAGACGCTGGAAAACAACCGCAATCTGCTCGCAAAGAACTTCATTTCGCAAATCACTTTCGACAACTCGCAGTCGGGTTATTCCGCCGCTGAGGGCAATTTGAAGGCCGCGCAAGCTGCCGTGGTGCTGGCTAAAAAGGCGCTTGACGACGCGGTGGTACGCGCCCCGCACGCTGGCGTGGTAGCAACCCGCAACGCGCAGCCGGGCGAGAAGGTGGCACTCGATGCGCGGCTTTACCAAATCATGGATTTGTCGCGCATGGAGGTGGAAGCCAGCGTACCCGCTGCCGAGATCGCGAGTGTGGTGGTCGGCCAAGAAGTCAGTTTTCGGATTGAGGGCCATGGCGAGCGCGCGTTCAAAGGTGCGATTGCCCGCATCGCTCCAGCAACCCAAGTGGGTTCGCGCTCGATTTTGGCCTATGCGGTATTGCCTAATACCGACGGCGTTTTACGCGGCGGCATGTTTGCCAAGGGCGCGTTGAAACTGGGCAATACGAGCGGCGCACTGGTGATGCCGCAAGCGGCGGTGCGCGAAGACGGGCAAGGCAAGTTTGTCTACACCGTCGAAGGCAACAAGCTTGCCAGAGCCCCGGTTGAACTGGGCGTACAAGCCGAAGACGAAGGCCTGGTGCAGGTTTTGAAGGGATTGTCGGCCGGGGCGACGGTGGTGAAAACCAATCTGGGTGAGTTGCAGCCCGGGACAACGGTGGTCTTTGCGGCCCTGAAAAGCCCGTCAAAGTAAGTTTCGACGCGGCTTCTCTTCGATCCCCCAATCCTCGACCCCCGCCCCCAGCTCCCCAAGAAAAATGTGGTTCACCCGCATCTCGATTAAAAACCCGGTACTGGCCACCATGATGATGGTGGCCTTTGTGGTGCTGGGCTTGTTCTCTTACCAGCGCTTGCGGGTAGACCAGTTTCCTGACATCAACTTTCCAGTCGTCGTGGTCACTACCGAGTATCCGGGCGCGACCCCGGAAGTGGTGGAGGTTGATATCTCGCGCAAGCTCGAAGAGCAGATCAACACCATCAACGGCATCAAAAACCTGACTTCGCGCTCTTATGAAGGCGCGTCGGTGGTGATCGTGGAATTCGATCTTTCGATTGACCCGGCGCAAGCCGCACAAGACGTGCGCGACAAGGTGGCGGTGGTCAAGCCGCAATTTCGCAAAGAGATCAAGGAGCCGCGCATTTCGCGGTTTGACCCGGCGGATCGACCCGTGATTTCAGTCGCGATCAGCGCCAAAGAAGCGGCCGACGGCAAGACCTCACGCAGCATCCGTGAAGTGACGACGCTGGCCGATCAAGTCATCAAAAAACGCATCGAAAAAGTGCGCGGGGTAGGTGCCGTCACACTGGTGGGCGGAGTCAAGCGCGAGATTCAGGTGATCCTGAAACCGGCTGAGATGGAAGCTCTGAGCGTGGGTGTCGATCAGGTCATCAACGCGATCCGCAACGAGAATCAGGAGCTGCCCGCCGGGGCGATCCGCTCGCGCGACAACGAAAAAGTGGTGCAAATTCAGGGCCGCATGAAGTCGGTGGACGATTTCAATGCCATCGTGGTGGCACGGCGCGGTGGGCAGCCCGTGCTGTTGCGCGAAGTGGCAAAGGTGGTTGATGGACAAGAAGAGCAGGAAAGCACCGCACTCCTCGACGGCAAACGCACTTTGGCGCTCGACATCCAAAAAGCGCAGGGGCAAAACACGATTGAGGTGGTCGAGCTGGTCAAAGAGGCGATTGCCGAGCTGCAAAAAGAGCTGCCAAAAGACGTGAATCTGCAAGTCGTGCGCGATGGGGCCAAGCCGATCAAAAGCGGGGTAGACAACGTCAAACGCACGATGCTGGAGGGCGCGATATTGACGATTTTGATCGTCTTTCTGTTTCTCAATTCGTGGCGCTCCACCGTGATTACCGGCCTCACGCTGCCGATTGCGCTGATTGGTACCTTCCTCTTCATGCAGCTGTTCGGCTTCACCATCAACATGATTACGCTGATGGCACTTTCGCTATGTGTGGGCTTGCTGATCGACGACGCAATTGTGGTGCGCGAAAACATCGTGCGCCATGCCGCGATGGGCAAAGATTCCAAGACCGCCGCGCTCGACGGCACGGCCGAAATTGCGATGGCGGTGCTGGCCACGACCTTTTCGATTGTCGCGGTGTTTTTGCCGGTGGGGTTTATGGGCGGCATCATCGGGCGCTTTTTCCACCAATTTGGTATCACGGTGGTGGCAGCGGTGCTGATTTCGATGTTTGTCTCGTTCACGCTAGACCCGATGCTCTCGTCGATCTGGCATGATCCACCGCCCGATAAGAATGCTCCGAAAGGCCCGCTGGGAAAGCTTCTTCAGGCATTCGATAATGGCGTTGAGTGGCTTTCCAGCTGGTATCAGAACCTGCTCGCTTGGTCGCTCAAGCACCGGTTGGCGACGGTCGTATTAGCGGCCGGCACTTTTTTTGGGAGCTTTTTACTCGTGCCCTATCTGGGTTCAGAGTTTGTGCCGCAGGCTGATTTCTCCGAGACCGGCGTGACCTTCAACACGCCAGTGGGTTCGTCGCTCGAATTCACTGAAGGCAAAGCCCGCCAAGTTGATGCGGCCCTGCGCGAATTTCCCGAGGTGCTCTACACGTACACCACGATCAACACCGGTGCAGTGGCAGGCAAAAGCTACGCCAGCATCTATGTCAAGCTGACTGACCGCAAAGACCGCACCCGCAACCAAGCGCAATTGACCCAGCCGATTCGTGAGCGCCTGCTGCGCATTGCCGGGATCACGCCCACCTTGGTAGGCACAGTCAACCCGGTGGGCGGCAATAAGCTCTTGGTGGTCTCGCTGCTCGGGGCCGATTTGAAAGAGTTGGAGCGCCTCTCGGCACAAGCGCAGCAACGGCTTAAGTTGATTCCCGGCCTGGTTGATTTGGATTCCAGCTTGAAGGCCGAAAAGCCGACGATCTCAGTGGAGTTGAAGCGTGAGCTGGCTTCTGACCTTGGCATCGGCGTGGCGCAAGTGGGTTTGGCCCTGCGCCCCTTGATTGCAGGCGAAGCCGCATCGACCTGGAAAGCGCCGGACGGTGAAAACTACGACGTAAAAGTGCGCCTCTCGCCTGAAGACCGCAACACCACGGGCGACCTGCAACGCATCATGCTCACCTCCTCACAAACCGGGGCCGATGGCAACCCCAAAATGGTGGCGCTGCGGCAAATCGCTGATTTCAAACCGGTCAGCGGGGCCTCGCAAATCAACCGCAAGCAGCTCACCCGCGAAGTGCAGCTCGATGCTTCCGTATTTGGGCGCTCGGCGGGTGAAGTGGGCAGCGACATTCGTAAGGAGCTCGACCAGATCGCCTGGCCGCCAGGCTACCGCTACTCGATGGGTGGCTCGACCAAAGACATGCAGGAATCAGCCGGGTTTGCACTTTCGGCTCTGGTGCTCGCGATTATTTTCATCTACATGATTCTGGCTTCGCAATTTGCGAGTTTTTTGCAGCCGATTGCCCTCATGTCGTCGCTGCCGCTCACCTTGATCGGTGTGTTCGGGGCGCTGTTGTTTTTCCGCTCCACGCTCAACCTTTTTTCCATCATTGGCTTCATCATGCTGATGGGTCTGGTGACCAAAAACGCGATTTTGCTGGTCGATTTCATCAACCAAGCGCGCGACCAAGGCATGGAGCGGGGTGCCGCCGTGCTCGAAGCGGCGCGCGTGCGATTGCGGCCAATTTTGATGACCACGCTGGCGATGATTTTTGGCATGATCCCGCTGTCTTTGGGGCTAGGCGAAGGCTCTGAGCAGCGCGCGCCGATGGGCCAGGCGGTGATCGGCGGGGTGATTACTTCTTCTTTGCTCACCTTGGTGGTCGTGCCCGTGATCTACACCTACATGGATGACCTGGCCGCATGGGCCAAACGCCGTTTTGGCAAGCGCACCGGCGGTAAAACTGCGGCATAAAATGGCCGGTTGACCGCAAGCCCCTGAAAAATACGGAAACACTATGGACTTAAACCTCGCCCGCTTCAACATGATCGAGCAGCAAATCCGCCCTTGGGAAGTGCTCGACCAAGAGGTGCTTGACTTGCTAGGCGTGGTCAAGCGCGAGCAGTTTGTCGCCCCTTCGCAAACGCAACTGGCATTCACTGATGTCGAGCTGCCAATTTTGCGTGGCGACAGCGCCACCGGTGAAACCATGTGGACCCCGCGCCTGGAGGCACGTGTGCTGCAAGAGTTGGCGGTGCGCGCCCACGACCACGTGTTGATGATCGGCGTGGGCAGCGGCTATTTGGCGGCATTGTTCGCACACCGGGCTGATCGGGTGGTGGCGGTTGAAATCGCGCCTTCCATCAAGGCCTTGGCCGAAGAAAACCTGCGCCGCTCCGGCACGGTGAATGTGTTGCTCAAAGACGGCGACGGTGCGCGCGGCTTTGGCATCGACCGCTTTGATGTGATTGTGTTGACCGGCTCCACACCGGTGCTCCCGGCTGAACTGAAAGCACAGCTTAAACCGCATGGCAGGCTGTTTGCGGTAGTCGGCGACGCGCCCGCGATGACCGCCACGCTGGTCACCCGCGACGGCACGGATGGCAATAGCGGCAACGGTAGCGCCTTCGCCGAAATCAAGCTCTTCGAGACCAACTTGAAGCCGCTCCGCAACGCGGTGCAGCCGACGCGCTTTCAGTTTTAGGCGATGGCGCAATGATCGCCAATCTCTCTGCGGTGCAACTGCGCGACCGACTCGCTGATGTGGCTGCCACGCCACCCCTGCTGCTCGACGTGCGCAACGCTTGGGAAGTCGAGCTGGCCCCGTTCAAAGGTGCCACGCATATTCCGATGAACGAAATTCCGGCACGCCTGGGCGAGCTTGACCCCAAAACCCCAATTGTGGCGATTTGTCACGCGGGCATGCGCTCGATGCAGGTCGCCCGCTTTCTTGATCACCAGGGCTTTACTGAACTCTTCAACCTGGCCGGTGGGATTGACGCATGGTCGGTACAAGTCGATCCTTCTGTAGCGCGCTATTGAGCACAATCGACATTTCGATACACTTTCTGCTCGCCTCGTCCTTTCATTTTTCTTCCAAATTTCATGAAACGTGGCAAAATGACCGCCGGTCAGTTATTTTTTCAATCACTGCTTTGACCCCCAACACAAGCAAAAAGCGCAACCCGCTTTGGCGTTTTTCACCGGCGTTCCTCCCGCTCTAGGCACACATGACTCGCATCCCATTCAAGCGCTCGCTCCCTTTCCTCGCAGTCTCGTTGGCGCTGTTGGCCGCACCACTTGCCCACGCCAACGATTTGCTCACCGTCTTTCGTGACGCGCAATCCAACGACGCAACTTTTGCCTCGGCCAAGTCAACCTTGCAAGCAACTCGCGAGCGCGAGCCACAAGCCGCTGCGGCACTGGGCTTGACGGTCAATGGCACAGCCAATCTGACTGCCAATAGCAGCCGCACCTCGTTTTGGAACAATCCGCCCGCCGGATTTGCTGCCAATGAGGGCAGCTGGGGTTCAGGCGGCATTAACCTTTCGGCCTCTTACCCGCTCTATCGCCCGCAAAACTTCGAAACTTGGGAGCAAGCCAAACTTCTGGTAGCGCAAGCCGAGGCCGTGTTTGGCCAAGCCCAGCAAGACCTGATTACGCGCGTCTCCCAGGCCTATTTTGACGTGCTGGTAGCGCAAGACACCCTCACCTTCACGCGCGCCAAAAAAACCGCGATTGCCGAGCAGTTGGCCCAGGCCAAGCGCAATTTTGAAGTGGGCACCTCCACCATTGTCGATACCCATGAGGCGCAAGCCCGCTTCGACTTGGTGGTGGCCGAAGAGCTGGCAGCAGAAAATGATCTGGCCAATAAACGCACCGCATTGCAACAGATCACCGGCAAGGCCGCGCCGGAAGTGCTCAAAACCCTCAAGTCAGATATCCGCCTGCCCGCACCCACCCCGAACGAAATCGGCAAATGGGTCGATACCGCCGAGACTGGCAGCTTTGCCGTGCGGGCGAATCAGCTGGCGCAAGAAATCGCCAAACGCGAAATTGACAAGCAGCGCGCCGCCCACCGCCCCACGGTCGATTTGGTTGGCAGCGCGGGCCTGAACGGCCAAAACCGCAGCGCTAGCGTCACCTATGGCACGGCTACGCGCAGTGCGTCAATTGGCGTGCAAGTCGCAATTCCGATCTATACCGGCGGGCTGATCGACAGCCGCGTGCGTGAAGCGCTCGCCAACCGCGACAAATCGGGTGCCGATCTGGAGGCGGCCAAACGCGCTGCCGCACAAGCTACGCGCCAGGCTTTTCTCGGGGTCAACAGCGGGCTGTCGCAAGTGCGCGCATTTGAAGCCGCGCAAGTGTCGTCACAAAGCGCGCTCGACTCCAACAAGCTCGGTTACGAAGTAGGTGTGCGCATCAACATCGACGTGTTGAACGCCCAGCAGCAACTGTTTCAAACCCGCCGCGATTTGGCCCGTGCCCGCTACGACGCGATTCTCAACGGCTTACGTTTGAAGTCGGCGGCGGGTAGTTTGGGCGAGGGCGATGTGCAAGCGGTCAACGCGCTGTTGCAGTAGCCTGGGCAGGGGTGTCCGGCCGATCCAACGCCCGCACCGCCTCGCGCTGCCACCACAAAAGTCCCAATCCGGGCAGCGCAATCACCACCGTTACCGCGAAGAAGCTTGCCCAGCCTAGGCCTTCGACCATCATCCCAGAGAAAGGGCCAGACAAGTAGGTTCTGCCCACCGCTGCCAGCGCTGACAGCAGGGCAAACTGCGTGGCCGAATAGCTGCGGTTGCACAGTGCCATCAAAAACGCCACAAAGGCCGCTGTACCCATGCCGCCGCAAATATTTTCAACGCCGACTGCTGTCGCCATGGTCCAGTAGTTTTTCGGCGAAACGGCAAGAAACCAAAACCCGAGATTGGATACGGCTTGGAGAATGCCGAATCCGAGCAGGGCACGATACAGGCCCAGCCTTGCCATCAACGCACCGCCCAGCAGCGCCCCAACGATGGTCGCCACCAGCCCCAAAATCTTGTTGATGCGGCCTACGTCACCGACACTGAAACCCACGCCGCGAATCAAAAAGGCGGTGGAGAGGCTGCCAGCAAAGGCATCACCCAGCTTGTAGAGCACGATCAGCAGTAGCAACACCACCGCGCCCTGCTTGGAGAAAAAGTCTTTCAGCGGCCCCACCACTGCTTCGTCGAGGGTGCGCGGCGGCTTGACCACCACTTCGGGCTCTGGCGCAAAAAATGTAGCGATCACGCCAATCGCCATGAAGCCCGACATCAGCCAAAAGGTGGCGCGCCAACCGATGTATTCGTCCGCCAGCACCAGCGCCAGCCCGCCTGAGACGAGCATGGCAAGCCGATAACCCAGCACCGAGACCGCCGCACCCGCGCCGCGCTCCTCTTGGCGCAACACGTCGGCACGGTAGGCATCAAATGCGATGTCTTGCGAGGCGGAGAAAAAAGCTACCAGCACCGCAAACGCCACGAGGCCCACCAGCGCGTGCTTGGGCGACAGGCTGCCCATCGCGGCAATCCCGCCGATCAAGGCCAACTGCGTGACCAGCATCCAACTGCGCCGCCGCCCGAGCGCCACGATGCCGGGCGCGAAGCGGTCCATGAACGGTGCCCAGAGAAATTTGAGCGTGTAGGCCGAACCCACCAGCGTCAGAAAGCTGATGGTTTTGATGTCCAGACCTTCAACTGTAGCCCAGGCCTGCAAAGTGCCCGAGGTGAGCGCCAGGGGCAGGCCAGAAGAGAAGCCCAACAGCAGCAAAATACCGATGCGGCGGTTGGAAAAAACGCTGAAGTATTCTTTGATCTGCATTACTTGTAGTCTAGCAGCGGGGGTTTTGCGTTAAGCTCTTTTCCCTGTTTGCTTGAAGGATGCTGCCACCATGAACCGACTACTGTTGCTATTGCTTGGCGCTGCGCTTGTGTTGCCTGCTATTGCCAAAGAAGAACCGAAGGGCGACGGGGTAAAAGTGGGCGAAGCGTCGATGTTTCGCAAATTCGTCTCGGCTGAATCGCTGGAAAAGCAGGCGACGCTGCAATACGCAACGCTGACCCGCGATGCGACCGCTAAAAAAGCGCTTGCGCCGGACAACCATCCGCAGGTGATCCGCTTGCGCACGATTGCACAAAAGATGCTCCCACATACGCACAAATGGAACCCGCGCGCCAAAGACTGGAAGTGGGAAGTCAATCTCTTGGGCGGCAAGCAGATCAACGCCTTTTGCATGCCCGGCGGCAAGATTGCTTTTTACTACGGCATTCTCGAAATCCTCAAGCTCACCGACGACGAGGTGGCCGTGGTGATGGGCCACGAAATCGCCCACGCCTTGCGTGAACACGCACGCGAGCAGGCCGGTAAAAACATCGCCACCCAAGGTGCTGCGGTGATAGGTTCGCTGTTGACCGGTGGCAAGTACGACAGCCTGATTGGCGGCAGCGCCAACCTGCTCTCGCTTTCCTACTCGCGCAGCGACGAAACCGATGCCGATCTGGTGGGCCTGGAACTGACCGCTCGCGCCGGTTACGACCCGCGTGCTGGTGTTACGCTGTGGGAAAAGATGAGCGCGGCCAACAAGGGTGCGCCGCCACAGTTCATGTCCACCCACCCATCCGGCAAAAACCGCATCGCCGAAATCAAAAAGCACTTGCCCGAGGTGATGCCACTTTATGAGAAAGCCCGCCTGGGGGTGAAATGAGCGCGGGCCCGCGGATTGCGCTGATCCACGCTGTCAAGGTGGCGATCGCACCGGTTGAAGAAGCCTTTGCGCGCGCCTGGCCACAAGCACGCTTGATGAATCTGCTCGACGACACGCTCTCGCAGGATCGCGCACGTGACGGAGCGCTCACCCCAGCGATGTGCGAACGCTTCGAGACCTTGGCCACCTACGCATGCGGGACGGGAGCCGAGGCGATTTTGTTCACGTGCTCCGCCTTTGGCCCGGCGATTGAAGCAGTGGCTGCCAAGCAAACTATCCCGGTTCTTAAGCCCAACGAAGCGATGTTCGCTGAAGCTTTGTGCCACGGGAACCGCCATGCAAAAATCGGCCTGCTCGCCAGTTTTGCGCCTTCATTGGCACCGATGGAAGAGGAGTTTTACGCCATGGCGCAAGCCGCTGGCATGCACCTGAACTTGGTCTGCCACGGCGTGCCCGAAGCAATGGCAGCGCTCAACGCGGGTGATGCGCAGCGGCATGACCAACTGCTCGCAGCGAGCGCACCCATGTTTGCTGATTGCGCCACCGTGATGCTCGCGCAATTCTCAACCGCTCGGGCAAGACCGGCCATGGAAGCGGCTCTTGGGGCATCAATCAGAGTGCTGACCAGCCCGGATGCGGCGGTTACAGCGTTGCGAGCTAAGCTCCGGGTTTAGCCGACCCAGCGTACCACCACTGCCGATCAAACATCAATCGCCGCCGCCGACCCGGCCTTGGCGCGCAGCTCAAACTTTTGAATCTTGCCGGTGGAAGTCTTGGGTAATTCACCAAACACCACCGCGCGCGGCACCTTGAAACCGGCGAGTGCGCTCTTGCAATGCGCAACAATTTCTGCGGCGGTCACTACCGCCCCAGCTTTCAACTCCACAAACGCGCACGGTGTTTCACCCCACTTGGCATCGGGCTTGGCGACCACCGCGCAGGCGAGCACCGCAGGGTGGCGATAGAGCACGTCTTCAATTTCAATCGACGAAATATTTTCGCCACCGGAAATGATGATGTCTTTCGAGCGATCTTTGATTTTGAGATAGCCGTCAGGGTAGGTGACCGCCAAATCGCCCGAATGAAACCAGCCGCCCGCAAACGCCTTTTGCGTCGCATCGGGGTTTTTCAGGTAGCCCTTCATCACGATATTGCCTTTGAACATCACCTCGCCCATGGTTTCGCCGTCGTGCGGCACGGGCAGCATGGTCTCAGGGTCGAGCACGGCAACCGCGGCTTGCATCGCGTAGCGCACGCCCTGCCTGGCATTCAAACGCGCCTGCTCGCCTACGGGCAGAGCATTCCAAGCCGCTTGTTTGTCGCAGACCACGGCGGGGCCGTAAACCTCGGTCAAGCCATACACGTGGGTAATCTCAAACCCGCGCTCGCCTAACTTGGCCATGCCTTCGATCATCGAAGCTGGCGGCGCTGCACCGGCGACCATCGCCTTCACCAGATGGGCGATGCCCGTTTTCAGTTCGTCGGGCGCATTAATGAGCGTGGCATGTACGATGGGGGCGCCGCAGTAGTGCGTAACCTGGTGGGCACGAATCCGCTCGAAGATTGCTGCGGCTTCCACCCTGCGCAGACACACATGGGTGCCCGCCAGCGCCGCTACCGTCCACGGGAAGCACCAGCCATTGCAATGGAACATCGGCAGCGTCCACAAATAAACCGGGTGCTGCGGCATGCTCCAGGTCATCGCATTGCAGGTCGCATTGAGGAACGCGCCACGATGATGCGTGACCACGCCTTTGGGGTTGCCGGTTGTGCCCGAGGTGTAGGCCAAGGCGATGGCATTCCACTCGTCTTCCGGGCCGCGCCAAGCCCAGTGTTCGTCGCCTTCGGCAAGCAGGGCTTCGTAGTCTTGGGTGCCCAAGCGTTCATGCGGCCCCGCGAACTCGCTGTCGCAGACATCGATCACTGGAATTGAAAACTCAAGCTTGACGAGCGCTTGCCTGATAGTGGGCGCAAACTCACTGTCGCTAATGAGAATTTTGGCTTCGCCATGCGCCAGCATGTAAGCGATTTGCGCCGCATCGAGCCGGATGTTGAGCGGCAGCATCACCGCGCCCAAGGCCGGGATGCCGTAGTGCGCCTCGACCATTTCTGGTGTATTGGGCAGCATCAGTGCCACCGTGTCGCCGCACTTGATGCCGCGCCGTTCGAGCGCGCTTGCCAAGCGACGGCTGCGGGCAAAGGTCTCGCGCCACGTGTAGCGCCGCTTGCCGTGGATCACAGCGGTGCGATCCGGGTAAACCACCGCCGCTCGCTCGACCAAGCTTGCAGGCGAGAGTTGCGCAAAGTTGGCCGCGTTCTTTGGCAGATCTTGATCGTAGATATTCATCGCCCTGCTACCTCTATTCGCGCACCCAAATTTGGCTGCGCCCGAAAATGGGCGAGCCGATGTAGCCGCGTACTTCAAGCTTTTTGCCACCCTCAATCGGAGTTAAGCGGCTGCGATAGGTCTTACCGTTTTCAGGGTCGGTGATTTCGCCGTCTTGCCACTGCCCATCTGGACCTTTTTTGAAGCCTTGGATGAGCGTGAAACCCAAGATCGGCGCGTCTTTTTGCGCGCCCTCGCACTTCTCACAAATCGCGTTGGGCTTTTCGTCGGGGCCGGGAAAGAACTTTTCGATCTTGCCGCGCAGTTCGCCATTGACTTCGCTGATTTTGACCAGTGAGCGAACCTTGCCGGACTTGTCGTCCACGGTCTTCCAGGTGCCAACGGGTGACTCTTGCGCAAAGGCCGGCGCGGCGGCCAGCAAAGCGATCAGCATGACGAGTTGTCGGGTGGCTTTCACCGGCTTGCTCACGCGGCCCGTTGGGCTGCAACTTCGGCAGCCACGTCAGCTTCAAAGTCAGCGCTTTTCATGCTGCCGCCTTCTTTAATCCAGTCGGCTTCTGGGTAAACCTGCGCGAAGTCAGCTTTGAGCTGCGCAATCGGGCACTCGGCGAAGGTGCCGCGCTGTTGCACGTACTCCATATGGCGGTTTCCGGCGGAGTCGAAGGGGTGATAAATCGAGTCTTCGAGGCCGTCAAATTCCAACGGCTTCAGCTTGAATTTGTCGGTCAACTCTTGGTTGAACGCAGGCGTGGCTTTGACCCACTTGCCTTCCAGATAAATGTCGGTGTAGCCATGCCAGACGAACATGTCGGTCTTCATCTGCTCGCGCATGCGCGCGGTGGAGAGATGGTTCTTCACATCCGCATAGCCTAGCCGCGCCGGGATGCCCGCCGCGCGGCACACCGCCGCCAGCAGAATCGCCTTGGGCACGCACCAGCCACGCCCGCTCGCCAGGGTGCTGGAGGCCTTGAATGCGTCTTCCGAGAGCACCACGTTGTAAGGGTCATAGCGAATCTGGTCGCGCACCGCGTAGTAGAGCGACACGGCCTGTTCGCGCGGCGTATTACCTTGCCCGTGGTCGCGGGCAAAGGCGGCAACGGCGGGGTGGGTGGATTCGGTCATCGGACCGGCTTGGAGGTATTGGTTCATTGCGGGATTGTCCCTCGTGTCAGACCGCTGATGTTACTAAACGGCCGCCAAGTCTTGCAGTGTGTCGATGTCGCGCAAGATGCCGCTATCGTCAACTTCAATACGCCTGAGGTCTTGGGCGTGCGCTTTCAGGATTTCACGTGCGCCTGCATCGCCCCGCAAGGCAAGCAACTCGTCGCGATAGCGGGTGCTGAAGGCTACCGGCTGCCCGCGCTGGCCTTGGAAGTATGGAGCGGCGAGCGGCGCGCCGTCTGCCAGAGCGCGGCCCAGCGCAAGAATCGTCGTTTCGCTCACATACGGCATGTCGGCCAGACCGACGATCCAGCCGCTGGCGTTAGACGCCGCCGCCACCCCAGCCGCGACGCTGGTGCCCATGCCGTCGAGCGCGTCTGAATTGTTAACGATTTCGCAACCAGCCTGCCTGAAGAAGCCCGCCAGTATTGCATCTTCAGGCTTTACCACGGCAAGAACCTTATCCAGAGCGGCCTTCCAGACACGTGCCGTGCGCAATCCTACTGGCAGGCCGTCTCCGAGCGGGTGCAGCAACTTATTGCCGCCACCTGAGGCGACAAAACGTCGCCCAAAACCCGCCGCGAGCAGAATCCCGACTGCGCCGCTCACTGCGCGACGGCGCACGCCGACGGGGTCTGCGAAATCGTAAAGTTGCTGGTGGCTTTGTCGTTGACGGATGCGAGCGGAAACTGGTTTTTGACTGCCGTAATTTCGGCCAGAATTGAGATCGCAATCTCCGGCGGGGTACGGCTGCCGATGCGCAGTCCAATCGGCCCGTGCAGCTTGTCGATCTCGCTTTGTGCCAAATCAAATTCTTTGAGGCGTTCTTTGCGTTTGGCGGTGTTCAGGCGCGAACCCAACGCCCCGACATAGAACGCCGGCGACTTAAGCGCCTCCATCAGCGCCATGTCGTCCAACTTCGGGTCGTGGGTGACTGCCACGACGGCGGTATGCGCGTCTGGCTGCAATTGCACCACGGTGTCGTCGGGCATCGTTTTGACCAGCGTCGTACCCGGCACGTCCCAGTCGTTGGCGTATTCGTCGCGCGGGTCGCACACGGTCACTTGGTAGTCGAGCGCTTTCGCCATTTCGGCCAGATAACGCGACAACTGCCCCGCGCCGATCACCAGCAAGCGCCAGCGCGGGCCGTGAATCACTTTGAGGTGCGTGGGTGAGAGCGTGAGCGTGTCAGCGCGGGTAGCCGAGGTGAGCGAAATCTTGCCGGTGGCAATTTCCACCTCGCGTGCCACCAATTCATGGCGTGCCGATTTTTCGAGCAAGGTTTCAAGCCATGCCGTCTCAAGCACCGGCTCTTGCAGCAACTTCAGTGCGCCACCGCAGGGCAGGCCGAAGCGCGCCGCGTCTTCGTTAGTCACGCCGTAAGAAATCAGCTCAGGCTTGGTCCCGCCGAACGCAACCGCGCCAACCCCAATCGGCGCTTTGCGCTGCCGATCAATCAAATCATCTTCAACACAGCCACCAGAAACCGAGCCGGAAATCTGCCCGTCGTCCCGAATCGCCAGCACTGCGCCAGGCGGGCGTGGGGCCGAGCCCCAAGTTTCGACCACGGTGACGAGGGTAACGCGGTGCCCGGCTTTTTTCCAAGCCAGCGCGTGTTGCAAAACCTGTTGGTCAACTGAGTCCATCTGCATTTCCTTCCGTTGTACTCAATGGCGCAGCATTCATGCGACACCACCAATCATCATAGCGCAAGGCTTTGCGCCACGAACTGCCGCACCGCTTCGGTGTAGGTTGGCCCGCCATTCCAAGACAAGTTGCTATGCCCGCCACCTTCGATGATGACGAGCTTTTTGCGACCCGGTTCGCGGGCGTGGGCGCGGGCGTGCAGGGCTTCGCTCATGTGGTGCGGAATCACCCGGTCCGCCGTGCCGTGCAGCAGCAACAGAGGCAATTTGACCCGCTCGATTTTCTCCAGCGACTCAAAGCGCTGGGTTTGCACCAGCCCCACCGGCACCCAACCATAGCCGTAGGCGGTGGTCAAATCGCGGATTGAAGTGAAGGTCGATTCGAGAATCAGCCCGCCTGCTGCTTCTTGTCGCTCGGCCAATTCTGTCGCAATATGCACCGCCACCGCGCCGCCCAGCGAGTGCCCGTAGAGGAAGCGCTGCTTGGCATTGGGCATCAGCGTTTTGAGATGTTCCCACGCGATGCGCGCATCTTCGTAGGCCAAGGTTTCGGTAGGGGCTGAGCCAGACGATTTGCCAAAACCGCGATAGTCAATCGCCAATACTGAAAAGCCCATGTCGCGCCAGCGATGGATGCGATACACGCTGCCGGTCAAGTTCCAGCGCGCGCCGTGCAGGTAGAGGATCGCCGGGGCGTTGCGGTCTGGGTGTTGCAGCCACCAGGTGTGAATTTGCTCGCCGCCCTTGCCCACTGGCAAATAGCGTTCGGTGAATTCGGCGGGCGCCCCGGCAAAACCCCGCCAGTCTTCACGGGTTGGGCGAAAAATCCATTCGCTTTCTTTGGCTTCGAGGATGGCGCACCCCGCAGCGCCGCTGGCGAGCGCCAGACTGGCAACGAGCAGGGTGCGGCGGGAAACTTTCATCGACGACAGGATGCAGTCAAATTGCGGCAAAAGTAAGCTGGAATTGTGGCTGAATCGATGCCTGAATTAGCAGCTGAAGAGCGGCCATGGACGGACTTCTTCAGGCCTTTCGATACAGGCCGATGAAGGTATTTTTAACCAAGTCAGGCACCGTCACCAGCTCCGGCATCGGCGCTTCGCCCACCGTGACAAACTCGGTTTGCAGCAGGGCGCGAATGTCGATGTCGTCATTGAGCCAACCTTGGGTGGTGGGCACAGCGCGATGCGTATTGTTGACCACGAACAGCAGGCCACCGGGCTTCATCGCCGTTTTGATGCGGCGCACATCGGCGACCGGCTCCAGACAATGCTGCAACACCCAGCAAGCAATCGCGACATCGCAACTCAAGCCGTTGTGCACCATGCCGTCAAGCCCCGCCAAGCTGGCCGGAATAAAGTGGTCGTGCGCCACATATTGCGCGGCCAGCAGGCGCATATTGGGAGCTAGATCGACCCCGATGACAGTCGCACCAAAGCGCTCGATCACACCTTTGGAAAGCCGCCCGATGCCGCAACCGTAATCGAGCACCGTGGCCTGCGGGGTTGGGCCGATCCAGTTGCCGATTTGGTCGAGCAGAAACGGGGTTTCTTTCTGCCAGCGCTCCTCTGTCGTGGTACCGCGCTCAGGCGTGAGAATGATCTCGCGCGCCGCTTGTGCAGTGGTGGCGTTGAAGATGCCGGGGTTGTAGAGAACTTCGGCTGGTTCGGGCGCGGCAGCTGATACTGGGTTGGGCATGGAAATTCTCTGTTGGGGTTCAAACCTATACTCTGAACTTGCAAGGCTGCGCGCTTAGCGGCGCACTCCGGCGAAAAGTGGTTCAACCAAAGTTTTAGGATTAAGAGAATACATGAACACCTGGCCCTACCCCAAAATCATCGCCCATCGCGGCGGCGGCACACTTGCCCCTGAGAACACCCTGGCGGGCCTGCGCAAAGGCGCGGGGTTGGGCTTCAAGGGCGTGGAATTTGATGTCATGCTCGCGCGCAACAACGTGCCGGTGCTGATGCATGACGACACCGTCGCGCGCACCACGAATGGCTCGGGCCATGTGCCCGATTTAAGCGCCGAAGAACTTGCCGCACTCGATGCCGGAAGTTGGCGTGATGCCGCTTTTTTCGGGGAGCCGGTGCCAAGCTTCGCCCAAGCGGCCGCAGCCTGCATCGCACTCAAGTTGTGGGCCAATGTCGAGATCAAGGCGCACACCGGCTACGAAACCGAAACCGGCCGCTGGGCCGCACTGGCCACCCGCGAGCATTGGCTGGGGGTTCAGGGGGTGGCTGAAAAACCGCTCCTGTCTTCGTTCTCCATCGAATCGCTGCGCGCCGCAAAAGCTGCTGCGCCGGAATTGCGGCGTGGCTATTTGGTAGGCGCGATCCCGCCAAACTGGCAAGAGACACTCCAAGAGCTGGGCTGCGTGGCACTGCATTGCGATCACAAAAAACTGACCGCCACGCTCGCCACGCAAATCAAAGAAGCGGGGTACAGCTTGTTTTGTTACACCGTCAACGACGCCGAGCGAGCCCGGCTGATTTTGTCTTGGGGGGTCGATGCATTTTGTACCGACCGGCTTGATTTGATTGGCCCGGACTTCGCTTGCGCGTGATGCGGTAGCACGTCGAACCAGGCAGCACAAGCGAAGGTGGGCGTGACTTTTCGCACGGCCGCCGCCAAATTTCTGCGCCGACTACCCTTTCGGGCTCTATTCAGGCGGGCGTTTCAAGCGCTAAATCGAGGGTCGAACCAGCCACTCAACCGGGAGACGAGCATGTTTACCAAAATCCTATTCACGCTATTGATCGCGGTTACCACACTGCCGGTCTTTGCGCAATCGAACAGTCAGTTACGCCAACAGCAAATTGACCAACGCCAAGCCAATCAGGCACGGCGCATTGCGCAGGGCCAAGCGAGCGGGCAACTAACTCCGCAAGAGGCCGCCAGACTGAAGCGCCAGCAAGAGCAGATCAGGCGCATGGAAGCGCGCGCCCAGGCGGACGGCCGGGTAAGTGCCAAGGAAGCTGCGCGCATTCAGCGCGCGCAAGACAACGCCAGCCGCAACATCCGCCGCGAGAGAACCGACGCGCAGCGAGTGCGTTGACTGGTTGGGCGGCCTTACGCCCAGCCGCGTGACTTCACCACGGCCTTTTGCCACTGCATCATGCGCTCAGCGGCTTGATCGCGTGGCATCGCGGGCGTAAACACGCGGTCTTTTTGCCAATTGGCTTGCAGCTCTTGCTGGTCTTTCCAAAAGCCAACGCCTAGCCCGGCCAGGTAGGCAGCTCCGAGCGCCGTGGTTTCCAGCACCTTGGGGCGCACCACCGGCACACCAAGTATGTCGGCCTGGAATTGCATGAGCAAATTGTTGGCCGATGCGCCGCCGTCTACCCGCAACTCGGCAAGCTTGATGCCCGCAGCTGCACTATCTTTCTGCATCGCTTGCAACAGCTCGGCCGTTTGAAAGGCAATTGCCTCTAGCGCAGCGCGGGCGATGTGTGACTGATTGGTGCCGCGCGTGAGGCCAAAGATCGCGCCGCGCGCAGAGGCGTCCCAGTAGGGCGCGCCCAGGCCCACGAAGGCGGGCACAAAAACCACACCTCCGGCATCTTTCTCCATCTGCGCGAGTGCTTCAATTTCGCCGGTGTTGCGCAGCATGCGCAGGCCGTCACGCAGCCACTGCACCACCGCCCCGCCGATAAAGACACTGCCCTCCAGGGCAAATTGCTTCTGTGGGCTCGTTTGCGCAGCCGCCGTGGTGAGCAGGCCGGCTTTCGAGGTAAGCGCTTGCTCGCCGGTGTGCATGAGCATGAAGCAACCAGTGCCATAGGTGTTTTTCGCAAGGCCGGGCGCCGTGCAGTTCTGCCCGAAGAGCGCTGCCTGCTGGTCGCCTGCAATCCCGGCAATCGGAATCTCCAGCCCGAGCAGCTCGGGGTGGCTTTTGCCCACCACGCCGGAGGAGGGCACTAGCTGCGGCAGCACAGTGGGCGGCACGTTGAAGGTGAAGCAGAGCGCGTCGTCCCAATCACCCGTTTGCAGGTTGTAGAGCTGGGTGCGAGAGGCGTTTGACACGTCGGTTACGTGCAAGGCCGCGCGGATGCCATCCTGCTTGCCACCGGTCAGGTTCCAGATCAGCCAGGAGTCAATCGTGCCAAAGGCCAACTCGCCTGCATCGGCGCGGTCTCGCGCCCCTGGCACCGCATCCAGAATCGCGGCAATCTTGGTGGCGGAAAAGTACGCATCGAGTACCAAACCAGTCCGGTCGCGCACAAAGGCTTCTTTGCCCGCAGCCTTGAGTTGCGCGCATACCGCAGCCGTGCGCCGGTCTTGCCAAACAATCGCCGGGGCAATCGGCTGGCCGGTTTTACGGTCCCAAACCACGGTGGTTTCGCGCTGGTTGGCAATCCCAATCGCGGCAATTTCACGCGCATTGGTTTTGGCGCGCATCATCACGTCGTCCATCACCGAACGTTGGGTGGCCCAAATTTCGTTGGCATCGTGCTCCACCCAGCCCGGCTGCGGGTAGTACTGTTTGAATTCGCGCTGCGCCATGGCAATCACATTGCCCGCTCGGTCAACAATGATCGCGCGGGAGCTGGTGGTGCCTTGGTCTAAAGAGAGGATGTATTTCATCTTGAAAATGTGTCGGTCAGCCCTTGTGTGACGTGACGTATTACAATGGCTGGATCGATTGATTTGGAGGATTTCATGACACTCTCTGTCAGACTTGAATCTGCCCTTGAGCGCCGCCTGCTAGATTACAGCACAGAGCAAGGCGTGTCCAAAAGTGAAGTGGTCAAGCAAAGCCTGGAAGCTTTCTTCGCCCAGAAAATCCCCAAGAAAACCGCTTGGGAATTGGGCAAACATTTGTTTGGGCGGCACGATGTGGATGCGCCGAGCGATTTGTCGGTGAATCACTCGCAACACTATGCTGATGCGCTCGCTGAAAAGCATCTGCGCGATCAACAACGCTGGATTGACCAAGCCAAACGCGCTCCGACCATAACCAAAGCTACTGTAATGCCTGCGGTCAAAGAGGTTTCCTCAATGTCAAAAGTGCGCGCCAAACCCAAAGCTCGCGTCCGCGTACGGTAATGCTGACGTCCCGACTCGAACAAGCAATGAGCACAAGCCTGGTTGACACCGGCCCACTGGTGGGTTTGTTCTTGGATCGCGACCAGTTTCACTCTGCATCTCTCGACTATTTTCGAGGAGCTACTGGTCCACTAGCGACGACTTGGGCCATTGTGAGCGAGATGTTGCATTTGATCGGACGCCACAGCCACGCCATCGAACTGGACGCGATGCGCTGGCTCGACCAAAGCCCGCTGACCATTTATGACATGAACCCCGAAGCTTTCACACTCTCGACCGCGATGATGGTGCGCTACGCAGATCGGCCGATGGATTTTGCGGATGCGACGCTGGTAGTGGCCGCGATGCAAACCGGCATCCGTGATATTGCTACCATTGACAGTGACTTTGACTTTTATCGACTGCAAGATCGTACTCGCCTGAGAAACGTCTTTGCGCCTTTTGCTTCCGCCCGCGCGCGCCAAATTGCTCGCGCCAACCAAATTCCAATTGTTACGAAACCGAAGAAAAAATGACCGTCTCCGAAATCCGCGAAAAATTCCTGGCCTACTTTGAATCCAAAGGCCACACCCGCGTTGCATCATCAACCCTCGTGGTGAGCGCCGACGACCCGACGCTCTACTTCACCAACTCAGGGATGGTGCAGTTCAAAGATGTGTTTGTCGGTAAGGACAAGCGCGCCTACTCACGCGCCACGACCGCGCAGCGCTGCCTGCGCGCCGGGGGCAAGCATAACGATCTGGAAAACGTGGGCTTCACCGCGCGGCATCACACCTTTTTTGAGATGCTCGGCAATTTCAGCTTTGGCGACTATTTCAAGCGCGACGCGCTGAAATATGCTTGGGAGTTGCTCACCGAGGTCTACGGGCTGCAGAAAGAGAAGCTTTGGGTCACGATCTACGCCGAAGATGACGAAGCCTTTGCGATCTGGAAAGACGAGGTCGGCGTACCAGAAGCGCGCATCGTGCGGATTGGCGACAACAAAGGGGCGCGCTACGCGTCTGACAATTTCTGGCAGATGGCCGACATTGGCCCCTGCGGGCCATGCAGCGAAATCTTTTACGACCACGGCCCAGAAGTAGCGGGTGGCCCGCCGGGGAGCGCTGAGCAAGACGGCGACCGCTATATCGAGATCTGGAACAACGTGTTCATGCAGTTCGACCGCGCGCCCGACGGCACCATGACCCCGCTGCCCAAGCCTTGTGTGGATACCGGCATGGGGCTGGAGCGCCTGGCCGCGGTATTGCAGCACGTCCACAGCAATTACGAGATTGATCTCTTCGCCAAATTGATCGCCGCTGCCGCGCGCGAAACGCATACGAAAGACCTAGCGCACAACTCCTTGCGTGTGATCGCCGATCACATTCGCGCCTGTGCGTTTCTGGTGGCCGACGGTGTCATTCCTGGCGGTGCTGGCCCGGCCTATGTGTTGCGCCGGATCATTCGCCGCGCGATTCGCCATGGCTACAAGCTGGGCCAAAAGACCCCGTTCTTTGCCAAGCTGGTACCTGACTTGGTGCGCGAAATGGGCGCAGCCTACCCGGTGCTCAAAGACAATGCCGCGCGGGTGCAAGAAGTGCTCGCGGTCGAAGAAGCGCGCTTCTACGAAACGCTGGAAAACGGCATGGTCATCCTGGAAGCGGCACTGACGGCGGGCAACCCAGCGGTGTTGGATGGCGATGTCGCTTTCAAGCTGCACGACACCTTCGGCTTTCCGCTCGACTTGACTGCCGACGTGTGTCGTGAGCGCAACATCAGCGTGGACGAAGTGGCCTTCAATGTCGCCATGGAAAAGCAGCGGGAAACCGCCCGCGCTTCGGGCAAATTCAAGATGGACCGCGTGCTCGAATACACCGGAGTCGCGACCGACTTCCAGGGCTACGAGCACATCACGCTAGACGGGGCGCGCGTCACCGCCTTGTATCTCGACGGCAATTCTGTGCCTTCAATTCGGGCCGGGCAAGATGCGGTGGTGGTGCTGGATCGCACGCCTTTCTACGCTGAATCCGGCGGGCAGGTCGGCGACCAAGGCGTGCTTGAAGGCGCGGGGTTCACCTTCGCTGTGGCAGATACACTCAAGATTCAAACCACGGTTTTCGGCCATCATGGGCATTTAAAGAATGGCGAAATCAAGTTGGGCGATGCTCTGAAAGCCAATGTCAGCGCGGCTCTTCGGGCATCTACCGTGCGCAATCATTCCGCCACGCACCTGATGCACAAGGCGCTGCGCGAAGTGCTAGGCGCGCATGTGCAGCAAAAAGGTTCTTTGGTCGATGCCGATAAAACCCGCTTCGACTTCGCGCATAACGCACCAATGACCGATGCGCAGATTCGCGCGGTCGAAGCCAAAGTGAACGCCGAGATTCTGCAAAACGCTGCCACGCAAGCCCGCGTAATGGGGATTGAAGACGCGCAGAAAACCGGCGCGATGATGCTCTTTGGCGAAAAATACGGCGAGACCGTGCGGGTGCTCGACATTGGCAGCTCGCGCGAGCTGTGCGGTGGTACACACGTCAGTCGCACCGGCGATATTGGCCTCTTCAAGATCGTTGCTGAAGGTGGTGTTGCAGCCGGCATTCGCCGTGTGGAAGCCACGACCGGCGAAGGCGCGCTCGCGCTGGTGCAAGCGCAGGAAGAGCGCCTCGCGCAAGCCGCCGCCGCGCTCAAAGCGCAACCGCAGGAAATCGTGAGCCGCATTGAGCAACTGCAAGAGCACGCCCGCGCGCTGGAAAAGGAAATCGCCAAGCTCAAATCGAAGATGGCGGCTTCGCAGGGCGATGATTTAGCCTCGCAAGCGGTCGATGTAAAAGGGATCAAAGTGCTCGCTGCAACCCTCGAAGGCGCGGACCGCAAGACCTTGCTCGAAACCTTGGACAAGCTCAAAGATAAACTAAAGACTGCCGTGATCCTGCTCTCGTCAGTCGAGGCAGGCAAAGTAAATCTGCTGGCCGGGGTAACGGCAGACAGCACCGGCAAAGTCAAAGCAGGCGAGTTGGTCAACTTCGTCGCACAGCAAGTCGGCGGCAAAGGCGGTGGCAGGCCAGACATGGCGCAAGCCGGAGGAACGGAACCGGCGAAGCTGCCGGGCGCCGTGGCCAGCGTGCGGGCTTGGGTGGAAGCGAAGCTGTAAGCGGAGAGTGGCGATGGCGACTATTGTGCCCATTCTCATCGGCGACCAGCAACCACTGATGCGCGTGGTGGGCAAGCGCCGCGACCGGCAAGGATTGCCACCCTCGCCCGAGGCGATTGCTGCGCAGGCGGCGATGGCGCGCTACGTGACGCGTGCACCCAAGGGCGTATTTCGCTACAACTCGCATGAAGAAATGGATGCGGACCGCTTGCGCTGGCAGGTCGAAGCGATGCAGGCGGTGGCTGAATCCAGATGAGCGGCCCAGCCGCCCCGCAATACACCCGCCCAGCCACATGGGAGGATGTCAAGCAGATTGCCCGCTACCTGCACAGCGAAGGGGTTGAGTACGCGCTGGTGGGCGGGTACGCCATTGCCGCACACGGCTTCAATCGCTTTTCCGAAGATGTTGATCTGCTGGTCAACCCGTCGAGTGACAACGCCCGCCGCTGGATTGCCGCGCTCTCCCGATTGCCCGACGGTGCCGCGAAGGAGCTGGCTGCAGAACCTGACCTATTCGCCACGGATACGCGCTATGCGGTGCGTGTGAACGACGAAATCACCATCGACGTCATGCCGTCGATTGCAGGCCATGCGTGGCAAGAAATGCGGTCACATATCACCGTGATCCAAATCGAGGGTGTGTCGATTCAAATTCTTGACCTGCCTGGTCTGCTCAAAACCAAGCAGAGTCTGCGTCCGAAGGATATTGCCGATGCACGAGTTATCTCTGCATTTTTGGAGACGGCGCGGACCTTCGTGCCCCCTACCCCAAAACCGTGAATCGCTGCATCGAATGCGCGCGTTGCGGCACGCGATCGACGTTACTTTTCGATCAAGCAGAGGTGGTTGAAATTGAGGACACTGGAGTGGGTTGGAAAAGAAGTCAACCCTGATCCCGTTGATTTGAAAAAACTCTACGCTGGCCCCTTTGATTATACGCTGGCCTCTTTGATTATTTGGGGCGTGAAAAAATTCGACCACGGCCCCTTTTACCCACTTTTACCCAAGTTTGGGTTTCTGATCAAACCGCGTTCAGCAAACTTCGCACCTTGGGCCGCTTGTTTCCCCATACCTGCGCCGCCTGCCACAAGTCATAAGCCGACTGCATGCCAGTCCAGAGTTGGGCGCTGGTCCCTAGCGCCTCAGCCAGGCGCAGCGCCATGTCGGCACTGATGCCAGCGCGTCCATTGAGGATGGCGGACATCGCCTGGCGCGAAACGCCCAGGCGTAGCGCAGCTTCCGAGACCGAGATGCCGCTTTCATTCAGATGCAGCTCGCGCAGTACTTCGCCGGGATGAGGGGGGTTGTGCATAAGGCTCTCCTTCAATGATAGTCACGGTAGTCGACCAGTTCTACGTCTTCACCGATGAATTTGAATGTAACGCGCCAGTTGCCATTGACCCACATCGAGGTAAACCCTCGATCTGCGCCAACCAGCGGGTGCGCACGCAAGCCCCGCAACGCTGTCACATCCTCCAGGCGCTTAGCGTTATCAAGCACAGCAAGGATCATACGCAGTCGGCCGGCATGCACAGCCTGAATGCCCGCTTTGGTGCCCAGTTTGAAGAAACGCTCCAGACCTTTGTGGCGAAAGCTGAGAATCATGCGAGCAGTGTAAAGTGTCGCTTGTCACCTGTCAAGTCATAGTCAGGCAAGCCCGATTGCTCGCAGACAGTTTCGCGGAAGAATCAAAGGCGGCAACGACGATTTTCTTACAGCTTCAATCTGCCCTGTCCCGGCATCGCTTCGGCAGCGCCATCCTCCAGTCTGGGCCGACCGCGCGGCCTGGCCTCCCGCCTTTCCCCCAGCATCCGTTCGATCTTCGCGTGAAACCGGTCATTTCCCAGTGGCTGATTCTGGTTGAGCGCCAGCCG
>JANLTH010000114.1:0-28484 GCA_031362865.1 Burkholderiales bacterium | reverse complement strand
GGCGGCGCGCTGCGCAAAAAAGGGGGACAGACATCTTTCGCGGCTTCTCCCCGGTCTTCAGGTCGCATGATGTCTATCCCCGTTTTTTGCTGAGGGTGGCGGTTAAACGGCGACTTTCTCGCGGGCGCACCATTGTTTAAGCGCCTCAATGCAGGTACTGGCCTCCACGTCTTTGACCCATTCGAGACGCTCGACCTTGACGGTGCGTTTGACCCAGGTGTCGAGCGCGCGGTCGGTGCGGCTGGTTAACCTGCCGGCCTGCCCCAGCCTGATCCACAGGGCGCGAATCTTGCCCTGGGGACCGTTCAGGCGGCGCGGTTGGTGGCTCACCACTTTGGGCAGGGCAATACCGCTGCGCTGGCACAGGTGTTCGAGGTGGCTAACCAATTGGCTGCGCTGCGCGGCACTCAAACTGGCGCTCGAGCTATGGCCCGGACACTGCGCCGCGACCACGGCTTCATAGGCGTCGCGCGGCAGTTGCAGGGCTTTGGCCACGATGTGAATCCGCGCCAGGTCTTGGGTGCGGGTGCGGGCGATATCGGTTTTCGGCATCATGTGGGGTCACATTCGGTGAGGTTGCAGGGCAGCTTGAAGCTGGCGGGGGCGCGCCGTGGGCAGTGGCGATAGAGCTGGCTTTTTTCTCGATCCAGATTGACCGCCACCTGGCGGGTGGTTTGCCAATGGCTGCCATCGCGTTTCATCATCCGGTCGGTCACGGCTACGAACGCGGGAAATTGATGGACGGCGGCGCAGGTCAGGCAGACCAGGCAGCGTTCGTTCTGGTGCGCACCGGTTGCCATGTCAATCCACGGCGGGCAGGGATCGGGGATCGTTCATGCGGCCTCCCCAGTGGGCGCAGCGAGCGCAAACGGTTGCACGTAGAAATCCTCTTCGCCCGTGACGATGGTCAAGCCTTTGACCCCGCGCACCTCGTCGGGGCTGGCCAGAATGGCTTCTTTGTTGATCGACTCGCCGATGCGCACGAACTCTTCGAGGCCCAAGGCCTTGAGAGTTTCGATCACGTCGGCTTCCATGCCGCGCCCGACCTGGCATTTGGGCGGGCGCTGCCGCCAGCCGATTTCGCCGGTGATGAGGTTGGCGCTTTTGCCTTTGCCGCCGGTGAGCGTTTCGCGGTTGGCGGCACACCATACGGCGATGCCTTCGGTGGCCGCTTCGGCTTGCGCTTGCAGGGCCTGCAAACGCGGCTCGGCTGCTTTGGCGAGCTGAGCGATGGTGTCGTTCAGGTCGGCGCTGCGGCGCGCCAGTTCGCGCTGCACGTCGCCCAGTTTTTTAATCTGGGCGGCGCAGTCGGTTTGCGATTGCGGCACCGCAACCGGGGCGCGGGTTTTGAGTTTGGTGACAGTGGCTTTGGCCATGATGGGGTTCCTTTTGGGTGATGGGTGGGATGGGTGGGATCGGTCTATTGGGTACGCCAAAGGCGCGCGTGCTCTTGGTTCACCGCGCGACACTTGAAATGCTTGCCCGCCAGGGCGTGCTCTGGGCGCTTGGCCAACTCGTTGGCGCGCACACACAACTGATGCGCGTGCGCGCGCGGCAGGGCACTGGTGCAGTCACCCACGGCAAAGCTGGCCAACAGATTGATCGCCGGGTCGCTCACGCTATGCATTCGCCGCACCGGCATCTCTACCCCGCTTTCGCGGCGCAAGCCTGCGTAGTCAAACGGCGGCAACGCGATTCTCTTTTTGGGGGCTGCGGCGGCGGGCGGGGCCGGTGCCGGTGGCAACGGCGCGGCGGCTGCGCCGGCAAACGGCGAGGTCGCTTTCACCACACAAGCATCCAGATTTGGCCCGGCGAGATAGGCCTTGCCGCTGCGCTGCAAAATCCGCAGCGAACAGGCTTCGCGCAAGGTGGGGGCGACGCTGATGACGGCGCAGTTCCACTTGATCGCGATGTCGTCGTTGCCTAAGGCTTCGTCGGGATTGTTTTGGTAATAGGTAATGATCTTGCCGGCCAGAGTGGCGGAATTGGGCTGGTAGGCGGCAACTTCTTCGGCGGTGACGCGTGGGTTCATGGTGTTTTCCTTTGGATTTGATGGGGTGTTAAACGGCGGGTTAACAGGGCAACTACAGGGCAACTACAGGGCAACAACCGTGCAACTACAGCGAGCGCAGCCGGGTCGGATTGGCCAGGGCTGGAACATCCAATTGGGTCAATTGCTGGCGCAGCCGGGCGATCTGGCTGTCGTCTTCGATCATCTGGCGGCGCGCGAGCTCGGCTTGGGCTTCGTGCCAGGCGCGCTCTTCGGCGTGCCAGCGCAGGCGCGTGGTCAACCAACAGGCGCGACACCAAATGATGAGGCGCGCGGGGTTCATGCGGCCTCCTGGGGTGGCACGGGGGCCACCGGTGTGAAGTATTCGGGGATGGCGCTGGGTGCGTCGGCAGGTCGATGGTGGTCGCAGATGCCCATCACGTTGACGATGAAGCCGCCAATGCCGCAGGTTTTGCGCGGCCCCCGGGCATCGGCGCTGAGCTGGTCGAATTTTCGGTGCGCACAGTTGCCACAAATCGGCGCACCGGTGATTGGGGTATAGCGTTGCTCCAGCATGGCGTTGCGATAGCTCATTGGGTTTCTCCTGGTGGTTTGCGGGTGGGCCGCTTGCGTCTCGGTTTGCCTGTGTTCGGCACGGCCTTGGGTGCGCCTGGTTTGATGTGGCATCCCTGGCAGGCACGCCAAAGCTCCATCCGATGCGGGTTTTGGGTGGGCGGTTTCATGTGTGCAAATGCTTGGCACGCGTGGAGCTTGATCTGCTCGCCCAAAAACGGGCAATCGACCACGGCGTAGCGATCATTGATGCGCCGGGCCATTTCGCTGGTGCCGCCCGGGTATTTGCCGTTGACCAGCAGATTGACGGCGGTGCGGGAACAATCGAGTTCGAGCGCGATCTGCAATTGGGTTTTGCCGCTGCTGAGCTGCGCGATCAGGAGCCAGGCGGCATCGTCCGGCAATGCACCCGATGGGATCACTGCGTTATTCATCTTCCAACGCCTCGGCGATCACCTCGGCTGGCGGTTGCTGCCAGACGATGGCGTTTTTGTTCGGGTCGTAGACCGCTTTGGTGCGCTGGATCATGGGTGCGCGCGGGCCGCTCCACTTAGCCTCGATGAATTCATATTGTGTTAGCACGGCGACGCAGTTGAGGCGCTTGCCGATGCCCGGCTTGGTGACGCGCAAGTAGCCTGCACGAGCCAGCACTTGGCAATAGGTGCTGGCGGTGGTCATGCTGATCGGGTAACCAGGCAGGCTGGCGAGATTCGCGAGCTGGTAGGCGGTGAACACTTTCTGGACGCGCATCGCGCGCCACAAAGCCAGGTTGCCGTTGCCTTGCCTGACGGCCTTTCCGTGACGGTCGACGCGCGGCGCAAGCGCACCCCGGTCGTCGATCACTCGGAAGCTCAGGTGGGGCATGAATTGGCCGTTTTTGCCTGTGTTGCCTTTGCGGCCGTTCTCGGCCGGCTTTTCCCGGCGCTGGAGAATGTTTGCCGCCACCAGGCCCTGCAGATAGCTGCGCATGGTGTCGATTTCGATGGTGGGCAGGATGCGCGAGAGTTGGTCGTAGGTAATCCATCCGTGGGCGGTGCGAAGGACTTCCCAAATGCGCTGGCGTTTGCTTTTGCCGCCGACGAGTTCGAGTTGCACCGGCTTGCGATGCGTCATGCCAGTCGCCGCTTCCATTTGTTCACGGGTGATGGTCTTCACAGACGGCGCTCCGGGGCTTTGCCGGTGTAAAGGTCGCGCTTACCCCAGCTCTTAAGGTCAACGGTGGCCAGCCCTTCTTCGCGCGCGGTGTCCTGGATCAGTTCGAGGTTGACGCAGACGCGGCGGACACTGCCCTTGGCGATTTGCACCAGGTGATCGAGCAGGTCGTCGCTGATCTTGACCTCGCGGGCATAAATGCGCGTGAGCTCGCGCACGTCAACGCCAGACACCGGCTGCGCAGCCTGCCAGCCCATGATGCGCCCGTCGATCCGTTCCCAGCGGCGCAGTTTCTGCGGCAGGCCTTCTTCGCCGATCAGGATGATGGTGGCCTTGGTGGATTCGTACAGGTCACGGATCAACTCGATGTAGCCTTTGTCGCTCGGGTAATCGGCTTCATCAATGATCAGCGGTCGTTTTGCTGTGGCGATCTGCTCGGTGGCCTGGTCGAGCATCTTGGCGAGGGTTGCGGCGGGCGCAATGCCGAGTTCCTTCAACAGGCTTTCCAAAAAGGACTTGCGGGTCCAGATGGATTTGCATTGCACCAGCCAGGCATTGAGGCCATTGGGATGCTGGGCATGCGCGGCAGCGAGACTTTTGCCGTAACCCGACGGCCCGTGCATAACCCCCATGCCCGGCAGGTGCGGCG
This sequence comes from Burkholderiales bacterium, assembly GCA_031362865.1. Classification (GTDB taxonomy): domain Bacteria; phylum Pseudomonadota; class Gammaproteobacteria; order Burkholderiales; family JAEUOS01; genus JANLTH01. The sequence continues at coordinate 24,120 of JANLTH010000114.1, read as the reverse complement.
AGCGCCTGGCGATGCGTTCGATCATGTCGTTTAACAAACCGACGTTGGTGAGATTGGCAATCCCGCGCGGCGCGGGACTGGATTGTGGTTGTTGAGGCTTTTGTGTCATCGGGCTTCTCCTGGGGTGGCTTCCTGTGGTTGACTGGTGGTGCGCTAAACGTTGGCGGCGGCTCCTTCTTCAGATTCAGGCGGCGACTCGACCGGCAGGATGTCCACCGGCGTTTCGTCAAAGCCGGTTTCCTCGCGCCAGGCGACAAAGCTTTTTGCGGTGTAGTACATGCGGTAGTAGCTCGCGTCGGCTGGCGTGAAAGCGCCGCCCGCCTGCGCCCGCGCATGCAACTCCATCCAGCGGCCAACCTTCTGTTCACGACTGGCGGGGAGTTGGATCACGGTGCTGGCGTGATCCATCGCAGCCCGCTCAGCCTGGAGCCGCTTGATCGACGCGTCGATCAGATCCTGCGCCATGCTGGGTTCGACGTTGTGCGTGATGCCCGGGCGCAGCTCGGCCGCGACTTCGTCCAGCTTGACCTGCAGGCGCTTCTCGCGGCCCTGGGCGCGCTTTTCGCGGGCCTGCTCGACCACTGATTTGGGGAAGTAGGGGCGCTTGTTGCCATCCAGTTCGGCGACGCTGATGAGCCTGCCGTCGCCGTCGCGCACCCAGACTCGGGCGGGATCGTGAATGTCATAGTGCACGCGCACCATGTCACCGTGCCACTGTTCGAGTTCGCGGCTGAAATAGATATTGCCGTTGCAGCGCACCTCTGAGCGGGCGACGGTGGCCTCGACGCAGGGCCGGAACAGGTCGACCGCTTGTTCCGGCGTGATGATTGGCAGACTTTCTCCCTGCGCTTCGATCTCGGTCAGACCTTCGGCCCAGGCTTCATTAGGGGTCATGTGCCGCAACTTGCCCAGGCTGGCATCAAAAACCCTGGACAACGAGGAGTGCGGGCGGTTGTTGTAGCTGGCGGCGCTGGCCTCGACGTAGTCAACAAATTGCTGCCAAGGCATGAGCAACCTGGAGGTGCCGCTCATCTTCACGTCTTGGCGCGTGAGTTTGTAGACTTTGTTTTTGGCTTCAGGGTCCATCGCTGCGCCGATGTAGGTCGGCAGGTCTTTGGCCGCTTTGACCCAGATGCTGCGGTGTGACCGCTCGATCACGCCCCGGGCTTGGGAGTTGTAGGCGATGCTTTTCTGGTCGCTGATGCCGAGCCGGGCGATCAGGCCGGTGATCGGGTCGCCGATCTGCGCGCCGATATAGCCCGGGCCACGGTCGTGGTAGAAGATGGCGCAAATCGCGCTCTCGCAGGCGTTTCGCAGGGCATCGGCAACCGCCTCCTGGCTCTCGGCCAGGCCGGCGCTCCAGCCGACGATGCGCCGTGTGGCGACATCGATGATGGCGGTGATTTCTGGGCGGAAAGGCCTGCCGTGGCCAAGGTGTGCGACTTCAGCGTCGAACTGATGGCCGTCGGCGACGTAAATGTCGCCTGGGCCAAAGCCGTCCGTCGACCGCCGCACAAAGGGCCGGATGTTTTTGAGCTCGCGCGGCAGCATGCGGCCGCGTTGCAGGTCGATCACCCCCACTTTTCGCGTGATCCGCTTGACCGCTTCATAGGAAGGCGCTTGCCGTCCGTATTGTTCTTGCAGCATTTCATGCGCACGCCGCAAGCTGGGCTTTTGAGGTTGCTGCCAGTGATCCAGGAGCGTGTGAGCCCAGCCGGGCACGACAAATTTTCTGGCGTGGCTGCGCGGCGCTAACGCGTCGATCCCGCCCGCCTGTTTCAATGCCAACCAGCGTTTGAGTGTGCGCACACTGAGCTGTCCTGGCGCGCGTTTCTGGCCCCCGGATTTTTTGTTTGCCAGCGCAAATTGGGCGCGCTCTGGGCCGGACAATTGGGGATCAGCCGCGCGCTGTACGATCTGCCGTAGCGCCACTTCTTGGCTTATGCCGCAACCGACCAAGTCCTCAATCTTGGTCAGCACCACTTGCCTTGCATCAGCTACCTGCCGCTGCGCGTCGCCGAGCGCTTCACGATGCGGCTCATATGTCACCGGATCTCGGCGCTTGGTCGTTTCGAACGATACCCCCATCTGCTTGAGCAGATACTGCTTGGCTTGGTCGGGCAATACCGTGATCGGGTATTCCAGTGCCTTGCTGCACGGGCGCTGACGGCCGGCGCTTTGGTAGGGCTGGAGGTAGCGGCGGACATCATTCCGGTCTTTCGGCAATCCAAACTTTCCGCCAATCCTCTCAGCAAGCTCCGGCGCGGTGAACCACAGTTGCGCCGACTTCAATGGATTCGGGAGCGGTGTCCCACCAATAGACGGGCAGACGCTCATCGGCTGGTTACTTCGGATTTTTCGAAACCGCTCGGTGCCACCAACTCGCCGTCCTTCATGCCCAGTTTGATCGCGATTTCGTGGCCAAGCCCGCGCCTGGCTTTGCTAAAGCCGTTCAACACCCGCTGGACATCGTTGTAACGATAGTTGTTCGTCCGCGCCCATTCTGCGAAACTACGACCTTCGCGCTTGAACTTTGCCTTGATTTGCTCGGATGTGATCGCCATGTTTGATCTAATTGATTGAACGTTGAATTGCCAGTAACTGTAGTATGTACATCATACTACATATTGTCAAGAGGTTTTTTTATGCCCATTGAAAATAAATTTGCAGTCCCGATTGCACGGCTTCAGCAAGTGCTGGGAGTCAAAGCGGATAGTCAACTAGCCAAACTGCTGGGCATGAAGCCGACCGCCTTCTCCGAGCGAAAAAGACGGCGCGCCCTGCCACAAGAAGAAATCGCTGCACTCTGCGAACGCGAAGGAGTGAACCTCGAATGGGTTCTCACTGGTGAGGGCCAGCCGCGCACCGATAGCACGTTTGACCAGCTGGTCAGGCTGCAAGCGGCTGCCCACACTGTGCTCGAACCGCTTGCCTTGGACCCCATCGATCAGAGCAATGCCGCCAAGCTTTTGATTGCGATTCAGACACCTGACCCGTTGCGCGCGAAAGAGCTGTTGCGGCCCTTGCGGCAGGTAAACGACGCGACCGAGTTGGAGGTGTTAACGTGGTTCCGCGCAGCCTCTCCCGAGTTCCGCCAACTTCTGCTGATTTGGGCGCGCGAAGCCGCCGATACCGCGCGCTCTGGCCGCAGCCGCTATGCCGCCCCCTCTAACCCCCCTGATAACCGTCCAGTCAGCCCGATTCCCGACCCGGAAACCGCCCGCCTGAAGCCCGCTGAAGCACGTCGGCGCGCGGCGGCAAAGCAGTCAAAATCCGGCCAAAAAACCAGTGCCAAATAGGCATCGCTAAAAAGGAAGTACAAGAATGGCAAGAGCCGCTCTGGTTGCGGCTCTTCTGGGAATGAGGGTTTCCCTCATTCGTATTTGTAACAATTCCTCATTCCCCTCATTTGACTCATTCGGCTTTTTGCGCGTCCCGACGGGGCTAAAAATCAGGCATTGCACCCGATTTCGTCTATGAACCGCAGTGACTCATACTGCGCTGCTTTCGATGCGCAAACCCGCTCACTTTGCGCTCATACCGGTGCCAAATAACGCGCACTTTCTCGCAGAATGTGCGCCTTTTGTGCCAAATCTACGCATTCTCCAAAAAAGGCCGTAAACCCATGATTTCATAGGGGAAAACCTGCTTTTTCTTGTGTCAAAACCAGTGCCAAATAACCCACCCCCCTACATCTACGTCCGCGGTTTGAGTGGCCCCCGCAGTCAAGACAGTTTTTAGGCAAAAAAAAGCCCAACTGAAAACAGTTGGGCTTTTTATGCATGGTGGAGGCGGCGGGAATCGAACCCGCGTCCGCAAGCACTCTACGACAAGCTCTACATACTTAGCCTAGTCATTTTTGTTTAACCCGCCACTTAGCCGACTGGGCAAGCGGTGGCAAGCGAGCAGCCTTGATTTAACTTGCATTCAAGCTGCCCGAATGTAAGCGATCTGACTAGATGACCCAGCGTCTCAAAGTTGCCTAAGAGCTCCCCCGTCAGAGAGAAGAGTGCCGGGTCCCGCAGCGATTAAGCTGCGAGCGCGAAACGATCGTCGTTTGCGTTTAGGTTTTTTCCCATGGATTTACGAGGGTACGGGTCCTCGGTATGCACCTGTTCGCTTTGCAACCCACGTCGAAGCCAAGTCGCCCCCCGAACAGAGTGGATTCTACGCGCATGCGGGAACACCATGCGCGCGCCGGTAAAATGCGGCTCTCACCCCTAAAGCAGGAGTTGTCGTCATGTCTGCCAATCTTTCTGTCGTTGCTTCCGGCGCGGCGCTGCCTTCCGATATTGCTTCTACCGATGAAATTGTCGCCGAGCTCAAAGCTGGGCGCATGGTGATTTTGGTTGACGAAGAAGACCGCGAAAATGAAGGCGACCTGGTACTCGCGGCAGACCATGTAACACCAGAGGCGATCAATTTCATGGCGCGTTTTGGGCGCGGTTTGATTTGCCTCACCCTGCGCGAAGACCGCTGCAAGCAACTGGGCATCGCGCCAATGGTGAGCAAAAACGGCACGCGCACTGGTACGAATTTCACCGCGTCGATTGAAGCAGCGGAAGGAGTCACCACCGGCATTTCAGCGGCGGATCGCGCCACTACCGTGAAAGCGGCAGTGGCGCGCAACGCAAAGCCTGCCGACATTGTGCAGCCAGGGCATATTTTCCCGATCATGGCGCAGCAAGGCGGCGTGCTGATTCGCGCTGGGCATACCGAAGCCGGTTGCGACCTGACGGCGATGGCCGGTCTGACCCCAGCTGCGGTGATCTGCGAGATTATGAAAGATGACGGCACGATGGCGCGCCTGCCCGACTTGTCGGTGTTCGCGCGCGAGCATGGCTTGAAGGTCGGCACGATTGCCGATTTAATCCACTACCGCAGCGCCAAAGAGAGCTTGGTGCAAAAGCTGGCGTCGCGCCCAGTGCAAACCGCACACGGTGAGTTTGCCGTGTCAATTTTTGTGGATAAGCCTACTGGTGCCTCGCACATCGCGCTCACGCGCGGCAGCATCGCGGCAGGGGTTGAAACCCTTGTGCGGGTTCACGAGCCGCTCTCGGTGATGGACTTGATCGATATCGGTGGGGGCTCACATTCGTGGAGTGTGGATGCCGCGCTCAAGGCGGTGGCGGCGCACGGTCATGGGGTTGTCGTGCTGCTTAATTGCCCGGAATCCGCGACGCAACTGGTGGGCAAGGTGCAGGACTTGAATGCGGGTGCCCGCCCGACGGCAAAAATGGATTTGCGCACTTACGGTGTAGGCGCGCAGATTTTGCGCGAGTTAGGCGTGGGCAAGATGAAGCTGATGGCCAGCCCGCGCAAGATGCCTTCGATGACCGGCTACGACCTTGAAGTCACGGGGTATCTGGCCAATGAGTAAAGTGGCGGCGGCCTACTCGGCGGCGTTGAATGGCAAAGGTTTGAGTATTGGCATCGTGCACGCGCGCTGGAATGCGGAAATCACCGAGCCGATGCGCGCGCACTGCGTGGCGGAACTGCAAGCGCTGGGGGTGGATGCAACCTCAATCAAGGTTGTCAGCGTGCCCGGCGCACTAGAGATTCCGCTGGCGTTGCAAATGTTGGTACAAGCTGGCGCGGTGGATGGAATGGTGGCAATTGGCTGCGTGGTGCGTGGCGACACCTATCATTTTGAAATTGTCTGCAACGAGTCATGCCGGGGTGTTTCAGAGGTGGCGCTCACCACCGGCATGCCGATCGCCAATGCGATTTTGACGGTAGAGAATCAAGCCCAAGCAGTCGAACGGATCGAAAAAGGGCGCGACGCAGCGCGCGTGGTGGTGGAAATGATTTGCCTGGCCCGGCAACTGCGCCAGGAGACTGAAGAGAGTGCGGCGTGACAAATGCATCTGTGAACCAGGCTGAGGTGACTGGCAGTGATGCTAAGTCACGCCCGCCCAAATCGGCCCGCAGTGCGCGCCGCCGCTCGCGCGAGTTTGCGCTGCAAGGCTTGTACCGCTGGCAGTTAAATGCGCAAGATCCGACCATTGTGGCCGCCGAAGTGGGCGAGCTGGAAGAGTTCGACCAAGCGGACCTCAAGCACTTCCGCACCTTGTTTTATGGCGTGATCGCCGATGTGGAGGATTTGCGTGCGCAAGTGTCGCCGCATTTGGATCGCCCGATCATCGAGCTTTCGCCCATCGAGCACAACATCTTGTTGCTGGGCGCTTACGAATTTACCCATCACCTTGAAATTCCGTATCGCGTGGTGATTAACGAAGGGGTCGAGCTGGCCAAGAGTTTCGGCGGCACCGACGGCTTCAAATACATCAACGGCGTGCTCGACAAATTGGCAGCCGTCGCCCGCGCTATCGAAGTGGACAAAAAAAATAAATAGGGACAGTCCCTATTTATCATCATCCGGGATGTCATCCGAGTTCGCGCTGATTGAGCGTTACTTTAAGCGGCCCGCGCGACGCGCGACCGTGGGGGTGGGCGACGACTGTGCGCTGGTGGGTTTGAGCGCGGGGCACGAACTGGCGATCTCCACCGACATGCTGGTGGCCGGAACGCATTTTTTACCCGATGTGAACCCGCGCACGCTGGGGCACAAGGTGCTCGCGGTCAATCTTTCTGATCTGGCAGCGATGGGGGCCGTACCGCGTTATGCAACCTTGGCGGCAGCCTTGCCCGAGGCCGACGAAGCCTGGATTGCCGAATTCGCCGCCGGTTTTTTTGCACTGGCCGATGCGCATGATGTTGAACTCATCGGCGGCGATACCACCCGCGGGCCGATGAATTTTTGCGTCACGATTTTTGGCGAAACGCCGATTGGCAGGGCAGTTCGGCGCGACGGCACCTGCGCTGGGGACGACATTTGGGTCAGTGGCACGCTGGGCGGCGCAGCGCTCGGCTTGGCTTGGCTGCGGGGTGCCGCAGCTTGGCTCACGCCCGCACAGGGCAGGGCGGCGCAAGCGCTGCTCGAAACGCCCACCCCGCGCGTGCCATTGGGCGTGGCGCTGCGCGGCCTTGCGAGCGCCATGCTCGATCTTTCTGATGGGATTGGTGGTGATCTGGCGCACATTGCCAACGCCTCTGGGCTCACCGCCCGTTTGGAGGTGGATACCTTGCCGGTGTTTGCTGCTCTGAAAAGCCGCCCGCCTAACGAGCGCCGCCGCTTCGCTTTGGCGGGCGGTGATGATTACGAACTGTGCTTCACTGCGCCAAAGCCTAAGCGGGACGCGGTTCTTGCGGCAGGGCATGCCCAAGGCCTAAGCGTAGCAAGGGTTGGCGAGATGCTGCCTCGAAGAAGCCCGTCAGTCGCCGTTCTTCAAGTAGATAGCTATGGAGAGGCAATTCCAGAGCCATTCTCCGGCTACCAACATTTTTAACCATGAGTCTCGCCCTGTTCATTGCCCAAGGTTTTGGTTCCGGTCGCCTCAAGCCGGCACCTGGCACTTGGGGAACGCTGGCCGGCTGGCTGGTATTTCATTGGGCCGGTTTTGCGACGTGGGGCGCGTGGCTGCTGATAGTTTGCGCAGGCGCATTTGCGCTAGGGGTCTGGGCCTGTGGACAAGCTGGGCGCGAGCTTGGCGCAGCCGACCACGGCAGCGTGGTTTGGGACGAAGTTGTTGCCATCTGGTTGGTGCTCACTTTCGTGCCAAACGAGTTCTGGAGCCAGCTTTTGGCGGTACTCCTGTTTCGATTTTTCGATATCGCGAAACCTCAGCCGATTCGTTATTTCGATGCGAAGTGGAAAACCGGCTTCGGCGTGATGTGGGACGATTTGCTGGCGGCGGGCTATGTACTGCTGGTTTTAGCGCTCTGGCAGCGCCTATTTGGCTAACCGGAGACCAACTTGGCTGACACATTGACAACGCTCGCCACGCTGGTCGGTGCGCGCCTGCAAGCGCGTGGGCTGCTGATGGCGAGCGCCGAATCTTGTACTGGCGGCTGGGTCGCCGAAGCGATGACCGCGATTGCCGGTAGCTCCGCCTGGTTTGAGCGCGGTTTTGTGACCTATTCCAATTTGGCCAAAACCGAATTGCTGGGTGTGCCCGTCGCCCTGATCGAGCGGCACGGCGCGGTCAGCGAGCCAGTGGCTGCAGCGATGTCGGAAGGCGCATTGCACCACAGCGCAGCTCAAGTGGCGGTGGCGATCACCGGGGTCGCCGGGCCTTCCGGCGGCAGCGTTGAAAAACCGGTAGGCACGGTGTGCTTTTCGTGGAGCATCGGTCAGAAAGCCAATACTGATAAGACAATTCACGAGAGTAAGCACTTCCACGGTAATCGTGAGGCAGTGCGCCGCCAGTCCGTGATCCATGCTTTACAGGGAATTTTGAGTCTGCTTGACAATACTGGATAAAGTACTGTATATTCACCTGTAAGCATTTCTATACAAAGCGTTTTTCGTTTTCCCTCCAGCAGCTTTCCTTCACCCTACATTGCGAACCATCATGGACGACAATAAATCTAAAGCCCTCGCCGCCGCACTGGCGCAAATCGAAAAGCAGTTCGGCAAAGGCTCGATTATGAAGCTGGGCGAAAAAGCTATCGCCGAAGACATTCAAGTTGTTTCCACCGGCTCGCTCGGCTTGGACATTGCCTTGGGGATCGGTGGCTTACCTCGCGGTCGCGTTGTCGAAATTTACGGCCCGGAGTCGTCCGGTAAAACCACGCTCACCCTGCAAGTGATCGCTGAAATGCAAAAACTGGGCGGCACCGCAGCATTTATCGACGCCGAGCATGCGCTTGATCCGCAATACGCGCAAAAGCTCGGCGTGAATGTGTCAGAGCTGCTCATTTCGCAGCCTGACACGGGTGAGCAAGCGCTTGAAATCGCCGACATGCTGGTGCGTTCCGGCTCGGTTGATATCGTGGTGATTGACTCGGTCGCCGCACTCACCCCCAAGGCCGAAATTGAAGGCGAAATGGGCGACCAGTTGCCTGGCTTGCAGGCGCGGCTGATGTCGCAGGCTTTGCGCAAGCTCACCGGCAACATCAAGCGCACCAATACGCTGGTGATTTTCATCAACCAGATCCGCATGAAAATCGGTGTCATGTTCGGCAGCCCCGAAACCACCACGGGCGGCAATGCGCTCAAGTTCTACGCATCGGTGCGTCTCGACATTCGCCGCATCGGCTCGATCAAGTCGGGCGAAGAAGTGATCGGCAATGAAACGCGCGTCAAAGTGGTTAAAAACAAAGTAGCGCCACCGTTCAAAGAAGCGCACTTCGACATCCTCTACGGACAAGGTATTTCTCGGGCGGGTGAGGTGATTGACCTGGGCGTAGAGCACAAAATCGTCGATAAATCCGGTGCGTGGTACAGCTACAAAGGCGACCGCATTGGGCAAGGTAAAGACAATTCGCGCGAGTTTTTGAAAGACAACCCCGCTTTGGCGGCAGAAATTGAAGCCAAGGTGCGCCAAGCTGTGGGTGTGCGAGTGCAAGCCGAAGCGGTAGCAACGGCAGCACCTGCGGCCAAGGGCGAATCCAAGGGTGAATCCAAAGGCGAGTAGGGGCTATAGAACCGGAAAGCTAGCGGAGGGCGGGCTTTGATTGACGCAGATATCGCTGCTCAAGCAGGTTCTGGCGATGCCACAGCACGGCGCGGTACTCTGCGTTCAGGTGCGCCATCGCCGAGAGCTTCCGCCAAAACGGCTGCCAAGGCCGCCGGGCGCGCCGCCACCAGTCTGCGCTCGCGCGCCATAGCGTTTCTTGCACGGCGCGACTTCAGTCGCGTCGAGTTGCGCGCCCGGCTGTTGCGCGATGCCCGCGCCCGCAAGGTCGAGGCGAGCGATATCGAGCTCAACACGGAACTTGATGAGGCGCTTGATGCCATGCAGGCGCTAGGCTATCTCGGTGAAGACCGCGTGGTTGAGAGCGTGGTCAATCGCAAATCCGCCAAGCTGGGCACGGCGCGGATCAAGCAGGAACTCAAGCATCTGGGTATCAGCGCCGATGCGAGCGAAGAAGCTCTGGCGCAACTACGTACCACCGAGTTTGATCGGGCCTCAGAAGTATGGCGCAAGAAATTTCGCGACCCCCCGGCAGATCGCGATGCGCAAACCAAACAGATGCGCTTTTTGGCTTCGCGTGGGTTTGCGGAGGGTGTGATTCGACAAGTCGTGCCAGCAGTGCCACGCTCGTCGCCACGCCGCCCCCCGGGTTAGCGCGGACAAGGGCTTCATTCCATTTCTAAATCATTACGAGATTAGGCGCACCGACGACGACAGTGCTGCTAGCACGGCTAGGAAGGTGCAACAACATATCGTAATGATTTAGAAATGGAATCAGAGCATCGCGGTAAGCCGCGTCGTTCGTGCCAGGCGCAGATGGTCTGGCAGTGCTGTGTAGCGCCCAATCATGGCGGCGGTCGCTACCGAATTAACCGGCACGCTGTACAAATAGCCTTGCATTACCACACAGCCGCAGGCCAACAGCGCGTCGCGCTGGGCTTCGGTTTCTACGCCTTCGGCGACTACACCCAATTCGAGCGCATTGGCCAATGACACAATCGCCCGCACGATCGCGCGGGATTCATCGTTGGCAGCGACATCAATCACGAAGGTACGGTCAATTTTCAGACGTGTGAACGGCATCCGTTTGAGGTACTCCAGGCTTGAATAGCCGGTGCCAAAATCGTCGATGCTGATCCCAAAGCCATCGGCTGCCAGCGCCGCCATCACACCCATGGTCTCGGTCTCACGGCGCAGGAAGGCCGATTCGGTGATTTCCAGTTCAATCCGTCCCGGCGAAAGTCCGTGGACATCAATTTTGGCGCGCAGTCCTTCATAAAAGCCTGGCTTTTGAAACTGAGAACCTGAAATATTGACGGCTACCGGCGGCACGCGCAGTCCGGCACGCTCCCAGCGAGCGGTGTCTTCCAGTGCCTGCCCGAGAATCCAGTCCCCCAACGCCATGATGAGGCCGGTTTCTTCAGCCACTGGAATGAAGCTGTCCGGCTTTAACAGGCCGCGAGTTGGATGCCGCCAGCGCACCAAAGACTCGATCCCGCAAATCTCGTTGGTGTGCGCGTTAACCTGCGGCTGGTAAACCAGTTCAAACTCGAGCGCTTTAAGGCCCCGGCGAAGATCATTCTCAAGCGCCAACCGGTCACTCGCTGCCGTGGTCATCGACGACTCAAAGAAGCGGTAAGTGTTTTTGCCAGCGGCTTTTGCATCGTACATCGCGGTGTCCGCCGCTTTGAGCAGGGACTCGACATCAAGGCCGTGGTCAGGATAGACCGCAATCCCGATGGACGGTGTTACGAACAACTCATGCCCGTCGATCAAAAATGGGACTGCGGTGGCTTCGAGAATTTTTTCCGCCACCTTGCCATGCGCGCGCGGGCTCGCCACATCTGGCAGCACCACCACGAATTCGTCCCCACCCAAGCGGGCCACGACATCGGCTTCGCGCACGGCCTGTTTGAGGCGGCGGGCGAGTTCTTGCAAGAGCAGGTCGCCCGCCGCATGTCCGAGCGAATCGTTCACAAATTTGAAACGGTCCAAATCAAGAAACATCACGCCTACGTGGGACTGAGTGCGGCGCGCGCGCGCCAGCATTTGCTGGGTCTCCACATGCAGCAAGGCGCGGTTTGGCAGGCCGGTCAGTGAGTCGTAGAGCGCCAGAGTACGCACCTGCTCTTCGGCCTGACGCCGTTGGGTGATGTCGCGACCGTTACTGATAATGCCGCGGATGCTGGGGTCGGCCAGCGCGTTGGTGAGCAGCGCCTCAATCGCTCGCCACTCGCCGCGCTTGGTACGAAAGCGAAATTCGACGCGCTGAGTACTGCCGCTCACGCTCACTGTTTGCGCAAACACCTGCTGCATTTGTGTCAGGTCGTCGGCATGGACGAAGTCGAAAGCGGAATGGGTGAGCAGATTCTCCGCGTCGTAGCCCAAATGGGTTTCCAGCGCCGGGCTCACGTAAGTGAAATTGCCCGAGGCGCTCATGATGGTCAAAATGTCGGACGAGCGCTCCAGCAAAGAACGAAAGCGCATCTCGCGCTTCTTCATCCGCTCTTCAACCGCCCGCCGGTCACGTAAGTCGCGCAGGAAGGAGAATACTCGGCCACCGCCATCGATCATGGTGCTGGTCGAGGCTTCCAGCGGGATCAATTCGCCAGATTTCGTGCGATGCACGGTTTCGGTGACCCGCCCCATCGTGCTGTCCGACATTTCGGGCAAGTCGCCACGCGCCAGGAGGTCGGCAGCATTGCGCCCGAGCAGTTCCTGGCGCGAGTAGCCGACCATCCGGCAATACGCGTCGTTGACATCAAGAATTTCGCCGTCATACCGCAGAATCCAGAAACCGTCGAGCGAGCGCTTGAGCAAGGTCTCATACTGGTGTTGCAGGCGGTTGCGTTCCGAAATATCCGAAACCATGCACACGACCCCCAAGGTCTCGCCGTCGCTGCCAGTAATCTGGGCAAGCGATCCGAGAACGTTGATGCGCCGTCCGTCTTTGTGAACCCGCACGGTCTGTAATCCGCGTACCGGTTTGCCATTCAGGCAGTCCTGCAAGAGCCGCTGCGACTCGTGGATCAAGTCGGGCGGGACGAATGGCAGGGCTTTGCCTAGCACCTCGGTGGAAGTCCATCCATACAAGGCTTCGCTCGCCGGATTCCAGGACGTAATCGCCAGATCTAAATCGAGCGTGAAGACCGCAATCGGCGAGCTCTCGATCAGCGCGCTCAAGAATTGGTTGGATTCAGCCAGCGCCTGGCGTACCAGGTGCTCGCCGGAAACATCTTGCGAGAGGAACAACAGGCCGCGAGGTGAGCCCTTCGAGTCTGCCAGGCGTTCGGCAGAAGTCCTGGCCAAAAACGAATGGCCGTCACGATGCAAACGCAGGCTTTCGGCCTCGCGCAGTGGCGCGCCTTGAAACAGGCCATCGAGCGACGCCCGAAACGCCAAGGCATCGGCTGGCGGCAGCAGCATGCAGACCGGCTGCCCCAGGACATCGCTGCGCTCCCAGCCGAAAATCTGTTCCGCCCGCGAGTTCCACAGATTGATGTTGCCGGTCAAATCAGTGCCGTAGATACCCAGTGGCGCGCGCGCGATCACGTTTTCGATAAATTCGCGGCTTTCGCGCGAACTGGCTTCCAGCGCATTGCGCTGCGTCACATCGATCAGGCAGGCCAGCGACATTTCCTCGGCGCGCATCCGGGTTTTGGTAGCCGAAACCAGTAATTGGATTGGCTTGCCGTAGCGGTCTTTCACCTCAACGGGGAGGTCGGAAATACGGCCCTTTTCGTTCAGAAGGGCATTGAGCGCCGTGCGTTGCGCAGGGTCTTCGTAAAACTGACCCATGTCCACGCCGGAGACTTCAGCGCTGCTAAAGCCGAACATGGCGCGGGCGCTGGCGTTAGCCAAGCGAACCTTGCTGTTTTTCATGTCGGTCACGATCATCGGGACTGGCGCGTATTCCACCATTTGTGCGAAGCGTGACTCAGAATCGACAATCTCGGTCTGTGCTATGTCAAGGGCGCGCGCGGCTTCCATACGTCGCCGCAACTGCAACAGCACCCCAAAAAATAGTCCGCCCGTGGAGCAGACCGCAAGCGCGTCCGCCGCAGCGCGTCCGCCATGCGCCGCCAGAAAATTGATGCCAACGGCAAATCCGACGGCGATTGCGACCGCAATGACCAGCAACACCGGCCAGCTTGTTAGCCACGGTCGCCCGCTGCCTTGAGAAGGCGCGGCACTTTCGGGCGGCACAGCGGGGGTGGGTGTCGTTTCAGGAGTCGACAAACGGTGTTTCCTATTGATGCGCGGAACGCGGAAGATTGAAAAAGATCGTGAAAGACCAAGTGAAAAAAGACGTGAAGCCAGCTACGAACCGCCTGAGTTTGCCGGATCACGCAGTCCTTGTCGACAACCCCGCTATGCTAACATTTTGGGCTTCGTGCAGCCCTCACAACTTTGCTTAATTTGTCTTCGCTCTTCTCCAATTTGAAAAACGGAGCGCTCGATTCAGCGGCCTCGAACGCACGCGATGCAGCGGGGTCAGGTGCGGTCGTGCGCCGCTTGGTACACACCCGGCGGGTCGCGGTTGAGGCGTTTTTGCGAGACGACGGCCTGTGGGACCTGGAAGCGCGACTGGTTGATCTCAAGGCACGCGATTTTCCATTGGTGAGCGGCGTTCGTCTGGCCGGCGAGCCTGTCCATGACATGCTGCTCACCATTACGATCAACCGCAGCTTCGAGGTGCTTGCAGCGCGCGCCCAAACCAACCGCATGCCTTATCCGGGCGCTTGTAATCAAATTACGCCGGCCTACGAAAAGTTGGTGGGCCTCAATCTGCTCAAAGGTTTCAAAAAAGCCGCTACCGAACGCTTGAGCGGGGTGGACGGCTGCACCCACATGACCGAGCTCACCGCTGTGTTGCCGACTGCTGCCGTGCAGGCGTTTGCCGGTGAGCGCCCCGAGCCTGCCGCTGACGGGGAACAAAAGCCGTTTCAACTCGACCGCTGCCATGCCATGCGCACCGATGGCGCGGCGGTTCGGCAGTTTTATCCTAAATGGTTTCGTGCGTCACAGGCGGCAGCCTGACCGATTTTCCCGGATTGATGGTTTTTTCTTGAAGGAAGCGCTGTGAAAATTCACGAGTATCAAGGCAAGGAAGTCCTGGCCAAGTATGGTGTTCCAGTACCGCGCGGCATCCCCTGTTTCTCGGTCAATGAGGCGGTGGCGGCGGCTGAGAAGCTGGGCGGCGCGGTTTGGGTTGTCAAGGCGCAGATTCATGCTGGCGGGCGCGGCAAAGGCGGTGGTGTGAAAGTTGCCAAATCGATGGCGGATTTGAAACAAAAAGCCACCGAGATATTAGGCATGCAGTTGGTAACCCCTCAAACCGGGGCCACCGGTCAGAAAGTGCGCCGCTTGCTGATCGAAGAGGGTGCGGACATCAGGAAAGAGTACTACGTCGCCGCCTTGACCGACCGTGCCACCCAACGAGTGGCGATTATGGCCTCTTCTGAAGGGGGCATGGACATTGAAGAAGTGGCGCACCGCGCGCCGGAGAAAATTCTCAAGGAATTCATCGACCCGGCCAGTGGAGTGACTGAAGCGCAGGCCGAGCGCTTGGCACGCGGCATCGGCGTGCCCGACGCTTCGCTTAACCAAGCGAAAGACGTGCTCAAAAAACTCTACACCTGCTACATGCAGACCGATGCTTCGTTAGCCGAAATCAACCCGATGATTCTCGAAGGCAATGGCAATATCAAGGCGCTCGATGCGAAGTTCAATTTTGATGCCAATGCGCTCTATCGCCAGCCTGAAATCGTGGCGTATCGTGATCTGGAGGAAGAAGACCCGGCCGAGGTTGAGGCATCAAAATTTGATTTGGCCTATATCCAGCTTGACGGCAACATTGGCTGTCTGGTCAATGGGGCAGGCTTGGCGATGGCGACGATGGACACGATCAAGCTGTTTGGCGGCGAGCCGGCCAATTTTCTCGACGTGGGTGGTGGTGCCACCGCTGAGAAGGTGACCGAAGCCTTCAAGATCATGCTCAAAAACCCGAATCTGAAAGCGATTCTGGTCAACATTTTCGGCGGCATCATGCGCTGCGATGTCATTGCCGATGGCGTGATTACGGCGTGCAAGGCGGTCTCATTGAGTGTGCCGCTGGTGGTGCGCATGAAGGGCACGAACGAAGAACTGGGGCGCCAAATGCTCGCCGATTCGGGTCTGCCGATTATCAGTGCCGAGACCATGGCCGAGGCCGCGCAAAAAGTTGTTGCCGCCGCACACTAGAGACCCGGAAAAAATCATGTCGATTCTGATCAACAAATACAGCAAGGTCATTACTCAGGGAATTACCGGCAAAACCGGGCAATTCCACACCGAAAAATGCCAGCAGTACGCAAATGGGAAAGCGGCGTTTGTGGCTGGGGTAAACCCGAAGAAGGCGGGCGAAAAAATCTTTGATATTCCGATTTTTTCGGGTGTCAAAGAAGCCAAGGCTGCTACGGGTGCCAACGTTTCAGTGATTTATGTGCCGCCACCGGGGGCTGCCGCTGCGATCTGGGAAGCCTGCGAGGCCGATTTGGACCTGGTGATTTGCATTACCGAAGGCATCCCGGTTCGGGACATGCTCGAAGTGCGCAACCGCATGAAAGCGGCAGGCAAAAAGACGATTCTTCTGGGGCCAAACTGCCCCGGTTTGATTACGCCGGACGAAATCAAGATCGGCATCATGCCTGGCCACATTCACCGCAAGGGGCGAGTTGGCGTTGTGTCGCGCTCTGGCACATTGACTTACGAGGCGGTGGGGCAACTGACCGAAATTGGCCTGGGACAATCGTCAGCAGTCGGTATTGGTGGCGACCCGATCAATGGCTTGAAGCATATCGATGTCATGCGGATGTTCAACGATGATCCCGAAACAGATGCGGTCGTGATGATTGGAGAAATCGGCGGGCCGGATGAGGTTGAGGCCGCGCGCTGGATCAAGGCCAACATGAAAAAACCGGTCGTGGGCTTCATCGCCGGCGTGACCGCGCCGCCGGGCAAACGAATGGGCCATGCCGGTGCGCTGATCTCCGGCGGCGACGATACTGCCGCCGCCAAGCTTGCCATCATGGAAGAGTGTGGCATCAAGACCACCAAAAATCCCTCTGAGATGGGGCGCATGCTGAAAGCTGCACTGGGCTGATGCCTGAATTGCTCAACAAAACTACAAACTTGGGAGTGTTTTAAATGGATATCAGCAGCGCAGCTTTTTGGCTCGCCTTGGGCCAAATTATTTGGATCAATATCATCCTTTCAGGCGACAACGCCGTGGTGATCGCGCTGGCGGCGCGCTCGCTACCGGAAAAGCAGCAGAAGATGGCCATTCTTTGGGGTTCGGGAGCTGCGGTCGTGCTGCGCATCGTACTCACGTTCGTCGCCGCCTATTTGCTGCAACTGCCTTATTTGCAAATCATCGGCGGCGTATTGTTGTTGTGGATCGGCCTACAACTGATGAGCGAGGGCGGGGACGAGCACGAAGGGGAGGCTAAAGAAGGCGGCAATCTGATGAGCGCCGTGCGTACGATTCTGATCGCCGACCTGGTGATGAGCTTGGACAACGTGATCGCGGTGGCGCTTGCGGCCAAGGGTGACTTCACCCTGCTGATTATCGGCCTGGCGATCAGCATCCCGCTGGTGGTGTTTGGCTCAACCATGATGATTAAGCTGATGGAGCGTTTCCCGGTCATCATCACCCTAGGCGCGGCGCTGATCGGCTGGGTAGCTGGCGATGCGATTACCCATGACATCGCATTGAAGTCAGTCTTTGAGGGCAATACTCTGCTGCAATACGCGGTTAAGGTGGGATGTGCAGTGCTGGTCGTAGTGGTTGGAAAAATGCTACAGAAAAAGCATAAGCCAACGGCGACAAGCTCGTGAACTGTGCGGCTGGCGGCTCCATTGACTGAGACGGAGCAGGCGGCGCGGGTTTTTTTACAACAACCCAGAAGCCGCTTAGCCCGATTGGGTTTGTGGAGTCAGCTCGTATTCTCCCTCTGCTCAATGCCCCCGAAGCCGTTCTGGGACTGACGGGCGGGGTTGACGATCCTCAGGCGAAACTGTAAGAATCGGCATCAGGGCCTTGTTTGCGCACGCTTTTTTGCTGTTTGCATGCTTGGTGGTCCCAGTCGATTGGATGTGCGAGTGCGTTGCATCGCGTACAATTCTTTGACACTGTAGACGTTCGGCGCGATGGATGTGCCGAGGCGGGCAATCTGGGCAATTTGATCTGGGGGAGGAGGCAACATGGCGAAGATCAAGAGCGACTTCTGGAAAACCGACTGGTTTCTGGGGCTGGTGATCGCGCTGATGTTTATTTTGTTTTTCCGCAACTCAGACTTGATCCAAAGCCTTGAGCGCAAAGCCTACGACGGCGCGGTGAAGATGTCGTCTAAGAACCCAAACGACAAGATCGCCATCATCGCGATCGATGACCAAAGTATTTCGAATATTGGCCGTTGGCCATGGTCGCGCGAAATTCATGCCGACATGATTGACAAGCTCACCGCTGCGAAGGCTAAAGTCGTGGGCAACACCGTGTTTTTCTTCGAGCCGCAGCAGGACCCGGGCTTCGTCTACGTTAACAAGCTGATGGAGTTGCATCGCAAGGCCGCCGCCGCTGCGCAAGCATCCCCGGCATTGACGGCTACCGACCCTGCCGCGCCTGCCCCGGCAGGTTTACCACCCGAATTTGCCGACATGGGCAAGCTGCTCAAAGAGGCAGAGCTGGCTTTGAATACGGATCGTCGCTTAGCCGAAAGCATCACTAAGGCCGGCAATGTGGTGATTCCCGTTTTTCTTGAGCTGGGTGCTCCGAGAGGCAAGCCAGATAAGCCTCTTCCTGAGTTCGCCCTCAAAGCATCGCTGGAGGACAAAAATGGCTCAGGGATTGAGGCGCGCGGTGTCCAAGTGCCGATCGAAATGTTGGGTAAAGCGGCTACTAGCGTTGGCCATTTGAACTCGTCTCCCGAGGTGGACGGTGGCGTGCGTACCGAACCGCTGATGATTCAATTTTTTGACCGTTACTTCCCGTCGTTTGCTTTGGCGGTCGCCGCGAAAAGTCTCAATTTGAACGTAACCGACATCAAGGTCAAGTGGGGCGAGCGGGTAACGCTTGGCAAACTCGGGATCAGCGTGGATGAAGGCAATTCCATGCGGACCTATTTTTACAAAGATCGTGACGGCAAACCGGCCTTCCAGATCGATTCGTTTTTCGATGTCAAGTCCGGCAAGATTCCGGCTTCGAAATACACCGACAAAATCGTACTGATTGGTGCTACGGCGGCAGGTGTGGGCAGCGCTTTCCCGACTCCCGTCTCTCCGGCCATGACACCGGTGGAATCCATGGCGCACACAGTGTCGTCGATTCTTTCCGAGCATTTCTTCGTTGAGCCAGGCTGGGGTTGGCTATTGAGCCTGCTCGTTGTGCTGTTGGTGGCGGCCTACTTGATCGCGCTATTGCCCAAATTGAAAGCCAAGGCGGGCGCGGCGATGACTTTGGGCTTACTCGCCGGTTTGATCATCGCGCACTTCGCGTCCATGGTGGGTGGTGGCATGTGGTTCCAGCTGATGGGGGCGGCCACACTGCTGGTGGTGGGTCATGTTTTGCTCGTGACCAAGCGCTTCATCATGACTGAAGCGGGTAAGCAGAAATCTGACGCTGAGTCTGCCGAATCGAACCGCATGCTGGGCTTGGCGTTTCAGGGCCAGGGGCAGCTCGACATGTCGTTTGACAAGTTTCGCAAAGTGCCCTTTGACGACCAGCTGATGGACAACCTGTACAACTTGGCGCTTGATTTCGAGCGCAAGCGGCAGTTCAACAAAGCTCAGTCCGTTTATGACCATATGTCGAGCCACAATCCAAAGTTCAAGGATTTGGAGCTCAAGCGCGAGCGCGCCAAAACGATGTCCGAGACCGTTATTCTGGGCGGTGGCGGCGGGCGCGCGAATGCGAGCATGAACATCCTCGACGGGGCCGTCGAAAAGCCGATGCTGGGCCGTTATCAGGTCGAAAAGGAGTTGGGCAAAGGTGCCATGGGTGTGGTTTATCTGGGCAAAGATCCAAAGATCGGCCGGGTTGTGGCGATCAAGACCATGGCCTTGTCGCAAGAGTTCGATGCCGACGAGATTGAGGATGTGAAGCAGCGTTTCTTCCGCGAAGCAGAGACCGCCGGGCGCTTGAATCATCCCAATATCGTTACCATTTTTGACGCTGGCGAAGAGCATGACTTGGCATTTATCGCGATGGAGTTTCTCAAAGGCAAAGACTTGGTGCCCTACACCAAGCCGGATAACTTGCTCTCGATGGAGCGTGCCGTTTCAATCACGGTGCGGGTGGCCGAGGCGCTGGGTTATGCTCACCGCCTAAATGTAGTACATCGCGACATTAAGCCCGCGAACATCATGTACGAGTACGAAAGTGACACCGTCAAGGTCACCGATTTTGGAATTGCGCGAATTACGGATTCGTCCAAAACCAAGACCGGCATGGTGCTCGGCACTCCTTCCTACATGTCGCCTGAACAACTTTCCGGCAAAAAAGTGGATGGTCGCTCAGATCTGTTTTCGCTTGCGGTCAGCCTCTATCAAATGCTCACGGGGCAGTTGCCTTTTGTCGGCGATTCGATGGCGCAATTGATGTTCAAGATCGCCAACGACAAAGAAGTCGATATTCGGACGCTTAACCCTAACGTGCCCGATGGCTTGGCGCAGGTGTTGCACGCGGCGATGTTGAAAGATGCAGACCAACGTTTTCAAACGGGTGACGAGTTGGCTGCTGCGTTGCGTACCTTCGCAGGTGCGGAACTGGCCTCACCGAGTGCTACCGGGATTCGGTCGGCGGGTTCCACACCGGCACCGCGTCCGCCAACCGTGGCTCTGCCGGTCGCGCCAGCACCGGCGTCGGCTGCGGTCAATCCGCATGCCGGTGGTACCGTCGTCATGTCAGCGACGGTCGCTGCCACGACTCAGCCATTGGCCCCTCTCAATCTGCCTCCTTCAACTTCGGCAGCACCGACCGCTCCGTCGACGACTACCGCAGGTGGTACAGTCATCATGAGCGCCGTGCAACTTGCGCAACTCGCTCAAGCTGCGCAAGCAACCACCGCCGGAGGTACTCTCATCATGAGTGCAGCGCAGGCGGCACAAATGGTACAAGGGGCGCAAGTGGTACACGCGGCGCAGGCATCATCGCCGGTTTCAGCACCCAAAGCGGTAGGCGGGGCGGCAGCCGCAGCTCCACCGGCAGCTAAACCGCCACCGGATGTGGACATCGCCCTCTAGGGCTAGGTCAATTAGGGTAAGCTTCGTGACAACTCAAATAACGCATCTGACACGCGGACGCAACTCATGAACTTGAACGGATGTATCGAAGTCGTTGGGCATTCTGATCCCGGAATGGTGCGTTCGCACAACGAGGATTCGATTGCCAACGACGTAAAACACGGATTGGTGATTTTGGCTGACGGCATGGGTGGCTACAACGCCGGCGAAGTTGCCAGCGGTATGGCTACCACCGTGCTGATGACCGAACTGCAAAATGCGATCGGCGTGCACGCGCCGTTTGACATCGATCCTGACACTGGTCTCACCTTTGCGCAGCGCATGCTCAAAGATCAGATCGAGAAGGCCAACACCTCGATCTATCAGGCATCGCAAAGCCAGCCCCAGTACGCGGGCATGGGCACGACGCTCGTGGCATCGATGTTTTACGACAATCGCATGACGGTGGCGCACATTGGCGATTCGCGCCTCTACCTTTTGCGTGGGGCTGAATTCAGTCAGGTCACGCGCGACCATTCTTTGTTGCAGGAGCAAATCGACAGCGGCATGATTACCGTCGAGGAAGCCAAGCACTCGCAGAACAAAAACTTGGTGACGCGCGCCCTCGGGATCGACCCGGTGGTCGAGCCCGAAGTGCATGACTACGACACCAAGGTGGGCGACATCTATTTACTCTGTTCGGACGGGCTTTCCGACATGGTGCCGGATGATGAAATTGGCCTGACGCTCGAAACCTTGGGTGGCAACCTGACGCTCGCGGCGCAACAGCTGGTGCAAATGGCAAATGACAATGGTGGTCGTGACAACGTTTCGGTATTGTTGATCAAGATCGTCAAGGAATATCCCGCAGCGCGCGGTATTTTCAGCCGGTTTCTGGGCTGGTTTCGCTGATCTACCGAAATTTCCGCAACTAAAATTTACCCAGAAGACGTCTTCGATTAAAGGAAACAAGATATGGCGAAGCTCATCTTAAGCATGGACGGCTTGGTCCTCAAAGAGATTACGCTCACCAAAGAACGTACTACCATCGGTCGCAAGCCGCACAATGACATCCAGATCGACAATCTCGCCGTGTCCGGTGAGCATGCGATCATCGTGACGATTTTGTCTGACTCGTTTCTTGAGGACTTGGGGTCCACCAACGGCACTTTGGTCAATGGGCAGCCGATCAAGAAGCATTTTTTGCAAAACAACGATGTCGTCGAGCTGGGCAAATACAAGCTCAAGTACCTGAACGAAGCTCCCAAAGCGGCGGGCGGCGCAGCCGATTTCGAAAAAACCATGGTGATGCGGCCAGGCTCTGCGCCACCGCCTCGTATGGCACCTGCTGCTCCTGTGGGTACTGGTACAGTGATACCGGGTGCTGCCGCTCCCGCGCCGATGATGGCACCGATTCCTTCACCTGCCGCTGCTCCTGCGGCCTTTGCACCTGCTCCCGCTGCGGCTGGGGCTGTGGCGCAAGGTGCCATTCAACTGCTCTCCGGCCCGAATGCCGGCAAGGAGCTCGTATTGACCAAAGCGCTTACCACTTTGGGCAAGCCGGGTGTCCAGGTAGCGGTTATCACCCGCCGCCCGCAGGGCTACTTCATCACTCATGTGGAAGGGGCAACCTTCCCGGTAGTGAACGGCAAGCCGCTTGACGCGCAAGCGCATCCACTGGCAGATCATGACGTGGTTGAAATTGCAGGCACCAAGATGGAGTTCTTTTTCAAGAGCTAACACTGCTGCGACTTATGACAGACTCCGCTCGGGCCAAGGAGTCTGACCGTCGCAGTTGTTGTCGAGGGCGGGCTTGCAGCAAATGCGGCCCTGTCCTTCCCGCTTGAAACCTTTACACGAGGGCAAGACGTGAAGCAGCATATTGTTCGCATCGCGCTGGGACTTGCGGTGGTGGCCTTGTTTCTGGGGCACGCCGCCGAAATTTACCAAATCAAGTTCCTCGACCAGCTCGACAATATCATCTATGACGCGCGTCTCAAGCTGACCGCGCCAAATACCAAAGACGACAAAGTCGTCATTCTTGATATTGACGAGAAGAGTTTGGGCGAGCTTGGCCGTTGGCCATGGAGCCGCGACAAGATGGCGACGTTGGTGACGAAGTTGTTCGACAAGTACGGCATCGTGATTTTGGGCTTCGACGTGGTGTTTGCCGAGCCGGACACGAGCTCTGGGCTGGGCAAGCTTCAGGAGTTGGCCAAAGGCCCGTTGAAAGAAAATGCAGAATTTCAAGATCAACTTGGCAAGCTCAGGGGCGAACTTGACTACGATGTTCGCTTTGCTGCTGCACTCAAGGGCAAACCCGTCGTTCTAGGTTTCTATTTTTCGAGCGCGAAGGACGCGCAAAAGTCGGGCGTACTGCCCGAGCCTGTGCTGCCGTCAGGAACGTTTAAGGGGAAACCAGTGCTGTTTCCCCAATGGCTGGGTTACGGTGCCAACATTGATGGCTTGCTCAAAAATGCAATGACGGCAGGGACGTTCAATCCAATTCTTGATAGCGACGGCTCGGTGCGCCGCGTACCAATGATTTCAGAGTACGACGGCCAGTATTTCGAGAGTCTGTCCCTCGCGATGTATCGAGCACTGCTGGGCTCGCCCAAACTGGAACCCGGCTACCCTCCCGGCAGTCTGTTATCGCGCGGCTACACGGGGCTGGAATGGCTTGAACTGAACGTGCAGGCGCGTAAATTCCAGATTCCGGTGGATCGATTCGCCTCGGCTTATGTCCCCTATCGCGGCAAAGGCAATGTGAGCGGTGGCAGCTTTGACTACATCTCGCTTGCAGATGTCTACTCCGACAAAGTGGATCCGGCGCGTCTTAAAGGCAAATACGCGATCTGGGGCACGACCGCACCAGGCTTGCTCGATCTGCGCAATACCCCTATGGGCGAGGCTTATCCGGGGGTAGAAATCCACGCCAATCTTTTGTCAGGAATGATTACCCAAAATTTTCGTGAAAAGCCCGCCTATATCGTCGGTGCAGAGGTGATGCTGTTAGTGATCGGTGGCCTTGGCTTGGCGTTCCTGATGCCGTTGTTAAGCCCGCTGCGCGCAACCATCGTCGCTGTGACCGCAATGATCGCGGTGGTGCTGCTTAACTTTTACGGGTACAAATCGTTGTACCTCATCATCCCACTAGCCTCATCGTTGCTCATGACCATTGCGCTCTTTGCGCTGAATATGTCGTACGGCTACTTTATTGAGAGCAGGGGCAAGCGTGAGCTGGCAAACCGTTTTGGCGAATATGTGCCACCAGAGTTGGTGGACGAAATGGCGAAAAATCCCGAAAAATACAACATGCAGGCGAAGAACGAGGACCTCACTATTTTGTTCTCCGACATTCGCGGCTTCACCACGATTTCGG
>JANLTH010000106.1:0-61309 GCA_031362865.1 Burkholderiales bacterium | reverse complement strand
CTTTTTTGGCAATGCGCGTCAGGAGCGAGCTCTGAAAGCCCGAGCCGGTACCAATTTCGAGCACCACCGACTCCGGACCCACGCCTAGCGCCTGGGTCATGTAAGCCTGCCCCAAATAGTCTGAAAGCGCCGAGCCAAAGCCCACCGCCCACGGCTTGGCATCTGCCTCGTAGGCCGAAGCCGCAAACGAACGCTTGGTCGAGTAGTCGTAGTGGTAATACTCGCGCGGCAATTCTTTGAACGCTTTGAGCACCAGCGGATCAGCCTTGCCGAAGCGCTCGTCAAGATATTTTTCAATCCGCACCAAGGCCTTGGTCTTGTTCTCCTGGATGCGCGCGAACTCTTTAGCCGAAAGTTCGCCGGTGCGCTCACTTTCCTTCATGGCTTTGTTGTAGGCGTTGACATCCCACGACTGGGCATGCGAGAGCGGCGTGGCGAGTGTGCCAACACCCAATGCAGTGGCGAGCCAGAGGGACCGAACAGATACTTTCATAACGACCTTGTGAGTTGGGGGTTGTGTTGCCGGGGTTGTGGTGCGAGGTTATGTTGCAAAACCCTCTATTTTATCCGTGCTTTTCTGGCGCTTGCTCAGTGTTTGATGCGCCCCGGCCAAGCGAGCGCAACCATTGCATAGAGCCCAATAGACGCAATCGCCAGCCAGGTGTAGCCCAACGAAATCGCGATCAGATTGGCCAGCGGGGTCGCAACCACCGAAAAAGCACCATTCAATCCCCAGGCCCATGGCAAAAAGAAGCTGTGCTCGCCGCGCAGTGCGGTCAGGCCAGCTGAAAACGGGAAGCCCAGGCAAAAGCCCAGCGGTGCAGTCACCAGTGTCACAAAGGCACACTTGGCGAAGAGCGGCCAGTCAAGTATTTGCAGGCTCAAGCGCTCCCAGCCAAAGGCGATCAGACCAACCCAGGCAAACACGCCCAGCACCGCCCAGCGCAGCGCTGTACGCTGGGCAAGCGGGCCACGGGCATCATATTTTCCCGAGTAGTAGCTGCCACCGCCAGAAAAGAACAACATCGTGGCTAACACCAGCGAAAAGCCGACTGTACGGTCTTGCAACAGGAATACGGATTTCTCGATCCAGAAGATTTCGAGAAACAGGAAGCCGAGCCCCAGGCCTGCGAAATACAGAATCGCCTTGACCGGCGTGCCTGACGAAGCTTTACGCGCCGATGGTCGAAAAAGCGGAATGGCGAGCACCAAGAGTGCGAACAAGGCGGCCTGCGCCAACACCGCCAGATTGACGATAAATCCAATCTCCTCTCGTGGGGCCAGTTGGATTTTTTCGATCACCTTGACCACTTCTGTGGCCCGCAACACCGAGTAGAAAAATGGTTTGTCGAAGGTCGCCGGGGAGAGGTCGAAAAATTGTTTTGCCGGCGCGTCTTTCTGCGAGACTTCCTGTTGCAAACCTTTCAGTTCACTTGCCAGCGCATCAGCGGCGGCCGCGCCCGCACTGGCACTGCTTGTCTCGTTCTCGAAAGAAACCGTTGGCAGATCGTTCCAAATCTGCCGCTTCGCCAGATCGAGCCCAGCAGCAAACGAGATGTCAAACGAGCGCTCGTCGCAAAACTTCTCCAGTGCCGCTACCGTGGCTGGTTGCAGCGGCGATTTGGCCACCAGAAAGCGCGCATTCCAGGCCGAGCGATACACTGTGACCTGCTTGGCCGCCGCATCAGCGCCGCCGACGGCCGCACGGATCGTGGTGAAAAGCTTATTCGCATACACCGTCATTTCGCGGATGGTGTTGGGCAGCACAACCACGCCATTCGGGCTCAGTGCGTTCAAGTACATGCGGATCGCCTCGACCGTGAAGGCGAACTTGTTGACTTCATTTTGCCCCTGAAAATCAGCGGCAATATCGACGATGTCAAAGGGTTGGCGGTCGCGCGCCAGGTAGGTCGCAAAACCTTCTTTGAGCAGAGTCACGTTTTTGCGGCCACCCAACCAGGCGTTATATTTGACGACGGCTTCATAAATTACCGGGTCGGTTTCAAGCGCCACCACTTCACGCGCGCCTAATGCGAGTGCCTCGGCGATGCGCAACCCACCGCGCGAGCCAAGCAGCAACACACGCGCATTCGGCATTTGCTGGTAGGGAAACGAATCGAGCGCTGACTTGACATAGGCTACGTCGGGTATTTTGTCGCCCGCCTTGGGCAGCGAGGTCAGGCGGTTGCCGTCGCTGTACAGGCCGTAGGTTCCGATCGGCTGGGAATCACCTTGCACTTGCGCGTTGTTGGACAAGTCAACGTCGGTGCGCTCGGTATAGTTGTCCAGCACCACATACAACCCGCGTGCCGACACAGTTTGCTCAAGCAGTTTGTTGCCTTGCACCTTCATCGGGGCCGAGATGGCTTTGAACTCGTTGTAACCGGGCGAAACCGCCGTGAGCAGAAACACCTCCGTTGCGGCGAATACCGCGACCGATGCCACTTTCCAGCCTTTAGCCATCGGTGTGGCCCAAGTCGCAATCAAGAGGGTTGGCAGGAGAGCCGCCAGCAGCGAGAACGGCTCGACCACGTACATCAATACCAAAGTCAGAATGCCACCCACACCAGCCCCGGCCAAATCTGCCCCGTAGATGCGCGGAATCTCGTCGCCATACGAAACAAAGTAGAGACCGATGTACAGCCCCACCCAAAAGAAAAATGGCAAAAGCGCAATGTAGTATTTGCCGATATTGAGCAGCTGCGCGCCCATGGTGGCGTGGTTTTGCAGTTCGAGCGGGTTAAACGGGACTGCGACCACCGCCCAATAACCGAACCCGGCAAACAGCATCAGCAGCAGCGGCGAGGCGGCAAAAATGCCCGCCCGATGCCGCCGGAATGTTTCGGCAAACAATGACAAGACCACGCCGGATGCGCCCAAACCCACCATGGTGATGGAAATCACCCAGTAGCCATACTCGGCCCAGCTGCCAACGGCAAAAAAGCGGATTAGCGCCACTTCAAACGCCACGGCAGCCAGCGCCACCATGAACAAAGGGGCCAGCAGGGCTTTTTCGGGTTGGGCTTTCAGGGCTGACTGCACGGCAGGATCGGATGGCTTGGCAGTTCCGATACTTTTAGAGGGATTTGGGGGCATGTTCCGCTGGAAATTGAGACTGACGTGGACCTGAAGTGGACCGTTGGATCAGGGCTGGGTGCGGCGCGGCGCCGAGGACGGCACCTCAACGGCTTCGCGCAAAAACGCGGCGACGAGTGTATTGAAGCGCGCGGCTTCGTCAACAAACAAGGCGTGCCCGGCCCCGTCGAAAATACTGATGCGACTGGTTGGATGGCGCGCTTTCAGATTGCCCGCCTGACCGGCAAACTTCGGGGTGACGATGTAGTAGACCGGCTGCTCGACCCGATACACCGCTTCACGCCAATAGGTGCGCGGAAACGGTTGCGAGAGCAGTTGGACGCTTGCCAGCGCGTTGATCCGCAGCGCGGCATCGGTAATCGCGCGTAGGTAAGCCTCTTCACGCGGGGTCTTGAACATGCTGCGCACGAACCCCTCTACCGCTGCTGGACGCTTTTGCGGGTCGCGCAGGTGCTTGAGAAAGTCGGATTTGCGCGCCACCGGCGGCGGGTCTTCGCCAATCGAGTTGTCGACCAAAATGAGCCCCTTCAAGCCGCGATCCCCGTGATTGGTCAGAAAGGTCAAGCACTCCAGCACCCCGAGCGACCAGCCGACCAGCACGTAGCCTGCCGGGTCAGTGCGCACCGAGAGGTGGTCAAGCAATTCGGCCAAATCCAGCGCGCGGCGCTCTGGCGCATGCGAGCCAGTCGCTACGTCGGAACGGCCCTGTGAGCGCGGATCGAATGCCACGACGCGATGCGTTTTGGAAAAGTGCGCCAGCTGCGGTTCCCAAATCGCCGCAGGCATGCTCCAGCCGGGTACGAAAACCAGCACGGGACGCGGCACGACACCCGGATCAGTGGGGCCGCGGTACAAAAAATGCAGCTTGGTGCCGTCGCTGGTCTGGAAAAACCTTGAATCGCCAGCGCCCGCCGCAACGATTGTCACGTTTGCCGCGCTCGCCAAGTTCGCCGACATCAGACCCATCGTTCCCAGCAAACAGAATAAAACTTTGCACCAACGGGCCAAGCTTGTACAAAAATCCATCGCGTTGGCCTAAAGCCCGGTTAGTTTGCCCCAGAATCGAGCATTCAAAGGCGGGCGTAGTTTAGACGCAAGCAAGGCGGCGGCCGTGTCGCCAAGCCGCGAGTCGCGGTTTTACTTTTTGTTCGCCAGCTTCGGCGCAGTGGATGCTGCCAATGGAGGCACAGGCGCGGGAGCCGCCGCCGTGGTCAAAAACTGTGCTGGATCATGCGCGATACCCTTGATCCGCACTTCAAAGTGCAGGTGCGACCCGGTGGAGCGCCCAGTTGAGCCAACTTCGGCGATTTTTTGACCGCGCTTGACCAGGCTTCCCGGCTTCACATGCATGACCGAGGCGTGCGCGTAGCGCGTGATCAAGTCATTGCCATGGTCGATTTCAATCATTTGGCCGTAGGAATGATGAGTTTCGGCGGCAATCACCACGCCGTCTGCGGCGGCCACAATCGGTACGCCAGAGGGCGCAATAAAGTCGATGCCTTCATGCATTGAACCCTGACCGTTGATAGGGTCTATCCGCCAGCCAAAACCGGAGGCGTTATAGCTGGCGTTGACCGGGAGGATGGTGGGCAGCTTTTTCGCTGCCAGCCGCGCCCGGAAGAGTTCGGATTCGACCACGCTCAACAGGTCGGTCTGGTTGTCAACCCCGCGGTTCAATTTGGCCAACTCGCGCTGAAAATCGTTCAGTGAGAGCGTTTTTGAGGCAGTTGGTTCAGCGCCGCCACGCCCCGGCTTTTCACCAGGGCGAAAGTCAGATGCCTTGATACCCGCCAAGCCCGAGACGCGCTCGCCGAGCGCATCCAATTTCACCAGCTGCGCCTGCATTTCGCCTAGCTGCCGCGCCATGGCATCTAAATTATTCTTGACAAATTCGTCGTGCTTTTTGACTTCTTCATGGCGTGCCGTGCGTACTAAATCATGCACCCACGGCAGATTGATTTTGTTCGCGTGGTTGAGCGTGAACCAGTACAAACCCAGGGCCCCCACCACCATCAACGCCGTCCCGGCCAAACCGAGCAGCAGCAGATGCCGCAGCCCTAAGTGCAGCTGCCGCGGCAGGCCCATTCGGCTGGAGAATAGAATCACTTGCATACTGCACCCCAAATCTTTTTGGAATTCCGCCGTCCGTGGCTGCAAAACCCAAACCACCTACAACGCATCGCGCGCCCGACTTGGCCACCGTGATGCGCCGCGACGCGAGCTTGGCAGGTCTTTTGCCCACCGCCCGCGCGATTGCGCAATTCAATAACATCTACCGAAAAACCGTTCCGCCCGCATTGGCGCAGACCGCGCGCGTGGTAGCGATTCGCACGCTGGCAGGCGAAAGTGGTGAGAGCGCCACGCGCCAGATCACCATTCACGCCCACTACCCTGCGGTTGCCGCCAAGCTCAAACAACTGGAACCACGCTTGATCGAGGCATTCGAGTCTGCGCAGCTATTAAGCAACCAAGCCACAAACTCGAGCAGGGGAGGGAAGATTACCGGAATAAGGATTCAGGTACAACCACCTGAAGAGCCAATTCCAGAGCGGGTTTCGACGATGCCACCGCTGAAAGCCAATACCAGAGCGGCTTTTCGGGCAATGGCCGAACGGCTTTCGGACTCAGCCCTCAAAACACGCTTGCTCGACTTCTAGCTATAGACAGGCGTTTCGAGAGAGTGAGCGCCCGCTTTCTGCGTCGGCCAACACCAGCCTAGATGAGGAGCACGCGCTCTAGGATCAGCACCGCGAAGAAGACCACTAGCGCGGCAAGTGTTGCTAAAAACACACGCCAAGAAAAGGTCAGATAGCGCTTATTGCCCGTGAGGATGTAGGCGGCAACGCCCAAGGCGACCAATAGGCCCGCGAATAGAACAATGACGCGCGCTACGATCACGATTCAGTTGAATTTAGAGAAAGACGCACCGAAACACACACCCGGCCACTCCCTAAAACGCCGCAATCGGGCGAATCTCAGGACTGGGTTGCCAGGCATCTTGCCAAAATGCTTTGGGCACCTCTTCGGGCTTGGTGAAACTCACCAGCTCCCAGGCGGTTTGGTCAGCCAAAAGAGCGCGCAGCAGCTGGTTATTGAGTGCGTGCCCCGATTTATGAGCGCGGTAGGCCCCGATGAACGGGTGACCGAAAACGTAAAGATCGCCGATCGCGTCCAAAATCTTGTGTTTGACGAACTCGTCTGCCTGGCGCAAGCCGTCAGCGTTGAGCACCCGAAACTCGTCCATCACAATCGCATTGACCATGCCGCCACCCAAGGCCAAGCCACGTTCCCGCATGCCTTCGATGTCTTTGGCAAAGCCGAAGGTGCGCGCGCGTGCCACATCGCGAATGAAGGAGTGCTCAGCGAAATCAAAGGTGGAGGTGGTTTCTGTACGGTCCACCGCCGGGTGATTGAAATGGATCGAAAAACTTAACCGGTAGCCGTCAAACGGCACGAACTCAGCAAACTTGTCACCCGCCTCTACCCGCATTGGCTTTTTGATCCGCACGAAGCGCTTGGGCGCGTCCTGCTCCACCAAACCGGCGGACTGAATCAGGTAGACAAAGGTCCCGGCACTGCCATCCATGGCGGGAATTTCTGCGGCCGACACGTCAACGTAGGCGTTGTCTACGCCCAAGCCCATCAGCGCGCACATCAAGTGCTCGACGGTTTGCAGCCGCACTTCACCGGCGGCACTCTGAGCGACTAAACACGTGGAAAGCGTGGTGTCGCCCACCAGGCCCGGTGCGGCTTTCAATTCCACCGGCGGAGTCAGATCAACCCGCGTAAAAACGATTCCCGTATTGACCGGCGCTGGCCGCAGGCTCAAGTGGACTTTGTCACCGCTGTGCAGGCCAACACCGGTGGCGGTGACGATTTTTTTGAGGGTGCGCTGTTTATGCATTACCAACCGATTTGCGAATGACCATGACCAATATTGATGAGCCGCGTTGCCGAGCCAATGGTGGCCCGGCAGTTTAGCATCAGCCCTTTCAGCACAGCTTGCCCTAGGCCCGTAGGCTAGTCGGGAGTTGGTGAGAATTTGTAATTAATTCAATAGCTTACGTGCTTGATTTCCTGCGGGGCCGGGGTTAGACTGACCAACCGAATGCCGTTGGCATAGGATTTTTTCGCCATCAACGCCCAATGAACAGCATCAATCTGGTCGAACGCTTTCAGTTGTACAGCACTTGGCGCTTTGCGCTTGGGCAAACAATTGTGCGCTACCGCGACTGGCTCACTGAGATGGAATTGGCGGAGGTGCAGAGCGGTTCGCGGGTCCAGCGCGTGCTCGACCGGCTGGCGGAAGACAAGCTCAATATCGCCTTTGTGGCCGAGTTTTCACGCGGCAAATCTGAACTCATCAACGCGATTTTCTTTGCTGACTACGGCAAACGGATTCTCCCCTCATCCGCTGGGCGCACCACGATGTGCCCCACCGAGCTGATGTACGACGAAAGCATGGCCCCGGCGCTGCGCCTGCTGCCAATTGAAACCCGGGCACGCCACGCCTCGGTGACTGAGTTCAAACAGTATCCAGATGAATGGCATGTGCGCCCGCTCGACACCAGCTCGGGTGATGCGATGCTCGAAGCGTTCAAGCACGTCTCGGGTACCAAGCGGGTACCGGTACAAACCGCCAAAGCTTACGGTTTGTTCAACGAAAGCGACCCCGATCATCAATCGCAAGTCGGCGACGACGGCATGATCGACGTGCCCGCCTGGCGGCACGCGGTCATCAACTTCCCGCACCCGCTGTTGGCGCAGGGTTTGGTGATTCTCGACACCCCCGGCTTAAACGCAATCGGCACTGAGCCTGAGCTGACGCTCAACTTGATTCCGAACGCGCACGCGGTGTTGTTTATCTTGGCAGCGGACACCGGCGTGACCAAGAGCGATATTGAAGTGTGGCGCGGGCATATTTCGCCCAAGCTGGATTCAACCGGCAAATCTCACGGCCAAAAAGGTCGGCTGGTGGTGCTCAACAAAATCGATAGCTTGTGGGATGAATTGCGCACCAGCGCCGAGATTAATGCCGAGATCGACAAGCAGATCCGCTCGGTTGCCACGACCTTGCAATTGCAGGAAAAGCAGGTCTTCGCCATTTCGGCCCAAAAAGGCTTGGTCGCCAAAGTGCAGAATGATCCCAAGCTGCTGGAGAAAAGCCGTCTGCTGCAGCTGGAAACCGCGCTTTCAGACGAGCTGATTCCGGCCAAGCAAGAGATCGTGCGTGACTTCGTTTCGGCGGAAATGCGTGATTTGGTCAGCACTACGCAACGTCTGATCGGCGCGCGCCATGCCAGCGTGGCTGAACAACTGCGCGACCTTGAAGGCCTGCACGGCAAAAACGAAGACGTGGTGCTGGGCATGATGCGCAAAGTTACCGCAGAGAAAGGCAATTTCAGCCAGAGCCTACTCAAGTTCCAGGCGACGTGCGCGATTTACGCCAACATGCAAAACGACCTGTTTGCGGCGATGGGCACCGACTCGCTGAAAGAAGAGATTCGCAACACCCGCGAGCAGATGTTGGCGGCCGCGTTTTCCCTCGGCATGCGCGATGCGATGCAAAGCTTTTTTGACGCAGCACGTGGCAAGTTTGAGCGCGCCGGGCGGATCGTGGCTGAAATCACCGACATGATGGCGGCGATGTACAAGAAATTCGCCGATGAGCATGCGCTCAAGCTGGGCACTCCCATGCCCTATTCGATGCTGCGCTATCTGAAAGAGATTGACCGGGTCGAGGCGAGCTACCACAAGCGTTTTGGTACGCTCGAATTGATTACCAGTGAGCGCGTGATTCTGACGCGCAAGTTTTTCGAGGTTGTCGCTTCGCGCATCAAAGAGGCGTTTGACATCGCAAATCGCGATGCTGAGACTTGGCTTAAATCGGTGATGGCACCGATTGAAGGCCAAATCAAAGAACGGCAAGTGCAATTGCGCCGCCGCCTCGATTCGATCAAGCGCATCCATCAGGCCACCGACACGCTGGATAGCCGGATCGCGGAATTGAGAGCGACCGATCAAGAGATTCAGATGCAAGCCCTGCAACTGGACACTTTGTTCCAGGAGATTGAAGCGCTGCTCACGACGCACGATCTGCCCGGCTTCGACCTTTCGCTCTAGCGCTTGGAGCAAAGCCCTTTTAAAAGCACCAGCGGCCTGGCGCGCATTCGTGCCGCCTTCGGCTATTCGATGCGCGGCTTGGCCCTTGCGTGGCGGTATGAGCATGCCTTCCGGCAAGAACTGTTTCTGGCGGTGCCGCTGCTGATCACCGCCGCGGTGCTGCAACTCACCGCAGTCGAGCGGGTATTGCTGATTGGCAGCGTGGTTTTGGTGCTGATTGTGGAGCTGCTCAACTCAGCCATCGAGGCAGTGGTTGACCGGGTCTCGCTTGAGCGGCATGAGCTCTCCGGGCACGCCAAAGATCTGGGCAGCGCGGCCGTATTCGTCGCAGTTGCCCTATGCGGGCTGACTTGGGGGCTGGTGCTCTTCCCCCGCTAAGCTTGGTAAAAATGGTGCCGGCTACAAGAATCGAACTCGTGACCTTCTGATTACAAATCAGCTGCTCTACCAACTGAGCTAAGCCGGCGAAATTGGCAAGAATGAATTTTAGGCGACGACGGGCCCTGATTGACTACTTGACGACCGTAAGCTTGGGGCGCTTGGTTGCTGAAGGCATCGGAGGCTCGGTGGGCGAAATCTCACGGTCGCGTCCAGTACCGAACTTCTCCAGTTCCATCGCCATGGTGGTGAACTCGGCAATATTGGCATTTAAACCGGGGTCAGCCGCCGCCTCGTCTGGCAAAGGCGAACCGCGCACTGCAGCCAAGCTCATCTTGGCTACCGGCTTAGCCGGTTCCGTCCCCGCAGCACTCGAATGAGGAATCAGCGGTTCAATCTCAAACCCCATGCCGTGCCCGGCTTCTTTGGCGTAAATCGCGCCAATTTGCCCGATCGGCACCCAAATTTCGCGCGCCACACCGCCGAAGCGCGCTGAAAATTCCAACCACTCATTACCGAATTTCAGTTTGGCGGTCGCCATCGGGCTGACATTGAGGACGATTTCCCCCTCTTTGATGTGCTCGCGCGGCACCTGCGTATGCTCGTTGACCACCACCGCAACATACGGGGTGTAACCATTGTCGTTGCACCACTCGTAAATCGCGCGGATCAAATAGGGCTTGGTGGAGCCTGATCCGCCCGACCCGCCTGATCCTGCGGGCCCGACGGGGCTCCCCGTTGAGGTGGTGTCAACCATGTTATGCAGTCGCTCAGTCGCCTGAAAACCCGTGGTGCAAGCGGTGATGCTCAACTATTTGCGCATCACCTTTTCTGCCGGGGTCAGCGCTTCAAAATAGGCCGGGCGCGCGAAGATCCGCTCAGCATACTTGAGTAGCGGTGCAGCCTGGCGGCCGAGTTCAATTTCGTAGTGATCCAAGCGCCACAGCAGCGGAGCAAGGGCCACATCAACCATCGAGAACTCTTCGCCCAAAAACCACTTGTGCTTGAGGAACATGGGCGACATTTGCGCCAAACCGTCAGCAATGCTCGCGCGGGCTTTTTCTACCTGCTTGGGCGTAACTTTGCCGCTCGAATTTTCAAGCGTCTGCACGTTGACAAATAGCTCGCGTTCCAGATTGAAAAGGAATAGGCGGGTGCGCGCGCGCATCACCGGGTCTGGCGGCATCAATTGCGGGTGCGGAAAGCGCTCGTCGATGTACTCGTTGATGATGTTCGATTCGTACAAAATCAGGTCGCGCTCGACCATCACCGGTACTTGCGCATAGGGGTTCATCACCGCGATGTCTTCAGGCTTGTTGAAGAGGTCGATGTCTTTAATCTCGAAATCCATGCCCTTCTCGTAGAGCACAAAACGGCAGCGGTGGGAGAAAGGGCAGGTCGTGCCGGAATAAAGAACCATCATGATGAGACGCTTTCTTGAAGCTTAAGAGAGACAAAAGCCGCGATGCACGTAACCACATCGCGGCCCAAAACAGGGTTACAGCAAATCTAGTGAATATCGCGCCAGAAGGTCGAATTGAGCCAAAAAGCACAGGCGGCAAGCAGCCCCAAGAACATCAACACAAAGACACCGAGCTGGCGGCGCTGGGTTTGTATGGGTTCCGCCATCCACTGCATGAAACCGACCAAATTGGCCATCGCTTCGTTGTACTCGGTTTGGTTCATGGAACCGGGCTTAACGGGCTCAAAGCGCTCGAATGTGCGCACCGTTTTGCTACTGTCATGCGGGTCTTTTTTATCGACGAACACGGCGTGCCGCAAGCCTTGGTACTCATAGAGCACGTGCGGCATGCCCACATTGGGGAAAAGCACATTGTTCCAGCCGGTATCGCGGGCTTCGTCTTTATAGAAAGTGCGCAGATAGGTGTAAAGCCAGTCGGCCCCAGAACCGTCGTGCGAACTTCTGGAGCGCGCGATCAGCGACAAATCAGGGGGCACGGCCCCAAAGAATTTTTTGCCATCGGCGCGCGAGAGCGCGGTGGTCATCATGTCGCCCACCTTTTCGCCAGTGAAGAGCAGATTGTCTTTGACCTGCTGCTCGGTCAAGCCCAACTCCATCAGCCGGTTGTAGCGCATGGCGGAAGCCCCATGGCAATTCAGGCAATGATTGATGAAGAGCTTGGCACCGTGTTGCAGGCGGGTCGCATCACCAGAAACGTTAGGGGCCTTATCGAGCGGAATCGCTGGGCCGTCAGCAGCGGAAACGCCAAAGGCCAAGCCGAACGACACAACTAAGAAAGCCAGCAGTTTTTTCATGTTCGTGGTTCTCTCGCTTTACATCGTCACGCGGTCAGGCACAGCTTTGAACTGGCCCCAACGGCTCCACCACGGCATGCCAACGAAGAAGCCGAAGTAAATCACCGTGCAAACCTGCGAAATCTTCTCACCCCAGAAAGAGGGTGGCAGCGTGCCCAAGTAACCCAGGATGAAGAAGCACACCACAAAGGCTGCATAAATCCAGTGATGCAGGCTGGGGCGGTAGCGAATCGACTTGACCGGTGAACGGTCCAACCAGGGCAGCGCAAAAAAGATCATGTTCGAAGCGCCCATCGCGACCACGCCCCACACTTTGGCGTCAATCCAGAACCAGTTCCAGACCATCGCCCGCAGAATCGAGTAATACGGCGTGAAGTACCAGACCGGGGCAATGTGCGCCGGGGTTTTGAGCGGATCAGCCGGGATGAAGTTGTTGTATTCGAGGAAGTAGCCGCCCATTTCTGGTGCGAAGAAAACAATCGCCGAGAAGATGATCAGGAACACCGATACGCCCACCATGTCGTGCACGGTGTAATAGGGGTGGAAGGGAATGCCGTCCAACGGGATCCCGGTTTTTGGGTCTTTCCTATCGTTGATTTCCACGCCGTCGGGGTTGTTGGAGCCAACCTCATGCAGGGCCAGAATATGCGCCGCCACCAAGCCCAACAACACCAACGGAATCGCGATCACGTGAAAGGCGAAAAAGCGATTCAGAGTGGCATCCCCCACCACATAATCGCCGCGAATCCAGATCGCCAAATCGGGGCCGATGATGGGAATGGCCGCAAACAAGTTCACGATCACCTGCGCGCCCCAGAAGGACATTTGGCCCCAAGGCAACAGGTAACCGAAGAAGGCTTCAGCCATCAGGCACAAGAAAATCATTACCCCGAAAACCCAAATCAGCTCACGCGGCTTGCGGTAAGAGCCATAAATCAGCCCGCGGAACATGTGCAAGTAGATGATGACAAAGAAAGCCGACGCGCCAGTGGAGTGCATGTAGCGCACCAGCCAGCCCCACGGCACTTCCCGCATGATGTACTCGACCGAAGCAAACGCAATCGGGATGCCCGCGCTGTTCAGATTCGCGTCTGGCTTGTAGTGCATCACCAAAAAGATGCCGGTGACGATCTGGATCACCAAGACCAACATTGCCAGCGAGCCAAAGAAATACCAGAAGTTGAAGTTTTTCGGCGCGTAGTACTCGGAAAGATGGGCTTTCCAGTTCGCCATCAACGGAAAGCGGGTGTCTACCCAGGTGAGCGCGGCGCTCATCGGTTTGTCTAGCTTGCCCAAACCTTCAAATGCAACAGGAGCTTTTGGTCCGGCGGCCATGGTTATGCGTCCTTCTTCTTATCTTCGCCGATCAGAATTTTGCTCTCTGACAGGAACATATAGGGCGGGATTTCCAGATTGTCCGGGGCCGGTTTATTCTTGTACACGCGGCCGGCCAGATCAAATGCCGAGCCATGGCAGGGGCATACAAATCCTTGGTCGCCCGCCAGTACGGCGGTGTTCTGGTTTTGCGCAAACGGGCCTGAGGGTGAGCAGCCCAAATGCGAGCAAATACCAACTGCGACGAGAATTTCAGGGCGCTCTTTACGGGAACGCGCTTCGTTGCGGCAGTATTCAGGGGTTTCGTCAGGCTTGCGGGTTGATTGCGGGTCAGCCACCTTGTCGTTCGCCTTGGTGATCGACGCGAGTTGGTCTTTGGTGCGCTTTAACACCCAAACCGGCTTGCCGCGCCACTCAAAAACGGTCATTTCGCCGTCTTTCAATTGGCTGATATCTGCCTCCACCGGCGCGCCGGCCGCCTTGGCGCGCTCAGAAGGCGCGAAGGTATTGACCAATGGAAACGCGCCGCACGCGGCACCGACAACACCCACCCCTGAGGTGAGCACGATTGCGGCACGTCGACCGCCATCGGTCGGACCTGCACTCGCCTGATCTTCGCTCATGCAAAAACCCCTAACCCGTGAACTTGATGATTGGAACAAACAGCACGCAAACTGCACCTCAGCCGCAAACAAACTTTCGACAACTCTCAATTATACGGGAGTGGCACTAGACAAATAAAGTGCTGCGATGCAAAAACACGCGGAATTACGGCAGCGCGGATGCCAATAATGCACAGCGGCGAACCTAATTGCGTAACAATAAACGTTTAACCATCCGGCAAAAATCGGCGTAACATCCTTGGGGCGGCGTAAAT
Source organism: Burkholderiales bacterium (assembly GCA_031362865.1). GTDB lineage: Bacteria > Pseudomonadota > Gammaproteobacteria > Burkholderiales > JAEUOS01 > JANLTH01. The sequence goes on along the minus strand of JANLTH010000106.1, from coordinate 47,223 downwards.
CATGCGCCACACGGTTAAACAAAAAATTCTTTATTTGGAGGAAGTGCAATGGGAATGATGCAAGAGTTCAAAGACTTTGCGGTTAAAGGCAATGTGATTGATTTGGCGGTCGGCGTGATTATCGGCGCGGCCTTTGGCAAGATCGTAGACTCGATCGTCAACGACCTCATCATGCCGATTGTGAGCATGATTTTTGGTGGCCTGGACTTCGCGAGCAAATTCATTCCGTTGAAAGACGTACCTGCCGGCACGGCTATGACGCTGGACGCGCTCAAAAAGGCGGGCATCCCGGTGTTTGCGTGGGGTAACTTTCTGACCATCGTGCTCAACTTCATCATTTTGGCCTTCATCATTTTCATCATGGTCAAGCAGATCAACAAGCTGAAGAAGGAAGCGCCTGCTGCGGCTCCCGCGGGGCCGCCAGAAGACGTGGTGTTGCTGCGTGAAATTCGCGATTCGCTGAAGAAGTAAGCCGCTCCAAAAGCGATCCCGGCACTGCCGGGTAAGCCCCCACGAAAGCCCGGCACTGCCGGGCTTTTTGTTGCAACATTCGCCCATGCATCCACCCGACGACTCCGAAATCATCGACGCGATCCAACGCTGGATCAGCGAAGCGGTGATCGGCCTCAACTTGTGCCCATTTGCGCATGCGCCGTTTGCCAATCGCCAAATCCGCTACGCGGTTTGCCGCCCGGCTTCGCCGGAAGGCTTGCTCGACACCTTTTCGCACGAGTTGCAGCAGTTGGCGCAAACTGATCCGGCGCAGTGCGAGACCACCTTGTTGATCGTGGCTGATGCGCCTTTCGCGAAACGCTTTCGTGACTTCAACGACTTGACCGGGGTGGCCGACGACCTGTTGGTGGAACTGGGCCATGAAGGCGAGCTACAGCTTGCCAGTTTTCACCCGCAATTCCAGTTTGCTGGCACGCAGAAAAATGACGTGAGCAATTTCACCAATCGCGCGCCCTACCCCGTGTGGCACTTGCTGCGCGAAGCCAGCGTCACCCGCGCAGTGGATGCCTTGCCCAACCCGGACGCAATCTACGAGCGCAATATTGTCACCTTGCGCAATCTTGAAGAAGCGCACCGGTTAAGCCTCTTCGGCACATATGCTGCGAAGACCCGCCATGGATAATCTTCTTCAGGCATTGCCCGTAGCGATTATTGGTGCGGGGCCAGCCGGCCTGATGGCTGCCGAAGCACTCGCCAGCCACGGCATCACCGCGCACGTGTTTGATGCGATGCCCTCGGTCGGGCGCAAGTTTCTGTTGGCTGGCATCGGCGGGCTCAATTTGACCCATAGCGACCCGCCGGAACAATTTCTCAGCCGCTACGGCGCGAGTGCGGCCAATCTGACTGCGGCGGTGCAGGGCTTCGATGCAGCAGCTCTCCGGGCGTGGGCAGAAGGATTGGGCATTGCCACCTTTGTGGGTACTTCGGGCCGGGTGTTTCCGCAGGGCATGAAAGCGGCCCCGCTGCTGCGCGCCTGGCTGCATCGACTGCGCACCAGTGGTGTCAAGTTTCATCCGCGCCATCGCTGGCTGGGATGGGGTGCGGATGACGCGGGACCACGCACGCCACACTCGCCACACTCGCCATACTCGCTGCGCTTCGCCACACCCCATGGCGAAACCGTGATCCATGCACACGCGGTGGTTTTGGCCTTGGGTGGCGCAAGTTGGTCCAAACTAGGCTCAGACGGCACGTGGCAGCCTTGGCTTAGCGAGCGCGGTGTCGCGATCCATCCAATGAAACCTGCGAACTGCGGCTTTGATGTCGCAGGCGGCTGGAGCGAACACCTGCGCACCCGCTTCGCAGGGCACGCGCTCAAACCGCTGCGCTTGAGCTTTACCCCACCTGACGGCAGGCCATTTGCCCAACAAGGCGAATGCATCCTCACCCAAACTGGCCTGGAAGGCGGCCTGATTTATGCGGCATCCGCCCTGCTGCGCGACACCATCGACACCCACGGTAGCGCCACGTTCACGGTCGATCTGTTGCCGAACCACGATGCCGCCCGCGTACTGGCTGAAGTGTCTCATCCGCGCGGCAAACGCTCGCAGGGCAGCCATCTGCAAAGCCGTTTGGGGCTAACTGGCCTGAAGGTGGCGCTGCTGCACGAGCGCCTCACGCGCGAGCAGATCGCTGACCCTGCCACCTTAGCCGCGCAGATCAAGGCCTTGCCGATTACCTTGAGCGCGGCGCGCCCGTTAGACGAAGCCATCAGCACGGCCGGTGGCGTGCAATTTGCGGGGCTCGATCAAGGCCTGATGCTGCGCGCTTTGCCCGGCATTTTTTTCGCAGGCGAAATGCTCGATTGGGAAGCGCCGACCGGCGGCTACCTGCTCACCGCCTGCTTCGCCACCGGGCGTACTGCGGGGCATGCAGCCGCGCAGCATGTGGCGCAGCTAAACTTGGGCTGATGAGCACTCCCGCCCCGATCCACTACACCATCAAACCGGCCAACCCCGGTGCGCATCTATTTCATGTCACGCTGACCATCGCGCAGCCCACGCCAAACGGACAAACGGTGTCGCTGCCTGCCTGGATTCCGGGCAGTTACATGATTCGCGAATTCGCCAAAAATATCGTCACGATTCAGGCGCGATGCAAGGGCCGCTCAGTCGCCCTGACTAAGCTGGACAAGCAAACCTGGCGCGCTTCTTCAAGCACCGGCCCGCTGGAAATTGAGTGCGAAATCTACGCTTGGGATTTGTCGGTACGCACAGCGCATTTGGACCAAACGCACGGCTTTTTCAACGGCACCTCGGTCTTTTTGCGCGTACACCGCCAGGAAGACGCGCCACACCGCGTGACTATGCTGCCGCCCGACGCACCAAATGACTGGCAAGTCGCCACTGCGCTGGCCCGCTCCAAGGACACCAAGCCCTTAAGTTTTGGCGACTACCAAGCCGCGAATTACGACGAGCTGATCGACCACCCAGTCGAGCTGGGCACTTTCACGCACGCACGCTTTACCGCCGGTGGCGTGCCGCACGAAATCGCTATTCCCGGGCGGCACGCCACCGACATGAAGCGCCTGGTCGTCGATGTGAAACGCATCTGCGAGTATCAACTCGCCTTTTTCGGCAAACCTGCCGACCTTGAGCGCTACGTGTTTCTGGTTATGGCGGTGGGCGATGGCTATGGCGGGCTGGAGCATCGCGCCTCGACCGCGCTGATTTGCGGGCGCGACGACCTGCCTTACGTGGGCATGAAAGAAGCGACCGAGGGCTACCGCACTTTTTTAGGGCTGGTGTCACACGAGTACTTTCATACGTGGAACGTGAAGCGCATCAAGCCCGCCGCATTCACGCCCTATGACCTCACCCAAGAAAATTACACGCGCCAACTGTGGCTCTTCGAGGGCTTCACTTCCTATTACGACGACCTGGTGCTGGTACGAACCGGCCTCATCACCCAAGAGCAGTATTTCACCGCGCTGGGTAAAACCATCAGCGCTGTGCGGCGCGGCACCGGGCAATCGAAGCAAAGCGTCGCTGAGTCCAGCTTTGACGCGTGGACCAAGTACTACCGGCAGGACGAAAACGCACCCAACGCCATCACCAGCTACTACGCCAAGGGTGCGCTGGTGGGCTTGGCACTCGACTTGCACATTCGCGCGCAAACCAACGGCGCGCGCTCACTTGATGATGTGATGCGCGCCCTCTGGCGCGAGCACGGCCAGACCGGGATCGGCGTAGATGAAAGCGTCGACGACAGTGTGGCCGAAGAGATTGCCGCACTAGTCAGCGGGCTAGACCTCAAGCGCTTTTTCGCAAGCTACGTGCACGGCACGGCAGACATTCCGCTAGAAAAATTCCTCGCGCCATTCGGCATTGTGCTCAAAGCGACACCGGGCAAGGCTTCACTTGGCGTGAAAACTGCGGCAGCAGCCGATGGCGTCAAGCTGACCCAAGTGTGGGACGGCGGCAGCGCGCAAGCTGCGGGGCTTTCGGCGGGCGACCTGATTGTCGCAGCAGATGGCTTGCGCGTCTCGATCAGCGGTTTTGATGAATTGCTGCGGCGCGCGCAAGCGGCAAAACGCAAGCTGCATTTGCATGTGTTTCGGCGCGACGAGTTGATGGAATTTGACGTGCGACCGGGTGAAGACGCTTTCTCCGCGTGGCTTTTGGAGCCAATGCCGCGAACCAGCCCGTCCATTAAGCGTCTTCAGAAGGGGTGGCTGAAAAGTGAATAGCATTGGGCAGTTCGACATCATCATCGTTGGTGCCGGCACGGCGGGCTGCGTACTCGCCAACCGGTTGGGAGCCGACCAATCCAAGCGAATCCTCGTGCTTGAAGCCGGTGGACGCGACCACTGGCATTGGATTCACATTCCGGTGGGCTACCTCTATTGCATCGGCAATCCGCGCACCGATTGGATGTACAAAACCGAGCCTGAACCCGGCCTCAACGGTCGAGCAATCCACTACGCGCGCGGCAAGGTACTGGGCGGTTGTTCGAGCATCAATGGCATGATTTACATGCGCGGGCAGGCGCGTGACTACAACGAGTGGGCCGAACTGACCGGCGACGACGGCTGGAAGTGGGAGAACGCTCTGACCGTTTTTAAGCGCACCGAAGACCACTGGAACAGCGGTGGCGATGCCGAACACCAGCGCTACCACGCCAGCGGGGCCGAGTGGCGGGTCGAGCAACAACGGCTTTCCTGGGAAATTTTGGATCGTTTCGCCGATGCCTGCGTCGAGGCCGGGATTCCGCGCATCACCGATTTCAACCGCGGCGACAACGAAGGCGTGGCCAAGTTTGAAGTCAACCAGCGCCACGGAATACGCTGGAGCGCGGTGAAAGCCTTCCTCACACCGGCCGTTGCGCGCGGCAACGTGACTGTGCTTACCCATGCGCAGATCGAGCAATTGACCTTTGATGAGAAAGACCCGAAGCGCGTCACCGGTGTTCGCTTTGTGCACGAAGGTACGCGCAAGACAGTTGAAGCGACGCAAACGATCTTGGCCGCCGGGGCCATTGGCTCGCCGCAGATTTTGCAGCTTTCGGGCATCGGTCCAGCTGCGCTGTTGCAGCAACACGGCATCGCGGTGCGGCATGAGTTGCCCGGAGTGGGCGGCAACCTGCAAGACCACTTGCAACTGCGCATGGCCTTCAAGGTGCAGGGCATCAAAACCTTGAACCAGCAAGCCAATTCGCTCTGGGGCAAGCTGCAAATGGGCATGGAATACGTGTTCAAAAAGAGCGGCCCACTCACCATGTCGCCTTCGCAATTGGGCGTGTTCGCCAAGTCGGATCCGGCGCAGAAAACCGCCAATCTCGAATGGCATGTGCAACCGCTCTCGCTCGACAAATTTGGCGACCCGCTGCATCGCTTTGCGGCCTTCACCGCCTCGGTGTGCAACTTGCGCCCAACCGCGCGCGGCACCGTGCAGATCAAATCGCCGGACCCGCTGCAACAACCGGCGATTTCCCCCAACTACTTAAGCACGCCTGAAGATCGCCAAGTTGCCGCTGACTCGCTCAAGTGGAACCGGCGCATCGCCGCGATGCCGGCGCTGGCTCCCTACAAGCCGGAGGAATTTCTGCCCGGCCCGCGGTATCAAAGCGATGAAGAGCTCGCCATCGCAGCAGGCAACATCGGCACCACGATTTTTCACCCGGTGGGCACTTGCAAGATGGGGCGTGACGAGGATCCGAGCGCGGTCGTCGATACCGCATTTCACGTGCGTGGCGTGCTGGGCTTGTGGGTGGCGGATGCCTCGGTGATGCCGACGATTACCTCAGGCAACACCAATTCACCGACGATTTTGATTGCGGAGCGGGCGAGTGAAATTCTTACCCGCCAACGATAACGGTCAACTCGGAATGTAGCCGCGCGCCTGCGCCCAACGGTCGAAGTAGGCTCGCAGTTCTTCCGGTAAATCGAGGACGAAGTCGACGCTCAGTGGATGCGAAGCTTCGAGGAAGTAGTGGGTCGCGTCTAGCAGCACTTCGCCTTGACGCGCGTCTTTGCCGCGCTTCGCAGGGCGACGCTCCGGCTTGTCGGCCAGCCACAGTTTATGCAAGGCCATCCAACGCGGGTCAGGCACATAAAGCGGACAAGCGCGCCCCCGCACCGTGGCAACGACGACACTGACCGCGCGCCCGCGCAAGAGCCACTCCTGCTCAATCAAGGATGTCATCGGGTCAAACCCCTCCTCAGGCGGCAAAGGGTGCGTGCTCGGCGCAGCAAGCAACCCCACTTCGTAGCCATCCGCAGCAGTCGCTTGATAGGGGCGACGGCGGTTGACCTGGTAGCTCGAATCGATGCTTTGCAAGATTCCCAACAGGCTGCTCTGTCGCGCGCTGCGACTGCTTGGCCTTTCGCCAGCTTGAGCGCGCCGCGCGAGTGATACCTGCGTATCGCGACACCAAGCGAGATCAAAATCCTCCGTTTCCTCATTGCCCACCGGAAAGCGCGCGCCGCACGCCAGTTCGTAGGCGGCAAAAGCGTTCGTGCCAACCACCATGAAATCAGTCGCCAGCAGCTCTGCGATATCGAGCTTGCGCAGAATCTCGGCTTGCCGATCCGGCAGCGCGGGCAGGCGCAGCTTGCGATAGAGGCTGACACGCTCAGACAATTGGGTATCCAAGCTTGCAAGCCGGTTGCGCGCGGCCTCTTTCTCCGCCTGAAATGTGGTGAGCTTGGCCGCCGTCGCCGCATCCCGCCGCCCGAGGGACTTACCGGAATCGTTCGACTGCGCCTTAACGGTCAGATATTCCGTCTCGCCGCGCGCAGACCAGTACATCGAAACGGGCATTACCTCCAACTCGCGACGCGTATCAATCCAGGCGGCATAACCCTGCTCGACGTTGGCAATGATGCGCTGCGCGTCAGCGGAAAAGGGAATGAAATCAGTTTTGGCGTAGATCACACCAGCATTGTAGGCTTTTCACCATTTATGCGTGAAATTGCGCGTGAATGGTGAAAATTGCTGCTCCCGCACGCTACGAGCCGACCAACTCACCCCAAAGATCATGCGCATCACTACCTGTGATCTTCACATCTACAAACACGCCTGCCCCCAGCTTCATCTTTTTCGCAGGCGGGGCGATGTAAACAACCCCGTCAATTTCCGGTGCATCCGCTTGTGAGCGACCAATTGCGCCGTCCTGATTGACCTCATCGACCAGCACGCGCAAGGTTTTGCCGACTTTTTTCTTCAGGCGCTTCTTGGAAATCTTTTCTTGCGTGGCCATGAAGCGCTGCTGGCGCTCTTCGCGCACTTCATCGGGCACGGGGTTGGGCAGCTCATTGGCTTTTGCGCCTTCCACCGGAGAATACGCAAAGCAGCCGACGCGGTCCAGCTGCGCTTCTTCGAGGAAGTCGAGCAGTTGTTGGAACTCGGCTTCCGTCTCGCCCGGAAACCCGGCGATAAAGGTGGAGCGGATCGTCAGATCAGGGCAAATCGCGCGCCAGGCGCGGATGCGTTCGAGATTGTTTTCGCCCGAGGCGGGGCGCTTCATCAGCTTCAGAATGCGTGGGCTGGCGTGCTGAAACGGCACGTCGAGATAGGGCGTGATCTTGCCTTCGGCCATTAGCGGAATCACGTCGTCTACCGATGGATAGGGGTAGACGTAGTGCAGGCGCGTCCAAATATCCTTGCCGCCCAATTCCCCGAGCGCTACCGCCAACTCATGCATGCGCGTTTTGAGGGGCTTGCCGTTCCAAAAGCCGGTGCGGTATTTGACATCAACGCCATAGGCGCTGGTATCTTGCGAGATGACGAGCAGCTCTTTAACCCCTGCTTTGACCAGGTTTTCGGCTTCGCGCATCACGTCGTGTACCGGGCGGCTGACGAGATCGCCGCGCATCGATGGGATGATGCAAAAGGTGCAGCGATGATTGCAACCTTCAGAAATTTTGAGGTAGGCGTAGTGCTTGGGCGTGAGCTTGATGCCTTGCGGTGGCACTAAATCCTCAAACGGGTCATGCGGTTTGGGCAGGTACTGATGCACCACGGCCATGACTTCGTCTTTGGCATGTGGGCCGGTGACGGCGAGCACTTTGGGGTGGGTTTTGCGCACCACGTCGCCCTTGGCACCCAGGCAACCGGTAACGATGACCCGGCCATTTTCGGCCAGCGCTTCGCCAATCGCGTCGAGCGATTCTTGTACCGCCGAATCGATGAAGCCACAGGTGTTGACGACCACCAAATCCGCGCCTTGGTAGGAAGGGGCGACGCCATAGCCCTCGGCGCGCAGCTGGGTGAGAATTTGCTCTGAATCGACCAGCGCCTTGGGGCAGCCCAAAGAAACAAAGCCCACCATGGGGGCGGGCTTGGTGGACTTAAGTGCTTTGGCGGGGTTTGTGGCGGCGCGTTGCAGCGTTTGAACCATGATGGCTATTTCTTGTTGTCAGGAGTACCTGGCGCACCTGGTACTCCAGGCATCGGGAAGGGAAAGCCGCCAAACATATTGGCGGTTTGCGACTGAAACTGGTCTTGCATTTGCACGAACATGTTTTTTGACTGCTCCAGATAATTGGACATCATGTTCTGGATAACCGGGGTTTGATAATTCATAAATTGCGACCACATTTCGGCACCCGCCGCGCCATTGGCTGCCGCCTTCTTGTCACCCAAAATCGCTTTTTGCTGCTCCGCCAAGCGCTCCTGAATTTCGAGGAAGGCCTGCATGTTTTTTTCGAGATACGAACCCATCATGCCTTGCATGGCGTGGCCGTAAAAACGGATCAGATTGGCGAGCGTCACTTCCGAAAAAATCGGCTTGCCAGCAGACTCTTCATCGAGAATGATTTGCAGTAGCACCGCTCGGGTCAGATCGTCGCCCGACTTGGCATCGACCACGCGAAAAATCTCGCCATCCAACACCAATTGCTTGACATCGGTCACCGTGATGTATGTGCTGGTTTGCGTGTCATAGAGGCGACGGTTCGGGTATTTTTTGATGATTCGCGCGGCGGCCGCAGTGGCTGCACTGGCCGAATTGGCCGAATTGGCATTGTTGCCTCTAGTCGCCATGGTGCTGTCTCCCTTGGAAGTTGGGTGCGGCGCAACATGGTCCATGTTGCGCCGCAATGAAAACCATTGTACCGACTTCGCCCAGCGTGCCGCCGCTCACATCATGCGATGCGGTTCGAGCTCAATGCTTTCCAAGGCAATGCCCAACAGCGTGAGCACTCCATCGCGCCGGTCGTCGCCGGTGTCGGTGAACTCAAATAGGTAGGTGCGCCAAATGCGCAATTCGCCTTCTTCGTTGCGCCGCAGCTTGAGCTTGGCACAAGAAACGGTTTCGTCGAGCAAGAGCAACTGCTGGCGTTCGCACACCTGCCGGGCGAAGCGCAAAGCGGCCTCACGCGCACGCAGGGCATCGGCCCAAAAAGCGACGAGCGCAACAATGCCGATCAGCAGCAGCCATTCCATCAGCGCACACCCGCCACGCTGGCCTTGCTGGGCGCACTCAAAACGTGCCCGCCTGAGGCAAGGATGAAGACTCATCCAAGCGAATGCTCTGCGGTGCCACCTTGGGCGCTTGCAGGTATTCGAGGCTCTGCATTTCTTCGATACGCGACAGCGTGCGCGCAAACTCATGCACCATCAAGCCGGTTTCGTAAAGCAGGGGTGCGGCGACCGCGGCCGAGATGATGAGCTTGATGCGCGAGTCGTAAAACACGTCGATCAGCCAGGTGAAGCGCCGTGCGGCAGAAGAGTCGCGCGCTTCCAGGCGGGGAATATTCGAGACCACCACGGTATGAAAGCGGCGCGCGATGTCCACATAATCGGCATAGGAGCGCGGCCCGTCGCACAGCGCCACAAAGTCAAACCACACAATGCCACCGGCGCGCCGCCGGTAGGCGATCTCACGCCCCTCAACGTCCAGCGATTGCGTTTCATCTGAGACTTCAGCGATAAGCTCGAACTCCTGTTGCAACGCCGCTTCAGCGCCGCCGTCGAGCGGAAAGTGATAGACCTTGACCTGCTCCATCACCCGCCTGCGGTAGTCAACGCCGCCATCCACATTGAGGATTTGCAGCTTCGCTTTGATCAGCTCAATCGCCGGTAAAAACCGCGCGCGTTGCAAACCGTCTTTGAACAACAGGTCGGGGTGGTAATTCGAGGTCATCGTGAGCATCACCCGGTTGGCAAACAAGCCGTCGAGCAGGCGCGCCAAAATCATCGCATCGGCAATGTCGTTGACGTGAAACTCATCGAAGCAGATCAGCCGGTAGCGCTCGCTGATACGCCGCGCGATTTCCCATAGCGGGTCTTCATGGCCCTTCAGATCATTCATCTCGCGGTGTACGTCGCGCATGAAATGATGAAAGTGAACGCGGCGTTTTTTGACCAATGGTACGCAGAGGTAAAAACTGTCCATCAAAAAACTTTTGCCGCGCCCGACCCCGCCCCACAGGTACAGGCCACGCGGCAACTCTGGCTTGATGAACATTCGCTTGAGCGCAGAACTGCGGCGGCGCTTGTAGTCGCCCCACTCGCTGTACAGCTGTTGCAACTGCGCCACCGCGGCCTCTTGCGCCGGGTCGCTGGTGTAACCACGCCGGTCGAGTACCGCGCGGTAATAGTCAACCACCGTCAAGCGCCCGGCGGCAGCTTCTTCTTGAATGTCGTTGATAGACGCATCGGCGCTGTCCAGCGCGCTGTCAGGCATCGCCAGAGAGTCAGAAGTTCAACGCGCGTTTGTCGACGGCCAACGCCGCCTCCTTGGTCGCTTCCGACAAACTTGGGTGGGCGTGACAGATGCGCGCAATGTCTTCTGCCGCCGCTTTGAATTCCATCGCCACCACACATTCGGCGATCAACTCTGAAGCAAACGGCCCGACGATGTGAACCCCGAGAATTTCGTCCGTTTTGGCATCCGCCAACATTTTCACCATACCGGTGGTATCGCCCAAAGCGCGGGCGCGCCCGTTGGCCATAAATGGAAATGTGCCCGCTTTGTAGGCGCGTCCTGCGGCTTTCAGTGCTTCTTCAGTCTGCCCTACCCAAGCGATCTCAGGCGAGGTGTAAATCACCCAGGGCACGGTATTGAAGTTGACATGGCCATGCTGCCCGGCGATGCGCTCGGCAACCGCCACGCCCTCTTCCTCAGCCTTGTGGGCGAGCATCGGGCCGCGCACCACGTCGCCCACTGCCCACACGTTGGGCAGGTTGGTTTTGCACAGCTCGTCTACCGCGACAAACCCGCGCTCATCGAGCTTGAGCCCGACTGCGTCGGCTTGTAGTCCGACGGTATTCGGAAGGCGCCCAATCGAGACGATCAATCGGTCAAAAGCCGCGCTGGTATTGGCTCCCGAAGCATCGGTATAGTCAACCGTGACCCCGGATTTCGTGGTTTTGACAGCGCTGATCTTGACCTCGAAATGCATCGCCAAACCCTGCTTGGTGAAGGCTTTGTGCGCTTCTTTCGCAATTTGCTGGTCGGCCGCCCCGAGGAAGCCGGGCAGTGCCTCGAGAATGGTGACCTCGGCCCCCAGCCTGCGCCACACCGACCCCATTTCAAGGCCAATCACGCCTGCGCCAATCACGCCCAATTTTTTGGGCACGGCACCAATGCGCAAGGCACCGTCGTTGGACAGGATGCGCTCCTCGTCAAAAGCCGCGCCAGGCAAGGCTCTTGGGCTGCTGCCGGTGGCCACGATGACGTGCGTGGCGCTCAGGTTTTCTTCCGTAGCACCGGTCACTTTGATCTCGTAGCCGGAGTCTGTTTTTTTTAAGAATGAGCCGCGCCCATGGAAAAAAGCGACTTTGTTTTTCTTGAAGAGGTACAGAATGCCGTCGTTGTTTTGTTTGACGACGGTATCTTTGCGCGAGAGCATTTTCGGCAAATCCAGCGCCAAGCCTGAGATGTTGATGCCGTGGTCGGCGAAGTGATGCCCGGCTTGCTCAAAATGCTCCGAGCTTTGCAGCAGCGCCTTGGAAGGGATGCAACCGACGTTGGTGCAAGTGCCCCCCGGAGCCGGGCCACCCTTGGCGTTCTTCCATTCGTCGATACAGGCAACTGACTTGCCCAACTGCGCCGCCCGAATCGCGGCGATATAGCCGCCGGGGCCGCCGCCGATGACGACGACATCAAATGGTTTGCTCATTGTGGGGCTTTCAACAAACTGCGATCAATTGGGTGGGGCCGCGCGCGGCGTGACGTGACGCGCCGCTTCGATCAGACTGCGCAAGGCGGCGTTGAGCTCGGCAGCATTGGGAAAAGCGGCAAGCAAGTCCTCGTCGATTTTCACCAACTGCTTGGCACGCATGGCGCGCTCGTAGTACTTGCCACGAACCGATGTCGAGTAGTCCAGTTCGTACTCAGGCAAAAGATCGTCGTCGTCTTTGGTCTCAATTGCGTTGTTCATGGCGTTTCCTCTCATGCGCGGTGGCGAGTCTGGAGCTAATCAGGCGAACTTCGCCCTCGGACTCGCGATATGAAACAAACAAAAGGCGTTGCTGCTGCGAATAGCCCACCAAGATTTGTCGCTCTTCGTCCAGTGAGTGGGCAGGATCAGTAAAACACACAGCCAACGGATCAGTAAACACCGTTGCCGCCTCGGCGAAATTCACTCCGTGTTTGGTGAAATTGCGCAGCGCCTTCTCTTGATCCCAAGCAAACATGGCCGTCCATCCTCGCGCAGCGGGTCAAATCACAGTTCCAGCAAAATCCGCTGCGGATCTTCCAGCGACTCTTTCATCGCCACCAGCGAGAGCACGGCCTCGCGTCCGTCGATGATGCGATGGTCGTAGCTCATCGCCAGGTAGTTGATCGGGCGGATCACGATCTGACCGTTCTCGACCACGGCGCGTTCCTTGGTGGCGTGCACCCCCAAAATCGCCGACTGCGGTGGGTTGATGATGGGCGTGGACAGCATCGAGCCGAACGTGCCGCCATTGGAAATCGAGAAGGTGCCACCGGTCAAATCTTCGAGCGAGAGCTTGCCTTCTTTGGCCTTGTTGCCGAAACTGGCGATGTCTTTTTCGATTTGCGCAAAGCTTTTCTGGTCTGCATCGCGCAAGATCGGTACGACCAGCCCGCGCGGGCTGGAAACGGCGATGCCGATGTCGAAGTAGCCGTGATACACGATGTCGTTGCCGTCAATCGAGGCATTGACAGCCGGGTATTTCTTCAGCGCATAGACGGCGGCTTTGACGAAGAAGCTCATAAAGCCCAGCTTCACGCCATGCTCCTTCTCGAACTTTTCGCCGTACTTTTTGCGCAGGTCCATCACCGGCTGCATGTTGACTTCGTTGAAGGTGGTGAGGATGGCGTTCGACGATTGCGACTGCAACAGGCGCTCAGCGATGCGCGCGCGCAGGCGCGACATCGGCACGCGCTGCTCCGGGCGGCCGCTCAAATGTGCGAGGTTAACTGGCGCTGCGACCGGCTGAAGAGTGGCCTTGGGGGCGGCTGTCAGGGCCGGCGCAGGGGCGGCGAGGGCGGCACTGGCACCGATCACGTCGCCCTTGGTGATGCGCCCGTCTTTGCCAGTGCCAGCAATCGCCGCAGGGTTCAAGCCTTGTTCGGCCACCATCTTGGCAGCGGAAGGCATCAGCACCGGAGTGCCGCCTGTAGAGGCGCTCGCAGCAACGGTTTGCACGGCATGTGCTTGAAGAGCCGCCACCGGATCGGCTTTCGGAGCATCCGTTCCCGCTGTAGCTGCCGTGTCAATCCGCGCGATCACTTCACCAGACACTACCGTGCCGCCGTCACCTTTGACGATCTCGACTAACACGCCGCTGGCGGGCGCGGGCAATTCGAGCACAACCTTGTCAGTTTCGACATCGATCAAGTTTTCGTCGCGGGTGACCGCTTGGCCCGTCTTTTTGTGCCAAACGAGCAGCGTCGCTTCGGCAACCGATTCTGACAATTGCGGCACTTTGACTTCGATGATGGACATGATGGAAGTGGACTGAAAAAAATTAAATGATGGAAGAAGGAAGGATCACCACACTACGTCAAAAACGCAACTTCGGCAGCTTTCGGCAGCGCGGGGTTCCTCACTTCACCCCTCGCGCCTCACCCGCCAGAAGCGCCTACTTGGTGATGACCAAACCCTTGGCTTTACCGAAGGCCGTGGCGATCAAGGCTTTCTGCTGCTCGATGTGCTTGGCCATGTAGCCAGCAGCGGGGGATGCCGATGCCGCCCGCCCGGCGTAGAAGAGCTTGTGCCCTTCTTGCATGTTTTCAAGCAAATTGTGCTGAATCTGGAACCATGCGCCTTGGTTTTGCGGCTCGTCTTGACACCACACCAAATCGACCAGGTTTTCGTACTTTTTGAGCTCGTTGGCAAAGGCTTTGTGCGGGAAAGGATAGAGCTGCTCGATGCGGATGATTGCCACGTCGTCCAGCTTTTTCTCGCGACGGTTCGCCACTAGGTCGTAGTAAACCTTGCCCGAGCAGGCGATCACGCGCTTGACATCTTTTGGCTTGATCTCGCGATCACGCTCGCCGATAACGGTGTGGAATTCGCCTTTGGCCAACTCGTTCAAATCGCTCACCGCCTCTTTATGGCGCAGCAGCGATTTCGGGGTCATGATGACCAGCGGTTTTCTAAACAGGCGCACCATTTGGCGGCGCAGCAGGTGGAAAATTTGCGCCGGTGTCGTCGGCTGCACCACCTGAATATTGTGGTCAGCACACAGTTGCAAAAAGCGCTCGATACGGGCCGACGAATGCTCCGGCCCCTGGCCTTCATAGCCGTGCGGCAGCATCATCGTCAGGCCATTGGCGCGGCCCCACTTCACCTCACCTGAGGTGATGAATTGGTCGATCACCACCTGAGCGCCATTGGCAAAATCACCAAACTGGCCTTCCCAGATGACGAGTGTATTTGGCTCGGAAGCGGCATAGCCGTATTCGAACGCGAGCACCGCCTCTTCGGAGAGCACCGAATCGATCACCACAAACGGCGCTTGCTTGTCCGAAATATTGGAGAGCGGCACATAGGTGCCCGAATCCCATTTTTCGCGGTTTTGGTCGTGCAGCACGGCATGGCGATGTACAAACGTGCCGCGCCCGCAATCCTGCCCGGTCATGCGGATCGCGTAGCCCGAGGCCACCAGCGAAGCAAAGCCCAAGTGCTCGCCCATTCCCCAGTCAAGCGGCTGCTCACCGGCCGCCATCTTGCGACGGTTGGCAAGCAGGGTTTCGACCAGCGCATGCGGCTTGAATTTTTCAGGCACGGTGGTGATGCGTTCGCCCAGGCGTTTCAGCTCGGCCAATGGCACGGCAGTATCCGCGGTGTCAGTCCACTTTTTGCCCAAAAAGGGCAGCCAATCAACCGAATATTTGCTCTTGAAATCGGAGAGCACGTAATCGACGGTCGATTGCCCCGCGTCCATCGTGTCGCGGTATTCCTTTACTAGCGCATCGGGCGAACCCTCACCCTCAGCCTTGCACACGCCCTGCGCGATCAGCTTGTCGCCATAGAGCTTGCGCGTGCCCGGATGCTGGCCAATTTTTTTGTACATCAGCGGCTGGGTCAGGGCCGGCGTGTCTTGCTCGTTGTGGCCCAGCTTGCGAAAGCAGATGATGTCTACCACCACATCTTTTTTGAACTCGGTGCGGTAGTCCATCGCAATTTGCGTGGCCAGAATTACTGCTTCAGGGTCGTCGCCATTGACATGCAGCACCGGCGCTTCGATCATCTTGACCACATCCGAGCAGTACAAGGTGGAGCGTGAATCACGCGGGTCAGAGGTGGTGAAACCAATCTGGTTGTTGATGACAACGTGAACCGTGCCGTGCGTGCCGTAGCCGCGCGTTTGCGCCAGGTTCAGCGTTTCCATCACCACGCCCTGGCCGGCAAAGGCGGCATCGCCATGCACCAGAATCGGCAGCACTTGCGAGCCATTGATGTCGCCGCGCCGGTCCATCCGTGCCTTGCACGAGCCTTCAACCACCGGGTTGACAATCTCCAGATGCGAAGGGTTGAACGCGAGCGACAGATGCACCGGGCCGCCGGGGGTCGATACATCACTCGAAAAGCCTTTGTGATACTTGACGTCGCCCGCAGGCAGGTCGTCGGCGTGCTTGCCCTCAAACTCCTCAAACAGATCGCTGGGCATCTTGCCCAGAATATTGACCAGCACATTCAAACGCCCGCGATGCGCCATGCCGATCACAATTTCTTGCACGCCTTGTGCGCCGGCGCGCTGGATCAGCTCATCCATCGAGGCGATAAAGCTCTCACCGCCTTCGAGCGAAAAGCGTTTCTGCCCCACATATTTGGTGTGCAGGTAACGCTCCAGCCCTTCGGCCGCTGTCACTTGCCCCAGGATGTGTTTTTTCTTCTCGGCCGAAAAATTCGGCATCGTGCGAATCGACTCCAGGCGCTCCTGAATCCAGCGCTTTTGCTTGGGGTCGGTCACATACATGAATTCGGCGCCGATCGATTCGCAGTAGGTTTCGCGCAGCGCCTTGATGATCTCGCGCAGCGTCATTTCTTCGCGGCCGAAGTAGAGCGACTGGGCGTTGAAGGTCGCGTCCATGTCAGCTTCGGTCAGGTCGTAAAACCCCGGCTCCAGCTCGGGAATCTGCGGGCGCTCCTGGCGCTTGAGCGGGTCTAGATTGGCCCACTGATTGCCCAAAAAGCGGTAGGCCGCGATCAACTGCTGCACAAACACCTGCTTGCGCGCTATCGTGAGATCCGCAGTCGAGCCGCCCTGCGGGCGCAGCGTGCCTTCTTTGGCGCGCTGGGCAAACGACTCAACCACCGGCGCGTGGGCCACATCGCGCTCGTTGGCGGCAGGCACGTGTTGCAGCGCATCGAAATAGTCGCGCCATTTTTCGGGCACAGAGCCCGGGTTGTCGAGATAGTTCTCGTACAACTCTTCGACGTAGGGGGCGTTACCGCCGAACAGATAAGAGTTCGACTGCTGTTGTTTCATCATCGTGGCTCACCTTTGGTTCGAGTTTCTCGAAAGAAGTGCTGGTACACCGTTTTAAAGTGTACCGCTTCGCGTTGCGGCTCCAACCGCGCAGACGAAGTGACAGAGCGCGGATTCTAACAAAGCAGGTTTACCGCCGTGGAGGGCGCTTTACAATCGAGAGTTACCTTTTGCTTTTGCACACCCAATCCACATGGCTACAGCAGCATCCCCCGCACCCGCCTCCAATTTCCTGCGCAATATCATTGAAGCCGATTTGGCGCAAGGCAAGTACGCCGCGCGCCGCTGGGCGGGCCAGCCGGGCGATGCTGCGGTTCACGCTGCCGCTCCGCTCGACACCGCCCGCATTCGCACCCGTTTTCCGCCCGAGCCAAACGGCTATTTGCACATTGGCCATGCTAAATCGATTTGCCTGAACGCGGGTTTGGCACGCGATTTTGGCGGGCGCTTTCACCTGCGCTTTGACGACACCAACCCTGAAAAGGAAGAAGCGCAGTACGTTGACTCCATCATCGACGCGGTGCAGTGGCTGGGGGCGAGCTTCAAAGACGACACAGAGAGCAATCTCTACTTTGCCAGCGACTATTTCAGCGTGATGTACCGCGCGGCAGAAGCGTTGATCGAAGCTGGCCACGCCTACATCGAACAGCAAAGCGCCGACCAAATGCGCGCCACCCGTGGCACGCTCACCGAGCCTGGCAGCAACTCGCCTTGGCGTGAGCGCCCCGCCGCCGAATCGCTCGCCCTGTTTCGCGCGATGCGCGCGGGCGAACATGGCGAAGGCACGCTGATTTTGCGCGCCAAAATCGACATGGCCTCGCCCAATATCAACCTGCGCGACCCGGCGATTTACCGCATCCGCAAGGCGCACCACCACCGCACTGCCGACGCCTGGTGCGTGTACCCGATGTACACCTTTGCGCACCCGATTGAAGACGCGCTGGAGCGCATCACGCACTCGATTTGCACGCTCGAATTTGAAGACCAGCGGCCGTTTTACGACTGGGTGTTAGCGCGCTTAGCCGATGCCGGGATTTTGGCGACCCCACTGCCACATCAGCATGAATTCGCGCGCCTGAAGCTCACGACCATCGTCACCAGCAAACGCAAGCTGGCACAGTTGGTCACCGAAAAGCACGTCGATGGCTGGGACGACCCGCGTATGCCGACGATTTTGGGTTTGCGGCGGCGCGGCTACACGCCGGAGGCGATTCAACTGTTCTGCGAGCGTTTGGGCGTTTCCAAAGCCGATAGTTGGATTGACTACAGCGTGCTTGAAGCGGCGCTGCGCGACGACTTGGAGTCTAAAGCCATCCGCGCCACGGCCGTGCTGGACCCCGTCAAGCTCATCATTGACAACTACCCGGCGGATGCGGGCGATGAGTGCCACGCGCCCCTCCACCCGCAGCATCCAGAGTGGGGCAATCGCACGTTTGCGTTCGCACGCGAACTCTGGATCGAACGGGAAGACTTTGAAGAGCAGCCACAGAAGGGCTTCTTCAGGCTATTTCCGGGCAACCGCGTGCGCCTTCGCTATGGCTTTGTGATCGAATGTACAGGCTGCGAGAAAGACGAGACCGGTCGTATCACCGCCATCCACGCCACTTACTTTGCCGACTCCAAAAGCGGCACACCCGGTTCGAATATCTACAAAGTCAAAGGCAACGTTCACTGGGTGGCCGTGCTAGGCGCGGTGTCAGCCGAGGTGCGGCTCTACGACCGGCTATTTATCGAAGCCCAGCCCGATGGCGGCGGACGCGATTTTTTGACCACACTCAACCCGCACTCGCGCCAAGTCATCACCGCTTATCTTGAAGCGAGTTTGGGGCAAGCACTGCCGGATCAGCGCTTTCAGTTTGAGCGGCACGGCTACTTTGTCGCGGATCGGGTGGACTCGACACCCGGTGCGCCCGTGTTCAATCGCGCGGTGACCTTGAAGGACGCGTGGCAGAAGTGAGCACCACCCTGATTGACCGAACATCCGCTCGAGCAGCCCTTCTCGAACCCGACCCGACTGAAAAGACCCGTCTGACAAGGCTCTTCGACGGCATGCCACGAAGAAGCTTTACAGACAAGCATCTTCAGCATGCCATACACGCACCCGGCCGCCCGGCGCGCCCTGACCTGATTCACCCGGCGCGGGTGCCGCAGCGCGGCTTGGGCAAACCCGAAGGCCGCGCGGCACTGCTGCATGCGGTGGCGCATATCGAATTCAATGCGATCAATCTGGCGCTCGACGCAGCCTGCCGTTTTGCCAATTTGCCGGACGAGTACTACGCCGACTGGTTGCAGGTGGCGGCTGAAGAAGCGCTCCACTTCTCGCTCTTGAGCCAGCATCTTGAAACCGCCTACGGCATGCGCTATGGCGACTTAGCCGCACACAACGGCCTGTGGGAAATGGCTCAGAAGACCGCCGACGACGTGCTCGCGCGCATGGGCCTGGTGCCGCGCATCATGGAAGCACGCGGGCTGGATGTGACTCCCGGGATTCGCCAAAAGCTCTTGCAGGCGGGTGACACACGCGCAGCTGATATTCTTGACATCATCTTGCGCGACGAGATCCGGCACGTCGCGATTGGCAACAAGTGGTTTCACCACCTGTGTGAAGAACGAAGCTTGGAGCCGGTTGCCGCGTTTTCACGCCTGATGCAGCACTATGGCGCTCCGGGAATTCGTCCGCCACTCAATTTGGCGGCGCGGCGCGAAAGTGGCTTTGATGAGGCGGAACTGGCGTGGTTGCAGCGGCAGGCGGCAGCGCGTTGATAGGTCTCATTTTGCGTGGCACGCGAGGGGCAACTTTTTCACTACAATCACCGCTTTGCTCAGGGCTTACGTCATGTCTCCGGTCCTTATTGCACTAGGGTCGCCCTCCAGTGAAACCCTGCTCGCCCGGCACGCTGACCAACCCAAGAGCGTCATTGGTAGCTACTGCGGTACGGGCGAGTTGGCGCTCGACGCGCTTGATGTCACGGTCGCAGGGGTTGGCCCTCTAGGCACATCCATTTCGCCCGCGTTGGCGCAAGCTTTACATGCCGCGAGCGCGCCTGCACCACATGGCAAACGCAGCCAAACGGTGCTCGACACGGACGTGCGTGACACCGGGCAGATACCCGCAGCGGCACTCGCATTGACGTGGGGTGAGGGCGGCTTGGCCCAGCTTCAGGACCGCGCTGCCACTGCACTGGGTTTGCCAGGCGTTGAACTGCGCGCGCACGATCTCTTGGTCTACCGCAAGGGCCAGTTCTTTAAGCCCCACCAAGACAGTGAGAAGCATGACGGCATGGTGGCTACCTTGGTCGTCGTCCTTCCTTCGGCACACATTGGCGGGCAGCTTCGCCTGACGCATGGCAAGCTGAGCGCGCAGTTTGATTCGCAACATTTGCACGCTGACACCTTGCGCTGGTTCGTCTTCTACGCCGACTGTCGCCACGAAGTGCTGCCGGTGTTGGACGGCTATCGGGTTGTGTTGAGTTTCGACGTGGTGGCTCCGGCCACCTTGGTCGATGCCGTGGCCCCGCTGTCAGCAGAGCTACGCGAGGCGTTGCGGCTCGAGTTTTTTCCTGAGGGGGCGGCGCGCGTAAAGCCCTGGGTATTGCTGTTAGACCACGAATACACCGAGCATGGTTTGCGGTGGGCGCTGCTGAAGGGCGCAGATCGGGAGCGCGTGCTCGCGCTTGCTACTGCGGCGAAGGAGTTGGGCCTGCAAGTGTCCCTGGGCTTAACCACCATCCATGAATCGTGGACTGCCGAATACGACGAGCCTTGGGAGTCAAATCGAGGTCGGCGGGGGCGCTCGTCGCACAGCGATGATGATAACGATCACGATGACGACGATGTCCAACGCGGTGAGTTGATCGAGGGTGGCACAGTGCTTGATTTTTGGGTCGATCAGCGTGATCACATTTCACGCGGCAAAGAACTTCACTTACGCGAGCAAGACGTGCACGCGTTCAGCGATACCGACGACAGTTTTTTGGTCAACCAAGAGCATGAAGGCTACATGGGCAACCACGGCAATACCATCGACTACTGGTATCGTCGCGCTGGCGTGGTGATTCAAACGCCATTGGCATCTGAGGTCAACCGCTTTACCACCGAATTTGATGCAGCACTCGCCGATGCGCTGGTGCTGGCCCGGCAAGGCACGGTGCAGGCCACCCTAGAGCTCACCCAGCGCTTGGCGGCAGTGACACCGATACTCGGCAGCGCTCGCGTAGCCAGCGGACGCAAATTGCTAAAACCCTACGTGGAATTAGCCTGCGCACTGACCGATCCTGCTCTCGCGCGCAGCCTCTACGAAGGTTTTGATTGGATCAGCTTCGCGCCCAGCGATGCGGTTCCGATCAGCGTTCTGGCGACGTACTTGGGGCAAAAGCCGATGGCTGCGTTGTTGCGCATGTGGTCGGCACCGCAGCGTACCGCAAGCGACTACTTTTGGGCGACCAAGGCCAAAGAATCACCACGTGCGTGGCCTTCGCCCTTGCCAGAATTTGTCAAACGCAGCCAAGCAGCCGGGCTTGCGCCCCCTCTAGTCGAGATTCTTTTCGAACAGGCGCTTGCCGCCTTTGTGCAGATCGACCGCGCGCTCGCCCACGCTGGGCCACTCCAATGGCAAGCAAGCCTAGCGACCAGGCTGGGTGCGCTGGCGGAGCTCGGCACAGCGCTCCAGTTGGCGGCCAACCCTCAGCCCGTTCTGGTCGCACTGGTAGGCCACATCGAGCAGCATCACAAACTGTATCCATTGACGCAGCTTGGGCCGATCTTGCCGGTTTTTGATGCGTTGCCGGACCCATCTCCCACAGGCACTTTGCGTAAGACTGTCATCTTAGAGTTGCGTGCCGCACTATCGGCCGTACCCCGCGCGCCCGACGATTTTGGCATGCCCGCCCTGGAATGGGGATGCCATTGCCGGGACTGTGCGCCGGTCATCGCGTGGGCAAAAGCCCCGACGAATGCCCCGCTCACGCTGCCGCTGGCAGAGGCGCGCCGCGGACACGTGCAAGACGCACTACAGCGCGTCTCTGACCAGTTCGACTTTGCCGTTCTCAAGCAAGGTTCACCTCATAAACTGGTGATTCGTAAGCCAACCACCCTGCACGCCCAAGCAAGCGCGATGCGCCAACAGTGGGAGTTTGACTTGGCGGCATTGACGAGGGCTTGAGAGCCGGGTAGTCGTCCGGTAGACGCGCTACACCACGCGGTAGAAACTCAAAAACACGCCGTCGGGCGCGCGTCGACCGGTGCCGATGAACTGGCTTTCGTTAAGCCACGCCCACTGCTGCGCAACCGCTTCGAGTTGCGGTTGGCAGCGAAAGTAGATCTCGTCCGGATTCACCGGTTCGCCACGCATCAGGCGCTGCGAGTTTTCCGGCGAGGCGAAACGCAAGGCAGTGTTTTGCACCCAGATACGGCTGCCATCGTCCAACTCGATCACATAGCGCGCGTCTAAATGCGCCAGCGTGCCGCCACCCAAAATCAACTGAAAATCAGCCCCACCGGCGAGCACCTTGCCATTGAGCTTAGGGCCAATAACCGTGCCCCCGGTGATGGGAATCATACGGCGCAAGCCCCGCGGGGTCATGCCGACATCAACCGGTGGCGAGATGGTGACCGCCAAGTCGCAGAGGTGTTCCAGGGCGGGTGGTGGGAGGGTCATGGTGGGCGAATGGGCGGCTGCGGGCTTTGATTCTAGGGTGGGCGGAGTCTGCTTCCTGCGGCACTCGTGCGCCAAGAGGGAATAACCCCCCGAGGTAGTGCCATCGGCGGCTTACTCCACCGTCACACTCTTCGCCAAATTGCGTGGCTTATCCACATCCGTACCGCGCAACACCGCCGTGTGATAGGCGAGCAATTGCAGTGGCACTACATGCAGCATGGGCGAAAGCGCGCCGTAATGCTCGGGCAGGCGGATCACGTGAACCCCTTCGGTTTGGGTAACACGAGAATCAGCATCGGCAAATACATACAGCTCGCCGCCTCGGGCGCGCACTTCTTGCATGTTCGATTTGAGCTTGTCGATCAGCGCGTCGTTTGGGGCCACAATCACGACTGGCATTTCGTCCGTCACCAGCGCCAGCGGGCCGTGTTTCAACTCGCCGGCGGGGTAGGCTTCGGCATGGATGTAGCTGATCTCTTTCAGCTTGAGCGCTCCTTCGAGCGCGACCGGATAGTGCAGTCCCCGTCCGAGAAAGAGTGCATGCTCTTTTTTCACAAAGCGCTCGCTCCACGCAATGATTTGCGGCTCCAACGCGAGCACCGCAGCAATTGCCGTCGGCAGGTGGCGCAGGGCTTTGAGCTGCGCGTGCTCAGCCGCTTCGCTCAAGTGCCCACGCAGCTGCGCCAGCGTAAGCGTGAGCATGTACAAGGCCGCCAATTGCGTGGTGAAGGCTTTGGTGGAAGCGACCCCAATCTCCACCCCGGCACGGGTAATGTAGGCCAGCTCGCACTCGCGCACCATTGCGCTGGTGCCGACATTGCAAATCGTGAGCGTATGCGCATGACCGATTGATTTGGCGTGGCGCAGCGCGGCCAGTGTGTCGGCGGTTTCACCGCTCTGCGAAATGGTGATGACCAAGGATTTCGGGTTGGGCACACTGTCGCGGTAACGGTATTCGCTGGCGATCTCGACCTGGCACGGAATTTTGGCGATGGATTCGAGCCAGTATTTCGCCGTTAAGCCTGAGTAGTAGCTGGTGCCGCAGGCCAAGATCAGGAGCGAATCGATGCCGGAGAGCACGCGATGCGCTTTGTCGCCAAACACGTCGGCGGTCACGTGCTCGATGCCTTCGAGCGTGTCGGCCAGCGCGCGCGGCTGCTCAAAAATCTCCTTTTGCATGTAGTGGCGGTACGGCCCCAATTCCGCCGCGCCGGTGTGGGCGTGCACGGTTTTCACCTCGCGCTTGATTTCTTTGCCGTCGCGCCCCAACACCCACACACGCGAGAGTTGCACATCGACCACGTCGCCTTCTTCGAGATAAATGATCTGGTCGGTCGTGCCCACCAACGCGAGCGGGTCGGAAGCGAGAAAGTTTTCGCCCTTGCCCACACCCACCACCAGCGGCGAGCCTTCGCGCGCACCCACCACGCGGTGCGGCTCGTCGCGACAAAACACGGCAATCGCATACGCACCGGTGAGCTGCGTTACGGCGCGCTGCACGGCGTCGAGCAAATCACCTTGGTAGAGCGAATCGACTATGTGCGCGATCACCTCGGTGTCGGTCTGGCTCTCAAACACATAGCCACGCGCTTGCAGGGCGGCACGCAGCTCTTCGTGGTTTTCAATAATGCCGTTGTGCACCAGGGCAATGCGCCCGGCATCGTTCGTGCCGCTTTTGCTCGGGCCCGCCGAAAAGTGCGGATGGGCGTTGTGTGTAACCGGCGCGCCGTGCGTGGCCCACCGGGTGTGGGCGATGCCGGTGAAGCCAGTCAGCTGAGTTTCTTCAACCTGAGACATGAGCTCGGCCACGCGCGAGGTGCTGCGGGCGCGGGTGAGGCCGCCAGCTTTGTGCAGGGCTACACCGCAAGAGTCATAGCCACGATACTCAAGCCGCTTGAGTCCCTCAACCAGCACCCCGGTGATGTTGCGTGACGCTACTGCTCCGACGATTCCACACATGGCTTACCCTTTTTGCGTTTCGATCAATGCTGCGCATCGTAGGAGTGGATTGATGAGCAATGCAATCCAAATTGGCCTATATTTGCAACATTATTGCGTCGCTACGCTTTATAGAACTTTTATTTCACTAATTATCACAAAATGATTAATTCAATCAATCTCGATGCGATTGATCTGCGCATCTTGCAAGAACTGCAACACGATGCCGGGCGCTCTAACCAAGCGCTGGCGGCACAAATCCACGTGTCGCCCGCCACCGCATTACGGCGCGTGAACCGGTTGACCGAGGCGGGACTGATCGCCCGGCAGGTGGCGCTGCTTGACCCGCAGCGCCTCAAGGCCAGCATCACCGCGATCTTGGAAGTCACGCTTGAGCGGCAAGACGCAGAAACGCTGACCGCATTTGAAGCGCGGGTGGCGGTAGAGGCAGCGGTGTTGCAGTGCTATCGCGTGTCTGCCGGGCCGGACTTCGTGCTGATCGTGCAAACACTTGACATGAGTGCCTACCAATCACTGGTAGAAAGTTTGCTGAATACGGCGAATCAGGTGCGCAATGTGCGCGCTTTTTTTTCGACGAAACGTGCCAAATTTTTGACCGAAATTCCCACAAAAATCCTTGTAGCCAGTGCGAAATTGGACTAGAGTCTCATCTCAATTCCATTGGCATAATTGGTATATTTCATCATGTTGATTCGATCTTTCTATTCTTTGGCCCGTGCCTGGATTCAGGTCGCGGGAGTCACCTTTTTTAGTTTAGGCGCGCTAGGTGCGCACGCGCAGGACATTGTGATCGGGCAATCCGTGCCTCTCTCGGGTAGCAACAAAGAGTTGGGCGACGAAATTCGCAATGGCGCACTGGCCTACTTCAACAAGATCAACGACGCTGGCGGGGTGAATGGCCGCAAGTTGCAATTGGTCTCGCTCGACGACGCGAACAACGTTGAGCGTGCTGGGGCAAACGCGAAAAAGCTGATTGACGACAACAAGGTGCTCGCGCTCTACGGCTATGCTTCGGCGACCTTGAGCCGCTTGGCGGTGCCGCATGCCGAGCAGGCGGGCGTGGCATTTGTCTCGCCTTTCACCGGCGCTGACCCGATGCGCAAATTCAATCGCGTCGTGTACAACCACCGCGCCAGCTATGAAGACGAGCTGGAGAAAATTGTTAATCATTACGCCACAGTGGGCGTGAAAAATTTCGGTGTGCTGTTTCACGCCGACGTTGTAGGTCGAGAGAACGAAACTGCCGTGGTGCGCGCCCTGACCAAACGCAATTTCAAGCCCTCCGTGTTAATCGGCATCCCACGGGTTAACCCGGACATCAAAGCCGCCGCCGCACAAGCGGCTAGCGCCAAGCCCGACGTGATGATCGTCACCACTCTGGTTGGGCCATCCGCCGATTTCATCAAGGCTACCAAGGTACTCAACCCTGGCATTCAGTTCGCCGCCAACTCCTTTTCTGGACCCAATGTGCTGCTTAAAGCCCTGGGCAAAGACGGGGTGGGCGTGACGATTGCGCAAGTAGTACCGCCGGTGACCAATCGCAGTGTGCCGGTGGTGATGGAATAT
Organism: Burkholderiales bacterium; assembly: GCA_031362865.1. GTDB lineage: Bacteria > Pseudomonadota > Gammaproteobacteria > Burkholderiales > JAEUOS01 > JANLTH01. Next base: position 21,174 of record JANLTH010000106.1, on the reverse strand, counting down.
CAAGCCGCATTTGAAAAGCTCACTGGAAAAAAGGAGTTTGGCGCAACTTCACTGGAGAGCTTTATTGCCGCCAAAGTGCTGGTCGAAGGCATTCGCCGCGCCGGACCGAAGGTGGAGCGCACATCGCTCATGGCAGCGCTCGACAGCATCAAAGGTTTTGACACGGGCGGCTACATGGTCAGCTATGCGCCGGACAATCACAATGGCTCGTCGTTCGCCGAGCTTACCGTGATCAACAAAGACCTGCGCTTCGGGTATTAATCGAAAGCTAGGAGCCTGTCGGACTTAAGGGATCGAGCCAAAATTGTCGAAAATTGCGTGGCGTTTGGTGATGCTTTCTAGCCAATAGTTGTTCTATTGGCGACGGAAGTAGCGCCTAACGCTACCAATTTTTCGGCGATTTGGGCCGATTCGCTTAAGTCCGACAGGCTCCTACAGCGGCACAGAAGGCGATAATCGGGCCATGACCGCGCCCGACATCACAGCCTTTAGCAACCGCCTGACCAAAAACACCGCCCACTGGAAAAAGTGGGCAAAGCGGCGCGGGATTACCTGCTTTCGCATTTACGACCGCGATGTGCCGCAATTCCCCTTCGCGATCGACTGGTTTGAAACGGTCGCGCCGCGCGCCGAAGTGCATCTGCACGTGCAGGAAATCGACACTGGCTGGAAGTTGGCCGATCAAGACTACACCGCTTGGCTGGTGGCAGTGTGCGACGCGATTTGTGCGATTTGTGGCATTACTGAAGACCAGCTCCACCTCAAACGGCGCCTGCGCCAGCGCGGTATCTCCCAGTACGAAAAGCTGGAAGGCCACGCCGAGGCGCTGGTGGTCGAGGAGGCGGGGCACAAGCTGGAAATCAACCTCGATGCCTACCTCGACACGGGCCTTTTTCTCGACCACCGGCAAACCCGCGCGCTGGTAGCCCAAGTGATCGCCGCCAAGTCGAAACCGGCGTTTCTCAATCTCTTCGCCTACACCGGCAGCTTTTCGGTGGTTGCTGCAAAAGCAGGCGCCGTGCAGTCGGTCACGGTCGATCTTTCCAACACCTATCAAGCGTGGAACTTGCGCAACTTTGGGCTTAACGGCATCGATGCGAAGCGCCACACCCTGGTGCGCGCCGACGCCTTCACCTGGCTGCGCGAGGCCGACGAACAAGGCCAGCGGTTCGATGTGATTGTGCTCGACCCGCCGAGTTTTTCGAACTCCAAAAGAATGGCCGGCGTGCTCGATGTGCAGCGCGACCACGTATGGCTGATTCACCAATGCCACGCCATGCTCTACGACGGTGGCGCGCTGTTTTTTTCCACGAACCTGCGCAGTTTTGAGATAGACAAGCAGCTGGCTATCCGCTTAGGCTTGAAAGAAATCAGCCACCAAACCGTGCCCGACGATTTCAAGCGGCCCAGCCATGCGCTGCCGCACCGGTCGTGGCATTGCACCAAGTGAGCGATGATCGAAAAAGTGCAGCCTTCGACGTCGCCGTAATCGGCGCAGGCGCGGCCGGCATGATGTGCGCCGCTAGCGCCGGGCAACGCGGGCGGCGCGTGGTATTGATCGACCATGCTGCCAAGATCGGCGAAAAAATCCGCATCTCCGGTGGCGGGCGTTGCAACTTCACAAACTTGCACACCACGCCCGCCAACTTTCTCTCCACCAACCCACATTTTTGCCGCTCGGCCCTGGCGCGCTACACGCCGCAAGACTTTATCGGCTTGATGAAGCAGCACCGCATCGCCTTTCATGAAAAGCATCGCGGGCAGTTGTTCTGCGATCACTCGGCTGAAGACATCATCGCCATGCTGCGCGCCGAGTGTGACACCGGTGGCGTGCAATGGCGCAACCCGGCCAGCGTGAAGGTGATCCGCCGCGAAGGTGCGCAGTTTCTGATTGGCTTGGAAGCCGATGGCGCACCGGCAGGCCTGCTGCACGCCGACAAGCTGGTGATTGCCACCGGCGGGCTCTCGATTCCGAAGATCGGCGCGACTGATTTTGCTTACCGTGTGGCCAAGCAGTTCGGCGTAGCCCTGATTGACCCACAGCCGGGTTTGGTGCCGCTGACGTTTGCCGACTGGCCGTTTGTCGATTTGGCGGGGCTTTCGCTCGAAGTGGAGTTGGCCTGCAAAGGGCCGTATGGCAAAGCCAGTTTTCGCGAAGACTTGCTGTTCACCCATCGTGGGCTGTCTGGCCCTGGTGTGTTGCAAATCTCTTCGCACTGGCGCGCCGGGCAAGAGATATTCGTGAACCTCTCGCCCAATGCCGATCTTCAAGAGGCATTGCTGAAAAGCCTTGGTGGGCGCACTTTTTCAAGCACTGTGCTTGAAGAGGCAATACCCAAGCGGCTCTCTGAGGCACTCTGCCTGAGAACTCTCACTCCACAAGGCGCAGCACGCCCGCTCGCCGAGTTGCCAAAAACGCAGAAGCAAGCGCTCGCCAACGCCGTACACGCCTGGCGCATCACCCCCGACGGCAGCGAGGGCTATCGCAAAGCCGAAGTCACAATGGGCGGCATAGACACCAAAGTGCTCTCATCGCAAACCATGGAGGTCGCCACCGAACCCGGCCTGCACTTTATTGGCGAGGCGGTTGATGTGACGGGACACCTGGGCGGCTTTAACTTTCAGTGGGCTTGGGCTTCAGGCGTGGCGGCGGGCAAGGCGGTTTAGCTCTGCTTGAGTCGCCTGACGATTCGATTGCGCAACACACCGATTTTCTCGATTTCCATCTCGATCAAGTCGCCGTCTTCGAGAAAGCGCATCTGCTCCAGGCCGCAACCGTCGCCCACCGTCCCCGAGCCGATGAACTCACCGGCGTACACGGTTTCGCTGCGGCTGATATGAGCCAGCGCCGCTTCAAAGGTGTGGTGAATCGACGATGAATTGCCCTGCCCGCGCAGCTCGCCATTGACCTTGACTGCCATCGCCAGCTGATAAGGATCGCCAATTTCGTCCATTGTCACGATGCACGGGCCCAACACATTGCCAGTGTCGAAGTCTTTGCCTTTGCAAGGGCCCAACTGCCCGGCCATTTCGATGCTTTGCGCGTCGCGCGCGGAAATGTCGTTAAAGATCGTGAATCCAAAAAAATGCTCACGGGCGCGTGCTTGCGAGATGTCTTTACCGGTTTTGCCGATGAACAGGCCCAGTTCCAGCTCATAGTCCATCAAGTTGGAGTAGTGCGGCCATTCGATCTCGGTCTCGGTGCCGATCACGCCCATGCGGTTTTGTTTGTAATAGATCGGCTGGGCATACCAAGCGTCCGGTGCGCGCGGGGCCGGTGCGCCGGGCAGCTTGCGCATGCGATGCAATGAAGCCATTGCCTGAATCACGTGCTTTTCAAACAGCATGCAATCGCGCATTTGCAGGGGCCTTGGCACTGGGGCCAGCAAGCGGGCGTGACTGCGAGTAAGCGTGGCATCGGGCGGCGCTTTTTTCAACAATGCCGCAGCCAGGTCGAGCCCGTCGTGACCAGCTTCGATCAAGGCCTGCATGTCAGTCAGTTTGCGATTGCGCTTGCCGTAGCGCGCCTGATAGGCCGCCTGCAAATCAACGATGCGACGCGCGCCGCCAACCAATGCGCCAAGCCGCACGCCGCGCTGCTGTGGGTGGGTGAAAGTGACCAGTTTCATCGGAGAGAAGGGGATTCGAGATCGCTCTTGTTAAGGATTCTGCTGCGTGGTCGCTTCGCCAGTTTCCGTCTTGCCACGCGCCGAGCCTGCCATTACTGGCACTTCAAACAATCGGCATTCGATATTGCCGTTGTAGAGCACGATTTTGCGGGTCGGCTTCAAACCCACGAGCTTGCCAAAGCGCAAATCGCCGGTAAACCACTGGGTGTGCCAACCGGCGTAATTCTTCTTTAAATGGTCGCCAATTTGCGGATATAGCGCGGCCAACACCGGGTCTTCGCCGATGCCTGGAATGGCGTTCACTGGCGCGGCGCGCGGATTGTCGTGACGGCGACTTGCGTCACGTGAGGGAATGCGCTCACGTCTGGGTCCTTGTCGCTGGTCCCGCGACTCTTCACGCCGGGCGGGCACAGCGGTGCGCTGCCGATCTCCAGCGAGACGTTCGCCATAGGGCGGATTGGCGATTAACACGCCGCTGGGTGCAGGCGCTTTGAGTTCCAGAAAGTTGCCTTGCTTGGTCGCAATCCAATCGGCAACGCCCGCCTTGGCGGCATTGCGCAAAGTGAGCGCGGTCATGTCGCCCAGTATGTCGCTGCCGAAGAGCCGCGCGGGCAGGCTTTCTTCAGGCAACGGTGCTTGAAGAACGTTACTGGACGTGCTTCTTGGGCGATAGGCTGCGGCGGTTGCACGCGCGTCTGGCGCAAAGGCGCTCAAACGCTCGAAACCGAAGTGCCGTTCGATCCCGGGAATTGCGCCCGGCGCGATGCCGCGCTCGATCAACGCCGCTTCGATCAAAAACGTGCCACTACCGCACATCGGGTCGTAGAGCACCTGACCGGGCTGCCAGCCGCTCAGGGCCAAAATTCCAGCGGCCAAGTTTTCGCGGATCGGCGCTTGGCCGGTATCGCTGCGATAGCCGCGCATAAACAGCGGCTCGCCCGACGTATCGAGATAGAGCGTGGCATGCGTGGCATCCAGATGCACGTGGATGCGCACATCGGCGTTTTTGTCCACCGAGGGGCGCTCGCCACCGGCATCGCGAAACACGTCGCACACCGCGTCTTTGACCGTGAGCGTGACAAAATCGAGGCTCTTCACCGGACTTTGTGTGCCGACGGTGTCGACCCGAATCGTGCGATTTACGACGAAGTGCTCGGGCCAGCGCACCGTTTTCGCCAGCGCATGCACATCGCGCTCGGTGCGGTAACGCGCCTGCGCCACCCGCAGGAGCACGCGGCTGGCAATCCGGCTCCACAGATTGGCCCGCGCCGCTTGACCCAAATCGCCCGCGAAGGCCACGCCACCTGCGGCAATCACTGGATTGAGGATCTCGAGCGTGCGCAGCTCGCTGGCGAGAGTTTCTTCCAGCCCGCGCGGGCAAGGCGCAAAGAAGTGATTCACGAGGCGGCCAATGCGCGTTCCAGGAAATCGAGCCGGTCTTGGCCCCAAAACAGTTCGTTGTTGTACAGGTAGGTTGGTGCGCCAAATACTTGGCGGCGCAGTGCCTCATCGGTCAATTCGGCATAGCGTTGCGCGGTTTCGGGCATCTCCGCTTTGGCGCGCAGGGCGGTGGCGTCCAGCCCGCAGGCGGTGACAATGTCGTCCAGCGTGGCCGCATCGCTGATGTCGCGATCTTCAGCCCAGCAGGCGCGCATGCTGGCAAATGAGAAGGCCAGGCCAGCATCCATCGACACATCGGCAGCAGCCAGAGCCACCAGCGCCGCTGCTTGCGGCGCGACCGGAAAATGCTTGGGGTGCAGCGTCAATGGCACGCTCAAAGTGGCCTGCCAGCGCTTCAATTCAGTCAGCCGATAAGACTTGCGCTGCTCTGGGCGCTGCGCCAGCGGGACCCCGCCTGTCGCGGGGAAAATCTTGCCGTAGTCGACCGGTTTCAGATTGATTGTGGCTTGATGCTTGGCGGCCATTGCAACCAGTCGTTCATGGCCAAGATAAGACCACGGCGAGGTATGGGTGAAGTAGTAGTCAATCGTTTTCATGGTTCGCCGTTTTAGGCCAGGTTGAAGTTCAAAAGGGTTTCACGACCACCAAAATCACGCAGCCCAGCAGCGGGATGACCGGAATTTCGTTGACCAAGCGGAAGAATTTCTCGGAATGCTGGTTGCGGTCTGCTGCGAAATCGGCCAACCACTTACCGCACGCAATGTGGAACAGCACCAGCAGCAGCACCAACGCCAGTTTCGCATGCAGCCAGCCACCCCTAAAGCCGTAGCCCAACCAGAGCCAGACCCCAAGCGCCAGCGTGCCCAGCGCTGAAGGCATCATGATGCCGTAGAAGAGTCGGCGCTCCATCACCTTGAAGCGCGCGATGCTGATCGCGTCACCGGCGGCAGCGTGGTAGACGAACAGCCGCGGCAGGTAGAACAGACCGGCAAACCAGGTAATCACAAAGATGATGTGAAACGCTTTGATCCAGAGCATGGGCTGGCGGCTACAATCGAAGGCCCGAACGCCTGCGCAAAATGCGCGACGACCGTTTAGCCAAAGCGTCGATTATCCCATCGCACTTCGCAGCCCTTTCCTCATTTCCTCCCGCAAAATTCGATTCGCCCGCCATGCGCATTCTGGTCGTTGACGACAACCCTGATTTCCGCCTGGTGATTGCCGAGTATTTGGCAGAAGGGGCGACCGAGGAAATTGCGCGTTCTGGCACCGCGGGGCCCGACAATGTGATCGAAGCCAAGCCATGGGACCCGCAGCGTGGCGTGCCTGAAGCCAACTTCGACTGGGCGCGGATTCAAGCCATCGTCATCAACTACGAGCCTGGTGCCACGAGTGTGGGCAGCAACGCCTTCGTGTGGCTGGCGCAGACCAAAAAAGCCTCGGGCAAGTCGATTGAAGAGCTGCCGCCGGTCGTGATGCTGACCGGGCGCGACACCGGCGACATCGTGATGCGTGCCACACGCTTAGGAATTGCTGATTGCCTGCCGCGCATTTCGCTCTCGCCTGGGCGGCTCTATGCGATGGTGCGCCACGTGATTGATGAGCGCCAAGCAGTAAAAACGATGGAAAAGGCGATGAAGACTGGCATGATGCCGGCCTTCACGGCGGTAGATCCAACCAAGGTTGGCGCGCCGATCGCGAATTCTGAAAAGCCGCTGGTGCGCGGCTACCAAGTGATACGCAAAATCGGCACGGGCGGCACGGCGCAGGTGTATTTGGCGCGCCGCGACGGCGACGCCGAAGACGCGCCTGCCGTTGTGCTCAAAGTGATGGACAAAGAACTCTCGCGCGACATGCGCTTTCTTGAGCGCTTCATGCAGGAGTTTTCGATGATCCAAAAGATCAAGAGCGAGTATGTGACGCGCATCTTCGACTTGGGCTACGACGAAGGCGTGGCCTATTTGGTGATGGAGTATTTTGGTGCGGGCGACCTGCGCGACCGGATCAAGACGGGCATCGCGCCGGTGCAGGCGCTCAAGATTCTGGCGCAGATCTCGCAAGCGCTTGCAGCTGTGCATGATGCTGGCATCGTGCATCGCGATTTGAAGCCGCACAACATCATGTTTCGCGACCCGCATTTGCTGGCGATTGTTGATTTTGGTGGCGCGAAAAATCTCGACGAAGATCACAAGTTCACCAGTGTTGGGCATGTCGTGGGCACGCCGATGTACATGAGCCCAGAGCAGGTGCTGGGCCAACCGCTGACCGGCTCCTCCGACCTGTATGCGCTCGGTGTGATTTTCCATCTGATGCTGACCGGGCGGCCTTTGTACATCGCCAATTCGGCGGTGGAAATGATGGACTTGCACATCAAAGCGCCGATTCCCAAACTGCCGGAATCGCTCGCGGGCTTTCAGCCGATTCTCGAACGACTGGTCGCTAAAGACGCGGCGGATCGCTTCACGTCAGCGCACGAGATTTATCAGCAGTTGATGGTGTGATCGTTTTTGGTTTCGCTTTCACCCGAAGACGCTTGATCGGCGCGGCTCTTGGCGCTGCGATGCTTCAAGAGGCAAGCGCACAGCCATTCTTCACCGGTTTTGCTGATGCCGACGGCAATCATTTCATCGCGCAACCGCTCACGCGGCCTGCCTGCCAGGCACGCGATGCGCTCATGCGCGAAGCGAAGGGTTTAATCGAACGTCCAGGCCAAGTGATCGTGGCCCCGCAGCGCGAACCTGAGCGGCGGTTTGCGGCGCTGGTGTTCGACGGCAAGCAGGCGGCCTGGCTTGCGCCACTCGCGCTGCCGCTTACCGTGGCGATTCGCCGCGAAGCGTCGCTCGACGATAAGCCCGGCGTCATGGAGCAACAAGGCGGCTGCTGGTACGCCAGCGCGCCTTTGCAGCGCGCTGGGCAACCGATTACGGGCACGCAAGCGCAGGCCGAGGAGGTGGCGCTGGTGGTCGCCTGGAATCTGCCAAGCACGCCCACGCAAATTGCACCGGCGTTGCGGCCATTGCCTCTGGCCTGGCGCACCCACGCCGCCAACCCCAAGGAAGGCGCGGCGCAACTCACGCTGCCGATGGCAGAGCTGCCCTCAACTCTGCGCGGCTGGTTTGAGCACCCGGCGGTGATTGCCCGGCTGGGCGATGCGCAGGGCAGCTACCGCAAGGGCCTAACGCATGTGTTCATGCAGGAGTTTCAGGCGGTGCTCGAACGCAGTCGTGGCCTCGAAGCGCTGCAACTCATCGGAACCATAAGCGCCACGGCAGGGGGCGCTCAATACAATGTGGCTTGGTCGCTCAACCGGGTGGCGGGCGCGACAGATGGCGCGTTACAGCCGATCACCATCGTCGGGCCAGCGGGCGATGAGCGCCGCGTACCTCTGAACACTTATGCGCCCGAAGTTGTGTTCGCGGCTGATCTGGACGGCGATGGGATCGACGAACTTGTGCTGCGTGCCCGGCACTATGAAGGCAGCAGCATCCGCATTGGGCGGCTGCAAGGCGGAGTTTGGACTGAAGTGCATCGTGGCATCTATGAAGGGCAATAGCGTGAATCTGACAGACAAGCCTGAATCGCAGGTGATCGGCGGGCAACGTGGCTGAGTCCCGCGATAGTTTCAGCACCGAAGCCCTGCCCGCCGAAGCAAAGCGCAATCTGGGCTTGTTGATTGCAGCCCAAGCCCTGCTCTTCATCAACAACGTGACGATGATCGCCGTGAACGGCTTGGCGGGCTTGGCCTTTGCGCCAAACGCCTTTCTGGCGACCCTGCCGGTGACCGGATATGTGGTGGGCGGGGCGTTGGCTGCGATGCCAGTTTCATGGATGATGAAGCACTGGGGGCGGCGCACTGCCTTCACCGTTGGCTCCGCCTTCGGCATGCTGGGCGCGGCAGTATGCGCCATCGCCGCACTGAATCGCAGCTTTGAGCTGCTTTGCGTGGGCACGGCCATCGTCGGGGTGTACAACGCCTGCGGCACGCTCTACCGGTTTGCGGCGGCCGATGTGGCACCACCCTCATTCAAGGAACGCGCAATTTCGTGGGTTCTCGCAGGCGGCATTGTTGGCGGGGTAGTCGGCCCAAACCTGGCGCGCTACTCAAAAGATTGGCTCGCCGTCACCTTCGCCGGCACTTACGCCAGCCTGATCGGCTTCGCACTGTTGTCGATGCTGGTGATTCGTTTTTTGCAGTTTGCGCCGCAAACCATGGCTGAAAAGAACAACGCTGGCCGACCCTTGCGCAAGATTCTGCTGCAACCCAAAGCAGTGGTCGCGCTCATGGGTGGGGCGATTGGCTACGGCGTGATGAACTTGCTAATGACTGCCACGCCGATTGCGATGCAGATGTGCCAGTTAGGCTTTCGCGACGCGACTTTTGTGCTTGAGTGGCACGTGATCTCGATGTTCGCGCCCTCATTTTTTACCGGCTCGCTAATCAAACGCTTTGGGGTTACGCGCATCATGTTTATCGGTGTCTTGCTGATGTTTGGCTGCGTGGTGGTCGCGCTGCAAGGCGTGGATTTGATGAACTTCTTGTTTGCGCTCATGCTTTTGGGGTTAGGCTGGAATTTCCTTTTTGTCGGCGGCACCACGCTACTCACCGAATGCTATCGCCCGGAAGAGAAAAACAAGGTGCAGGGCGCGAACGACATGGTGATTTTTCTGGTGATGGCAACTTCGTCATTCACCTCAGGCGCGATGGTGACCACGCGCGGCTGGGAGTTGCTCAATCTGGGGTCGTTGCCGTTTTTGGTGCTGGTTTCGGTGGCGCTGTTGTGGCTGATGGCGCAGAGAAAAGGCACAGAAAAATCTCAAAACCTATGTGGATAACAGCCCTAATTTTGGTAATTTATACAGCCCAAAGAGGCCGGTAAACGCTGTAGAGATATAGGTAACATCGAACATTTTTGTCGCGTTACCGGTGGGATTCAAGCAAGGCCCCCACCCCTAGATTGCGGCTGGATTGATCCGCAAAACCATCATTGAAAATCAGTATTTTCCGGCAGTCGTCTGGAGACATACCCGATGTCAAAAAGGCATTTTCCACCAATGAAAAAGCTTTGGTTTCTCCTAGTTTGTGTACAAATTGATCTCTTGAATTTCGGTCTTGATGTATTTCTATAGCGGCGGCGGCAACACAGGCAGCCCCGCATAGGGAAACCGTGCCGAACCCGTCAACCGAAGCGGGGCTTTTGGGAAATTGTCGCTGCTGGGCCCAAATTCGTAACGCTAAGTCTGCAACCAACGGCTGCATTTGAACTTTTGGGAAATTGGTCTCTGCGGTCATCGCAAACCTCCTATTTTGTTGTGGAATGCGAACTCGGCGTAACGCGTCGAATTTCATCGAGCAGTTTGCTCAGATTGACCCAAGCGTGCGCACGCGGCTTTGACTTTTCGCTCCAGAACCGATTATTGTACTCGTCCACGTGAATAAGATAGGAGGTCACCATCTCACTTCGAGCCAGAAGTTCGAGCTGGTGCCCCATGGCACCGAAGACTTCCGTGAAATCAAAATGATGATTGTATATGTGGAATGCAAGCCCATCGAAGTAGAAAAGTACCGTGTCCAGCTTTCTCTCGAATTCAGAGCCTTGATGATAAGGAAGCACGGCAAAGCAAGAATGACTAGATTCGGAATGCGAAATGACTTTACGGAGCCTATTTCGAAAAATTGAGAGCACCGCATTTATTTCAGACCAATTCGACCCTCGTGCTGAATGTGAGTTGTCGCCTAAAATCTGGTTAAGCTTACGTGCTTTCGCTGGGTCACCCTTTGTCGCCTTAAGGTATTTGACCATTGAGTGTATCGAAACTTCGCCACGATTGCGGATGTTCTGGTCAACGCTGATCAATTCCTGAGTCCACCGATATATGGAATTTCTGTACTCAGTAACGGTTTCAGCGAACCACCCTGCGAGCTCGCCACCGTGAGAAAAGAAAGATTCAATGTACTCGACAAATGTTTCCATTCGTTCGACAAATAGTCGTCTCTCAAATTCGTACAACAGAAACGGTGAGAAAAAGAGGCTAAGCTTGGCGATCGACTCAATTTTGTTAATCGGAAGCAGCACAAATTTTTCGCTAATCGCGAGCGCGGTGTAGAGAAAAAAGATTGTCGATATGATGCACAAATACATCCAAGTCCATGCGTATCGGTAGAAACGACGTCCGGCAAGCTTGGAGTCTTTTGACCCCGGCATGATTACTTTGGGTTTGCTACACCAAAACCAAAAGCAGGCAGAAAAGAGCAAAAACCCGGTAACCAGCAATGTCACCATGTAGGGCATCCTGGATATCTCCCGTTCCAATGCATGAGTTTTCTTCCGTTCGCGCTCTTGCTCAAACTCTTTCGTCAACTGGATATTTTGCGCTTGGCGTTCGCTTAGCCGGATTTGGAAGCGCACGGCCTCCAGTCGGCTCTCGGCCCCACGAGCGAGACCTTCGTCTATTTCTTTAATCGGATCAAACAGGGTTCCGCGGATGAAGCGCGAAGGATATGTTTTGAACTCACAGTTGAAAACAAAACATTCGAGTCGGCTAGCTTTCCGCTCCACACTATCGGAAGCCGAATCTCTAATAGTTGCGAAATGCCATGCCTGCGGATTTGAGTCGACGAAGAAAAAACATGCAGGAGCGACCACAATTACGATTGCCAAGAATACTCTGGCGAGCTTGAAGGCAAGCCAATGCACTACGCGCTCGCGCAGTGGTCCCGGTGCGTAATTAGCGGCACGAGCCATAGACATCAACGCGCATCAACAGCCGCGCCCGCCGGGCGCGCGCAAGCGCACAATGCGCGTCTTCGCGGATTCCGCCGCTTCGCTCGACGGGTATTTTTTCATCAAGCCATCAAGCGCATTGCAACCGGCTTTTTTGTCGCCCAGCTCGACATGGTTGCTGGCGATATTGAGCATAGCATCTGCGGCTTTCGGGTTGTCTGGGTAGGTGTCCACCACTTTTTGTTGGCTCACCAACGCGGTTTTGTAGTCTTTCATTGCGAACTGCGAATTGCCGATCCAATACCAGGCTGAAGGTGCGAGTTGGCTGTTAGGGAAGCTGCGCAAAAAATTGGTCAGGCTGTCAATCGCGCCCTTGTAATTACCCGCGCGGATCAGGCTCAGGCTGTCTTCATAGGCACGGGTTTCATTCGGCGTGGGTGGTGCGGGTGCTGCGCCCGGCGTGGGTGGTGGCGGTGGTTCAAGCTGCTTGATGCGGCGGTCGAGATCGACGTAAAAGTCGCGTTGGCGCTTCTGCGAATTCTCTAGCTCGTTCAACAGAATTTCGATCTGCCCACGCAACTTCGCCATGTCGCCTTTGAGGCCCTCGATCTGGTTAGAAAGCTCCAACTGACCCCGCCCACCGGCCTGCGAAGCGGCTTCGAGGCGCTGCAAGCGAGAGTCGATGGCGCGCTGATCGTTATCGAGCCGGGTTTCGAGATTTTTGATCCACTTGCGAGCCTCGTCGTCGTCGAAGAGGCCCGCGTGAGCACCAAGCGGTACCAGCAAGGCGAGGATGGCAAATAGCTTACGGAGCGTTTGAGTCATGATTTCAATCGGGAGGGAATACGCAAAAACGCTATTTTCTCGCGGCCGGCCCCTACTGGCGGTAATTCAACTCGGCACGGCGGTTTTTGGCGTAGGCGGCTTCGGTATTCGCTGGGTCTTGCGGCTTCTCTTTGCCAAAGGAAACTGCTTCAAGCCGTTCTTCAGGCACGCCCAGCAGTTTGAGTGAACTCTTGACCGCTTCAGCCCGCTTCTGGCCCAAGGAGAGGTTGTATTCGCGGCTGCCGCGTGTGTCGGCGTGGCCTTCGATGAAAACCTTGCGCACTCGATTGGCGACCAGATACTTCGAGTGCCGGTCCACAATGCCTTTGTATTCGTCTTTGACAGAGAAGCTGTCGTAGTCAAAGTAGATGATGCGGTCGCGCGCGAGCGGGCTGTTGGGGTTGAGCAACTCGTCTCCGCCAACCACCACTTTAGGCACGGCATTGGGGTCCACCGGTGCGGTCTGCGCACCTGCTCCACCCGACTGAACCGGCGGCGTGCCTGGCCCTGCCTCTACCACCGGGGCAGTTTCAGGCTTGTTCGACGAGCAGGCGGCGAACACCAGTACGGTAAGCAATGCAGCGATTTTTTTCATTGGAAGTCCTCTGTGGATAAATGTCGGATGGCGGTTTTGCCGGTTTTGCCGGTTTTGCCGGTTTTGCTATCAGTCTGACGCGGCAATGTCCGTCACGTTCCGTGGTAAATGGTTGAAATCAGGGTACGCCCTGACTAGGGAAAACACCTACGCTATTTCATGTAGGGTGCCCATGTCGGTTCACGAATTTCGGCGGCGGGCGTGGTGAGTCGTTGCCTGACCTTGCCGTCAGGCGTGGTACCGGCAAGCGCGCCTTTGCCGCCCTCTTCGGTGGCGTAGAGAATCATCTTGCCGTTGGGCGCGAATGAAGGGCTTTCGTCGCGCCCGCCTTTGGTGAGCTGGATTTCTTGCTGGCCTGCGCCTGCGCCTGATACATCCATCGACATCAAATTAAAGCCGTTATCGCGTTGCACATAGACCATGGTTTTGCCGTCGGGTGCGATCCGCGGACTCACGTTGTAGCTTCCCTTGAAAGTGACACGCTTGACCTCGGAGCCATCGCCTTTCATGCGATAGATTTGCGGGCCGCCGCCACGGTCGGAGGTGAAGTAAATCGTGCCGTCAGCCGCGAAACGCGGCTCGGTATCAATCGAGGCCGAGTTGGTCAGGCGCTGCGCGCCATCGGTGGCATTGCCGCCGCTGGCACCGACGAGATAGATTTCCGAGTTGCCGTCTTTCGTCAGCACGACGGCTAGCTGGTTACCATTCGGATGCCAGGCTGGAGCACTGTTGCTGCCTTTGTAGTTGGCGATCACTTGACGCGCGCCAGTGGCCACGTTATGCACATACACCACGGGTTTGCGCGACTCAAACGAGACATATGCAATGCGTGCGCCATCGGGTGCCCACGAAGGCGAAATGATCGGCTCGCGCGACGACAGTGCGGTTTGTGGGTTTTGCCCGTCAGAATCGGCGATCTGCAATTCGTAGCGGTCACGCTGCTTGATCACATAGGCGATGCGGGTAGCAAACGCCCCTTGCGTGCCGGTAATTTTTTCGTAAATGTAGTCCGAGACGCGATGCGCAGTCAGGCGTGCCTGATTGGCACTCATCGTGTAGGTGACACTGCCCAGCAACTGCATTTTGGCCACGTCAAGCACGCGCACCCGCACTTCGAGTTGATTGTTGGCGGCCGGGGTAACCGTGCCGATAGCGATGAACTTGGCCCCGCGCTGATTCCATTCGCCGAAGTTGACCTGCGAGGCTTCGGTGGGCACCGGGCTCACGTTGGAGACATCTAGAATCTTGAATTCGCCGGTGCGCGCCAGGTTGCCGCGCACCACCTGCGTGATGTTGACCGGCAGCGCGCCTTCGCCAGGAAAGCCGGTGATGGCGATGGGGTCTTGCTTTTCAGCGCCTCCGACCACGTCGATAGTGAGTTGGGCGTGGGCGAGCCACGGCATCAGGCCGATCAAGAGGGCGGTGAACAGTCTTTGCATATCAATTCCTGGCTCGGAAATTCAGTTTCAAAACGCGTTGGAACGAAGCGTCGTCTTTTGGTCGCGGCAATGGCGAAATGGCGCGCACCGCACGCTCGGCATCGGCATCAAATTCAGGGTTGCCTGAAGAGCTTACCAAGCGCACACTGAGCACTTCGTATGAGGGGAGCACGGTGACTTCGACGACTGCCGTGCCTTTGATGCCTGCGCCCTCGTAGTCGCGCATTCGGGAATAGGCCCGTGAGCGAATCGCGTTGCCCCATTCTTGGGTGCCACGCTGCGCGGCCTCAGCCCCGGCGCGCGCAGCCACGCCACCACGATCCTCCTTCTCCATCGCTTCTTTTACCGGGTCGCGCTGCAATTCTTTGTCGAGCAGTTTGCGAATGTCGTCTTTCGGCGGCGGCTCGACGCGCGCCTTGGGTGGTGCTTTGGGCAGCTCCCGCTCTTTCTTCGGCGGCGGCTCCGGCGCTTTGATCACAATTTCAGGCTTCAGCACCACGGGCTCCGGCTCCCTTTCCACCGGCTTTGGCTCTGGCTTGACTTCCGCGCGCGGCAGCGAATAGCTCGGCAACACGACCAACTCCGCCTCTGCCACCTCTGGCTTGCCGCTTTGCCAGCGAATCCCGTAGAACAGCAATGCGCCTAGCAAACCATGCATCACCAAGGCCAGCAGGACCGCCCGCACCAAGCCTGGCTCGGTTTGATGCTCGTAGAAATCCGGGGCGAAGGTGGCGGCGCTCATAAACGTATTGGGGCCAGGCTCAGCTATTTTTGAGCAGGCTTGACGGCTAAGCCCACTTTTTTAACCTGCGCGCGTTGCAGGCCGTCCATCATCTCAAGCACGGCTTCGTACTTCACGCTTTTGTCAGCGCTAATCACAATGGCGCGCTCGGCAATCACCTTTTGAGCTTCTTGCGCGGCTTTCACCGCTTCGGCTCTGCTGGTATCACGCTCTGTTTTGGCCTCGCGGTCACGCAACTGGATTGAACCGTCAGATTTGATGATGATTTCGAGCGGCTGCGCAGGTGCTTGGCTCGATTTGGCAATCGACGGCAACTCCACTTGCCCCGGCGTCACCAGCGGCGCTGTCACCATGAAAATGACGAGCAGCACCAGCATCACGTCGATGTAAGGCACGACGTTGATTTCGTTCATCATCCGGCGGCGCCCGCCGCTACGGCCTGACTGACGGGAAATCGAGGTGGCCATGTTCGGCTTGGCCTAGTGCGTTTGGCGTTGCAGGATGTTCGAGAATTCTTCAATGAAGCTCTCGAAGCGGATCGCCAGGCGGTCGATGTCGTGCGCATAGCGGTTGTAGGCCACCACCGCCGGAATCGCAGCAAAGAGGCCAATTGCGGTGGCAACCAACGCCTCGGCGATGCCGGGTGCGACGTTGGCGAGGGTTGCCTGCTGCACATTGGCCAAGCCACGGAAGGAATTCATGATGCCCCAAACGGTGCCAAACAGACCCACATAAGGCGACACCGAGCCCACCGATGCGAGAAAGGCGAGATGGCTTTCGAGCACGTCCATCTCGCGCTGATAAGTTGCCCGCATGGCGCGGCGTGCGCCGTCGATCATGGTGGCGGCATCGGCGTTTTTCTGCACTTTGATTTTGAGGTATTCGCGCATCCCCGCTTCAAAAATGCGCTCAAGCGCGCCCGCACCATGGCGATCATTGGTGGCGCTTTGATAGAGGGAATTGAGGTCGTTACCGGACCAGAAATCACGCTCAAACTGCTCGGTTTCGATCCGCGCGGTGCGAATCGCAAACCATTTCCGGAAGATGTAAGTCCAGCTCATCAGCGAGACGATGGCCAACAGCGCCATCACCGCCTGCACCAGCACCGAGGCGTTGGTGATGAGGGAAAGGATTGATAGGTCTTGGGTGACGGTCATGGTTCTTTTGCAGGCATCAGAGTCGGTTGCAGATGGTCAAAATCAGCGCAGGAAGTTTGACGGGAACGCCGTCGCTGCGTCTCACACATGCCACTTGGATTTTAGCTTCGGCAATCAGTTCCACCTGATTCGCATTGGGGTATTCCCTGACGATTTGCTGCGCCACCCACAATGAAGCCCGCCCGCTCTCAAGTGGTACGACTGAAACCTTGAGCAGATCGTCCATCCGCGCCGCGCGCCGGTAATCGATTTCGGCGCGGCGCACCACAAAAGCACGATCTTCTTGCTGCGCAAACTTGAATTGGTCAAACCCGAGGGCGCGCAACCACTCGGTACGCGCACGTTCAAAAAATTTGAGATAGTTGGCGTAATAAACCACGCCGCCGATGTCGGTGTCTTCGTAGTAAACGCGCACCGGCCACGAAAAGGGTGACGCGCCCGCTTGGTTCATCGCACTGTGTATCAAAACAACTGCACGCCGCCGTTGGCCTGCGGCGGCACAATACCGAAGTGCCGATACGCCAGGAGCGTGGCCACGCGGCCGCGCGGCGTGCGCTGCAAGTAGCCTTGCTGAATCAAATAGGGTTCGAGCACATCTTCAATCGTGTCAGCTTCTTCGCCGATCGCGGCGGCCACGTTGTCCAGCCCAACCGGCCCGCCTTGAAACTTCTCAATAATCGCGGCGAGCAACTTGCGGTCCATCAAGTCCATGCCGATGCTATCGACCTCGAGCATTTTGAGTGCGGCATCGGCAGTTTGACGTGACACGGTGCCGTCGGCCCTGACTTCAGCGTAGTCGCGCACACGACGCAAGAGGCGATTGGAGATGCGGGGCGTGCCGCGCGAACGCTGGGCAATTTCAAGCGCGCCTTCGGCTTCAATCTGCACCTTGAGCAAGCCCGCCGAGCGGGTGACGATGCGCGCCAACTCCTCAGGTGAATAGAACTCCAGCCGCTCGACAATGCCAAAACGATCTCGCAGCGGGTTGGTCAACATGCCGGCGCGGGTGGTTGCGCCCACCAGCGTAAAGGGCTGCAAATCAAGCTTGACCGAGCGCGCCGCCGGGCCTTCGCCGATCATGATGTCGATTTGAAAATCTTCCAGCGCCGGGTACAAAATCTCTTCCACTACTGGCGAGAGGCGATGGATTTCGTCGATGAAGAGCACGTCGTTCGGTTCGAGATTGGTCAAGAGCGCCGCCAAGTCACCCGCGCGCTCCAGCACCGGCCCACTGGTTTGGCGCAGATTCACGCCCATTTCGCGCGCGATGATGTGCGCCAGCGTGGTTTTGCCCAAACCCGGCGGGCCGAACAGCAACACGTGGTCGAGCGACTCTTTGCGCCGCCGCGCGGCTTCAATAAAAATGGAGAGCTTGTTGCGCACCGGCTCCTGGCCAATGTATTCGTCGAGCGCCTTGGGGCGCAATGCGCGCTCGACTTCCTCTTCCCGCTTGGATTCGGGTTTGGCGGCGACTAAACGGTCGGGCTGGAGCATGGGGGGTGTTACCAGAGTACGTTCACGGGATAGGCTTCGATCACCGCATCCGCAGTCACCAGCTGCAGGTCTTCGGTCATCGCCTGCGCAATCAGCATCCGGTCAAACGGGTCGCGGTGCAAATCGGGCAAGCGCGCGGTCGCAGCAATGTGCGCCAACTGAATTGGCATAAGACTCAAACCATTTTGCATGCAATGCGCATCGACCAATTCGAGAATCGTGCGCCGCAGAGTCAGCTTGCCAACACTCTCCTTGATTTGCAGCTCCCAAATACTGGCGAAGCTCAGAAAAATGTCGTTGTCGGCGCGCTCAATCTCACGCTTGACGCGCGTCGGGAGCTTGGGCGAGCCCGTATCGAGCCAGATAAACACCTGGCTGTCGATCAACAGCCTCATGCGGCGACGGTTCTGGCACGTGCGCTTCGACGTGCTTTCACCTTCACCGGTGAATCAAGCGGATCGTCCAGAGAAGGAAACTCGACCGGCGCATCAAAATCATCGGCGATAAAAGTGATTCCGCCCAAGTTTTGACCGAAGACGCGTTTGTTGGGCTTCAACGGGGTCAGCGGCACCAAGCGAACCAGTGGTTTGTTGGCGCGCGAGATGATGACATCTTTGCCGTCTAACGCTTCTTGCAGCAGCTTTGACAACTGCGACTTCGCATCATGCACGTTGTAGGTATGTGACGGCATGGATATATTTGTGCAGATCAAATTGATTAGCTAAATTTCGGGCTAAGTCTAGCATGCCCCCTGGGCATTGCGATGCTCGCGGTCAGGACTTCGCCAAGGCTCTAAGGGCGTGCCGAATGCCCTCTGAAACGCTCAGGCCCTCGGGTACTAGCTTGATCGCGAGCAGCGCTTCTTTGTCGCTGTAGCCCAGCGAAAGGAGTGCGTTGAGTACGTCGTTTCCGGCCGGTGCGGCACGATGCAAGCCAATGTCGCTGGCAAGCGCGTCGCCCAGCTTGCCTTTCAGCTCGAGCAGCAGGCGCTCCGCAGTCTTTTTGCCGATACCTGGGATTTTGGTCAACCGACCGGTCTCTTGCATCGTCACGGCTTGCGCCAATTCGCCCACGCTTAAACCCGATAACACCGAGAGCGCGGTGCGCGGGCCGACCCCGGAGATTTTGGTCAATTGGCGGAACGCATCACGCTCTTGCGCACTGCCAAAACCATAGAGCAACTGCGCGTCTTCACGCACGATGAATTGGGTAAGCAGCGTCACCTTGGCACCAGGCTCGGGCAGGTTGTAGAGCGTGCTCATCGGCACGTCCACTTCATAGCCCACACCGGCACAGTCGATCAGCACATGCGGCGGATTTTTTTCAACCAGAATTCCCGAAAGGCGGCCTATCATCGCGTCGCGTCCAGCCTGTGGAGGTGAATAAAGACACAGTCTACCCTGAAGTTCTGACCGGATGCTCCGCCTGCTTCACCAACGAATGCCCCGCCGCGTCAGAATGGCCACCGCGCGGTCCGGGTAGTCGGTAATGATGCCATCCACACCCCAATCGAGCATGCGTTCGATGTCCTCCGGTTTGTTGACCGTCCACACCACGACTTTAAGGCCCGTCGTGCGCGCCTGAGCCAACAGCGCCGGGGTGAGGTCGCCAAAATAGGGTGACCAAGTCAGGTCGCGATGACCGCTACCGGCAGCGGCCACCATGCGCGGCACCGAACCGTGGGCGGCGTACTGTACGCCCGCCGTCCAAGGCGACGGCGCGCCTTTGGCCGCTTGGATCGTGTCAAGCCACGTTTGCTGCGCCGAGAGGTAGACCAGCGCGATCTCGGGCGCTGCCTGGCGGACGATTTGCAGTGTGCGCCAATCGAACGATTGAATCGCCGCCCGCGAAGCCAGGCCGTGCGTGCGAATTTCTTCGATCAAGCGTCGCACAAAATCCTCAGGCGAAGCCGTCTCACTGGGCTTTTCCGGCGAGAGCTTGGTTTCGATATTGAAACGCACCCGTTGGTCGGCGCGCGCTTTCACCAAAGCGAAGACATCGCTCAGGCGCGGCATCGAGGTGCCATCGACGGGCGCTTGGGTGGCGAAGGTCTCGGCATATCTGGAGCCCGGCTTGATGCGCCCCACATCAAACCGGGCCACCTCACCATATGTCATGGAGAACAAGGCTGGGCCTGCCTTTTCAAGGTATTGCCCAGCAGAATTGCGGGTGAGATTGGGGTTCAGAGTCGGGTCGTGCGCTACCACCAGCACACCGTCTTTGGTCAGGCCGACATCAAGCTCCAAGGTGGTCACGCCAAGATCGAGCGCCCGCGCAAAAGCGGGCAGCGTGTTTTCTGGCAACAAGCCGCGCGCGCCGCGATGGCCTTGCAAGTCAATCGAGGTGCAGGCGCTGAGCGCCATCGCCGCAGCCCACGCGAACCCCGCACGCCAGAGCCACGGTTGGCCCTTTTGACGTAGAATTGACGGTTGCCTGAAATTTACGCAAAGTTTGTGCGATGCGCCCAGGTTTTGCTGTGCTTTGCCAAGTTGCTGTGTCATTTCGGGTTTGTCCCTTTCACCCCAAATCATTTTTACCCATGTCTGACGAAGAAAACCGCGAAGAATCCACCGTCATCGCCTTTGTGCTTGGCATCGTACTCTTGGTCGTGTTGGGAGTGATCGGCGGCGTGCTCGCTTTGGTCAATTCGCAAGGCACGCCTACAGCACCAGCTGCGGCCAAGGCTGCTGTAGATCCGGTGGCGGCCAACCAGCCGGCCGCCGCGCCCGCTACGCACATGGCATCCAAAGCCAAGCTCTACTTTGCCTCCGGCATCATGGGCGTGCCCGCCGACGCGGCGCAAGTGATCGCACCGATTGTCGCTTTCGCCCGTGCCAATCCGGGTGTGAAGCTGGCGATTTCAGGGTTTCACGACAAAACCGGTTCGGCGGAACAAAATGCCGAAATCGCTAAAAACCGCGCCAAAGCTGTCAAAGACTTGCTGCTTTCCGCCGGGGTTCCTGAAGCACAGTTGGTCATGCAAAAACCACAAGAAATGGTCGGCGGCGCTGACGACCGCGAAGCGCGGCGGGTTGAAATTGCGCCGCTGTAACGCCCAATTCACGTATTCCACGTTTAGATTTTTTCGTTTTTCACGCAGTTTTTAACCGGAGTGTCATCATGGCAGAACGTAAACGCAATCGCCGCAACACGCTTGAGCGTCGTTGTCT
>JANLTH010000047.1:0-27905 GCA_031362865.1 Burkholderiales bacterium | reverse complement strand
CACGAGCTGCGCTCGCCGCTGGCGCGGCTGCGGGTTGGCGTGGCCCTGAGTGCACAGCAAAGCAGCTTCGCCGACTCGGCGACCCACGCTGAATTATCCCGAAATATCGGTGAGCTCGATCAGTTGATCGATGAAATCCTGCTTGCCTCACGGCTCGATGCGAGTTCAGTGGGCGGCCTGCCAACCACCGCGCTCGAAGATCTTGATTTAACCGCACTGGTAGCCGAAGAATGCGCGCAGCTCGCGCCGCAAGAAGTTGAGCTGCAGGCCGACTTGATTCAAGTGCGGGGCGATGCGCGGCTGGTTCGGCGCATGGTGCGCAACCTGCTGCACAACGCGCTGCGCCACGGTGTTGCGGCAGCGCCGTTTGATGGTGAAACAGAATCCGTCGCGCGAGTCACCGTGGGCTTGACCCGACATCAGCAGCACGGGAGCGGCTTTGTCTTTGACGTTTGCGACCGTGGGCCGGGCGTGCCCGAAGCCGCGCGGGAACGCGTATTTGAACCGTTTTACCGCGTGCCTGGCCGCCGCGAATCCGACGGCAGCGTGGGCTTGGGCCTAAGTCTGGTGCGCCAAATCGCAAGCCTGCACGGTTGGCAGGTCAGCTGCCACGCGCGGGACGCTGGCGGCGCGTGTTTTCGCGTAATGACGGCGAATCAGGCGGCCGCATCGTCACATAACGCACCACTTAAAGCATCACTTTAAACATTTCACTTCAGATAGCTTGTGCAAGCGACTGAAAACACAGTGAAATTCACAAGATTTATTCACTAAGTACTTGATTACATTGAGGTTTTCAATAAATAATGCTTGATCGGAGCACGCGCGCGGCGTAGCATCTTTCCTCCCTGCTGGTTATCTTGCTATTGGCTAACCCAAGTCGCATGATTTCAAGGATTGCACCCGTGACAGCGCCAGACTTCGCCCACCATCGCTTTAGCAACTGCCCGGCTCGATTCCAGCGGGCAGCGCTTTGGGTGGCGATTGCCGCAGGCGGCATGCTTGCAGCTGCGGGCGTGCAGGCGAATGATGCACCGCCGCTGATCGAGCCAGCCGCAGCATCCGGGTCAGCAACCAACGCGCCCTCACTGCTGGCAACCCATTCGCACCTGCGCTTTTCAATCAGCAGCGGCGCGCGCGCTTGCGATGCCTTGGCGACTTCGCCGGCAGCGGTGGCGGCCACACCCGTGGCTGCGAGCACGGCTGAATGCTTGGCGGCACACAAAGATTTTGCGCAACGCTTGGCGCGCATCGTGGCACCCCTGATTCGTGCCGCACAAACGCTGGAACTCAATCGCGAAGCCGGTGGGCGGCAGTTTGAGGTGTATGTGGCGGACGGCATGACCGGCGGCTCAGCCTCCAGCGGCGCAGGTCACATTGCCATCGCTTCTGAATTGGCGAGTCTGCAGCCGACCGACGACTTTCTGGCCTTCGTGCTCGCGCGGGAGATTGCCCATGTTTCGCTCGCGCACCATGAAGACAATTCTGCCGCCAGCTTGCTCGCCTCAGCGGCGGTTACGCTATTCTTTCCCGCAGTTGGCATTATCAAAACGGCGATCTCACTGGCTTCTTCGCAATTGGCCGCCAACAGCCGCAACCGTTCACAGCGCGCGGCGGCCGATGAATTGGCGCAGCGCCTGCTGGATGCCGCCGGGCACTCGCGGCGCGGCTTGGCGCTCAATCTGGCATCGGTGAGCTTGCAGCCCTTGGGTGGCTCAGCATGGGCGCAAACGCTCAGCGCTTCGATGGCACCGCTTCTCGGAAATGTGCCCTTGACCACGGCAGAAACGCCTTCTGTCCGCACACCGCAGACGGCGACGGCAGTAACTCCAAACACCACGACGCCGCCCGCTGCACTTGGCACCCCACTGAGTCCCGCTTCCAGCGCAAACCCTGGCGCCGAGCTGGCGCGCCTGCTTGCCGAGGCCGATGCCGTGGTGTTTCGCAACGGCGGTCAGACGCGCCGCTAGACCGACTAGACGCGCGCGTCACCAGCTCGTCAGTGGCTGCGAATCAAGGTACCTACACCCTGATCGGTCAGAATCTCCAGCAGTAGCGCGTGGGCCACGCGCCCGTCGATGATGTGTACGCTTTTCACCCCCGCTCGCGCCGCATCCACCGCTGAGCCGATTTTGGGCAACATACCGCCGGACAAGGTGCCATCAGCGATCATCTCGTCAATCTCGCGCGGTGTAATGCCGGTGAGCAAATTGCCTGCTTTATCGAGTACGCCGGGCGTGTTGGTCAGCAGCACCAGCTTTTCTGCCTTGAGAATTTCTGCCAGCTTGCCTGCCACGAGGTCGGCGTTAATGTTGTAGCTCTGGCCGTCGTCGGTCTCGCCCGCGCCAACCCCGATGGGGGCCACCACCGGAATGAAGCCGCCCTGCTGCAGCGTGTGAATCACGGCCGGGTCGATGCTTTCGATTTCGCCAACTTGGCCGATATCGATCCACTCATTGGGCTTGTCCTTGTCGGCCATGCGCAGGCGGCGCGCGCGAATGAAAGCACCGTCTTGACCCGTCAAGCCAACCGCCTTGCCACCGGCCTGGTTGATGAGGGTCACGATGTCTTTGTTGACCGCGCCACCAAGCACCATTTCGACCACATCCATGGTGGCGGCATCGGTGACGCGCATGCCTTGCACAAACTCGCTCTTGATGTCGAGCTTCTTCAACAACTGCTCGATCTGTGGGCCACCGCCATGTACGACCACCGGGTTCAATCCGACCAACTTGAGCAGCACCACGTCACGCGCAAACCCGGCTTGCAGAGCCGGGTCGGTCATGGCATTACCGCCATACTTAACGACGATGGTTTTCCCGTGAAAGCGTTTGATATAAGGCAGCGCCTCAGCAAGAATCGACGCTTGCGTAGCAGCGGAGACGTGCTCTGGAACCGGGTCTGGCGTGGCAGCGTTGGGCATGGTGGGCTTTGGAAAAAAACGAACGGGAGATTAAGCGCAGATTTTATTGCGCTCAACCTCCCTCGGCGAGCTCGGCCCGTGGCCGTTGCGCTTACTGAATCGTCAACGACTTTGCGCCCGGCTGCGCCTTTTTGGGTAGCACCAGCGTGAGCACACCATCGGCAAAACTGGCCTCGGCCTTGCCGTCATCAAGCTCGTGCTCCAGCCGGAAGCTGCGTGCCAGCTTGCCAGTGAAGCGCTCGGCGCGCAGCGTGGCAGGGCTAGCTGAGGCGGCTGGCGTGGAAGGTGCAGCTTCGCTTGCTGCGGTATCAGCGCCCGGCTTTGCACGCACGGCTTCAATGCTCACGTCCGCGCCATCAATCTTGACGCTGATTTCTTCCTTCTTGAAGCCAGGCAGTTCAGCACTCACCTGATAGGCGGTGTCAGTTTCAGTCACATCAATCAAGATAGCCCGCGCCGCAGTTGGCACTTTGGCAGGTGTGGCACTGTGCCAAAACGCGGTGCTCGGGGCGGGGCGAAAAAAATCATCGACCAAGGTGTCGAAGCTGCGCGCACCGTTGACATAAAAGGGTGCGGACAAGCGGTGGTTCAGTAGCGATAATGCGGTCATGGCAATTCTCCGAAGGTTGGTTGCGGCCTTGCAGGCATCTCAAAAACTTTGGATACCTGCGCCGCGATGCCTTGAAGATGCGCATCCGGCAAGGCTTTTCAAGCATGGTTCAAGTGAAATTGATTTCAGGTTCTGCCCCTTGAAAATGATGGCGCTGTCACGATCTTCGCGCGCCCACGTAAACATTGTGTGATCGAGAAACCGATGATCGAATCGAAACTGCGCACCTTGAATCTCACCCTGCCAGCCCCGCTGCAATTGCCCGCCGGGGTCCGCCTGCCATTTAAAGCGATTCATGTGGTCGGGCCACGCATCCTGATTTCTGGTCATGGCCCGCTGGATGCAACTGGCAAGCTGGCCGGGGCGTTCGGCAAGGTCGGGCGCGAGGTGAGCGCAGAGGCGGCACGCCATGCGGCCCAGTTAACGATGCTGGCCATCTTGAGCGACCTCAAAACCGCACTCGGCTCGCTCGATCGAGTGGCCGGTTGGGTGCGGCTCTTCGGCATGGTGAACAGCGCGCCAGGATTCACCGAATGCCCGGCCGTGATCAACGGGGCCTCCGACTTGGTGGTGGCACTCTGGGGCGAAGAACGCGGTGCACACGCGCGCTCGGCAATCGGCGTGGCCGAGTTGCCATGGAACATTCCCGTCGAGATTGAAGGCGAAGCCTACCTGGCATGATTTCGACCGCGCGAATCGTAGGAGCCACATGACAGCCGCATGAAAAAGAGCGATCTGCAAGCGCTTTGGCAGTAGACTCCTTCTGTTCATTATTCTTATTAACTTTTCGTTCAGAGCACGCGTTTTCCAATGGACCTTTCTTTCATCTATCGACGCAGCGCGCGGGGCAATCAGGCGGTCGCCGATGCCAATTTTCCAATGTCAGCCGGATTCAAGCGCTACCTCGCCAAATTCGACGGTAAAACGACTCTGAGCGATTTGCGGACGTTTTTTCCGCATCTGGACGAAGAGGACACGCGCGAGTGGACCGCTGAGCTGATTCGCTTAGGTTGCATCGAATCTGCTGATGCGCCCGCCGCAACACCGGTCGCTCTGGCCGCCTTCACGGTCCTCGCAGACACCTCTGCCGATACGGGCGCGCAAAAGCTGCAAGCCTGGGCGATGGACACGGCAGCTTTTGCGGCCTTCGACACCAATGCCATGCAGCAAACCACACGCATGGCCACCATCGAAGCCAAGAGCATGACCGCAGCGCTGGGGCGCGATGGCGCGTTCATCGACAGCTCGATGAACGAAGCACCCCAGGCACGGCGCGGCTTCTCGATTTTGGTGGTGGAAGACGAACCTTCGCAAGCCGTGGTGCTCAAGCGTTTGATGGAGCGCGAGGGCCACACCACGCGGCTGGCGGGCAATCGCGCGCAGATTCTCGAAGCGCTCAATCAACTGCCGCTACCCGAGCTAATCTTGCTCGACGTCGAGCTGCCTGACACGAATGGCTTCCATGTGCTCGAAAAAGTGCGCGCCCACAAGGTGCTCAAAGGCATCCCGGTGGTGATGGTCACCGGGCGCGCCACGCAAGAAGATGTTGCCAAGGGCGTGATGTTGGGCGCGAATGGCTATGTCACCAAACCCTATCGCCTACCCGTGCTGATCGGCGCGGTGAATCGCGCTTTGGGCCTGGAAGCCCGCTAAAACAGCCCGCAGTCGCCCCGCGACGAATGCCTGAAGACGCTTATCTGGCGCGCTTCTTCAGGCATGTATCGGCTGGCTGACCTTATTCCATTTCTAAATCATTACGATATGTTGTTGCACCTTCCTAGCCGTGCTAGCAGCACTGTCGTCGTCGGTGCGCCTAATCTCGTAATGATTTAGAAATGGAATTAGCTGCTGCGGGCCGGAAAACGCTTTGCCAGCGCCGCAACCGTGGCACTACGCAAACCCTCAAGCGTCGCCGCTGCGCTCTGGCACTGCGCCAGCCTGCCTTGAGCGGCATCGTGCTCCATCGCCTGCGCGGTTTGCTGCAAGGCACGCGCGCCGAGATTTCCAGCGGCACCCTTGAGCTTGTGGCCGGCCTTCTTGATGTTGTCGAGCGCACCGGCCGCTGTGGCCTGGATGAGTTCGCTAACCATGGCACTCAAGTCGCCCAAAAAGCTGTCGAGCACCTCGCGCACCATCGTGCCTGCTTCATCGTCGTATTCAGCCAGCTCGTCCAAGCGTGCCCAGTCGATCACATCAGACGGCGGTGTCGCCACGGGCACTGACGGCGGCGGTGGCACGGGCAGTGCCGGACGCACCGCAGGGAAGTTTTGAGTCCGTTCCAGCACGTTGCGGCCCACCTGCGCAAAGGCGCGCAGCAGCCCCGCTTCGAGTTCATTCGGGCGCAGCGGTTTGGTCAGGTAGTCGTCCATGCCATTGGTCAAGCAGGCCTCGCGGTCGCCCTCCATCGCATTCGCAGTCATGGCGGTGATGCGCGGCCTTGGTAAGCCGTTCGCACCACAATGCTCGATGATCGCTTTGGTGGCTTCAAAACCATCGAGCCTGGGCATTTGCAAGTCCATGAAAATCAGGTCGAAGGCCGCGTCGCCGTTCCCCTGCACCCGCTGCACCGCCTCCAACGCGGCCTGCCCATCATTCACCGTGACGGCACTGTAGCCGAACTTCTTGAGCATCAGTTGCGCTACCTTCAGGTTGGTCTGATTGTCGTCCGCCAGCAAGATGCGCATCGGGCAGCGCGTAGCCAGCTTCTCGCCTTCAGCTACATCGACATCGGAAGAAACCAATGCATCTGCGGTGAACAGGCCGATCAGCGCGTCTTGCAGCGGCGATTGGCGGATCGGCTTCATCAAGTAGCTGACAAAGAGATTTTCGGTGTCATCCTGTTTGCGAAACGTCGAAGACGACAGCATGATCAGCGGCAATGTGGGCAGCAGGCGTTTGATCTCACGCGCCAGTTGTGCGCCGTCCATCGAGGGCATGTTGTAGTCGAGAATCGCGCCGTCCAGAAAGCGCAGCGACGACTGCGAGTCGCTCTGTAGAGTCTGCGCGAGCAGCACCAGCGCTTCAGGCCCGCTCTCAACCACGGTGCTCACGACACCCCATTGCGCGAGTTGCTTGCCCAGCACGCGCAGATTGGTTTTGTTGTCATCCACCAACAGAAAGTGCTTGCCCGCCAGCACGCTGGCATCCCGCAGCTGCTTGCGCTGACGAATATCTGGCGGCGGCGCTTCTGCGGCAACCGCAGCGAGCGTGAAAATAAAGCTTGAGCCGTGCCCCGGCAAGGGTGCGGCCACACTTTCGATGCGAATCGTGCCACCCATCAATTCCACCAGGCGCTTGCAAATCGCCAGGCCCAAGCCAGTGCCGCCATACTTGCGCGTGGTGGACGAATCCACCTGCGTGAATGCCTGGAACAACGCACCAACCCGTTCAGGCGGAATGCCGATGCCAGAATCTTTGACGCGCACTTCGAGCAGGTCAGCGGCCGGACCGGCGGCAGTCTCGTCAGCATTCACACGCACCATGCTGACCAGTACCTCACCGCTATCAGTGAACTTGACGGCATTGCTCACCAAATTAATCAGCACCTGGCGCAAGCGCGTGACATCGCCAAATACGTGCGGCGGCACACTGGCATCAATTTGGTACATCAACTCAACCTGCTTGCCGCGCGCCTTGTCGGCCAGCAACTCAAATGCCTCCTCGATGGTTTGCGAGAGCGTCAGCGGCAGGCTCTCCAAATCCATCTTGCCCGACTCGATTTTGGAGTAGTCAAGAATGTCGTTGATGATGGTGAGCAGCGCATCTCCAGAAACCCGGATCGTGTTCACGTAGTCGCGCTGCTCGGCATCCAGCGGCGTGTCTTGCAGCAAGCCGGTCATGCCGATGACCCCGTTCATCGGGGTACGAATCTCGTGGCTCATGGTGGCGAGAAATGCGGCCTTGGCGCGCGCCGCTTCGAGCGCTTCATCGCTTTTGATTTTCAGCTCGGCGGTGCGCACCTCAACCTTGGCTTCGAGATCGCGGTTGGCTGCTTCCAAATCTTCGTTTTGGCGGCGGATCGTGCCGCTCTGGCGCTGCAAGCCGCGGCCCATGTCGTAGAGCGATTCGCCCAGCGCGCGAAACTCACGAATACTCGATCTGACCGGCTGCGCAGGCATGTCGCCCCGGCCTAGACTGTCTGCAAAACTGCGTAGCCGGTTGACACTGCCGCTCAACCACACAATCACCAACGCGCCTAAGATTAAAAAGCCCAATAGGCCCAAGCCGAGCAGCCCGGCGGTGCGCAGCGCGCTGTCGCGAATTTCACTGGTGAAGTCGCTGTCCGGTGCGGCAATCACAATCCGCCAATTCAGGCCGGATTTGCCCCCCGCCGGAAATTCACGCAGGCGCATCGTCTCATTGCCACGCACGAACTTAATCATCCGTTCGGTCTCCCGCTTGGCGGCCTCAACCCCCAGCTCGTCCAACGGCCCGGCAACCTGCGTAGTTCGCTGTGGTGTGCCGTCGCTGCTGACCAAAGCGGAAGCACGCACCCATTCATTTCGGCTCAACAGCGGGGTCAAGCGCTTGATGACTTTGTTGTCATCGCGCGAAAACAGCGGTTCGTCCACCGAGGAAGCGACGATCGCGCCTTCTTCATCGACCACGTAGGCAACCGCGTTGCGCGAAAAGCGCACCTCGCGCAGGGCAGCGCCCACCCGCGCGAGCGACAAATCGGCCGCGACCACGCCGCGAATGCCGCTGCGTGAGTCGCCCACCGGCTGGGCCAGCGTGATGAGCAACTCGCCTTTGGAAAAACTGGGGTAGACCGCCGTCCAGGTGCGGGTGTCCTTTTCTACTGCCGCTTTGTACCAAGGACGTGCGCCGGGCAAATAGGGCGCGGTGTCGCGAGAAACTCGGGTACTGCGGTCGCCCGGCCAGCCAGCCAGGTAAAAATCGCGGCCGGTGGCGATGCCTTCTTTAATGCCGACCCGAACATTGCCAAAGTCGCGCCCTTGCAAGCGCTCGACCCCGACAAATTCGTCCGCGCTGGTGCCGTAGTAAACATAGGCGGCCGTACGCGTCGTTTGGGTGATGCGCCAAGCGGTCTCTTCAAATGTTTTGAAATCGCGAAACACCGCCATGTCGGAGCCGACAAACACGCCGTTTGGCGTCGAGGAAAACGCGTCCAACAGCAGGTTGGCCTGGTTGAGCTGGTCGTCGACAATGTCGTCTGCATGGCGCGCGACACCTTCCATCATGCGATTGGCCAGGTTGACGACGGCGGCCTCGCCGGATCGGTATGACAGCCACGCCGCCAGCAGCGCTGGCAACACGACCAGCACAATAAAAGGTGCAAGCAAAATCCGTCGCAACCCAAAACCGTTGGAGAACACTCGCAAAAACCCGGATTGACGAAAACCAAAAATTCTCACGGTAGTAAACTCGAAATAAAGATTGCATTGAATGAATGCGGGCGACAGATCCGATTATCGCCCAATGCCACCGAGGAATTGAGTTGAGAATATTGGTGATTGAAGACGACATCGGCACACGCACGATGATCGCAGCAGTGTTGCGCCGCGAAGGCTTTGTGGTCGAGCTATCGCCCAATGGGCGTGACGGTCTGGAACAGGCGATCAGCTGGCGGCCCGAGTTGGTGCTAACCGACATTGACATGCCCGAACTCGACGGCTTCGGTGTCTTGAACGGATTGCGCGCTCACCCCCAGATGGCGGACGTGCCCGTCATCTTCTTGACGGTTTTTGAAGACCGCGACGTTTTTCGGCAGAGTATGAAACTGGGCGTTGACGACTTTCTGAACAAGCCCGTCAAACCCCAGGAACTTATCGAAGCCGTCGCGACGCGCCTGGCGAAGCAGCGCACCGCAGAGATTACCCGGCAGCGTCGCGCCGAAACGGTATCGCCTGAAGAAGCTGACCTGGCATCGATGTATTCGCGCTATTTGTCCGGGCTCAGCGGGGCCCGCTACAACGGCGTGACCACTCAGCAAATTTTGGCGGCGAACCAAAAAACCACGACTGTTACCGCATTGCTGGCTACCGTGCGCAACTTTCCAGCGTTTGCCCAGCAGCTGAACGAAAACCAAAGTGCCGCACTCCTCTCGGCCTGGTTTTCCCTGACCTGCCCGAAAATTGAGCAATGGGGGGGCACGATCAACGCATTTCTGGGCGAGGGCTTGATCGCATTATTTGGCGGCACCGGACTGGCACCGCTGACTCACACCCGCTACGCCATGCAGGCCGCCACCGCTATTGTCGGTGGCGCAGGGGAGTTTACCCGGTGGTGCAGCACCCACTTTCCAGGGATTTCGCTGCCACCGATGACGATTTCGGTGGCGGTGGCGACGGGTACGGTGACTTTCTTCGAGCAAACGGAAGGGAAGCTCGGTGTGGCGGTCCGCGGTGAGGCGATGGCGTTGGCTGCCAAACTGGAGTCGCGCGCGCGCGAGTTGGACTGGAGCATCATCGCCAATACCGCCACCATGGCCGCAGCGGGCTTAGGCTTGGTGACTGGCGCGCGCGATGTAGTGCGCCTGCTGCCCGAGCAAACGCTTCTGAACGTGATCGAAATATGCTCACTCCCTTCAGAACCGCCGCTCCATGCAATCGCGCGACTTGACCAAAGCCTGCATACAGCACTCATCGCCAATTCGGCCCGCGCCGCACCCGCTCTCAAAGAGGCGATCAACGCCCATCGCAACCGCCTCAAGCAGCACAACGCGAACCTGCCGGTGTTTCCAGGTTACCGTTTGATGGAAAAAATCGGTCAGGGCGGCATGAGTGAGGTCTGGCGCGCCGAGCGGGTCGCTGACGGCTTAGTGCTCGTACTGAAACTGATCGACATACGGGCCGATGGCGACACGCTGCTTCTGCAGCGTTTCCTGCAAGAGTACAAGCTTGTCTCGGCGCTCAATCACCGTAATGTAGTGCGGATTTATGGTGAGGGAACTGCCGACAATCATGCATTCATCGCGATGGAGCACTTCGGGGCCGGCGACCTGACACGCAAGCTTGCGAACGGCGTTTCTGTCCAAGAAGCGGTGACGTTGGCGGGGATGACCGGAGAGGCGCTCATGGCAATCCACGCAGCCGGGATCGTGCATCGCGACGTTAAACCGGCAAATTTGATGCTGCGCGACGATGGTAGTTTGGCGTTGTGCGACTTTGGCATCGCCCGGGAGCTGTCGGCTTTCCCGGACTTGACCAAATTCGGCGAGATGATGGGTACGCCGCATTACATGAGCCCCGAACAGATTCGCGGGCAACTGGCCAGTGTCCAGTCCGATCTGTACTCCACGGGCATTGTCTTGTTTGAAATGCTGGCCGGGCAAAGGCCATTTGCGGGTGCCACACTGGACGACCTGCTGGTGCAACATATGGTCGCAGCGGTACCGCTGTTGCCGCCGCATGCACAAGCGTTCCAGCCGGTCATTGAACGCCTGCTTGCCAAGCGCCCCGAAGACCGTTTTAGCAACGCCCGCGAATTCATCGACGCACTGCTCACCGTGGAGCACCGGATTGGCTGATACCCGATGGTTGACAATCCGCAAGCAGCGTCGCCAGGCAAGAGAGGCCACCGCCTTTCGCAGAGTAAACTGACGGCAATCCCGTTGCCACCGTTGCCACCGTAGTCACCCTTGCTTCCCTTGCCAAAAATGCCGCAGCTTGCCTCATGAAAATCCTGGTTATAGAAGATGAAGCCGGCACCCGTGCGATGGTTGCGGCGGTGCTCAAGCGCGAGGGTTTTGTGGTGCAGCAGGCCGCCAATGGCCGAGAGGGCCTCGCAAAAGCGATTGAGTGGCGGCCAGACCTGGTGCTCACAGATATCGACATGCCCGAGCTCGACGGCTTTGGCGTGCTCAATGGCCTGCGTGCGCACCCCGAGCTGGCCGACGTGCCCATCGTCTTTTTGACCGTGTTTGAAGACCGCGACGTGTTTCGCCACAGCATGAAGCTGGGGGTTGATGATTTTTTGAACAAGCCGGTCAAACCTGACGAGTTGATCGAAGCCGTCTCGACCCGGCTCGCGAAATACAAGACCGCCGAGATTGCGCGCCAGCGTCGCCTGGGCAAAGCCTCGCCCGAAGAAGATGAGCTCGCTGCGATGTATCAGCGCTACCTTTCCGGGGTCAGCGGTGCGCGTTACGATGGCATCACCACCCAGCAGATTCTTGCGGCCAATCAGAAGTCGATGGTGGTCACCGTGTTGCTCGCATCGGTGCGCAACTATGCCGCCTTTGCCGATAAGCTCGACAACGAGCAGTGCGCCGCGCTGCTTTCTGCCTGGTTTGCGCTGACCTGCCCGAAAATCCAGCAATGGGGCGGCACCGTCAACCGGTTTGTGGGCGAGGGCTTTTTGGCGCTCTTCGGCGGCACTGGCCTAGACGTTCACACGCACGCGCGCTACGCGCTGCACGCAGCCGCCGAGATCGAAGCGGGCGCGCGCGATTTCGCCCGCTGGTGCGAGAGCAACCACCCTGGCGTGGCTTTGCCGCCCTTGCGGGCCACGGTGGCGCTGGTGACCGGCGAGGTCACCTTTTTTGAGCAGCGCGACCGCACCCAGGGCATCAAAGTCACCGGCGACGCCGTGTCGCTCGCCTCCAAGCTGGAGACGCGCGCCCGCGAGCTGGGCTGGCCGATCATCACTTCTGCGGCGACCTTGGCCGGTGCTGGCTTGGGCGTATTGACTGGCGCGCGTGAAGCGGTCCGCATCCCGCCTGACCCTGAATTATTCAATGTGATTGAAGTCGTCGGCATGCCACCGGGCGAAGCGCCCAATGCCACCGCGCGGCTCGACCAGAGCGTGATGTCGGCGCTGGCCGCAAATTCTTCACGGGCCGCCCCGGCCTTGCGCACCGCACTCGAAGCGCACGGCGCGCGGCTCTCGCAACAAACCCAAGGCTTGCCCAGCTTTTCCGGGTTTCGCTTGATGGACAAGATTGGCCAGGGCGGCATGAGTGAAGTGTGGCGTGCCGAGCGGATCGCGGACGGGCAGGTGTTGGTGCTCAAACTTCTCGATGTCCACGCGGGCAGCGAGTCAAACATGCTGCAACGCTTCATTCAGGAATACACGCTGGTGTCGTCGCTCAAGCATCGCAATGTGGTGAAAATTTTCGATCAGGGCATTGCTGACAACAATGCCTATATCGCGATGGAGTATTTCGGCGGTGGCGACCTGGTAGGAAAAATCGCCAGCGGCTTGGGGATCACCCAGGCGATAGCCCTGGCCGGGATGACCGGCGAGGCGCTGGCGGCGATCCATGAGCGCGGCATCGTGCATCGCGACATTAAACCGGCCAACCTGATGCTGCGCGACGACGGAAGCCTGGCGCTGTGCGATTTCGGCATCGCCCGCGAGCTGGTGGGCGCGCCAGAATTAACCAAGCTGGGCGAAATCATCGGCACGCCGCATTACATCAGCCCGGAGCAGATCAAAGGCCTACCCGCCACTGCGCAATCTGATCTGTATTCTTTCGGCGTGATGTTTTATGAAATGCTGGTGGGCAAACGGCCGTTTGCCGGCGTGTCAATCGATGAATTGCTGGCGCAACACATGATTGCGGCCGTGCCCGAATTACCGCCTGCAGCACGCGCCTTTCAGCCAGTGCTCGAAAAATTGCTCGCCAAACAGCCAGCCGACCGCTACCCAAGCGCACGCGCGTTCGTGGCTGATTTGCTGGCGATCGATCACCGGATTGGCTAGTGCGTCGCTAAAACACCGCCAAACGCCGCCAAACGCCACACACCGCCGCACTATGTCCTACATCCTCGCCCTCTTTCTGCCATGGCTCGCGGTCATGCTCAAGGGCCGCATTTTCACCGGCATCGTTTTGTTAATCCTGCAATTGACCGTCATCGGCTGGCTGCCTGCGACCGTGGTCGCGTTTTTTGTGATTAGCGACGAGCACAAAAAACGCTCGCTGGACGACGCTGTTTCAAAATTGCAAAACCGCTAAAGGACTCCACGCATGCGCGACATCATCGTCCCGATTGTGCTCATCTTGCTAGGGGCCGTCTGGCTGCTCAACAATCTCAACTGGCTGCCTGATTACTACTGGTTTTGGACCCTCGGGCTGATCGCGGCGGGCATCACCGTTATGGCCCTGGACGGAATCACCAAGTCGTCGATTGTGGCAGGGCCGATGCTGATCCTGCTGGGCGTTTTCTCGCTGCTGCGCCAGGGCTTCGACATCGGCTGGAACATCCAATTACCGATTCTGCTGATGGCGCTGGGCGTGCTGCTGCTGGTGGCGCGTTTGCCGGCCATTCCGGAACGGCGCGGCAAGCGTCAGATCAATGCGCCACCTAATCTGCCGGCAGCGCCTGCGCCACCACCCGTCGCGCCTTAAGACCAAGCCCGAGAAAAGACTCCAAGAGGCCCGCCCAGTAAGCCTCTTGGAGCACTAGACAGCGCCTGAGAAGGCACTGCTGCAGGCAACGGCACGCTTGGTTTGCGGACCACCTTGAGCACGCTGCGCATGTTTTGCACCGCAATACCCGCCGCGCGCATGGCCGGGTGTTGGGCTCGCAGCACCTCGACCTTGGTGTCGTGATCTGCCTCGATCAGCGCGGCGGTGTTTTCTTCGATCACAAATTCCTGCTCGGGCAGCACAAACACGTCTTGCGTGTGGCCAGTTTGGGTAATCCAAAGGCGGCCCTCGATCACCCGCACCCGCAGATTGCCACGGGTCTTGACCAGCGTACCTTTGTTTAAGAAAATATGAACCAACTGAGGATGAGCGGCAGATGTAAACATGATGAACCTCGCGGTGATTAGCGGTTTTTAATAGGTAGAACCGGTATTGAGTTCTCATCATAGGAGCTTATGCCGCACCGCACAAACGAGATTTATTCGTAAGATAAATTAGATTTTCTACTTTACTGTACAGCTTGATCCGGGCCGCAACTGTATTCCCTGGCAGGCATCCACCCCACCATGAAACTGCCACCACTCAATGCCTTGCGCGCCTTTGACGCAGTGGCCCGCCTAAGCTCGGTGAAAGATGCCGCTGCCGAATTGTTTGTGACACCGGCCGCCGTCAGCCAGCAGCTGAAGGTGCTTGAAGCGGCGCTTGGCCGCAAGCTACTGGACCGCAAAGTGCGTGAGGTGTCGCTCAACGACGCGGGGGCGGTGTATCACCAAGCCACGACCCGCCACTTGCGCGCGATTGCCGATGCCACCGAGCGCTTAAGCCCAGGCAAAGAGATCGTCAACGTCACGACCGTACCCAGCTTCGCCACGCTCTGGCTAGTGCCGCGCATGGCCCACTTCACCGAGGCCAACCCGAAAATCGAGGTGCGGGTCGAAGCTAGCCCAGGAATGGCACGCCTGGGTAAAGACGGCTTTGATCTAGCCGTGCGCGAAGGCCATGGCCAATATGAAGGTCATGAAACGCGGCTCTTGTTTCACGGCGATGCCGTGCCGGTGGCCACACCCGCCATGGCCAAAACGCTCCAGGCACGCAGTACTGCCGCGCGGCTCAAAGCGTGGCAAGAAGTGCGGCTGCTGCACGAGTCGTTTTATGCAGCGCTGTGGACCGATTGGCTGGCCGCACGCGGCTTGGGCGAGGTCGATGCGACCCGCGGCCTGCATTTTTCACACACCATGCTGGTGCTCGCAGCGGCACGTCAGGGCCAAGGCGTGGCGTTGGCTCCGAAGTTTTTGCTGGAAGACGAACTGCGCTCGGGCGCGCTGGTGGTGGTCGATCCGCAGGAAGCGGTCGTGCCCTACAGCTACTACCTGGTTTGGCCCAGCGAAAAACTGCTGCCGCTCAGCGATGCCGCCCGCCGCTTCCGTGACTGGATTTTGAGCGAAGTCCGCACCACCTCGCAAATCAACAGCAGACGCGCCACCACCAAGCGCTAGCGCGCTAAATCTGCCTACTTGCCAGCGAGCGCGCGACGCGCGACTTCTGGCGCAAACAGGGCATTGAGGCGTGCACCGTCGGTTAATTGCAATGCCGCTTTGACTCGCGCGGCGAGCCGTGCATCGGGAATCGCACCATCCGGTTGGGCATACTCGCGCACCACCGCTTCGGCAGCTTGAGGGTTGGCTTGCAGCCAGGCCGCGTCCACCGTGACCACTTGGGTGGCGGCAATCTCGGCCGCACTGCCAGCGCCGCTGCCAACGCGATTGACCGCGTAGATCGCCTTGCGTTGACCTTCGCCGGTGCGCAACGCTTGGGTCACCGACACCACCGACAGCCGTGCTTCGCTAGGGGCAGCCTGCGCAATGCTCAGGTCCGCGCCCAAGATGACTAGAGCGGACAGAGCAAACAGCTTAGCGAGGTGGCGGCGTGTCAGTGTTTTCATCGGCTCGATCATACGCAGACTCACCACGCCTGCCAACGAACTTGATGTTGATTGCTTATTCCCAAACGGAATTTAAAACGGAATTCAAAACGGAATTTAAGCAAAACCTGATCGAGTGGTGGTTGAGTTTGGGCGCGAGTTTGGGTGCGAGTCCGGCCGGACTACCGCGTCGTAAGTGGTAGTGCTCCAACCGGCCCTGATGGCCGGGCAGGGCTGCGGAAAATTGTGCAACAATCCACCATCATTTTGAGCCGACAGCATGGCTTCGGCATCCAAGGCGATGATCCCGCCAACACCATGACCCCAGACGACTATTGCCAGCAGAAGGCCGCGCAGAGCGGTTCTTCGTTTTACTACAGCTTTCTCTTTTTACCCAAAGAGCGGCGGCGCGCGATTACCGCGCTCTATGCTTTTTGCCGCGAAGTCGATGACGTAGTCGATGAAATCGCCGACCCGCAAGTGGCTGCCACCAAGCTTTCGTGGTGGCGGCGCGAGGTTGCCGCCGCCTACCAAGGCGCGCCTACCCACCCGGTGATGCAGGCGCTCGCGCCCTTCGCCAAGCCTTATTCGATCAGTGAACAGCGCTTGAACGAGATCATGGACGGGATGGAGATGGACTTGCTGCAAACGCGCTATCTCGACTTCATCGCGCTGGAAAAATACTGCTACCACGTCGCTTCAGTGGTGGGTTTAATGGCCTGTGAAATTTTCGGACGCACCGAAGAGAAGACGCTCGAGTACGCCCACCAGCTGGGTCTGGCGTTTCAACTGACCAACATCATCCGCGATGTGGGCGACGATGCCAGGCGCGGGCGAGTGTATTTGCCGGTCAACGAATTGCAGCAATTCAATGTGCCAGTGGCCGATGTGTTGAACGCCAAGTACAGCGACAATTTCACCCGACTGATGGCCTTCCAGGCGGAGCGCGCGCAGGCACATTACGAGCGTGCTTTTGCGGCGCTGCCGGGCGTGGATCGCAAGACCCAGCGCCCGGGGCTCATCATGGCAGCGATTTATCGCGCCCTGCTCGACGAGATTACGCGCGACAACTATCAAGTGCTGCATCAGCGCACCTCGCTCACGCCGATCCGCAAGTTGTGGCTGGCGTGGAAAACGTATACCTTTGGCTGAAGCCTTGCACATGACGCAGGCTGGTGCCACTGCTGTCATTCCCGCTTGGGCGGGAATGACGGGGGCTGCGAGGCCGCGTGTGTTGTTTGGCCTCGCATCGATGAGTCGAATCGCGATCATTGGCGGTGGTTGGGCCGAGATGCCACGAACCGGCCCGTCCGCATGAAACGTGTCGCCATCATCGGCGGTGGTTGGGCCGGTTGTGCCGCCCTGGTTCACGCCGCGCACGCCGGTTACAAAGGCGATCTCTACGAGGCGGCTCGCACCTTGGGCGGGCGGGCGCGGGCGGTTGAGGTGGCAGGCAAGACGCTCGACAACGGCCAGCACATCCTGCTCGGGGCCTATGTTGAAACGCTGCGAACCATCCGGCTAGCCGGCGGCGACGTGGAGCACCTCTTTTTGCGCTTGCCGCTGTCGTTGATCTTTCCGGGTGTTTTCGAGTTGCGAGCACCTCGCTGGCCGGCCCCATTGCATCTCCTGGGCGCGCTGCTGCGAGCGCAGGGGCTGGATGCATCAGACCGTTGGGGCGCGATTCACTTCATGGCAACGCGGCAATTGCTGGGCTTCACCTTGGCGCAAGACATGACTGTGCAGGCTTTTCTCGATGAGAACGGCCAAACGCCGAACGCGATTCGCTATTTATGGGAGCCTTTGTGCATAGCCGCGCTCAACACCCACATCGCGCAAGCTTCCGCGCAGGTGTATCTGAATGTGCTGCGCG
This sequence comes from Burkholderiales bacterium, assembly GCA_031362865.1. Lineage (GTDB taxonomy): Bacteria > Pseudomonadota > Gammaproteobacteria > Burkholderiales > JAEUOS01 > JANLTH01. Next base: position 10,245 of record JANLTH010000047.1, on the reverse strand, counting down.
ATTCAATGACCCGCTGGCAGTTGGGGCCTGCGCTGGCCAGCGACATGCTGATTCCGCGCGTTGACCTGACCTCGGCCTTCCCGGCGCTCGCACAATCCTTCGGAGAAGCGCACGGGGCGCGTATCTTCACTGGTCATGCCGTGAAGAGTGTTACCCAGAGCGGTTCTTCATGGATGGTCGATGGCAATTCTTACGACCGGGTGATTCTCGCAGTGGCCCCGCAGCACGCCAGCGCGCTGCTCGAATCGCTTCCCGAAACCGCAGCCAACCGTGCGCTGATTGACGCGCTCGACTATGAACCCATCACCACCTGCTACCTGCAATATCCGGCGAGCACGACACTGCCCGCACCGATGATCGGCATGCTGGGCGAGGTCAGCCAATGGGCCTTCGACCGGGGCGCGTTGGATGGCCAAGCAGAGCACGCCGGGTTGATTGCGGTGGTGGTCAGTGCCTCTGGGCGGCAGCTTGAACTGGGTAACGAAGAAATTGCGCGGCGCATTGATGCTGAATTGCGCGACTTGCTGCCCGGCTTGCCAGCACCGGAATGGAGTCGCATCATCAATGAAAAACGCGCCACCTTTCGCTGCGCCCCCAATGTGCAACGGCCCGGCCCGCAGAGCGGTTTGCCGGGGCTTCTCCTGGCGGGCGACTATCTCGCTTCGCCCTACCCCGCCACCCTTGAAGCTGCGGTGCGCAGCGCCCAGGCAGCGGTTACGCTACTTCAATAAATCAGGCGATACCCAACGCGGCAACAAGAGCGGCAGCTCAGGCCAAACGATGATGAGGCACAGCACCAAGAGCATGGGAATCAGCATAATCATCGTGTCTTTAAGCGCGTAGCGCATCGGTACTTTGGCCACCGCGCAGGAAATCATCAGGCACAGGCCATAGGGCGGCGTGACCAGCCCGAAAGCGAGCGAAACGATGCCAATAATCGCGAATGACACCGGGTGCATGCCCACCGCCTGCGCGAGCGGCTGCATCACTGTGCCCACAATGATGATGGCCGGAATCGCGTCGAGAAAGCAGCCCACCAGAAGAAACGCGCCTGCGATCAAAAACCCCGTGCCGGTGATCCCGAGCTCCCAATGTTGCACGTTCGCCAACAGCGCTTTGGGGATTTGGTAGTAGGCCAACAACCAGCCAAACACCGAGGCTGTGCCGATGCAAAAGAGCGCCACCGACGAAAGTTTGCCAGTCTCAACGATGCAGTCGTAGAGCTTCTTCCAGGTCATTTCACGGTAGTAGAAACTCGACAGCAGCGCCGCGTAAATCACCGCAATCGCAGCCGATTCGGTGGCCGTAAACCAGCCCAACAAAATACCGCCGACAATCAAAAAGGGCGTCGTGAGAGCAGGTATCGAGGTCAGAGCTGATTTGAAAAATTCGCCCAGGCTGGCACGTGGATACACCGGGTAGCCACGCTTTTTCGCGTAAGCATGCACGGTAGCCATTTGCGCCAAGCCGATCATCAAGCCCGGAATCACCCCGGCCAGATACATCGCACCGATGGACGTGGAAATCACGCCGCCCCACACGATCATCAAAATCGATGGCGGAATAATCACGGCGAGCACGGCGGAAACTGCCGTAATCGCAATCGAGAACGAGAGGTCGTAGCCTTCTTTCACCTGCGCCTCGATGAAGAGCTTGCCTTGGCTGGCGGCATCGGCCGTGGATGAACCTGAGATACCGGCGAAGAATACTGAGAGCAGCACATTCACCTGCGCCAAACCACCCGGAAAATGCCCCACCATGGCGCGTGAAAGGCGCATCAGGCGGTCGGTAATGCCGCCCACATTCATCAAGTTGGCCGTCAGCAAAAAGAAAGGGACAGCCAGCAAAATGAAGGAGTTGTAGGCCTTGAACATTTCATTGAACAAGCCCATCGGCGAGAGCCGGTCTTCAATCATCAGCACCGGCAGCGAGGCCAAGCCAAGCGCAAACGCGACCGGCACACGGCAAATCAGCAGCGCAAAAAACGCGCCGAACAGCACCATGGCGGCGATGCCAGGTGTCATTGAAGCGGCGGTCATTGAAATGCTCCTGGCAGGCGGGTGTTGTTGCGGTAATGGGCGATGTCGCGCAGAAACGCCTCGACCAAAAACATCACCCAAGTGATACCAGTGAGCGGCCAGGCGATGAAGATCAGCCACATCGGCAGATCAGCGAGCTCCGAGGTTTGGTTCCAGCCAAATTTGGTGAATTCGATTCCCCACCAGATCATCACGCCTGAAAACATCAAAACGAAGACGCTGGAGACCAAGCGCAATGCGGCATCGGCACGTGGGCTTAAGTTGTTCCACACATCGACATCAAAATGCAGGCGCTCGCGCAGCCCAACCATTGCACCGATCATCACCATCCAGATAAAGCAAAAGCGCGAAAGCTCTTCGGTCCAAATGTAGCGCGGAATGATGTCAGTGAAACGCGAGAAGATTTGCAGCGAGACCGGGATGATGAGCACCGCAACCGCCAGCGCCATCACCCAGGTCAGCAGTCGCTGCCAGAAGTCGAGGAATTTTTTCATGGGAAAGGGGCTGCCTGAAGAAGCTTGTGGGGCAAGCCTCTTCAGTTATTGATAGATGAAGAGCCGCCACCATGGCGGCTCTTCAATGAAGCGATAGAGCAATGCAACGATCCAGCGATTTACTTGATCGCGTTGATTTTGGCGTAGATGCCGTCAGCGCCAATTTCTTTCGCATAGGCTGCCATCACCGGGTCTACCAGCTTTTGCATCGCGGCACGGTCAGCGAAGGCGATTTGCTTCAACTTGCCGTCCTTTTCCATCGTGTCGAGCTTTTTCTGATCTTCCGACGATTCAATCTGGCGACCATAGACACCGGCTTCTTTGCCTGCTTTGACGACCGCGTCTTGCAAATCTTTGGGCAACCTGGCAAAGGTTTTGGAAGAGAAACAGATCGGGCGAATCGTGATCGCGTGCTGCGTGAGATTAATGTTCGGCGCGACCTCGTTGAACTTCATCGCTTGCACGCCAGCCGATTCGTTTTCACCGGCATCGATCACCTTGTTTTGAATCGCGTTGTACACCTCGTTATAGGCGATCACGGTCGGGGCCATGCCGATTGCACTGAAGGTGCGGCTCCAAATCGGCGCACCTTGCACGCGCACTTTGAGGCCCTTCAATTCCGCCAGATTTTTGGTTGGTTTGTTGGCGAAAATATTGCGCACACCACCGCCGGCATAGCCAATCAGCATCACTTCGCCTTTTTGCGCCACTTCATCAGCAATCGGCTTCAATAAATCTTGATCGAGCACTTTGTTCCAGTGGGCCAAATCGCGGAACAGGAAAGGCGCATCGATAAATGGCGCAGCCTTCGAGAAGGTGGACATGTGCGCTGGCGAGACGATGGCGTAGTCCACCGCCTTGCCCTGATTCATGTAGGCGAAATAGTCTTTTTCCAGGCCCAGCTCGCTGTTGCGATGGAGCACGAAATTGATCGGCTTGCCGTAGTATTTTTTGACCAGTTCTTCAAAACGCAAGAGCGCACGGTTGAACGCGTGGTCGTCGGCAAATTGCACCGCGCCATGCAGGGTAATCGGCGCTTGGGCTTGCGAAAGTGAGGTCGGGCCGAAGGTAGCGGCAGCGATGGCGACGGCCAAGGCGGCACGCCGGGCTAAAGAAAACGGTGCTGAAAAGCGGGCTGATTTCATGCGGTCTCCTGGGGTTTTGTCGGTATCGATCACCGAAACGGGTTGAACCAACTTTGCTCGCGAGCAGAATCAATTAACCGTTTCGTTACCAGAAGAATTGCACAGCGCGGCAGGCCTTGTCAATGCGGCGGCACACACTCGCCACATAAGAAAACGCCACCGGAGTGCGGTGGCGTTTTCTTATGTGGCGTACTCAGACCTTACTTGGCAGCAGCAGACACCACTTTGGCAGACTCGATCACGATCATCTCTTTGGGCACATCGCCATGCGGCCCTTGTTGCGCCGTGGGCACATCTTTCATCTTCAATACCACGTCCATACCCTTGATGACTTTGGCAAACACGGTGTAGCCCGCCGTCGCCATTTCGGCCTGGGCGCGTGGCGCGGTGACTTGCTGGCCGCGATAGTTAAACGTCACCGGGTCGCCCGCCGGGAGAAGCGTGGCATTCAAAAAATCGTTGTCTTTGACGTTAATAAAAAACTGGGCCGTGGCCGAATTGGGGTCATTCGTGCGTGCCATCGCGACTGTGCCCAGATCGTTCTTCAATCCTTTGGCGAGCGCTTCGCGCGCTTCAATCGGCACCGGCGGGCGCACATTTTTCTGCACCATGTCGCGCGTAAAGCCACCGCCTTGCACCATGAAGGTCGGAATCACGCGGTGGAAAACCGTACCGGTGAAAAAACCGTCATTCACGTACTGCAAGAAGTTGGCAACCGTCTTCGGTGCTTTGTCCGGGTACAGCTCCATCGTGAAGTTGCCCATGCTGGTCTTGAATTCGACTTGCTGGGCGTGAGTAAAACCGGCGGCCAAGGTCAGGCTGGCGGCGATCAAAGCTTTGGAAAATTTCATAGGATAGTGGCTTTCAAAAAAGGCTAGAGAGTGGACTCGTCGATGATTTTCCAGCCGGTTTTACCTAGCGTCCAATACTGCTTTTTGGTGGCGGAATTCGACAAATTGCTGGAGCGGTAATTCTGATCAAAAGTGACGACCACCAGGTCGTCCTTGCCGGGGTAGCGCAGCATCGAAATGTTGTCCACCCCCACCTTGATCCAGCTTTTGGCGGCGTTGATGGCGCGCTTTTTCTGTGACCACTGGGTCAGGCTGTTGCCGTCGCCGCTGAAGTCTTGGTGGTAGTGCGACAGATAACGCTCGATATTCATGCTTTCCCAGTCACGCCGCCATTTTTCAATCGCGACGTTAAGTGAATTGCGTTCGCGGTTCCAATCGTCCAGCTTGAGCCATTCCACTTCTTCGCTGATGACCACCGGAGTCATGCCGGTTTGCACGTAACGGCCGATCGACTCAAAGTCTTGATTGGCCAGCACCACGCAGCCATCGGTGGCGCGCGGCGCGCGGCTGAAAGTATCGGGCGGCGTGCCGTGCAGCCAGATGCCGTGCCCGGTGCGGCCCAGGCGTTTGTCCCACTCGTTCGGGTAATTGATCGGCAGCGCACCGGCTCCGTAAAAATCGGTCAGCTTTTCGCGCGGCACACTGCGGGTGATGTGATAGACCCCGACCGGCGTTTTCTGGTCGCCTTCTTTCCATTTTTCCGGGCCGTTTTTGCCTTGCGAAATGTAGTAATCGGCCACAAAGCGCGGCTGGCCCTTGGCGTTTTCGTAGACGTAAAGGCGCGATTTTTTGGTATCGACGATGACCGCGTGCTTTTGATCGGGCTTCATTTGCAGCAAGTAGCGCGGCACTGCGTCTTTGGGCGGCTTTTCGCGGTAGGCTTTCAGGCGCAGCAGCGCCTCTTCGCGCAGCTCGCGGACCCGCGCCTGCGGCTCTGGCCCAGCACCGGCTTGGTTGACACTGGCGACCGCGCCGAATGAAGGCAGCGGCTTGACGCGCGCCAGCAGCAAGTCGCCGCGGATTAAATGGCCTAAGCGAAAGTTCGGCTTTTCTTTGAGCAGTGAATCGGTGAGCTGAAGCGCTTCGGTAAGTTTGCCGCGCTCGATGGCGGCAAAAATGCGCACCAGAATCGGCTCGGGGTCGCCGGGCCCGGCGCTCGTAATTTGCAGGGTTTGCGCGCCGACCGCTAGGTTCGCGGTCAGTAGCGCCAAGCTTGCGGTCAACCGCACCAGGTAGGGTGCGCAACACCGCAAGCGGTGGGTCGAGGTACTGCTAACCGCCACTACGCTCATCCACAATTTGCCACTTGCCAGCAGCCTTAGCCATGACCAAGGTCTTGCTTGACGAGGAAGTGGTGATGTTGGACTTGTAGCTTTGGCGAAAAGTGACCGTGGCCAGACCGCCGTCCATCTTCACTTTTGCGCCTTCAACTTTCACGTCAATGCTCTTAGGCGCGGTAATGCGTTCGGTGCGCTGCGCTTCCCACGACTTGCGGGTTTCGCCCTTGCCGGGTTTGAAATCGGCACCGTAGGCGGCCAGGTAAGCCTTCGCGTCTTGATTTGACCAGGCCTTGGCCCATGCGTTGAGCGCTGCGATTACTTCTGCATCGTCGTTTGCGGCGGATGGGGTCACAGCGGCTACCGGAGTCGCGGCGACTGGCGGCGCGGCTTTGGGTGGCTCAGCAGCCTTCGGCGGCTCGGCAGCTTTCGGTGGTGCGGCAGGTGGCGTTGGTGGGCTTGCAGCGGCTGGCGCGGCAGCAGGCGCAGCCTTGGCGGGAGTCGCAGCGACCGGTGGTGCAGCAGCAACGGGGGCTGCGGCCACGGTGATGGGCTTGGCGCTGCCGCCGATCATTTGGCGGATCAGCGAAAGTTTGGACTGCGCGGTCGAATTACCGCCATCAAGCGAGAGCGCCTTGTCGTAGGCTTGGCTCGCCAGCTTGGCATACACGTCGCCCAGATTCTCGTGTGCAGTCGCGTAAGAAGGGTGCGTGCGGATCGCCATTTCCAGCGACTGGCGGGCGCGGTCATAATTTCCCTGGCCCGCGTACAGCACGGCCAGATTGTTATACGGCTCGGGCAGTTCGGGGAAATCTTGCGTCAAGCGGTCGAAAATCGTAATCGCATCGGCCACCTTGTTTTGCTCGGTGAAGATGATGCCTTTCAAAAAGCGGCACTGCGCGTCGCGCGGTTTGGCGGCCAGGCAGGCATCGGCCTTTTTCATCGCCTCTTCGAACTGCTGGCCCTTCATCAAACGGCTGATTTCCGTCGCCTCAGTCGGGGCAGCGGCCGGCGCAGGCTGCTGGGCCCAGACCGCACTGGTAGCCAGTGCTGAACCGACCAAAACCGCTGCAATTGTCAATCGTGCATTCATTATTGATTTCCCCGATTCTGCAATTCTTGCAATGGATGCTCCAGCGCCTTGAAGGATGAAGCCGAATGGCTCGCCTGTGCTAGACTTTTTGCAAGATGAAAACGCCTAGAAGTTTATCAAACACCGCGCCCCAAAAACCGTGCCGCGCAATGCGGCGATGTTAGCGCGCCTGTAAAAAATTCGGGCCGCCAAGCCTGGTCGTTTTCATGACACCCCAATTGCCGCCCACCGCTAGCAAATTCCGGTGCAAGCTTGCAAAAAGTCTCAACTGAGTGACCGTTCCTGCCGGAAGCCTGGAAGTGCGAGGCACTTTCTGCTCCATGAACTACGGTAAACGTGCCCCCAAACCCTCTTTCGCTACCCAAAACTTGACCCATGCTGCGTATCTACAACACTCTTAGTCGCACCAAACAGGATTTCGTTCCCATCGAGCCGGGCAAAGTCCGCATGTACGTTTGCGGTATTACGGTCTACGACTTTTGCCATATTGGGCATGCGCGCTCGTTTATCGCCTTTGATGTGGTGCGCCGCTGGCTGGAAGCCTCGGGCAATGCCGTCACCCACGTGCGCAATATCACTGACATTGACGACAAAATCATCAAGCGTGCGGTCGACAACGGCGAAACCATTTCTGCGCTCACCAATCGCTCTATCGCGGCGATGAATGCGGATGCCGACGCCTTGGGCATGCTGCGCCCGCATCACGCCCCGCGTGCCACCGAGTACGTGCCGCAAATGCTCAAGCTGATTGGCGCGCTGGAAACCAATCAGCTTGCCTACCAAGCGGCGGATGGTGATGTGAACTACGCCGTGCGCGACTTTCCGGGCTATGGCAAGCTTTCTGGCAAATCGCTGGACGATTTGCGGGCGGGCGAACGGGTCGATGTGAATTCAACCAAGCGCGATCCGCTCGACTTTGTACTGTGGAAAAGCGCCAAAGCAACCGAACCGGCCGACAGCAAATGGGCATCACCGTGGGGCGTGGGGCGGCCCGGCTGGCACATCGAATGCTCCGCCATGGCTTCGAATTTGCTGGGCGATACTTTTGACATCCACGGCGGCGGGCAAGATTTGCAGTTTCCGCACCACGAAAACGAGATCGCGCAAAGTGAAGGGGCCTCTGGCAAAACCTTCGCCAATCTGTGGATGCACAACGGCTTTGTGCGGATTGACAACGAAAAAATGTCGAAGTCGCTCGGCAACTTTTTCACGATCCGCGAAGTGCTGGAAAAGTACGATCCTGAAGTTGTGCGTTTCTTCATTGTGCGGGCCCACTACCGCAGCCCGCTCAACTACGCCGATACGCACTTGGACGATGCCAAGGCTGCGTTGACGCGCCTGTACACCGCTCTGAAGACCGGGGACGATGCCCGAAGAAGTCCACCCAGTGCGCCTCTTCAGGCATCAGTTGATTGGAATGAGAGCCACGCCAAGCGCTTCAAAGAGGCGATGGACGACGATTTCAATACGGCCATCGCGGTCGCGGCCCTGTTTGATCTGGCAACTGAAATCAATCGTGGGGGTGATGCCACACTGACCAGTCAACTGCGTGCACTGGGGGCCGTGCTCGGTGTTTTGCAGCGCGACCCGGCGCAGTTTTTGCAAAACCAGACCGGCGCTGCCAGCGGGTTCGATGCGACGGCAATCGAGGTGCAAATTGCTACCCGCGCGGCCGCCAAGAAGGTGAAAGACTTTGCGACTTCAGACCGGATTCGCACTGAACTGCTTGCCGCTGGCGTCGTGCTGGAAGACAAACCCCACGGGCTTACCGAATGGCGGCGCTCCAGTTGATCTGTTTCAAGTAAAGGTGCGCTCGCGCAGCCACTTGGTAGCCACCCACTTCTCACCCTCCTCCACCGGCGCGCCAGCGTGCAGCGATTTGGTGGAAGGGTGTGGCTTGTCGTAGCTGAAAAACACCCCACTGCCTTTGACCGGGGCGACTGCCAAACCAACATCGGGAAAGGTCGTGGCACCACCGCGCGCCGGGGTATTCAAATACATCACCAATGAAGCAACCCGCTGCCCGCCACGCTTGAGGATGGTGGGCGTGCCCGCATGGGCCGGGTCAAAATAGTCCCAGTGCGGCTTGTATTGATGGCCGATGCCGTAACGCAATATTTGCAAGCCCTCGCCACGCTCGACTGGCCAGTTGACCAGGGCTGCGATGCGTGCCTCAATGCGCGCCACCAACGGGCTTTCCGCCTGGCGGAAAAACATGCCGTCACTGGTGCGTGCCTCATGGATTTCGGAGGCCCCGGTCTCGTTGACCACCGCCTGTGAGCGCGTCAGGCGCGCTTGGGCCAGCTCCATCAGTTCGTCACATTCAGCGTGCGAGAGCAGGTTGCCAAACACCACCACTCGCGGTAGCGCCATGGTCAAGACGATATCGACGCGCCGGTCAGGTGTGTCAACCGTGGTTTGTTGGCCCGCAATCGACGGCTCAGGAACTGGTACGGTAGGGTACGCGGGCGATTCGTCGTTCGCCGCCGCTTGTACGCTTGGCGAAAAAGTCACCGGCTGATCGGGTGACTCCTTCAGGGCGACAAATTCCTGCATCGCCGCCAGTGCCTGCGCCTGGGTCCAACCCGAAGCAACCAAGGTCGCGATCACCTGCTCGGGCGTTTGCCCCGACTGGGCCTGAGCCGAAATCCAACTCCGAATGTCTTGTGCAGCAGCCATGCCTCCTCCTTCAAACGCTCATGCCGCGCGCCAGATCGCGCTTCAAGTCTTCGATATTTTCCAGCCCAACCGAGACGCGCAGCAAGCCATCCACGATACCCGCACTGTCACGCGCCGCCTGGCTGATCCGCCCGTGAGTGGTCGAGGCCGGGTGGGTGATGGTGCTCTTGGTGTCACCCAAATTGGCGGTGATCGAGAGTAGCTTGCAGCCATCGACAATGCGCCAAGCGCCTGGCTTGCCGCCGCGCGCCACAAACGAGACCACCGCGCCTGGTAAAAAGCTGCCATTGGCGCTTTGCTGGCGCTGCGCGAGCGCTTTTTGCGGGTGCGAATCTAAACCGGCGTAATAGACTCGCTCCACCGAGGGCTGGGCTTCGAGCCAGCGCGCCAGCTCCCAAGCGCGCGCAGTTTGCGCTTCCATGCGTATGCCCAAGGTTTCCAGCCCCTTAAGCAACACCCAGGCATTGAAGGGGCTCATCGAGGGTCCGGAGGTGCGCAAAAAGCCGTGTACCTCTTCCATTTCAGCTTTGCGCCCGAGAACCGCGCCGCCAATTACCCGGCCCTGCCCATCGATGAATTTGGTGGCTGAGTGAATCACGATGTCGGCCCCGAATTCGAGCGGGCGCTGCACCGCAGGAGTGCAAAAACAGTTGTCCACCACCAGCCA
>JANLTH010000017.1:0-12953 GCA_031362865.1 Burkholderiales bacterium | reverse complement strand
GCTGTCAGCGACGCGACATCGCCGCACTCGAAGAGCAGCGCATCTTCGCCGTGGGTGACCAAGTCGCAAACGCCCGGCAGTCGCGTCGTGACGACTGCCAGCCCTGCCGCCATCGCCTCCAACACAGCATTGGGCCGACCTTCGGCGGCACTGGTCAGCACCAGACAATCCGACTGCGCAAGGAAGCCGCCCACCCGCTCAGGGGGTATCGCACCGAGCCATTGAACAGATGCGCCAAGACCCAATCGCGCCGCTAGTGCTTTCAAGGGCCCGGCCTCACTGCCGTCGCCAATCACCACAATCGTCGGCTGCGGACTAAGGTGTTCGCAGGCCATCAAGAGATCGGAAACTCGTTTGCGGGGGATTAAGCTCCCCAACACCACAAGGCGAAGGGGTTCTCCCGCTTCTCGCAATCTCATGTGAGGTGTGTCAACCTCTGCCACGCCGTTTTCAACCACGCTCACGTTTTCAGCGCGAATCCAGTTCCGGCTAACCAACTCGCGCGCCATAAATTCAGACACAACCGTGACGCGCGATGCGCAGGCGCAGGCGGTACGAAACAGCAGCGCAGCGGTCCGGCCGCCCGAGATCGCTCGGGTGAAATCCTCCCCACGCGTCGTCAACAAAATCGGCTTTCTCCAAAGCCACGCTCCGGGCTGGGCGATCAGCGCACTGACTGCCCAGTTCGCGTGGATTACTGATACGCGACGTGCAAGCCAAAAGGTGCGCCAGGCCATCGCCGCAAATAGAGTTGCCACCAGAATGAGATTGCCACGGCTGCGTTTGAGTGCAACCGGAATTCCACCCGGCACTTGGGCCAACACCTGCCATCGGGAAGGCCCGTAGCGCACAAAGTGAGTAAGCAAGCCACCCAACTCACGGCAAAGGGGTTGGTCTCTTAGTGCGGGCGTGACGACCTGCACGAGAGCCCCGGCTTTTTGTACCGCCTGAGCCATTCGTTGCACAAAAACCCCACTGACCGGGCTTTCCTCGGAGGGGTAGGAAGTCGTCACGATCAGCACCTGCAACGCCGATACCTGGCTCATGCTTTGATCGCCTGTACCGTGTACCCCAGCGTAAGCGCCTTCGGCAGCCGAAACAACTCAGCGCAGCCGCCAACACAATTTGCAGTTAAAACCAGAGGTGTCACGGCAATCGCTAATCCCAATGCCGCACATTGATAGCGCCTCTGCGGCCGACCCGCCCATTCGCGAACGGTGTCCAGCCACGCCAAATTGAATAGCTGGCACGCGGTAGTGATTGAGTTGCCATGAGCTTCGATACGTGCCGAGCTGAGGCCACAGCCTGTCAAATCCCGGTCAAGCCGAAAGGCGGTGAATCGCAAAAAATCGAAAGGTTCATCGTGCAGAGGATACATAAAAGGCGCTGAAAGCCAAAGCACCCCCCCCGCCCCACGCAACACACGGCTGGCCTCTTCGATCACGCCCAAGTAGCCGTCGACATGCTCAATCACTTCAAAGCAAAGCACTACATCAAATTGGGCATTCGCAAACGGCAATTGCCTGCCATCGCCAAAAACGTCGGGCCGCCCGGTGTAGCTTCGGTTGGTTTCCGGGTAATCCAATGAAATGACCTCATTGCGCAGAGCCAGAGACGAGCGATAGTCGTTGTCCCCTGAACCCAGATCAAGAATGCGCTTGCCGGCGATACCACTCAGCCCCTGCCGCGCGCGCCGGTGCGCTCGATTGGCGAGCCACTGCGGGTGGAGAGGGGTGTATTTGAGTGCGTTCATGGCACGCTTAATGCCGAGTACCACGCCGCCTGGGTGCGAGGTCGCGCCCATCAGGACTGGTCGCTATCCTTGTAAGTGAGCAGCGTAATTTGCTCAGAGACCAATCCGATCAGAAACACCAATACCGAGTTCACCAATAAGAACGCGCCCATATTGGTGAACCGACCGACGGTCAGGTAGGTGTACAGGTAGTACGAGAGCCCAGTCGCGAAAAATGCAAAACTCACCGGCAAAAACAACTTCAGCGGTGAATACAGCGTACCCACCTTGAAGATAATCAGCAAAAAGCGCAAACCGTCGTAGACCAAGCGAATGTGACTTTTTCCTTCGCGCTTTAACGCCGTGATGGGGACATAGGCGACACTAAAACCGGCCCTGAAAAAACTCATGGTGATGGTGGTGGGATACGAGAATCCATTCGGGAGTAAGTAGAGAAAGCGTCGAAATTTGCTGATCCGCACTGCGCGAAAACCAGACGTCAGGTCGTCAATTTTCGCGTCCGCCATCCACGACGCGAAGCGGTTGTAAAAGCCATTGGCCAACGCGCGACCGATGGAGGCCTGCGATCCTTTGCCACGCGCGCCGACCACCATGTCGTGCCCTTCGGCCAATTTCGCTACCAGGCTTGCGACATCGTCAGGGCGATGCTGGCCGTCCGCGTCCATGAAGACGACAATTTCATGTGAGGCCGCCCGTGCACCCGTTTTCACCGCACCGCCGTTGCCAATGCTGCGCGGGTGGCGGAGCACCTGGGTAGCACCTGCGGCCATCGCCACCGTTGCGGTATCGTCGGTGGACCCATCGTCCACTACCAAGATTTCGGCATCCGGATAGAGCGTGCGTAGGCCGGCGACGGTTCTGCCTATCGCTAGCACCTCGTTTTTTGCGGGGAGTACGACGGTTAAGTGAGTCATCTCGGTTTCTCGCGATTCACGGCCAGTTCGCTTGTAAGCGCACTGAACTAAGCGACATCTATCGTACGCTTAGTGGCAATTCCGCAGATCGACAGGTCATTGGATTTTTGCGCGCTCGCGCAAGGTCCTAGCGACCAAATCACGAGAACGCGTGACCGCCGCCCTGAGGTTGGCGGAGCGCGTCGAGGCAAGGCCCAGAGGACTTCGCTTTTCTCCAACAATGATTTCAGCTTCTGCCTCATCGAGCCGGTTCGCCAAAACCAGCCAATCCGCAAAATTGAACCGAAGTTCGGGATTGTCGGGCAACAGATCCCGCGCTGCCAAGAAATGGGTTCCCGCGTACGGCAGGTCTTGAATGCGATAGGCCAAATCCGTCGCCCGCAAGGTAAGAACGTGTGCCTTGCTAAGCGGTTGAAACTTCGGATTCCCCAGCACAGCTGAAACGAGCTCATCATTTTGTGCTTCGCTGAGAACGCAGCGCTTTATCAACTGGCAATCGTACACAGAATCCAGAAATTTGACGTTAGTACCATTGCCGGGGCCGTCGCGCAGTATCCGCAATATTTGCGTCCAGTACACCATTTGCGGTGGCCCCGCCGAAACAGCGGAGTCAACGCGGATCAACGCAACCCAACCAGAAATATCCCAAGGTGCCAAACGTGCCGCTTCCAAAAAGTGTTTTCGAGTCGGTTCCAAACTCGCCACCCGCCCGTGTTGCAAGAACTCCTGCATGTGCATTCGCCCCAATTGATATTGCGCTCGGGGCGAATCCGGATGGTAGCCAGCTTCCATTACGGCGTGTCGGTTACTGTCGCCCCATTGGTAGGCACGCGCACCAGTGGCGACAGAGAGACTGGCGATCACGCAGGCGGCGAGCGCATACGAAAACCCCACCGAAAATCGGGGTGGCCAGAATACCCTGACGATGGCTACACTCGCAAATACTAGACCAAAAAGTGGAACATAGTTTCGATGCTCGTGGACGAGCTCCAGTGGGAGAATTGTCGATTCGATGGAATGCCCGACGAAGTACCAAATTACACCGAATGATGCCAACCAAAACGCGGTCACAGCCTTGCTGGAGTCACACAAACGCCCACGCAAGCGAACCCAGAGCCAAGTCATCAATGCGAGGAGCAAAAGCCAACCAACGACGGAAAAAGCGGTGGTCCAGGGGGTGAGTAAGCTGCGAGACACTTGAACACTGTCGTGAAAGATGCCCAAATTGCCCGGCAAAGGCACGATCACTAAGTACAAGTAAAACCACAGCACGCGCGCTTGAGTGAGCAAACGTTCCCCAAGGGAAAAATCGCGCCCGGCATAAATTGACTGCAACCATTCCATTTTCCACGCGGTAGTGCCAGCGCCAAACGCTAGAGCTACACCACACGCCCCAAAGGCTGCAATGCGGAGCAACCGTGCATCTAGAACGTCGGTGGCACGGAAGCGCAAGAGGCAGATTTCTAGAGTTGCAACAAACAACGGCAAAAGCACACCGTTCTCTTTCGCAAGCGCCGCGCTGGTTGTGCCTAGAACCACAGAAACGCAAATGATTGCCCTGCCGGAAACCCGGTGCGTGGCTTGCCTCAGCCTTGATCTCCCTACCAAATAACCATACAGGCCTGCAAACAGAAATAGAGCGGAGAGGCTGTTCATCCGCTGCACAACGTAGAGTACGGATGTCAAATTTAAGGGATGGAGCAACCAAATGGTCGAACAGAGAAAAGCAAGCAATCCGACCTCCCGACCGGAAGACGCTCCGCGAGCACCATCAACGGCCGATTTGGGTGGCGAGAGATCAATCTCCGTCAGTATTCGTTGCGCCACACCGAAGACCAACAGTCCACACACACAGTGAATCACTAAATTGGTCAGCTTGAAGTAGTAGGGATCAAGCCCGGCCGCCGCGAAATTGAGCGCAAAAGACACCATGCTCAGGGGTCGCCCCAAAGGCCCCGCCGTTCCTGACATCGCAGCATCCCACAGCGCCTGGAGGGAGAGGGACTTCGGCTGCACACCCGGATTGCTGACGATACTGCCGCTGTCATCAAACGCAAAATCCCCGACAAGTCCTGGCCAGTAGGCCGCCGCCACCAATATCACAGTCGCTGCCATTAGGTATCGAACCAAATCACCACCTCCAAGCCAAGAAAGTTTTGCAGCAAACGAAAAGCCCCGCCAAAGCGGGGCTTTTTTCACACAAAGAGAGGCTTAACGGCAGCTGCTTGGCAGGTATTTATTGTCGATAGTACCCGTTGCACACTTCCACGTAATCGAACCAGCCGTGGTCGCCGGCGTGAGCGTAAACGTCTTGCCTGCCGCGCCAGCCGGCAAGCCTAAGCTTGACATAGTCACCGTAATTACACCAGTTACCACCTTAACAGATTTCACGGCCGGCCCAACAATTTTGGTATCGGTAGCCAAGCCAGCAGCACCGTTCGTTGCCGGAAACGCCGCATTGGCGGTAAAAAACTCCGCAACCGCCGTTTTTGCGCCTCCACCCAAGTTCAAGCCTTCGGTGACTTTAGCGCGGACCGTATAGTCTTGATAGGCGGGCAATGCTACTGCCGCCAAGATGCCGATGATCGCGACAACAATCATCAGTTCGATCAACGTAAAACCTTTTTGTACTTGTTTCATGAAATTCTCCTGAAAGATAGGAAACGAGGAACATCGGATTACAGCGAACGCACTTCAACTACTATTACCACACATGTAGATAAGCAAAGAATGCACCAGCTCAAAAAATCAACGGCAGGAGCTAGGCAGGTACTTCGCGGGAATCGGCGACACGGTCCCCGTACTGCATTTCCAACTCACAGCCCCCCTCGCCGTGACTGGAGTCAAAATAAACGTGGCGTTCGTCGCATCGGAGGGCAGCCCAGCTGATGACATCGTGACTTGGATGGCCCCGCTGACCACAAGCCCCACATCCTTCACATGCGTCCCAGAAATTTTCGCCATACCCGGCGACAGCACACTCGCGTTGTCTGGTGCCAAGCGCGCGTTGCTGGAGTAGAACTCCGTGGCGGCGGCCTTAATGCCAGAAGTAAGGGTTAAGCCTTCACTCACCTTGGCCCGCACCGTATAGTCCTGGTAAGCGGGCAACGCAACGGCGGCCAGAATGCCGATAATCGCCACCACAATCATCAGCTCAATCAGTGTAAAACCGCCTGCCCGAGCACCGCAGCGAGACCGAAAACCGGATTTGCGTTGGAACGGATGCATACCACCTCCGAAGGAACCACCGTTAAGAATCGCATACGATTAGCAACTCCCGTGCCTTAGACCGTTCGGAGGTGAAACATAAATCTACATTCGGGCAGGGCCACCTTACCGAATGTTGGGACCGAAACCTCGTTCCCCGTGTTCACGACATCCCGAAATCTGGAGTTAGTGACAAAATTTGTCACTCCTCGGCCCGAATTTAGGCTAACGCACTCCTACAAATCAATCTGCCCCGCACTCATGAACTGCGCCGCGTAGCGCTGATGAATTCCTTTATCCAAAAACACCTCAAACAAATCCGGATCAATATGCCCGTTCTCTTTGAACTTCTGCATGATCGCGAGCGATTCCGACAATGTCTTACCCTTCTTGTACGGACGATCTGCGGCAGTCAGTGCCTCAAAAATGTCAGCAATGCCCATAATTCGCGCTTGCACGCTCATTTGGTCGCGCTTCAAGCCTTTCGGGTAGCCTTTACCATCCATGCGTTCGTGGTGACCGCCGGCGTATTCGGGTACTTTCTTCAAATGCTTGGGCCACGGCAGCGATTCGAGCATTTTGATGGTAGCCACGATGTGATGATTGATGATCTGACGCTCATCACCTGTTAACGTGCCAGCGCGGATCGTCAGATTCTTTAATTCGTCGTCAGATAGAAAATTGGCTTGTGTGCCAGTCAAGTCGCGCCACTGGTACTGCGCGATCTGTTTGATGCGCTCAACCGCCGCATCGGCCATAAATTCGCCGCCGATATTGGTTTTTCGGATGAATTCCCGGTCATCATCTAGGCTGGAGAGCCGCGCCAGATAAGCTTCTTCAGACATTTCCCCTTTCAGTTTAGCGATTTCGGCGTCGCGCTTGAGAATCTCGAAACGCTGATCGACCAGGTGAATACGGTCGTAGATCGTCTCCAATTTGGTGGCTTTGTCCACCACGTGGACCGGGGTGGTGACCTTGCCGCAATCATGCAACAAGCCCGCGATCTTCAACTCATACCGATCCTTGTCGGTCATGACGAAATCTGCCAGCGGGCCTTCCTTGGTGTCGTTCACCGCTTCCGCGAGCATCATTGTGAGCGTTGGTACGCGCTGGCAATGGCCCCCGGTGTAGGGCGATTTTTCGTCGATTGCCGTGTTGATCATGCTGATGAAAGACTCGAAAAGCTCTTCCAATTGCGTAATCAAATTGCGATTGGTGATGGCAATGGCGGCTTGCGAGCCTAGAGATTCGGCCAAACGCTGATCTGCATCGGTGAATTCGACCACTGTGCCGTCTTCGTCTTTGCAATTGAGCAATTGCAAGACCCCGATGATCTCGTTCTCATGGTCCTTCATCGGGATGGTTAAGAACGAGGTGGAGCGGTAGCCGGTCTTCTTGTCAAAGTTGCGGGTGCCGGCAAAATCGAAGCCTTCTGCCGTGTAGGCATCAGCAATGTTGACGGTGTCACCGGTCAGCGCTGCGTAGGCTGCCACCATCGAGCGGTTTTCAGCGCCTTCGGGTGTGACCAAATTGATGGGGTAAAAGCTAATCGCGTTACCGGTCGTGCCACCGAGCGCGATATTGAGCGTGTCGTTGCGGACGATCTCAAACTTCAGTTGCCGTTTGCCGTCGTCGTCTTCTACCAGGCGATACAGCGTGCCGCCGTCCGCATTGGTGATGGACTTAGCGGCGAGCAGGATCATCTCCAGCAGGCGGTCGATATTGCGCTCTTGAGAGAGCGCAGCACCGATTTCGTTGAGCCGTTCCAGTCTTTGGAATAGCTCTTTGGCTTTGGACGCCATACTTAGGTCAACGCAATGCTATTTGATGCACACCGTACGAACCTGCTTCATGTCGGTCAGGCCCATGAGCACTTTTTCCATCCCGTCCATCTTCAGGGTGCGCATGCCTTCGCCAATCGCTTGGGTGAAGATTTCGGCTACGCGCGCATGCTCTTGAATCAATTTTTTGATCGCATCGGTGCCAACCAGCAATTCGTGAAGGCCCACGCGCCCTTTGTAGCCAGAGCCGCCGCAGATGTCGCAGCCTTTGGGCTTGAAGATTTTCAATTTGCCTTCGTCACCGTATTCCTTGATCCATCCTTCATAGAGCTTTTTGGCGGAGCCAGCTGGGTCGGCTTTCCAACTCGCCGTTTGTACCAACTCTTCGGCATACTCCTGCATGAAGTGCTTGATTTCTTCCGGGGCCGGGTTATGAGCTTCTTTGCAGCTGCCACACAGGCGCTTGGCCAGCCGCTGCGCCAGAATGCCCAGGAGCGCGTCGGAAAAGTTGAATGGGTCCATACCCATGTCGAGCAAGCGGATGATCGACTCCGGTGCGCTATTCGTGTGCAGAGTAGCGAATACCAAGTGGCCCGTCAGCGAAGCTTCGATACCGGTGGAAACCGTTTCCTTGTCGCGCATCTCACCCACCATAATGATGTCCGGGTCGGCACGCAGAAACGCTTTCATTACCATCGCAAAATCAAGCCCCGCTTTCTTATTCACCTGCACTTGGCGCAGGCCTTTTTGCGTAATCTCCACCGGGTCTTCAGCGGTCCAGATTTTCGTTTCTGGCGTGTTCAGATAGCCAAGCACCGAATGCAGCGTGGTGGTTTTGCCGGAACCGGTGGGGCCGCACACAAAAAAGAGGCCGTAAGGTTTGCTGACGACACTCTTGAGCGTTTCGTTGTTGTATTTGGTGAGGCCCAGCTTGTCGATGGGGATTGGCTCGCCACCGGCCAAAATACGCATCACGATGTCTTCCACACCGCCTGCGGTGGGGATGGTAGCGACGCGTAGCTCGATATCCAAGGGCCCAAATTTCTTGAATTTGATCTTGCCGTCTTGTGGCCTGCGCTTCTCAGAAATATCGAGATCGCACATGATTTTGAGACGAGCGACGATGGCGTTGCGATAGCTGGCTGGTACTTCGATGTAGGGGAAGAGCGTACCGTCTTTGCGGAAGCGAATTTCGGTTTTTGCTTTGCCCGGATAGGGTTCGATGTGAATGTCTGATGCGCCTTGGTGATAAGCGTCTACGATCACCTTGTTCACCAGCTTGACCAATTCATTGTCGGCCGCCGCATTGACATCATCATCGGCGCCGCCGCCAATGAAGTCTTCGTTCTCGTCGTCCAAGCCGGAGAGCAGATCGCCAATCGACCCCATGTCGGCCTCAGCCCCCCAAAAAAGGGAGAGCGTTTGCTTGAATTCCGTGTTGGTCGTGACCCGAAAGACGATCTTGTTGGCTTTGGGGAAAACGTTGTTGATGATGCGCGAACTGCGAATCCGCTCAGGGTCCATACAGACAACAACCAAACCCTCTTTGGAGTCGTCAATCGGAATCCACTGGCTCTGCTCGACATACTCACGTTTCAGGTTCTTAATCAGATCCTGGGGCTTGATGCGGTCCGCCTTGTAGGCCTCATAGGGTACGCCAAAGAATTTTGAGAGCGCAGCACCGAGCGCGGGAATCTTGACCTGAAACTCGTTGATCAGAACATCTTCAATATCGATATTCTTGCGCCGTGCCGAACGCCCCGCCAGCTCAAACTCAGCTGCCGAAATCACCGCATCGCTAATCAGGAATTCGTACTTGCTCTTGGCAACCCCGCCACCCTTGGCCCGTTGCTTGAAGGCAATTGCTAGAGTCTGCGTCAGACCTTGCACGCCCTCTTCGTCGAGCGCGCCAAACGGCTGCCCGGACTTATTATTGATAATCTGCACCACACCCATCAACTCGTTGCCCGCCTGAGCATCGACGACGGGTGCGACGAGCATTTGCTTGGTACGGTAACCCGTGCGTTTGTCCACCTCTTGCAAAAAGCGTAAGTTGGGGTTAACCGCCTTCAGCTCTGACTCGTCATAGACATCCTTCAGGTTAACCAAGCGCTTGGAGAAAGCCACATAGCCCGCCAGCGAATGCTCGGCAATCGGCAGCTTCAAATCCTTAAACGAGTTCAGCCCGGTTTTAACCTTCGAGACAATGGCGCTTTTATCTTCATTCACCGCGTAGATGGTCAAGCGATCCGCGTTGAAGAGACTACAAATGTCGGCCGAGAGATCAAGCATGATCTCATCCACGTTTTGCGTTGCGTGAATGCGATTGGTCACCGCTTGCAGGTTTTTCTGGAAATTTATCTTGGCGTTCGCGTCGCCGCCCTGGCCGCCCGCCACGCTCAAACTGGGCTTTAATACTGCACTCATTTCATCACCTCATCGCCGTTGAAGGCTATCGACTATCTTTTGTAGGCCCAGAGCCCGCCTTCGAGCACTGATACCTTAAAACCGCGTTGTGCCAGCAGAAATGCCGCGGCGGAGCTGCGCCGCCCACTCTGGCAATAAACTACGTAGGACTTGCTCTTGTCGAGCACGTTGAAAGCATTGCGAATCTCCGAGAGCGGCACGTTGACTGCGCCCGCAAGCCGGTCATACTGGTATTCGGATGGATAGCGCACGTCTAGCCATGCGGCACCCGCCGCGACCGCACCTTCAGCAGACGCAAGCGACACGCGCTGCAACAGGGGTTGCTTCAGGAGTGAGACAAAATCTGCCTTGCCAAGACGCAACACCACGCCATCTGAGCGCATCGCGACGGTGGCATTGCGCTTGGCCTCAGAGACCAAGGCCTCTTCGCCAAACGCATCACCACTCTTCAGGTCAGCGAGCACGACGGTTACACCGCCAACGGTACGCGAAACTTGCGCGCGCCCGGCTTCGAGTACGTAGTAGTAGTCGCCCTCCTCACCTTCACGAATCAGCACCTGTGCTGCGCGCACTTCAACCCGCACAAATCGATTAAGCAACTCGCCAATATGAGCAGTCGGCAATTGTGACCAAGCACCATTTCGCAAGCTGGCGACGCTGAATACGCCGGACATCACATTCCAGTTGGCAGGCACACGCGGTCCGAGGGTGGTATCTCCATCCAGTGCAGAGAAGCGCCCGGTCTTGGTCGCGTCGAACGCGGCAAGTTCGTCCCAAGTGACCATGATGTCAAACAAATCTTGGTCAATGCGCATCAACTCGCAATCGCTCAAGGCGCAAGCTTCGGCAATCGTGCGGCCCTGCCCGACAGGATAGCGGGCGGCGGCAGTTTTTGCTTCGATTGCGAGCACTTGGCCATTGGCTTCAGTCAGTTGTAGCGAACCTGCGACCAGATAGACCAATTGCTCAATGTTGCTCTTCACCCGAAACGGGTCCATTCCCAGTGAGACGCGCTCGACATAACACAGCGTACTGAACTCTCGGAGACGTGACTCGCCAAGCGAGGAAAGTGGCTCAAACAGGCGGAGCAAGTCTGCGGTGACCGGTGTCACCGACAGCGATGCAGGCAGCGCGGCTGCGGCAGGGGCCGCCGCGGAGGTGGAGGAATAGGCGGCGCTGGACATACGAACTCTCAGAAGTCGAAAACTTGGCCGTTTTGCAGCATACGAGGCCGATAGTCGCCTGCGAATTCCTCAATTTCTTGCATGGTCAGTTCAATCTCGCCGGGCTTAAGGTGGGTGATGAAAATTTCGGCCGAGCGCTCCAGTTTCGCCAATTCCTCAGCCAGCATGCTCGGGCAAAGATGCTTCGAAGCCACTGCAAGCGCCTTTTCGCGATTGCAGAATGCAGTTTCGATGACGAGATACTTCAGATTCGGAATCTTGTTGACGACCTTCCATAGGTCGTCATTGGTGGTGGTGTCCCCGGAGAAGACGAAACTGGCCGCACCGCTGTCAAACTGATATCCCACTGCCGGCACAGTATGGTTGGCCGGCAACACCGTGAGCTTGCGGCCATCCAGATCAATCGTCTGGCCCAGCTTGATTCGTTTGTACTTGAGGAAGGGTTTTTCTTTGGTGGGAATGGTGGTGAAATCAGGCCACACGCTCCAGTTGAAAATATGCTTTTTGAGCGTATCAAGCGTCTCTTCGATCGCATAGACCGTTACTGGGCGGTCGCGCATCGCACCCACCGTATCAACCAAAAACGGAATTGACGCGATGTGGTCAAGATGCGAGTGCGTGAGAAAAATATGATCGATGTGCGACAGCTCAGTCAAGCTCAAATCAGTCGCACCCGTGCCCGCATCAACCAGTATGTCGTTGTCAATGCGCAAGCTCGTCGTGCGCAAATGCCGCCCGCCGATGCCGCCGCTACATCCCAAGACTTTGATCTTCATTGCGTGATTGTAGCGAGTTGCGCGTCAGTTTGTGTCAAACGCGGAAACACCCCCACGGTGGCGACCCAGATTTGGTGAGGACTCACCGGGCTATTTCTCGTCAAACGAAGTCACGCCATCCCAATTGGGTGGGGGCGGATTGCGACGGTGCTTGACTACCTGCTCAGCGTAGTGCTCGTAGAGATAGCAATTTGGGTTTTGCCGTTGCAGGTTCAGAAGATTCATGTCGACCTGATCCCATTGCTGCAAGCGGTAAATCTTGATGGTTTGATGCCAAAGCTTCAGCTCTTCCAGAGTCTTCTTGTCCAACTGGCCTTCCATCCCGATCGGTTCGTAAACCGTGACCGGCTCGTCTTTCCCCTTGACGCGAATCCGGTCCAATTCACGATAAACCACGTCTTTAACCAGATTACGGGTCGCCTCACCGACCATCAAGCCCACACCGTAGTACTTGGTGCGGCCTTCAAGGCGTGAGGCGAGGTTAACCGCATCACCCATCACCGTGTAGGCTCTGCGAATTTTCGATCCCATGTCACCGACACGCACGTTGCCTGAATTCAGACCAATGCCAATTTTGATCGCCGGCCATCCCTTTTTTCTGAACTTGTCATCCAGTTCCTTGACCAGTAGCTGCATCGCCAGGCCGGTGGTGACCCCATTTCTCGCGTGGTCCGGATCGGCGACCGGAGCCCCCCAAAAGGCCATAATCGCGTCACCGATGTACTTGTCAAGAGTGCCACGATTTTTGCGAATCACCATCGACATGGTCGTCAGGTACTCGTTGATGTACTCGGACAAATCTGCCGGGCTCAGGCTTTCCGAAATCGTGGTGAAGCCGCGCACATCCGAAAACAGAATGGTCAACTCCGCCTCCTTCGGCTCCATGCGTGCCGCCACTGCCGACAGGCCTT
>JANLTH010000144.1:0-31071 GCA_031362865.1 Burkholderiales bacterium | reverse complement strand
CGGAACTCGCGAAGGGCGCGCGGGGCTCCACCTTCGACCTCGGCATCTTCGATGAGGCGCACAAGACTGCTGGGCGAGAGGGCGGCCAGTTTGCTTTCGCGCTTCACGACAAGAACCTCCGCATCGCGCGACGACTCTTCGTCACGGCGACACCGAGGCACAACAACGGCGCAATTTTTGTGCAGACCGTCAGTGACTATCCGCTGGTCGAGGCGATTGCGCAAAATGTCGTCAAGCACCCGGTACTTCCGGATGCCGCCAGCCGCGCCAAGCTTGCCGAGCATCACAGCCCGCTGATCGCAGAAAAGTACGCCGATTACCTGCAACTTGGCGTGGAGGAATGGCGCAAGAGCTATGCCGCACACGAGAAGTTGGGCAAGAAGGCTGTGCTGTTTGTGATGGTCGATGACACCAGAAACTGCGACGCGGTAGGTGAGCACCTGCAAAAAATCTGCCCCGAATTGCACGATGCGGTGTTGGTGATCCACACCAAAGCCAATGGCGAGATTTCCGAAGCGGCATCGAGCAAAAACAAGGAAGAGCTGGAATTGCTGCGCCGCCAATCCAATGAAATCGACACCTGGAAATCGCCCTACAAGGCCATCGTCTCGGTGCTGATGCTCAAGGAAGGCTGGGACGTTCGCAATGTCACCACCATTGTCGGCCTGCGCGCATACGCTGCCCAAAGCAACATCCTGCCGGAGCAAACGCTGGGGCGCGGTTTGCGGCGCATGTATTTTGGCAGCGAGCAGCGCGAAACCGTCTCGGTCATGGGCACCTCGGCCTTCATGGAGTTTGTCGAATCGATTCAGAATGAAGGGGTGACCTTCGAGCGGGTGCCGATGGGTGGCACCGGTGCAGACGAGCGACATGATTCACTGGTAGTTGAGGTGGACACTGGAGCACCGGACAAAGATCTTGACGCACTCGATATCGCATTGCCCCGGCTGACGCGTCGCTTCAATCGTGAGTTCAAGGATTTGGCCGAGCTTGATCCGGCATCGTTCGGCAACGCCAAGCTGCCGGTCAAGCCATTCACGCCGGAACAGACCCGTGAAATCGTTTTCAAGACCATGCTCGATTCCGAGGTAGACCACACCATCCTGTTGGACAGCAGCGGAACCGCTGACTACCGCTCGGTGGTCGGCTTCTTTGCCCGTCAATTGCTCAAGGATTTGCGGCTGGTCGGCGGTTACGACCTGCTTTACCCCAAGGTCAGGGACTTTATCCGCGATCACCTGTTCAGCGCCCCGGTTGATTTGGACGACCCGGTGATCTTGCGTAACTTGTCCGAACCCGAAGTCGGCAAAGTGTTGTTCGACCATTTTCGGACGGCGATCAATACCCTGACCATTCACGACAGCGGCGCATCGCGCATTGAAGGCCAAATCCGCTTGCGTGACACACGGCCTTTTCGCACCGAGCCACGCCGGTTTTTGCAGTCGAAACGCTCCGTGTTCAACCGGATTGTGGGCGAGCGTAACGCTGATGGCCTCGAATTGGCGTTCGCGGCGTTTCTCGACGACGCGCCTGACGTGCAGGCATTCGGCAAAAATTACTTAGCGGTCGGATTCAAGCTGGATTACGTCAAGGCCAATGGCGAACTTTCCACCTACACGCCAGACTTCTTTGTGCGCACGCAGGATGGCGCCATCTGGCTGGTGGAAACCAAGGGCCGCGAGGAACTCGATTTGCCACAGAAGCTGGCGCGGCTGCGGCAGTGGTGCGAAGATGCAACCACCGCCAGTCTGGGGGAATCGGCGCTTGTGTACCGATTTTTGTATGTAGACCAAGAAGGCTTTGAGTCTTACAAGCCAGCGTCGTTTTCAGCACTCGCCGCAAGCTTCACGGAATTTCAGAAAGCGCCTGGATGAATCTTTTCACAGATATCGAACTGACAGCGCTTCTGGACGATCCAGAATCGGACCGCGCAGAACGCAAAAAGGCCTGGGCCGGTTCTGCACCCGACACCGTGCGTCAAGCGGTGTGCGCCTTTGCCAACGATCTGCCAAATCGTGCTCTGCCTGGGGTGGTGTTTATCGGTGCAAACGATGATGGCACTCCTTCGCGCATTGACATTACCGACATTCTGTTGCGTACTCTGTCCGACGTGAAGACTGACGGTCGCATGGTCCCGCCCCCCTCTATCTCGGTGGAAAAGCGCCTTTTGAAGGGGGCAGACATGGCGGTTGTGACGGTGCTGCCCGCTGACTCGCCACCGGTGCGTTTTGACGGACGCATCTGGATTCGCATCGGACCACGCCGGGGCATTGCCTCGGCACAGGATGAACGCATCCTCGCCGAAAAGCGTCGGCATCGTGACCGGGCATTTGATACCCATCCGATTCATGGATGCCCTCTGAGTGAATTGAACCGCGTGGTGTTTGAGAACGAGTACCTCCCGCAGGCGGTTGCCACTGAAATTCTGGCGGCCAATGGTCGCACCTATGAAGAGCGGCTGGCATCGATGGGTATGATTGCCTCAGTGGATGACGCGACGCCCACCGTTGTTGGCCTGCTGTCGTTCGGCAAGACGCCGCGTTCCTGGGTACCTTGCGCCTACGTCGAGTTCCTGCGGATTCGCGGAACCCATTGGGGGGATCCGGTCGCCGATGAGCAGGAAATCGATGGAACGCTTGACTTGGTATTGCGTCGCCTGGATGACAAGATCAAAGCGACTTTGGCGGTCGCAGTCGATTTCACCTCGGGGTCGACGACTGAATTGCGCTCCACCCCTTACCCGCTGAGCGCTTTGCAACAACTGTGCCGCAACGCGTTGATGCATCGCACGTATGAAAGTACCAACGCGCCGGTGCGGGTTTACTGGTTTGACGACCGGATTGAGATCACCAGCCCAGGCGGACCATTTGGTATGGTGACGACCTCGAATTTCGGCGAGGTCGGTGCTTGTGACTACCGGAACCCCAGCATCGCCGCTGTTCTCAAGACGATGGGCTTCGTACAGCGCTTTGGATTTGGCATTAGCGAAGCGCGGCGCGCGCTCGAAGCCAACGGCAACCCGCCGCTGGAATTTCAGGTTAAGCCGACGGTTGTCTTGGCAATCGTCAGGAAGGCACTATGACCGTTCCTGTTCTGACCTTTTTCAACAACAAAGGCGGAGTCGGCAAGACATCACTCGTTTTTCATCTGGCCTGGATGCTCTCGGAAATGGGAATCTCGGTCATCGCGATCGACCTTGACCCACAGGCGAACCTGACATCGGCCTTCCTTTCGGAGAACGACCTCGAAATGCTCTGGGATTCTGAAGAAAGCGTTCCCGATGGCAGCACGATCTACCAGTGCGTGCGCCCGCTGACGAAGGTTGGCGACATCCTCCCCCCACAGACCAAGCGGATCAATCCACGGCTGCATTTGGTTCCGGGTGATTTGGGGTTGGCCGGGTTTGAAGATTTTCTGTCACAAGAGTGGCCGAACGCGCTCGGCTCCAATGACCTGTATCGTCCTTTTCGCATCCTGTCGTCATTCTGGCAAATTGGCCAAATGGCGGCCAGGCAGCACCAGGCGCAAATTATTCTCGCCGATGTTGGTCCAAACCTGGGCGCAATCAATCGGTCCGCGCTGATCGGCACTGACCATGTTGTCATCCCGCTGGCTGCAGACCTTTTCTCCTTGCAAGGCTTGCGTAATTTGGGTCCAACACTGCGCGCCTGGCGCGCCGATTGGGACAAGCGGACGAAGAATTGGACCGCGCCCGAATTTGCACTGCCGGCCGGGCGCATGCAGCCGGCGGGATATCTCCTGATGCAGCACAGTGAACGCCTGTCGCGCCCGGTGCAAGCATTCAAAAAGTGGGCTGATCGCATTCCGCTGACCTACCAGACTAGCGTGATGAATCTCGACGCGTTGCAAAAAGCGCCACCGGCAAAGGATTTTTGCCTCGCCAGGCTCAAGCATTACCGCAGCCTGGTGCCGATGGCCCAGGAGGCGCGCAAGCCCATCTTTCAATTGACCAGCGGCGACGGCGCGATCGGCAGCCATTCCTATGCCGTCAAGGACGCATGGAGCGATTTCAAAGGGCTTGCAGTGGCGATCCTTGATCGAATCGGATTTGAAAAAGATCAGAATTCACCGTAGTTGTCTGACTGTCTGGATTGGTCGAGACGCTGGCGTTTGACGCTTTAGTTTCTGCCTGGAAATACACCAACATGAACCAAGCCGCCAAACCAAGGCGAATGCGCAAGTGATTGATTTAAATGACTATTCCTTTGTTATGTGAGCGCAACTTGCACGCAAAAACTAACGCGGACCGAAACGGATGAGCCAGCCACGCCCTGACGCGCCGCGCACGCCCAAAAAGGCTTACGAACTCAGCGAAGCCGAGCAACGCGACTTGGTCACACTGCTCCAGCAGGGGCGTGCCCTGCCCGAAAAGTACCGCTTCATCCTGTTTGAAGACAAGCGCGAGGTCGAGCTGGTCTGGAACGGCAAGACCCGCGATGTCTGCACCACGGTGCTGCCGTTTCAGTCGCTCGAACACATTGACGAGCCGCCCAGCGACACCAAATCGCAAGACGAACTGTTTGACAGCCGTGGCCGCCAGTTGCGCGGCTGGACCAACAAGCTGATTTGGGGCGACAACAAGCTGATTTTGTCGTCACTCAAGGCCGGGGCGCTGCGCCAGCAGATTGAGGATGCCGGTGGCCTGAAGCTGATCTACATCGACCCGCCGTTTGACGTGGGAGCCGATTTTTCGATGGACATTGAAATCGGCGGCGAGACCTTTCACAAGGAAGCCAACCTGCTGGAGCAAATCGCGTACCGCGATACCTGGGGGCGCGGGGCCGATAGTTTTATCGCGATGATTTATGAGCGCCTGATTCTGATGCGGGATTTGCTGGCGGAGGATGGGAGTATTTATGTGCATTGTGATTGGCGCGTCAGTTCCTATCTTCGACTAGCCATGGAAGAGGTTTTTGGTCGAGACTCTTATAGAAACGAAATCATTTGGGCGCGCACCAATGCTCACAATGAAGCAGGGCAATTCGGGCGCGTACATGACACGATTCATTTCGTTACGAAGCATCGCGATGGTTACATCTGGCATCCTGACCCAATACCTTTCTCGGATGAGCAAATGGCTCGGTATAAGAAGGATGATGAAGGACGCGACTACACGACCCAAGACCTAACTGCGCCCCGTGTTGGCAGTACGTCCGGAAAATTTGAGTGGCGGGGAACGATGCCTTCGCCCACGCGCGGCTGGGGGTACACGTTGGAGGCACTCGAAGCTTGGTGGTCCGAAGGACGAATCGCGACCAAGCGTGACGGCACGCCTCGAATGGACGGTTTAATTGTGTATCTCGATACAAAGGAAGGGCAAGCTCCGCAGACTATTTGGCAAGATCTCTCTCGTGTCACGAATACCGGCGCAGAAAGGCTTGGCTACCCCACCCAAAAACCGGAAGCCCTCCTAGAACGCATCATCAAAGCCAGCAGCAACGAAGGCGACCTCGTTGCCGACTTCTTCTGCGGCTCCGGGACCACTGCGGCCGTCGCCGAAAAACTGGGCCGCAAATGGATTGCGACTGACCTTGGCAAATTCGGCATCCACACCACCCGCAAGCGCTTGATCGGCGTGCAGCGCGAGCAGAAGGCTGCGGGCAAGGACTTTCGCGCCTTCGAGGTGCTCAACCTGGGGCGCTACGAGCGCCAGGCCTACCTGAACGTGGGCGGGCGCTTGAGCGGTGCGCAAAAGGCGCAGGCGCTGGCGCAAAAAGAGCGCGACTTCCGGGCCTTGATCCTGCGTGCTTACAAGGCCAGCGCCTTTGGTGACAGTGAAGCTGTTGGTGCCGCCGCCGCGCCGCAAGATGGCTTTTTCCATGGTGCGCGCAATGGACGCTTGGTGGTGATCGGGCCGATCAACCTGCCGGTCGGGCGCTTGTTTGTCGAAGAGGTGATTACCGAGTGCCGCAAACGTGGCGCTTCGCGAGTGGACATGCTGGCCTTCGAGTTCGAGATGGGTTTGTTCCCCGCCGCACTCGAAGAGGCGCGCAGCAAAGGGATTGACCTGTCGCCGAAATACATCCCTGCCGAAGTGTTCGACAAGCGCGCGGTGGACAAAGGGCAGGTGGTATTCCACGACATCAGCTTTGTTGAAGCCACGCCGCGCTACGACCGCAAAGCCAAGCTCGCGGTCACCATCGAGCTGACTGATTTTTCGGTTTACTACACCCAGGGGGCCGCCGAGGCAGCCATTGCGGCGATGAAAGAAGGCAAGAGCGACGTGATGTGCGAGCAGGGCCAGCTGTACAAGGTGAGCAAGACCAAAGACGGCATTGTCACCAAGGAGAAACTGACCAAGCTCTGGACCGACTGGGTGGACTACTGGGCGGTCGATTTCGACTACCTGCAACGCCGCGAAATCATTCGCGTGCCGCGCGGCATGGGGGTGGAAGCGACACTGCCCGGAATGGACCCGGTGCAAGGTGAAATTCCGGTGTTCGAGGAGCGCTGGAGCGGCGGCTACATTTTCGAGAATGAATGGCAGAGTTTTCGTACCCGCCAAAGCCGCAGTCTCGACCTGAAATCAATCCCACATACCTATCCACGGGCCGGGCGCTATACCGTGGCGGTGAAGGTGATTGACATTTTCGGCAACGACACGATGACCTTGGTGCCGGTGACGGTGGGCTGAACCGGGTTGGGGCGGTTTTGACCCTTCAGGCGGATGCCTGCTTCGCCATCTCACGCAAGCGCAGCTCGCGGCGCTGCACTTTGCCGGTTGTTGTCATGGGAAAACTGTCTACAAACTCAATTTCCTTCGGATACTCGTAAGGTGCTAACTTGCCGCGCACATGCAGGCGCAGCTCGTTTTCGAGCGCGGCGGTAGCGCTGACACCCGCCACGAGGATGATGAAAGCCTTGATGATATTGCCGCGCTCCGCATCCGGTTTGCCGATCACGGCAGCGTTCGCGACTGCTGGATGTTTGACCAAACAGTTTTCGATTTCCGAAGGGCCGATGCGATAGCCTGCCGCCTTGAACATATCGTCGGCCCGGCCTTGATACCAAAAATAGCCGTCTTCATCCATCTTGGCTTGGTCGCCGGTGCGACACCAATCACCGGTGTATTTGGCGGCAGTGGCAGCATCGTTCTTCCAGTAACCCAAAAAAAACACTGGGTCAGGATGCCCGTGAATGTCGGTGCGGCTGACCGCAATTTCGCCATCTTGGCCTTGGGGCACGGGCTTGCCCGCCTCGTCAATCAGCGCGATTTGATGCCCAGGGTAGGGCCGCCCAATGCTGCCCGGCTTGGCGGGCCATTTTTCGGCGCTGTTGCCGATCAGATAATTGACTTCGGTTTGCCCGAACATCTCGTTAATCGTGACACCCAATTGCTCGCGGCCCCAAGTGCATACGGCATCGCCTACCGCCTCACCGGCGGACATGATGGCGCGTAGCTTCAAGTCGTAACGCTTGTTCGGTTCGGGCACGGCCTTCATCATCAGCTTTAGCGCGGTGGGGAACAGGAAGGTGTTGGTGATGCCATAGCGCTCCAGCAGGTCGAAGGCTTTAAGCGCATCAAACCGACCGCGATAACCCAAAATCGGGCGGCCAAAATACATCGTCGGCAAGAGCGCGTCCATCAAGCCGCCAGTCCACGCCCAATCAGCCGGTGACCAAAATAGGTCGCTCTCACGCGGGAACCAGTTCTGCGAAGCGACGAAGCCTGGCAGATTGCCGATCATCACCCGGTGAGGTTTGAGCGCACCCTTGGGCGGGCCAGTGGTGCCCGAGGTGTAAATCAAAAAAGCCGGGTCGTCAGCGCTGGTTTCGACCAACTCAAAATCAGGACTGTGATTGGCCAGCAGCGTGGGCAGCTTACGGATGTGCAGTACATGCGAAAGCTTGGTGCAGGCGCTGCGCACCGAGGCCAGATTGGCGAGGGATGCATCATCCAGCAACGCCACCGCCGCCTCACTGTGGTTGAGCCGGTACTCAAGCGCTTCTGGCCCGAAGAGCACGGAGAGTGGCATCGCTACCGCGCCCATTTGGTAGATCGCGATATGGGCTGCCACCGTCTCTGGGCGTTGCGGCAGCATGATTGCCACACGGTCGCCACGCTTCACGCCAAGCGCGCGCAACAGATTGGAAAGGCGGTTGGCCTCGCGCTGCAAATCCCAAAACGTGTGGCTCGATTTGTGGCCGGTTTCGTCCTCAAAGTAGAGTGCAAATTTGCTGCGGTCAGTGGCCCAGCGGCGGCAGCAAACCTGGGCAATATTGAGCTTTTCTGGCACTTCCCAGCGGAAGTTGTCGTAGAGGGCTTGATAGGAATTGATTGACATCTGTAAGTACTATTAAGCAGAGTTTTCAGGGCCAAGCTTGAAAGCGATTGAGACGCGCAAGCCACCAAAACTGCGGTCGGGCGCGCGGCCCGCGTGAGCGATGCGCGAATCGAAAAACACCGCGCGATTGGATGCCGGAGCGACCGCCGCAGCCAGGTCGCCCGACGGGTGGTAGAACACCGTTTCGCCACCCCACGCGGCGCGCCATTCGGGCATGGGGTAGTAGAGCAAGGTGTAGTGGTCGGCGCGTTGGTCGTCCACGTGAATCTGCCCGCCCAGGCCGTAAGTGTGGCCGTTGGCGTATTGGCGAATCACCCGCAAGGCGTGCCCTGCAATGCTTTCGCACAAAGGTTGCGCGACGTGCCAAATGGCACTTACGGTAGGGTTGCCGTCCAGTTCCATTTTCCAAAAAGAAGGGTCTTCGGCGGTCACCGATGAATGGCCAAACGCCCAGTTGCTGGAGCTACAGGTAGCCCACACTGCCGCCCACGCTTCGGGGGACAGCAGGTTGTCAAAAAATTGCAGCGTACCGGCGGGCATAGTGGGTAAAAAGCGGCGAATATGGGTTGGTGGCGAGCAGCGGAATCGTACCCCAAGCGCCCGGCTACGGCTGATAATGTTGTCCAGCAGGTTTTCGGTTTCAGCGGTTTGAAGGAGGATTGCGATGGATTCGATTACGCTCATCAAACGAGGCTGTGCCGCCGGGCTTTTTGTACTGCTGGCAGCCTGTGCGCCGCTGCACCCAGGCGGCTACGGCGGCGTGAACCCGCGTGAGACGGAGATTGCCGGAGATCGGCATCCAGCGGTTGTTCCCGCTGTAGTTTCCACAGTGCGTAGCCCGGAGAGTCAATCCCAGAGCGCTTCTTCAGGCACTGTGCCGCAAGGCATCGGCGGGACAAGCCCTTCGGCGCAGGCCATCTACGCCAATCAGAATGCGCAGCCTGCGCCACAAACGGTGTACGTGGTGCGTGAAAGCTACCCGTGTTCAGCGCTCAACGGCGGTACCTTGTGGGGCGGGCTTGCAGGCGCGTGGTTTGGGTCTTGGTTTGGCAGAGGTCACGGGCGCGGTTTTTTTACACTGATGGGCGCAACTTTGGGCGCGGTTGAGGGGAACCGGCAGTTGGGCTGTCGGTGAATCGTTTTGTGTCGGTAGGGCTACAGCAAGGCCAAACGCGCCGGAATGTCGGCCACCGAAATGACCGAGACGCTCTGTTCCATCGGCCAACCTTCTGGTACTGGTGCCACCACGTAGGTCGCCGTTAGCGCCAAATCCTGGCGCGCCTGCCAGAAGCCCTTGGTGACTTTGGGCGCGCTGGAAAATTTCACCTCAAAGCCAATCCGCTTGGTCCCCAGTTCCACCACGGCATCCATCTCGGCACCTGCGATGGTGCGGTAGAACGAGAGTGACGCGCCGCTTGGCAAATGGGCGGCGATTTGCTCGATGACAAAGCCTTCCCAAGAAGCACCTGTGCTCGGATGCCCGAGCAAATCGTTCACCTCGCGGATGCCTAGCAAGCTGTGCAGCAAGCCGCTGTCGCGCACGTAGACCTTGGGCGATTTGGTCAGGCGCTTGCCGATGTTGATGAAATGCGGTTCCAAGCGCCGCACCATCAAGGCATCGCACAAGTGATCGAGATAGCGCGTGGTCGTAGCCGCTGCCAAGCCCAGTGAGGCGGCAATCGCGGAAGCATTGAAGAGCTGCCCATGCAAATGCGCCAGCATGCGCCAAAAGCGGCGCATCAATTCAGGCTCGACATTGATGCCAAGTTGGGCCAGATCGGTGTGCAAAAAATGCCGAATCAGCGCTTCACGCCACACCCATGAGGCGTTGTTGGATTTGGCCAGAAAGCTATTTGGAAACCCGCCGCGCAGCCAGAGCATCTGCAAATCGGCAAAGCTGGGGGCAGCTTCGCTGGCTAAGAGCGGTGCCATGTCCACCAATGCCATGCGCCCCGCTAGCGACTGCGATTGCTTGAGTAACTTGAACGAGGCGGAACCGAGGAGCAAAAACCGCCCAGGGCGGCGCTCTTCGTCAATCTCGCCGCGCAGCTCGCTCAAGATGTGCGGCTGATTCTGGATTTCATCGAGCACCACCAAGCGCTGCCGATTGGCCGCGAAAAATGCCGACGGATTGGCAAGCTTCGCCATCGCCTGGGCAGAATCCAGATCGAGGTACACCGCCTGATCGGATGCTTGGGCAAACGTCTTCGCCAACGTGGTTTTGCCAACCTGACGCGGCCCCAGAATGCCAACCGCCGGGCTCCAGGTCAGGTGGTCAGCGATTTTGGTGGCGGCTTGGCGTGAAAACATCCTTGTATTTTATTCACGCTGTGAAGAATAAACAAGGAAAAATATCCGAATTCAAACCCAAACCCAAACCCAACTCTTACGCCTACATCGAGGCGGTTAGTGTCTCCGCCACCGATTCAAGCCGCTTTTTTCAACCTTGCCCCAAACATCCCTTCCATCTCCCGCCGCGTTTTATAGGCGTTGGAGTTGACATCCATCGCTACATCAGCCCAAGTAAGCGACTGACCTTGTTTGACCGGACGGATAACTTTGACGTCGTGCGCCAAACCCAGCGGCAGGCCGCCTTCGCCGCGCAATCCGGCGGACTTTTCGGCTTGGAAGAGTTTGCCCCACACGGTGTAGCCGCCTTCGCCGTCGAGCATTTCGCCAGGGCTTAGGTCGCGTTTGGCGGTGGCTACCACGTCGGCGTTCCAGCACACAGCGCTGCCGGTCGATTCACGCCGCACGCCGACTGAGGCAACGGAAATGCCCACTTCCAAGCCGATTAAATGCCAGCGCTTGTAGAGGCAGGCGTAGCGACCGCTGGGGTCGGTGCGCACCATGTATTCTTTGAAGCAATTGCGGATGTATTCGGTGTCGCCTTCAAAGACGACGAAGACGCCGAAGCGGATGTCGTAGGGGATCGCGCGCCCATCCTTTTCGAGCGAGGAAATCACCTCGACCTGGCCCTTGGAATGCAGCACGCCGCCTTCGGCAATCGGTCGGCACACGAAGGGAATGTCGTCTACCGATGCTGCGGGGTAAGTCAGGCCATCTGGCGGGGCGATCAAGCCGGTGGCGTTGCACACCGCGGTGCTCTCAATCGATGGTTTAGATCCATCGAGAAAAGAGTTGAACATTTTCGGATTTAAGCCGCCAATCTTTGCTGTTTCTGGGCTGAGGCCATAGTAGCCCCACACGGTTTCAGGGGTGGACTGTGCAAAATGTGGCAGCCATTTGTGACCACGCCCGGCTGCCACTACCGAGAAGCCTGCCGCGCGGGCCCAATCGACCAAATCGCAGATTAGCGCGGGTTGGTCGCCATAGGCTAGGCTGTAAATCACCCCGGCGGCTTCGGCTTTTTTGGCCAATAGCGGGCCGCAAAAAGCATCGGCTTCTACAGTGACATTCACGACGTGCTTGCCGTGCTTGAACGCACCCAGAATGTGATCGACCGCCGCCACCGGGTTGCCGGTACATTCGACAATGATGTCAATCGACGGGCGCGCAACTAGTGCCTCCCAGTTGTCGGTGACGAAGGTGGTGCCGTGCTTGAGCGCCTCGTCAAACGAAGCGGCTTTGCTGCGCTCCGCGTTCCAGCCA
The DNA here is from genome assembly GCA_031362865.1 of Burkholderiales bacterium. Lineage (GTDB taxonomy): Bacteria > Pseudomonadota > Gammaproteobacteria > Burkholderiales > JAEUOS01 > JANLTH01. The sequence continues at coordinate 19,153 of JANLTH010000144.1, read as the reverse complement.
ACCCGCTGTAGATTGCCTTGCGCGGCAGCCGGGTTCAAGTCAGCAATGCCAACCAAGTGGATGCCGGGCGTTTTGGGTACTTGCGCCAAATACATTGAGCCAAATTTACCTGCCCCGATCAGGCCGATACGAATCGGGTTGTTGGCGGCAGCGCGTTTTTGTAAGAGGGCGTGTAGGTTCATGAGGGTGCGCGGGAATGACGGCGTGGGTAGCGAGCGGGGTCAACGGCGTTAGTGGCGAGGGCGGTGTCAAGCAGCTTGCCGAAGATCGGGCATGCCGTGTAGTTGATCGGCTGGTGTGCCGTTTTTCCATGGCGTATCGACCGGATAGTCTTTGAGCAGGCAATCATCCGGCAAGCAGTCAATTGCCTCGAACTCGCGGTGTGCAATGAAGCCGGGGCGCTTGAAGCGGCGCACGTGGTTTGAGACCGCGCACAGGCTCAAATACACCGAGACCCGGTTCCATGGCGAAAGGTTGGAGGTGGAGGCATGCACCAGGCAGCCGTGAAACAAAATCATCGAGCCCGGCGGGCCTTTGGGCGCGACGATGCCGCCGCGATCGACCAGTTGGCGAATCACATCGTTGTTGATGGTCCACAGCGGGTAGCTGGTGGTGGTGAGGTCGTGCCCGGCTTGAAGCACGCCGAGCTTGTGTGAGCCGGGGATGAACATCAAGGGGCCATTGAAGTCGTTGACTTCATCTAAAAAGATCGCGATATTCATCGCGCGGGCCTCGGGCAGGTGGTCGTCGTTTTTCCAGGTGCCATAGTCTTGGTGCCACTGCCAGACATCGCCGTCAAAAGCCATCTTGCCGTTGATTTTGAACTGGTGCATGTACACGTCTTCATCGAACAACTGCTTGACCGGCTCGACCATGCGCGGGTGGCGCGCGAGGCGGGCGTATTTTTCGTTGTACTTGTGCGCTGCAAAGTTGGTGCGCACCACGCCGCCGGTGCGTTCGCGCACGTTCTCGGGGCGCTCTTCAGCGTAGATCGCGGGCACTTCTTCGATCAAGGGGCGGATTTCTTCCGGCTTGAAATGGGAGGGGAAGAAGAGGTAGCCGTCACGGTCAAATTGGGTGATTTGTTCGGGTGAGAGTTGCATGGAGGTCTCCGTGGTGTAGTGGTGAGAATGAGTCTGGGGTGGGTACGAGCGGTATTGGTTTATGCCGATTGCTGGGCGGCGTTTCTTTGGTACAGATCAGTCAAACTGCTACTGGCGCGCGCGCTGTGTTCGCCTGCCAGTCGCTCGGCCTGCTTGGCATCGCCCTTGCCAATCGCCTGCAAGATCGCCTCGTGTTCGTCCCAAGTGGAGCTACGCAGCCCCTGCAATTGCATGACCGCACCCATTGCGCGGCGGATGTGCTGCCAGTGGCGCAGCGCGCTTTCTTCGATCAGCGGGTTGCCCGAGGCGGCGTAAATCGCGCGATGGAACGCGAAATCAGCATCGATCATGATTTTGACCGAACGCCCGGCTGCGGCTTTGCGACCCGCGCTGATGAGCGTGAGGGGCAGGGCGGCGCGGCGTTGTGCAGCGGCGCGCGCAGCCAAGCCATCAAGCGCGGCACGAATTTCATAAAGCTGCGCCAAGCGGGTGCTATCGAGCGCGGTGACCATCACGCCTCGGCCCGGTGCGTCGATCAGGAATCCGTCTTTCTTGAGCAGGCGCAGTGCTTGCAATACCGGCTGGCGCGAAACCGCGAGCCGTGCGGCGATGTCTTCTTGGGTCAAGCGTGTGCCAGCCGCCAGATCGCCTTCACAAATGGCGTTGCAGAGCGACTGGTAGACCTGATCGACCAGGTCGGGGGCCAGCTGGAGTTGGGTCAGCGTCATGAGGGATATCGAATCAGAATACTGTACTCTGTATACAGAGTTTAGCAGTATCGAAACCCCAACCAGACCCAGGCGGCTTATTCACCGCATCGCACGTCGCAGCGACGCGCGCCGAATTTCAAGCGTTCGCCGCGCGCAACTGGGCAAAGCCCTGGCGGAAGTCGGCAATCATGTCGTCGGGGTGCTCCAGCCCGGCATGCACGCGAAAGCAGGGACCCTGATGCGGCCATTGGGTCGCGGTGCGGATTTGCTCCGGGTTCATCGGAATTGCGAGGCTTTCAAAACCGCCCCACGAAGCGCCAATACCGAACAATTCGAGCCCGTCGATCAAAGCGTTCATCGCTTCGCGTTTCACGGTGGGTTTGAGTACCACGCCAAACAGGCCGCAGGCGCCGGTGAAATCGCGCTTCCACAGCGCATGGCCAGGGTCGTGCTGCATCGCCGGATGGAGCACAGTTTGTACCTCTGGCTGGCCCATCAGCCATTCACCCAGCTGCAAGCCTGATTCCCAATGCTGCTTTAAGCGCACCGGCATTGAGCGCAAGCCGCGCGCGGCCAGCCAGCAATCGTCGGGCGAAGTGGTAATGCCGTAATCGGTGCAAGCGTGGTGGAGCGGCCCCCAAGCCTCTTTGGTGGTGGTGACCGAGCCGATGATGAGGTCACTATGACCGCCGATGTATTTGGTGGTCGCTTGAATCGACACATCCACGCCGTGGGTAAATGGCTTGAAGTAGAGCGGTGTGCCCCAAGTGTTGTCCATCATTACCACCGCGCCTTGGCCGTGCGCCACCTGCGCAATCGCGGGAATGTCTTGCACTTCAAACGTGAGCGAACCTGGCGATTCGACAAACACAATTTTGGTGTTGGGCCGCATCAGCGCTGCGATACCAGCGCCGATCAGCGGGTCGTAATAGGTGGTTTCAATCTGCATGCGCTTGAGCTGCTGCCCGCAAAAGCGCCGGGTCGGGAAATAGACGCTGTCGGGCATCAACACATGGTCGCCGGGGCTGGCGTAGGCGACCAGCGGGATCGTGCAGGCCGCCAAGCCGCTGGGGAACATTTCGGTGCGGTAGCCGCCTTCCAACTCAGCCAGCGCGTGTTGCAGCCAGTGCTTGGTGGGCGTGCCCGAAAGGCCGTAGGAAACAATGTCGGGATTACCCGCACGATCCAGGCGCTTTTGGTCCCATTCGGCCACGTTTTCCGAAAGGATGGTCGAAGCGCGATAGAGCGGCGGGTTGACCACGCCCTGATGCAATTCGGGGTGACGGCCCAAGTGGACAGCTTTAGTTTGATCGTGCATGGTGGGGGCGTTGTTTGGAGTATGGGGGGCGGAACCGGCAAAGTATAATCGCCCCTTCGCGCTTATCGCTCAATGCAATGTTGAGTCAATCAGGGGCTTTTTTCTGCCTGCTCCTTCCATCGTTGCAAGCCGCTTGCCTTCCATGCCCACACACTTTATTTCACTGCGCGGCTCGCCGGCGCTTTCCGCATTTCGATTGAAGAAGCTGCATACAGCCCTGGGCTTGGACGGGGTGCGAATCGAAACTGCTTTCTGGCATTTCATCGAGACCGCGCGGGAGCTGACGGCAACCGAGCATGCGGTACTGCAGCAACTGTTGACCTACGGCCCGGCGCTTGAAAAAGAAGGCAAAGGCGCGCTCTTCCTGGTGGTGCCACGCTTGGGCACGATTTCGCCCTGGGCTTCCAAAGCGACGGACATTGCGCATTCGTGTGGGCTGGAGGCTGTGTTGCGGATCGAGCGCGGCATCGCTTTTCGCGCCTCCAAGCGCTTCGGTAGCTTGAGCGAGCCGCAGCGCGGGGCGATCAGTGCAGCAATCCACGACCGCATGACCGAAGTGGTGCTGGACACCATCGATGCGGCCCAAGCGCTGTTTCACCACGTTGCGCCGCGCAGCATCGCCCATGTGGATGTGCTGACTGGTGGCAAGGCGGCTCTGATAGCTGCCAATACGGCGATGGGCTTGGCCTTGTCGCCCGACGAAATCGACTACCTGTTCGACAATTTTTTAGGAGTGCTCAAACGCAACCCCACCGACGTTGAATTGATGATGTTTGCGCAGGCCAATTCTGAGCACTGTCGCCACAAAATCTTTAATGCCGACTGGGTAATCGATGGAGAGGCGCAACCAGCTTCACTCTTCGGCATGGTGCGTGAAACAGAAGAGGCCAATCCGCAAGGCACGATTGTGGCTTATGCCGACAATGCCTCGATCATGGCCGGTGGTGCCGCACAAAAATTTCATGCCGATTCTGACGGCGTGTACCGTCGCCACGCGCAGGTCTCGCACACCCTGATGAAGGTCGAAACGCATAACCACCCCACCGCGATTGCGCCGTTTGCGGGCGCTTCTACCGGTTCGGGTGGCGAGATTCGTGATGAAGGGGCGACCGGCCGGGGAGCCCAGCCCAAAGCGGGCCTTAGCGGCTTCACCGTTTCTAACTTGCGCATTCCAGGCTTTGCGCAGCCCTGGGAGGCGAACGAAACTTCCGGCAAACCGGAGCGCATCGTCGATGCCTTGACGATCATGACCGAGGGGCCGCTGGGTGCTGCGGCCTTCAACAATGAGTTTGGCCGCCCCAATTTGAACGGCTACTTTCGCACCTACGAGCAATCGTTTGGCGGGCGCACTTGGGGCTATCACAAGCCGATCATGATTGCCGGTGGCGTGGGTTCGATTGATGCGGCGCTCACCCACAAAATCAAGTTCGGCGAGGGTGCATTGCTGATCCAACTCGGTGGCCCCGGTATGTTGATCGGCATGGGTGGTGGTGCCGCTTCGTCGATGGCGACCGGCGCTAACACCGCCGATCTGGATTTTGATTCGGTGCAGCGCGGCAATGCAGAAATTGAGCGGCGCGCACAAGAAGTGATCAATCGCTGCGCCGAAATGGGCTTGAACAATCCGATTTTGGCAATTCACGACGTTGGTGCGGGCGGCCTTTCAAACGCCTTCCCTGAGCTGGTCAATGATGCCGGTGCAGGCGCGCATTTTCAGCTACGCGCTGTGCCTTCTGACGAGCCGGGCATGGCTCCGAAAGAAATTTGGTGCAACGAGTCGCAAGAGCGTTACGTGCTCGCGCTCGACCCGGCGCGCTTAGCCGAATTTGATGCGATTGCCAAACGCGAACGCAGCCCCTACGCAGTGGTGGGTGTCACGCAGGCAGATCGTCAATTGGTGGTCGAGGATCAGCTATTCGGCTCGAACGCGGTGAATATGCCGCTGCATGTGTTGCTGGGCAAGCCGCCCAAAATGCTGCGCGATGTGCAGCGCCTGATCCCGGAATTTCCGCGTTTTGATCTCACCCCGATTGCGCTTGAAGAGGCGATCAACCGTGTGCTGCGCATCCCTGCGGTTGCTGCAAAAACCTTTCTCATCACCATCGGCGACCGCACAGTGGGCGGGCTGAATCACCGCGACCAAATGGTTGGGCCCTGGCAAGTGCCGGTGGCCGATTGCGCCGTAACCCTGCGTGATTTTGAAGGCTACGCGGGCGAGGCGTATGCCATGGGCGAGCGCATGCCGCTGGCGGTGATCAATGCGCCAGCCTCGGGGCGGATGGCAGTGGGCGAGGCGATTACCAATCTGCTGGCGGCTCCGGTCGCATCGATTCGCGACATCAAACTTTCGGCCAATTGGATGGCGGCGGCAGGCTATCCGGGTGAAGACGCGGCGCTGTTTGATACGGTCAAGGCAGTGGCGCTTGATCTGTGCCGCGCACTGGGCGTGTCGATTCCGGTCGGCAAAGATTCGCTCTCGATGAAAACCACCTGGAGCGACGCCGGCGGCCGCCACGAAGTTGTGGCCCCGCTCTCGCTGATCGTTACTGCGTTCGCGCCGGTTGCCGACGTGCGTGCTTCGCTCACGCCGCAATTGGTGGCTGACGAAGGCCACACCGCGCTGATTTTGATCGACCTGTCGGCGCGCAAAAACCGCTTGGGCGGCTCGTGCTTGGCGCAGGCTTTCAACGAGATCGGCCACGAAACTCCCGATTTGGACGACCCGGCGCTGCTGTTAAAGCTCTTCGCCGTCGTGCAAAGCTTGAAGGCAGATGGCCTGCTCTTGGCCTACCACGACCGCTCTGATGGCGGTTTGTTTGTGACCGCCTGCGAGATGGCATTTGCTGGGCATACGGGCATTACGCTTAACCTCGATACGCTGTGTTTTGATGCCGCCACCAATGACCACGACGGTTTTGAGATCAAAGCCGAGATGGTGCGTGGGCGCTATATGGACCGCATTCTTGCAGCGCTGTTCAATGAAGAGTTGGGTGTCGTGCTGCAAGTGCGCGCAGCCGATCGCAACGCCGTGCTGGCGCGCCTGACTGACGCGGGTTTGGCGCAATCGACCTTTGTGGTGGGCAGCTTGAACCAGCGCGACGAGATTCGGATTGTGCGCAATGCCAAGGCGATTTATGCCAAGCCGCGCGCCGAAGTAGAACGCGCGTGGGCAGAAACTTCCTACCAATTGCAAAAGCGCCGCGACAACCCCGACTGCGCGCAAAGCGAGTACGACGCATTGCTAGCCACCGCTGATCCGGGCATGAAGCCCGCACTCACCTTCGACAAAGACGATGACCTTGCCGCGCCGTATATTGCCCGCAGCACAGTCAGCGGCTTGCGCCCGAAAGTGGCCGTACTGCGTGAACAGGGTGTGAACAGCCATGTGGAAATGGCCGCCGCGTTTGACCGTGCCGGATTTGAAGCGCATGACATTCACATGAGCGACATCATCGCCGGGCGCACTACGCTGGCGCCGTTTGAGGTGCTGGTGGCGTGCGGCGGCTTTTCGTATGGCGATGTGCTGGGTGGCGGGGCGGGGTGGGCCAAATCGATACTCTTCAACGCCCGCGCCCGCGACGTGTTTTCGGCGTTTTTCGCGCGTACCGACACGCTTGCGCTCGGCGTGTGCAACGGCTGCCAAATGCTCGCGCACCTGACCGAGATTATTCCTGGGGCCGAACACTGGCCACGCTTTACCAAAAACAAGAGCGAGCAATTTGAGGCGCGCTTTGTGATGGTGGAAGTGATGAAATCGCCCTCGCTATTTTTTGACGGCATGGCCGGCAGCTTGATTCCGATTGCCAATGCGCACGGCGAAGGCTTCGCCAATTTCACCGAAGGGCGCGGAGAAAAGGCTTCAAGAACCGCCATAGATAAGGCTCTTCGGGCATTGCGCTACGTCGATCATCGCGGCGCGGCGACCGAAAAATATCCGTTGAACCCGAACGGCTCCCTCGGTGGCGAGACTGGATTCACCACCGCTGATGGGCGTTTTACGATCATGATGCCGCACCCGGAACGAGTCTTCCGTGCGGTGCAGCACTCGTGGGCACCGCGTGCGTGGCTTGCACCCGACGCACCCGACAACGGCCCGTGGATGCGTCTGTGGCGCAATGCGAGAAAGCAACTGGGGTAGTAAGTACTGTTGGCGACACTTATTTGCGCAGATTGACGCTCAGACGTACAATGTGTGAATATTCACACAGAGGCTGCAAATCATGGCTACCAATCTTGCTCTCGATGACGATCTGATCGTCCAGGCCCAGCAACTGGGCGGGCACGCCACCAAAAAGGCGGCGGTGACCGAAGCCCTGCTGCAGTACATTCGCCGCCGCAAGCAGGGCCAAGCGCTGGCTCTGTTTGCACAGGTCGATTTCAACCCGGACTATGATTACAAGGCTGCGCGAAAGGGCCAGCACGGACTGACACCGCACGTGCTAACGCTGGCCCAGCCGGATCCGCCGCCCTACCTGCTGCAACCGCCACCGCCAGTCACCGCCCGCCCAACAGCCACCCCGGTGGCGCGCAAACCCAAGAGCGCGAAGCGGTGATCGCGGGCAAATCACCGCAGGTAGCCGTCGAGGTCTTGGTTGACACCAGCGTGTGGTCGCTGCTGCTGCGACGAAAGCCTGGCGACCGGGCAGGATTTGCGCAGGCGCAACTGCGCTCGCTCGATGCTTTGCGTGATTTGGTGGCCGAAGGCTTGGCCTGGATGCCCGGGCCGGTGCGCCAAGAGTTGCTCTCGGGCATCAAACTGCGCTCCCAATTCGCTACGCTGCTGCAAGCGGTGCAGGCCTTCGAGACTCCAGCGCTCGAGAGCGCCGACTTCGAATACGCAGCGGAATGCAGCAATGCATGTCGAGCGGTTGGTGTGCAGGGTTCTCCAGTGGATTTTCTGCTGACTGCCTTGGCCTTGCGCTACCGTTTGCCGGTGCTAACACTGGATCAAGATTTCTTCCACTTCAGGCGGGTGCTTCCGCTTGAAATGCATGCGGCCTCCAGTGCGGGAATTTTGAGAGCGTAGCGCACGAGCGAACCTGCGGGATCGATTCAAAGGCTTTCAGCCGGGCCGGTTCGCGGCATCGCGCAGGCACTGCGCCAAATACCGCGCGGCCATACTGAGTGGCACATCGACCCGGCGTAGTAGCGCCAGCTCCAGCGCAGGCGCGCGCAGGCCTTGAACTTCAATGCGGCCAATGCCCGCCGTTTCGGGCCGGCCGACCAAGGGTTCCGGGAAAATGGACAACAAGTCGGTGTTGCGCACCAGAGCGATGACACCCATCGCGTCGCAGCGGGTTACTTGACGTGGGGCCGACACCCTGGCGGCGGCAAACATGGCAGCGAAGCGCGCCGTGCCAAGCCCGGCTGCGATCAGCGGGCCTGGCAATGCCCATTCGTGTTCGGCCGCTACCTGCGCAGAAATTTGCGGCGCAGGACCGTTCACGGCGCGCAGCGGATGACCATCGCGCGCCACGATGACTTGGGCCTTGGTGGGCCACGCTTCACTGGCGAAGTCGCCTAGTTCCATCTCGTCAGTAATGCCGACCAAGGCGAAGTCGAGCGCGCCGTCGCGCAGGCGCGGCAGGGCACGCGCCGCTAAGCCTTCGAGCACTTGCAAGGTCGCTTTCGGATACCGCTTGCGAAACCAGTGATGCGCCATGCTTAACGCGGTCAGTATGAGGTAGGGCGTAAGAGCAATGCGCACCTCACTGGCGTCCGCTTGGGCGGCTTCGTGCAACTCGCCTTCGGCCAAGGCCAGTTGGCGCGTAATCAGCCGGGCGCGCAGGGCAAGCCGTTCGCCTGTTTCCGTTAGAACGACCCCACTCGCCCGGCGCACCAGGAGCGAGACCGCGCTGTCGGCTTCCAGCAGTTTGAGTGCTTTAGTCAAGGCCGCCTGCGAAAGGTGCAAGGCGCGCGCTGCCGCACGAATGCTGCCGTGCTCAACCACACCTACCAAGGCGTTGAGTTGGTGTAGTTTGATGGTCATCGGATTGAAGTCCGTGTCAACTTGATGAAAACCATTGGTTGTCTTAAGTAAAAATTATAGCCTTATGGTTTTCAAGTGTTGCCTATAAGCTTCACGGGTATGCGGTGCGCGATGGAACCACTGAGCGGGATCACCGAATTTTCTTTTTTGATTTGGAGCGAGCAATGAAAAAACGACATTTCCTCCGTGCATTGGCCGGTATGGGCATTGCAGTTTCACTCTTGCCCCAGGCCGCAGCGCAGTCATTTCCCAATAAGCCGCTGACGCTCTTGGTGCCTTACCCAGCCGGCGGCTTGTCCGACGTGATCGCGCGTAAAGTGCATACGGCGCTTGGCAAAAACTTGGGCCAGACAGTGATTGTCGAAAACTTGGGCGGGGCCAGCGGCTCGATCGCTGCCAACAAGGCGCTCAACGCGCCGGCCGACGGTTACCTGCTGTTTCAAGGGTCGCCGAATGAACTGATCCTGCCGCCCTTGGCGATGAGCGCTGTCAAATACAAGGCTGAAGACTTCCGTATGGTGCAGATGATTGCGGTGGCACCCATGGCGATTTTGGCGCGCAAGGACATTCCGGCTACCAATCCTGACGAGCTGATCGCCTACGCCACCAAAGTCGCCAAAGACGGTAAGCCGCTCACCTACGCCAGCGTCGGGATTGGCTCGTTCTACCACCTGCTCGGTGAAGAGCTTTCGCGCAAACTCGGTGTGCCAATGACGCACGTGCCCTACAAAGGCGGGGCCGACGCGTTGCGCGACCTCATGGCAGGTGCCGTGGACATTTTTATGACTCCCTACGGCGCGCCACAGGTCGCTCTTGAGAAGGATGCCAGAATCAAAATTCTGGGCGTGCTCGCCAGCGAACGCGATGCCAATCTCAAACATGTGCCCTCGGTGGACGAGAGCCGCAGCATGAAAGGCTTTACGCGCAACATCTGGACGGGGTACTTCGTACCGGCCAGTACGCCAGAACCTGTCGTTCAGGCTTTGCACAAAGCCGTGACCACCACCCTGACGGACCCAGAGGTCAAAGCCGGGTTGGTGGCTTTGGGGCAAGGCATCGCCACCGCCTATACGCTCGATGAGGCCGCCAAGGTTTACGCAACCAACATCAGCGAAGCGCGCGCGGTGGCCAAGGCGATCAACCTGCAAGCGCAGTAAGCCAACGGATGCGCGGGGCCGCAGTTGCGGCAAGCACGGGGTTCGATGGGCTACCATCATTTGGTTCTTTGGCCCCTTGTGATTTTTTGAGCTATGAAAACCCTCGTCGCCGGTGCTACTGGCCTGATCGGACAAGCGCTGGTAGCGCAGTTGCAGGCAGACCCCGTCTGCGAGAGCTTGCATCTGCTGTTGCGGCGAGCATCAGTTGAGCGCGCTGCCAAAGTTCGCTCGCACGTGGTGGAATTTAACCGCTTGGGCGAGCTGCCCTTGCTCGAAGTTTCCACCGCGTTTTGCGTGCTGGGGACGACCATCAAAGTCGCTGGCTCAAAGTCAGCGTTTCGCCAAGTTGATTTTGACTACGTCCTTGCTGTCGCCCAATTTGCCAAGCGTTGCGGCGCGGCGCATTTCATCGTCGTCTCGACAATGGGCGCATCGGCCGAGTCGCGCGTGTTTTACTCTCAGGTCAAAGGCGACATGGAGGCGGCGGTGCGGGATTTGGGCTTCTCGCGGCTTACCCTCATCAGGCCTTCCATGCTTTCTGGCCCACGCGCCGACGTGCGAATGGGTGAACGGGTGGCGCTGGCGTTGATGCAGCCCTTGGCCTCGCTGATCCCCGCAAAATACCGGGCGATAGCCGACGTGGCGGTGGCCCGCGCGATGATCGACGCCGCCAAGCGCGCCGAAAGCGGTGTGGAAATCATCGAGTCGGACAGACTTCAGAAATTTGCATAGCGGCTGTTCAATCTATCGGCAACACTGATTTCTCCCATTGCCGGGAAAAATTATCCAATGAATTCAATGGGTTGAAAAAATTCAGCTGCTTGCTGCGCTGCCGCATTTCCATCATCAGCCATTGGATCTCGGGGAACTTCGGCGTAGCATTAGCACTCACAAGCTTCGAGTGCTAAACTGGTTTCCAGTCTTTCGGTACGATTTTTCCGAAAAAATAGGAGTTCACCTTGACTACTGCTCTTGCCCTCCCACTGGCGTTTGCGCCGCGCGGCGCGTCTGTCGGCAATTTTTCCTTGCCCTCGGTATTGGGCAGTATTGACCAATATATCCACGCCGTCAATCGCTACCCGCTGCTCACGCAGGAGCAAGAAACGCAATACGCCCGCGAGTTTCAGGCCACTGAAGACCTGAATTCTGCCGGTAAGCTGGTCATGTCGCACCTTCGGTTGGTGGTCGCGATTGCGCGTGGCTACTTAGGCTACGGGCTGCCGCACGCCGACCTGATTCAGGAAGGCAATGTCGGCCTGATGAAGGCAGTCAAGCGCTTCGACCCGGACCGAGGCGTGCGTTTGGTTTCGTTTGCGATGCATTGGATCAAGGCCGAAATTCACGAATACGTATTGCGCAACTGGCGCTTGGTAAAAATCGCTACCACCAAAGCGCAGCGCAAACTGTTCTTCAACCTGCGCAGCCACAAAAAAGGCACGGAAGCCTTTACGCAAGACGAGATCAACGACATTGCCACCACACTGAAGGTCAAGCCTGAAGAAGTGCTGGAGATGGAAACTCGCTTCTCGGGCGGTGACTTCGCCATTGAGGGTAGCAACGACGACGGCGAGGACAGCTTTGCGCCCATCGCCTACCTCTCACGTGAAAACGATGACCCAGCTCGCGTGATTGAGGGCGAGCAGATCGAAGTAGGGCGCAGCACCGCGCTGGTTCAGGCGCTCGGCGACCTCGACGAGCGCAGCCGCCGCATCATCGAAACCCGCTGGCTGCGTGATGAGAAAGATCAATTGACGCTCCATGATTTGGCAGCTGAGTTCAAAGTTTCCGCTGAGCGGATTCGCCAGATTGAAGTCAAGGCAATGGCGAAAATGAAGAGCGCGATGATGGCCTTCGCTTGAGTTGGAATCGCCGCTGCTGCATGAAAAAACCCGGCATTTGCCGGGTTTTTCTTTTGGTCGCCGCGGCTACACGTAGTCTTTGTACTTGTCCAAAAACCGCACCGGCTTGGCCAAGGCATCACGCCTGAACGGGTCGCCCAATTCACGGGTACACATGATCTCGATCACCGTCGTTTTGCCGTGATTCATTTGCAAGTCGATGGCTTTTTTGAGCGTTGGGCCAACCTCTTCCAGCTGGTCGACCACCATGCCTTCGGAACCCATTGCACGGCCGATACCAGCGAAGCTTTGGTTGTCCAATTCGCCTGCCACAAAGCGGCGGTTGTAAAAATCGACCTGGTTCTTCTTCTCCGCGCCCCACTGCCGATTGTGGAACACCACGGCGGTCACCGGGATCTTGTGACGCACACAAGTCATAATTTCGCCCATGCTCATGCCCCAGGCCCCGTCGCCTGCGTAGGCCACTGCCGGCCGGTCGGGCGCGGCAACTTTGGCACCGATCATGGTTGGCAGTGAGTAGCCGTAATTGCCGAAGCTCATCGGTGCGAAAAAGCTGCGTGGCTCCTCAAAACGCAGGTAGCTGTTCGCTACCGAATTGATATTGCCGATGTCGGTGGATACCATCACGCGCGCTGGCATCGCCTTTTCAAGCTCGCGCAACACTTGGCGTGGGTGCAGCCAATTGCCGCCCTCTTTTTTGGCTTCTTCAATCACGTCCAAGCTATAGGCATCGCGTTCATGGGTCCAGCCGTCGAGTTCTTTTTCCCAAGCGGCTTTTTCTTCTTTGATTTGCGCGGCACGTCCGGCTTTGTTGGCATCGCAGGCTAAGGTTTTGCCAGCCAATTGCGCCATCAGTGCGTTGGCGACTGCTTTCGCGTCGCCACAAATGCCGACCGAAATTTTTTTCACCAAGCCCAAGTTGGTGTGGTCCGCTTCCACTTGAATGATCTTGGCATCTTTGGGCCAATAGTCCAAGCCGTGCTGCGGCAGCGTGCCAAAGGGGCCCATGCGCGAACCTAGTGCGATCACCACGTCGGCTTTGGCGATCAACTTCATCGCCGCCTTGGAGCCTTGGTAGCCCAGCGGCCCGCACCACAGCGGGTGGCTGGCGGGGAAGGAATCGTTACGCAAATAACCGTTCACCACTGGCGCGCCCAAACGCTCAGCCAGCGCCTTGCATTCCTCAACGGCGTCGCCCATCACCACGCCGCCGCCTGCAAGAATCACCGGAAATTTGGCGCCTGCGAGTAGTTCCACCGCTGCTTTTACGCTCTCGGCCCCGCCCGCGCCGCGCTCAATACGCATTGGCTTGGGCACTTCAGTCATGATCTCGCCGTAAAAATAATCGCGCGGGATATTGAGCTGCGTCGGCCCCATTTCGGAAATGGCGCGGTCAAAGCAGCGCGCGGTGTATTCCGCCATGCGCTTCGGGTTGTTCACATGGCCTTGGTACTTGGTGAATTCCTGAAACATGGGCAGTTGATTGGCTTCTTGAAAGCCGCCCAAGCCCATGCCCATCGTGCCAGTTTCTGGCGTGACGATCACGACCGGGCTGTGCGCCCAGTAGGCCGCTGCAATTGCCGTTACGCAATTGCTGATGCCGGGGCCGTTTTGCCCGATCACCACGCCGTGGCGACCGCTCACGCGCGCGTAGCCGTCAGCCATGTGGCCTGCGCCCTGCTCGTGTACCACCGGAATCAGGTTGATACCGGCTGGCGCGAAAATGTCCATCGCGTCCATAAAGGCCGACCCCATGATGCCGAACATCGTGTCCACCCCTTGCGCCACCATGGTTTCGACGAAAGCCTCGGAAGGGGTCATTTTTTGCACGCCGGTTGCGACGGTGCGGGTATCTTTTAGGGGCTGCTGCGACATACGAAATTTCTCCTGAAAGCGAAGGGCGAGGCCAAAAAAAGCATCAAACAACATTAGAAAACGAATCATTTTGTTCCGATTCGTCCATGTCAACCGCACTATAGCTGCGCCTCCACACTTCGTCAACGGTTTTCAATTTATGGAACGTTTTGGTCTGATTTTCTGCATAAAATGTTGAGGTCAGACCCCATCATTTTTTGAGAATCGCTGTGACCAAGAACATTTCACACCCTGATCGCATGGTTGCCGTGCGCGACGTTTTTGGGATCGACTCCAATTGGAGCGTGCCGGCCTTTTCTGAGCCAGACGCGCATGTGCCTGACCTTGACCCGGTATATCGCTTCAACCGCGAGGTGACGCTGGCCCTGCTGGCCGGTTTTTCGCGCAATCGGCGGGTGATGCTGCAAGGCTTGCACGGCACTGGCAAATCGACTCACATCGAGCAGGTGGCCGCACGCTTGAACTGGCCCTGTGTGCGCGTGAATCTGGACGCGCACATCAGCCGCCTTGATTTGGTCGGCAAAGACGCAGTGGTGTTGCGAGAGGGCAAACAAGTCACGCAGTTTCAAGAGGGCATCGTGCCCTGGGCCTTGCAGCGGCCGATGGCGCTGGTGTTTGACGAATATGACGCAGGGCGGCCCGACGTGATGTTCGTGATTCAGCGCTTGCTGGAGCGCGACGGAAAATTCACGCTAATGGACCAAAGCCGGGTGATTACCCCGCACCCCGCGTTTCGCTTGTTTGCCACTTCCAACACGGTCGGTTTGGGCAATCTCAATGGGCTGTATCACGGCGTGCAGCGCTTGAACCACGCACAGATCGATCGTTGGAACATCGTGGCCGCGCTCAACTATTTGCCGCGTGAAGAGGAGATTGGCATTGTGTTGGCGCGCGTGCCCGCGCTGCTGAGCCGCCAGCCGGGCGATGCGAATGACCGCAAGCTGGTCGAAGCCATGGTGAGCGTAGCCGAGCTAACGCGCAAGGGCTTTGCCGTGGGCGATCTTTCCACCTTGATGTCGCCGCGCACCGTGATCACCTGGGCCGAGAATTGCGAGATTTTTCGCGATGTGGCGCTGGCATTTCGACTCTCGTTTCTCAATAAATGTGATGAAGCCGAGCGCGCCACGGTAGCCGAATATTTTCAGCGCTGCTTTGACGTGGAGTTGGCGGAAATCGCGGCGTCGGTATCGCTCTCAAAATCCTAAAACGTGGAAGACCAAGCAGGCCAAGCCACCCAAGCCAACCGGGTGCGCCACCAGCAACGGCTCGAAGAGCTGTGCGCGACCTCGATTCGCGCGCTGGTCGGTAGCCCGGATTTGCACTATCGCGGCGGGCGCTTGCACCAAGGCAAGCGCGCCCTGCCTGTGCTCGCACCCCACGCCCAGGCGGATGTGGACGAAACCGCGTTGGCCGCCTTTCGCGGCGCAGCCGATGCCATGGCGATGCGGCTTATCCACAGCGACGAAGCGCTGCACCAAAGCACGCGCCCAGCCACGCCGGTGGCACGCGTGGTGGTCGATTTACTCGAACAGATACGCGCCGATGCCCAAGCCCCCGAAGCACTCAAAGGCTTGCGACGCAATCTGAAAGAGCGCTTCGCCCAATGGTCAACGCGCGCCCACCATCAAGGTTTAACCGAGTCTGAAAGCGGCATGCTGCTCTATACCGTGGCGCAAATCTGCTGGTCGCGCGTGACCGGTGAGCCGGTGCTCGAAGAAACCGATGGCTTGCTCGAAATTCCGCGCGGGTTGCTCGCGCCGCGCCTCGGGGTACATTTAGGAGGCCTGCGCCACGAGCGTCACGACCAAGCGGCTTACGGCGTGCATGCCTTGGCCATCGGCCGCATTGTCGAGGCAATGATTCAAAGCTATTCGGCGCAGCATGAAGCGGACGGGGCCAAGCCGGATGCAGATACCAATTCCATCTTCTTCAACATGCGCTTTGATTTCGCGCTCACCAAAGAAGAAGGGTTTGCCGCAGCGGGCACGGCCAAGCAAACCAGCACTGAAAACCAAGCAGTCGTCTATCGCGTTTTCACTCGCGTCTATGACCGCGAGCACGCCGCCGCCAGCCTGGTGCGCGCTGAGCAGCTAGCGCGATTGCGTGAGCAGCTAGACCAGCGCGTCGCCGCCCAAGGGGTCAACGTTCCCCGCCTGGCGCGCGAACTCAAATTGGTGCTCGCGCACCCCGCGACCGATGGGTGGGACGGCGCACAGGAAGAAGGTTTGATCGACGGGCGCAGCTTGGCGCAACTCATCAGCTCACCCGCCGAGCGGCGGCTGTTTCGCACCGAACATCAAGCGCTGCCGGCCGATTGTCTGGTCACGTTTTTGCTCGACTGCTCAGGCTCGATGCAGCGGCATGTTGAATCGCTCGCCATGCTGATCGATGTCTTGGCGCGTGCGCTCGAAATGGCCGATGTCAGCACCGAGATTCTCGGCTTTACCACGGGTGCTTGGAACGGCGGGCGGGCGCGGCGCGACTGGCAGCGCGCCGGGCGACCCGCGCAACCGGGGCGCTTGAATGAAGCTTGCAATTTGGTTTTCAAAAGCGCCGACACCCAGTGGCGGCGCGCGCGCCTAGGCGTGGCAGCGCTGTTGAAGGGCGACCTGTTTCGCGAAGGCATCGATGGCGAGGCGGTCGATTGGGCATGCAGCCGCATGACGGAGCGGGAGGAGTCGCGGCGGATTCTGTTCGTCATTTCAGACGGCAGCCCCATGGACAGTGCCACATTTTTGGCCAACCCGCCCGAGCTGCTCGACCGCCATCTGCGTGAAGTCGTCGGCCGGCACGAAGCCACCGGCGAAGTGGAAATCTACGGGGTGGGCGTGGGGCTGGACTTAAGCAGCTACTACCGCCGCAGCAAAATTCTCGACCTCAGCGCCCCACCGGGTAATCGGGTGTTTCATGAGTGGATGCAGTTGCTGCTGCCGCATCGCGGTCGGTAGGCGAGCTTGGAGAATGGTTCTGGATGCGCCTCTTCAGAAGGGTAATTTATGAAGAGCCGCTCGAGATATGCTTCACTTGTTGCTTTCACAGTCACCGCCGTAGCCCCGAATGCGTTACGACCCTCCGCGGCTAAACCTACCGGTTAATCCTCATTGATCTTGTACAAGTATTGATACAATGGGCGCAGAATGCAAGTTGCCGAAAAACCAATCAATTGGCGTGGATCCTCGCTTCGCGATTTGTGTGACGACGGTTTGTTTAGCCCGGATGCGCGGCGCGAGGCGGGAAGGCAATTGAGCCAAGTGCAGTTTGGCCTTGATCCGGAACATTGGAAACCGTTTAGCGGTGTGGGTAGCGGGGTCAAAGAAATCATTGTTGACCAGCAAGAGGGTTGGTATCGCGTGCTCTACGTAGCCAAATTTTCTGAAGCGGTTTACGTCCTGCACTGCTTTAAGAAGAAGACCAACGCCACCAGTAAGCAAGACAAAGCCATCGCCAAGGCAAGGTATGAGGGCGTAATCGTCGAAAGGAATGCCACATGAAACGCAAATCCCCAACGAATGCCGACCATCTAGTGGGCCACATTACGCCCGCAGGTGGCAACGTGTTTTCCGACTTAGGTTTTGATCTCGCGGAGGCCAAAGCGCTGCAAGCGCAGGTACGCGACGTGATCGCCAAAAAACTGGCCATCAAAACGCAGTTGATGGATTCAGTCGCAAACTGGATGGCACAAGAAAAGCTCACCCAAGCCAAAGCCGCGAGCCTCCTGGGCATCTCCCGCCCGCGCGTGTCTGATGTCATTCGGCACAAGAACAGCAACTTTACGGTGGACGCGTTGATCGACATGGTCGTGCGTACCGGGCAGCCCTTGCAAATCTCGCTCTAGTTGGCTCACGGGCCACGAATAGCCTGCTCTATCGATTCGTCGTCGTGCGAAACCGGTTTTGGGATTGGGCGCGTCGGATTGCAGGGTGGCTCTGACCCCAATTATTCTTTATTACCCATGCGGTGCCCAAGAGTTTGAAGGCGGATCGGGTGGTGCGGATCGGGGATCAAAAGCCGAGCGCTTCGTCATAATCTTCCGCAAGCCTCGACTCAAAACCTTTTCCAGATAACGCTCTTCAGACCAATAGCCCAAAACACTTCACCAGACATCACTCTTCATGACCCAATCAATCCAAACCAGGCAGCAGAGCGCCTTTTCAGGACATCGACCTGAATTCCTTGCTCTCTCGGGAAAATCGCCGGGAGTAAGGGGAAACGCTGGTTTCTGGAAGTACGGCATTTCGGCAAAATCGGCTATCGTGCAGCGATAGCCCCCCAGCACCCGATGGCTCTCTGTTAACCGCCGCGCAGGGCTTCCAATGACCAGTTCCAATCCCATCGTTCCGCCTACCCCGCTGCACACCGCCGCCGAGATTGAATTGGCCACCAAAGAGCTGGCCAAGCTGCCGCTCTTGGGCCCGGTGCTCTGGCTCTATGCGCGTGATCCGCAGCGCAAGTACACTTTTGTGGCGGACATGGATTTTCGGCTTCCTTCCCTGGTCAAATTTCAATCGGCACAGATGGTCAATATTCAATCGGCGCGGACACCCGTGGGGCTTGGAAACGGCTACGGACAGCCTTCTTGGCGCAGCGTGCCGGAAGAGGTGCGGTGGTTATGCTTCTTCAACGGCAATGCCTGAAGAGATAATGTGGATAAGCTTTTTCGGGCAGGATGTACCCTGGAGAATGATCGTGCGAGAGTCGGCACTGTGACTGTGCGGGCCAATCGTCGCCTTTACTTTGCGGGCGCTGCGCGCCCGCTCACTTGAGGCAAACGCGGCTTGGGAATAAAATCAGGGATTACGCAATCTAGCCAAGAATTCAGGAGTACCCATGTCGGCAGTCACCATTGATGATGTATTTGCTCTCTTCAAAGAGGCAGATCGCCGTGCGCGCGCGACAGAGTTGCAACTTGCCGAATCAGATCGACGTTTCAAAGACGCGCTTGAGGCGCAAGCCAGAGAGACTGAGCGCCGCGCCGCAGAAGCCGACAAGCGTGCAGCCGAACGCGCCGCAGAGGCCGACAAGCGCCTCGCTGAAACCGAACGCTTTGTCAAGAGCGTTTCGCAAGACGTAAAACGGGTCTCCCAAGACATCGGTCGCTTGGGAAACCGTCTGGGTGAGTGGGTTGAGGCGACGGTGAAGCCG
>JANLTH010000129.1:0-14367 GCA_031362865.1 Burkholderiales bacterium | reverse complement strand
CGCAAATCGAAGTCGTCACCGTCGCCGATCAAACCATCTACGCCCAAGGGGACAAAGCCGCCGCGCTCTATTACATCCTCGCCGGCAACGTCAGCGTCAGCAAGGCCGCGCACAATCCCCACCAGCCAATGCAGCCTCACCAAACCGATCACGGCCTGCTCGTCCATCACCACTATTTGGGCGAAGAAACCGTCCTCGATGGAGACGCATACCGCGACGCTGCCCACGCCATCGGCGAAGTCAAGCTCCTCAAATTCTCCAAGGAAGCTATCGCACCGCTGCTCAAAGGGAATCCAAGGCTGCGTGGACAATTCTTCGACTCCTACATGACAAGGATGCGCAATGACTGGAACGGCGCGGACGAAGCCGCGCCAGGCAGCATCGCCGAACCCCTGCGCGAAGAACCTGCAACCGCCAAAGGGCAGGCCGCCGCGCTAGACAACTTACCCATCACCACAGACCGTGCCACAGGCGACCAATGGCGCGAATTCATCGGCTGGGCACTATGCGTCCTCCTCCCGCCGCTCGTCATCTGGGGTAGCGGCGACAGTGGACTCAGTGAACCCGCCCGGATATTCCTGGGTGTCTTCACCGCCACGGTGCTCATGTGGGTGTTTCGTCTCGTCGCCGACTTCATCCCCGGACTGTTCGTTGTAACCGGAACCGTCATCTTCGGTCTGGTGCCCTCCGCGACCGTCTTGAGCGGATTCGCCTCGGACGGGTTTTTTATGAGCCTGAGCATCCTGGGCGTCGCCGCCGTCATCGTCTCCTCCGGCTTAAGCTACCGCGTCCTGCTACTCGTAATCAACGCACTGCCGGGCGGACGCGCCTTTGGCAACTTGGGCCTGTTTCTTACCGGGCTGGCATTATCACCAGTCGTGCCATCCATCAATGGCCGCGTTGCACTAACCACACCATTGTTAATCGACATGATCGAAACAATGGGACTCAAAGCAGGCGGCAAAGCAGCCACCCAACTCGCCTTCGCATGCTTCAGCGGGATCACGCTGCTCTCGGCGGTGTTCCTCACCAGCAAAAGCATCAACTTCGTCGTGTTCGGGCTGCTGCCGGGGTATGCCCAGGATCAATACCAATGGTTCGGCTGGTTCTTGGCCTCAGCCGCAGTCGGCGGCATCCTCATCGTCGCCTGCGCCATCCTCTGGCTTGTGCTTTTTCCCACTAAGGAAGGCGGCGCTGTCGGCAAAGACATGCTCGAAGGGCAACTGGACTTGCTGGGGCCGATGAAACCGCAAGAATGGGCCGGTGCGATCGGCGTGATCGCCTTCGTCATCCTGATCCTCACCCAAACCCTCCACAAAATCAGCCCCCCGTGGATCGGCCTGTTCCTGCTCTTCTTCCTGTTGGCCTTCAACTACCTCAAAGGGAGTGAATTCAAGGACAAAATTGATTGGCCCTTCCTCATGTACCTGGCCGGCATCACCGGCATGGTGGCCGCCATGAACTACTTAGGCTTGAGCGCATGGCTATCCAACAAATTGGGATTTCTGGGCGCACCGATGCGCGACAACTTCCCTCTCTTCGTCGGGCTACTCGTCGGCGTGCTGTCCCTGATGCGCCTGTTCGCCCCCATCAACGCCGTCGTAGCCATTGCCGCCACCGTGCTCATGCCACTGGCCGAGATTCACGGTGTCAGCCCCTGGGTCGTCGGCTTCATCATTCTGACCGTGGGCGAACTGTGGTGGCTACCGTACCAATGCAGCTACTACCTCCAGTTTCAGGAATTGACCAAGAAGCGGCGGCTCTATGACGAAAAACACTTCCTGATGGCCAATGCCGCGCTGAACCTGGTCAAGATCGGCGCACTCTATGCCGCACTACCGCTGTGGAAGAAAGCGGGGCTGCTGTGAGCGAGACTCTTGTCACCGCAGCCACCCGCTGGCTGATGGGAATCTTCATCTGCCTCATGCTCGGTGCCTTTATCTATGCCAACGCCGCCAAGCCGCGCGTGCTGATCCTGCAAAGCTACGACCTGAGCTACTCGTGGAGCCGCGACATGGAGAGCGCCATCGACCGCGTGTTCAAAGACAAACCCTATGTCTTCAAGAAACACTACATGGATACCAAGCGCCACCCGGATCGCGCGTTTGCGGAAAAACAGGGCATTGTCGCGCGCAACATCATCGACGAATGGTTGCCCGACGTGCTCATTGCCTTGGACGACGATGCACAAAAGTACGTCGCGCGCCACTACAAGAACCATCCCACCATCAAGATCATCCACGGAGGTATCAATGGTGACAGTGCCCAGTACGGTTACGACCAAGCCATCAACGTCACCGGCATCCTGGAGCGCAAGCAACTGGGCGCGGTGCGCGATGCGGTCATCGAAGGCGCAAAAGACGGAAAGGGCGGCTGGAAGCGCAGTTGGCGCATCGCTCACATCGGCGACGCATCCGGCTCCGTCCATGAAGATGCCAAGCACATCGCCGCCTACGACTGGAAACCGGTGCAACTGGTCGGCAACACCCTGGTCAACACTTTCGAGCAATGGCAGGCGGCGGTGCTGGAGGCCAATCGCAAGGCGGATTACCTGTTAACTACGAACTACCGCCGCATCGTGCGTAGTGTAACCGACGCCCGGCTGATGTCACCGGTTGAAGTCGTCGCGTGGACGGAACAGCATGCCACGATCCCGATCATCGGCACCAACGGGTTCTATGTCGAGGACGGCGGCATGTTTGCGCTGGCCACGTCACCGCTGGAGCAAGGCGAGACGGTTGCGGCGATGGCTGTGCGGATATTGGACAAAGGCATCGCGCCGTCGCGCATCAAGGAACTGCACAGCCGGGAATTCATCACCTACATGCGGCGCGCAGCGATGGTGGCTAAGGGGCTTGAGGTGCCGAGGGTGTATGAGAGCTTTGCGCGGGCGACGAATAATTATTTTGAGTGAAGGGGGCTAGACGCCAATCCAAGGAGGGATTGGGAAAGCCTGTTGCCGCCACCGGCCTGGTTGCGCCTGGGCCTGCACCGCCGGGTGATGCGATCCCAACAATGTCCGCACCAGTGCAGCCCAAGCGTGCAACGCACTACCTGTGGGCGGTGCTGATCGCCCGCATTTGCGAGGTTTTGCCGCTGCTGTGTCCCGTGTCCGGTGGACAGATGAGGCTCATCGCATCTATCACGCACAGTGCCGACATCAGGCAAATACTCGATCACATCGGGGTAGGTTCTGAGCCGCCAAACATCGCACCAGCGCGCGCGGCGCTCAACATGCCCGCACCGAATCCACAGGCCTGCGAGTCGGCGGCAGACTTTATGCGCCGGGTCAAGGCGCTTGATCTGGCGCACTGCCCACGTTGCACTGCGGGGCGGCTCCGGGTGATTCGGAGCGTGCCAACGCCGGCGCGGCTGCCCGCGCCGGGTGCGAGCGTTTCAGTCGGTCGATGCCGGGGGCCGCCGTGAACGCCGCAGGGTTGACCAAGGCTTGGCAGGCGACAGCGGGTGCGCCGCCGGAGTCGGTGCGCGCGCGCCGCGTTGGCAACGGTCGAATGCGCCGTTTGGGGGCGAATCCAATCGTCCAAAAAGTCGTTTGCGACCGCCAGCGAGGCGCCTCGATTGCTCGAAGCGGCACAAGGTAAGGCACAATCTGGCTTAAGTGGGGCGTGGAAGATTTCATTCCCCTTATCGCAGCCGCCTCACACCCGGTTCAGTCCAACAAGGTTTATCTGTCGCAGGAGATTTCGATGCTTCGTTTCAGCTTGCTCGTGCGACAGATAAACGCTGTTCGTTATGCGACTTTGGCGCAATCGCCGATCATGGCCGTATCAAGAAGAGCAGGTTCAGGAGCGACATCGATGGGCAGCGGAAAACAACCTTCTTCAAAAGCGCTAAGCCACGGGATGGATAGAAAATGAAGCTAACAAAAGTCCGCGTCCAGAACTATCGGTCCGTCGAGGACAGCGGGGAATTCGAGATCGGCGACCTCACTTGCCTTGTCGGCAAGAACGAGGCGGGCAAGACGGCGCTGCTGAGCGCCATGCGCGGCCTCAAACCCTCGCAGCCGTTCGAATTCGATGAGCCCATCGACTACCCACGCCGCTTCTCGACACGGTTCGATGACCGCCATGAGGATGGGACGGCAGAAGTCATTCGAACATGGTGGCGACTTGAAGCTGCGGACAAGGCCGCTGTTGAAGAGCGATTTGGCGCTGGTGTCTTGAAGGGCGACACTTTTCAAGCCCACTTTGGATTTCGATACGAGGAGGACAAACGCATTTGGGTGGTCGATGTTAATAGCGCCAAGGCGCTTGAAAACATGCTCGGCAAACATGCCCTCGATGCAACTGAGCGAAACGTCCTGCATGGCGTCGTGGATGGTCCAGCGGCGGACAAGGCTCTATCGAGTTTGGCCGAGAGAACGCCGAAGCAGGAGGCGCTCTTGCAGGACATCAAGAAATGCAGGGAATCGAGCTTCTCCAAGGGGGTGATAGATGTTCTGTCAGCCAGGCAGCCGAAGTTTTTCTTCACCTCCCACTTCGAGCGCATGTCAGGGATGGTTTCGATTCAGAAACTCCAACAGGACAAGAAAAACGAAACGGTGTCAGTTGGCGACCAGATTTTTCTAGCCTTCTTGGAATATGCGGGGACGACACTTGAAGATCTTCTTGTGGCGGACCGTCGTGAAACCTTGAAGGCTACTTGCGAGGCAGCAAGCAACGAGATCACCGAGGAAATCTTTCAGTTCTGGAGCCAGAACAACGCGCTGGAAGTGGTCATCGACATTGACAGCGGAAAGGCCAAAGACCCTGCTCCGTTCAACACCGGCACAGTGGCGGAAATCCGGATCAAGAACAACAATCACAAGGCGACCCTGCCCCTGTCCGAGCGCAGCGCGGGCTTTGTTTGGTTCTTCTCTTTCCTCGCCCAGTTCAAGCAGCTGAGGAAAACTTCGGGCCATGGCAATGCCATCATCTTGTTGGACGAGCCGGGCCTGACCCTGCATGGCAAGGCGCAAGGCGATTTGCTGCGCTACATCGTCGAGCGGCTGCTGCCGGACCACCAAGTTATCTTCACCACGCATTCGCCCTTTATGGTCCCGATGGATCGCCTTGCTGATGTCCGAATCGTGGAGGACGTTGTCATCGAGAAGCCGGGAAAGCGGCCCGAGGTCAAGGGCACGAAGGTTCGATCCGACGTGCTAGAGGTCAGCGACGACACCCTCTTCCCGCTCCAAGGCGCGTTGGGTTATGAGGTGACCCAGTCTCTATTTATCGGCGCCAATACATGGTTGGTCGAGGGGCCGTCAGACATCCTCTATTTGCAAGTTGTGTCTCAGGCGCTTACGAAGCGCCGACGCGTTGGGCTCAACCCGAAGTGGACGCTATGCCCATCGGGCGGCATCGACAAGATCGCCCCATTCGTGAGGCTGTTTGGAGGCAACAGGATCAATGTGGCAGTGCTATCCGACATCGCCAACGGCGACAAGACCAAGATCGAGAACTTGAAGAAGGCCGACATTTTGAAGGCTGGGCATTTCTACACCTGCGCGGACTTCACGAATCAGGCCGAGTCGGATGTCGAGGACTTGTTCGATGCCGATCTTTTCGTCGAGATGCTCAATGGCGCTTACAAGCCCCCAGCGGCAAACGCGGTGACAAAGGATGCATTGATGGCAGCAGCGCCTACCCCGCGCATCGTTAAGAAGGCGGAGGCCCTGTTCAGGCTGATGCCCTCAGAGGTTGCTGAGTTCAATCACTTCGGAGCGTCACGTTGGCTCTTGGAGAACCCATCGGCTCTTGATGCGGATACACCCGAGGTCAAAGTGACTCTCGACCGCTTCGAACAAGTGTTCGTTGCTTTCAATGCCCTGCTGGCCCAATCGTGATGACTCATCCCGCATCTGCATTCGTACGACGGCATAACGACTAAGGTTAGATCGTGCGAAGCCACGATCTGAACCGTTTGTTGGACGAGCCCCGGCCTCGGTCACCGACCGGATCAGATAGAAAATAGCTTTTCAGGAATCGCCGCTGCGTACCCGCTTTACGCGGCGCACAGCCACCAAATCGCGCTTTCCGCCTGCCGTTGCAGCAGGTATTGCCGTTTGCATCGCAGCGCCGCCCCCATCGAGACGAGCCGCGCCCTCAGCAGGTGAAGGCTGATCGCGAATGACCGGGCAAGGGCGCGCTTTCTAGGTCATCACAGAGTGCTCGGTGCGAGCGCTCGGCTCGGTTCCGGAAACACCGACCGAATCCTCGTGCGCACAATCGACATCACCGCCCCGCAGCAAGTACAGATGATCGGCGCACGTGGCTTCACCCACGCCAGCGCTGAGGTCGGCACAAACTTGAGCAACCAATGCAGCAAGGCGATCAAGCGCTTGCAGTTCGGATGCAGAAAGCCGAAATTGCGCGCCCGCCGGAACCCCTTGGGCAGCACATGCTGCAATACCAGCCAGAGGAAATCCGCGCCAGACACCGTTCTGCGCGCGAGCTTCCCGGTCTTGCCATCGCGGTAACGGAAACTCACCTGACCGTCCGAGCAGGCGACGATGTCGTTCTCGCTGATGACCCCGCGATACAGATAGCGGCCCAAATAGACCAGCGCCTTGGTACCAGTGCCGACCGACTTGCAGTCCACCACCCACTCAAGCGGATACCGCTCGGGCAGCACCAGGCCCGCTCCAGTGATCGCCGCCAGCATCTTCGCGCGGAACACCCGTGCCAGCGCCTGGTGATTGAACAGATACGGCTTTTTGCCCTTGCCAGGCCGTTTGGTACGCCATCGCCGGTGGCAGCCGTCCACCGCCGCTGCCGGCATCAGCAGATGGACGTGCGGGTGATAGTCGAGTCGTCGTGTATGGGTATGCAGCACCGCGATGGCACCGGGCGTGCCTTGCAGTTGACGGTCATTAGCGGCGAACGTGCGCAGTGTTTCCCAGCTACCGCGCATCAGGCAGCCGTAGAGCACCGCTTGGTGCGCTCTAGCCAACGGTCGGAATTGGGCCGGCCCTTAGCTGGATTGAGAAGCAGGAACTAATTGAGACGTATAATTGCTGCATTGGATCGTGCCTGTATAGGAAGTGTGCTCCTCCTCGAACGTGGAGCAGGACTCAAAATCTGTTATTTCACTGGAATAATTTTCCTACCTCTCAACCACCGGCTGAGATCGAAAAATTGGCGCTGCGAGAGTCAGATGCGATGATGGTATTAAGTCTCTCGGGGTTTGTTCGGTCTCTTATTGTGTACCCTCTAGACGACAGTGATTGGTCTACCGCAACGGCTCGAGCGGACCAGTGGCTCCAATGAGGGTACTCTAGCAAAAGTGACGATTGCCCATAGTGACCCAGAGCAATGGATCAGCACTTAGCTCGAAGAGCTTGGCGTTTCGCCAACTTGGCAAACGTGATCGTTTGCAGGCCATTTTTGCAGAAATCGTAGATTTACCTCCTACCAATTGCGGGTTGCTGCTATATGCCCAAATAGCCAATTTGATTAACGCGAAGGAGGACGAGGTCTGGGGCAAAGAGCACTGGGCACCGCCGCGCAGCTTCCTTAATGGCAACCGCACCGAGCGTATCTATCCCATTCTCCCAGAGAGCTTTCATCCCGTTTCCGGTTACCCTGGCACCACGCTGCTGCTGGCCAAGGGCGAGCTTATATTCATCAGCCGTCACGGTGCGTTACAGATTCAGCGGAAGGTTTCGAATGACTCTTTTGGCGAGGAGCTGCATTTCAGCCTGCGCCTGGAGCACATATTTTTGGACAAGGCCGATGCCAGTGGGCATGGCGTCTGGCATCATAAGAACAGACAGACATGAGCGAGACCCTAGATATCCTGGCGCAGACTGCCGATCTAGAGACTCCGCTACTGGTGTTCTGCCCGGATCGTTTGCGACAAAATATCAAGAAATTGCGCCAGTTTCCGGTCGAGATTTCCTTCGCGGTCAAGTCCAACTATTCCCGAACTGTTTTGGGGGAAATAGCTCCTTTGGTTGATTCCTTTGATGTGCAATCGGTCTGGGAGGCATCGCTAATACCCGAGGGTCGCGCGATACGATTTCACAGCCCACTACTCGACAAGCGTATCCTCAGATGGGACTCGCTGCGGCAGGTGACGGTCAACAGTCTGGCGCAGGCAACTCTTCTCTCCGAACAGGCACCGGAACTGCGTTGGGGCTGTAGGGTAACGCTGCCAGCGGTCGAAGCTGACCAGTTCATCTCTACATCAGACAAATTCGGGATCAACATTGATATGTTACCTGATATTTTGACTGAGGCGTTGCGATCGGGGCGACCCTGCCGATATCTGCATCACCACAGCATTAGTCGCCTGTCAAACCCAACAACGGCGCGACGTCTGTCGCAAGAGTTTTGTGCTTTGCTAGCTAGGCTGCCTGATCCGGTGGTGGCGGCTATGGATGAGGTGTGTATCGGTGGAGGGCTTGATGGTGCTGGAGAGCTGAGCGCAAAGGGCTCTGCGGTCGCTGATGTGATGTCGGCGTTGCTCGCACCGATCCAGCAAAATTTCGCGCAACTCCGGGTCGTCATCGAGCCGGGTCGCTATCTGGTCGAGGACAGCTGTTTCGCCGTGACGACGGTGCGGGAAGTTGGGACAAACGCTACGGGATTGGTGGCGGTAGTTGATATCGGTACTGGCTTTCTCGTACCGCTGCCTGCGGCGCGCTTCCGCCTGTCCAACGCGATTGCTGGGCAGGGGCGGGTGCGCTGGGTCGATCTGGTCGATGCCTCTTGTTCGCCAAATGGTATGATTTCGCGGGCCGAGACTGATGCCATAATCGCTTCGGGCAGCCGCCTATTAATTGAAAACTGCGGAGCGTACACATTCTCTTGCAGCGGACCCTATTTGCATCCGCTTCCGCCCCTATGGGTGTTCGAGGACAAAAAATTGCGCTGCGCAGTGGGCCAAGCCGATTTGGAAAGGCTAAGCCGTGAAATCCTCTACTGATTGGCACAGTGAGTGGTTGATCTCCGCAGCTTCTGCAGAGGGCTGTCGGCACGGATGCCGCGACTATCACTTGCTGGCACCAACTTTGCATGCACTTGGGTACTTTCAGAGTTACGAACGCTATGGACCGGAAATACGAGGCGCCTATGATATCGTTGCAGAAACGAAATCGGGTACGCTCCGATTGCTGGTTTTAGGTGCGGAAAGCGAGGAAAGCTTGGCCGCCCTGATGGCTCAACTCGCGCCACGTGACTGTAGGATCGATGTGCTTGATCGCTGCGCAACGCCGCTCTCTCGGATCGCAGCAGCGTGCGAAGCGGGAGACTCCGAAATCCGCACCATCCGATGCGATATCTTCGACTTTGTTTCGGATGGTGAGCTATATGACGTGGTAGTCGCTGATTCATTTTTCAAACAGATCGCGCCCGGACAGCGGGTTGCGGCAGTGCAAAGGATTGCAGCTGCACTTCGCCCGGGCGGGATCGCGTTGATACGTGAGTATATCGGCGTCCACGTTGACCTTTTGGCAAATTTCTGGACGCAGCTAGAAACACTGCTGCGAAAGGCGCGCTGGCGCGAACGAGCTAGCGCGGCGGCGCAGCGCATTCTGCAAGATAGGTTTCCAGCGTTGCAGGCATATATGGTGACAAGTGGCGGTGCATACGAATGCACCTCGGCGATGACGGACGACCTGCGCGCCGGGGGACTCGCGCTAATACAAGAGCGTTCTTCCAACGTCGGGCCTTACACTATTGCATTATTTAGGAGAGTTCCATGAATTCTGAGAACTCGCTGTTGCGCGGACTTCGGGTGGTTCTTGTAAACCCTCACTTATTTCCGATTGATCTTCGGGGAGAATTGCAGTCGGCCGAAGACGGCAACAAGCATGAAAGCGGCATGAATTTTGGCATCCTTATAATCGCCAACAGCCTGATCCGTGCAGGTGCCGAAGTTGAAATCGTTGATCTTCAGGCTAAACACAAAGACTGGCGCGCCGCATTGCAGGCGGCGATCACACGCGGCCCCACGCGCATTGTTGGAGTGGGCAGTTTATCAGTCTATTCCTTTTTGCCGCTAGTGGATATTCTGCGCACTGTCAAAGAACTCGACAGTTCTCTATGCACCGTCGCCGGTGGACAGAATGCCCAAAACCTGCCGCTGCTATTGGATAAAGCGGGGGCTGCGGCGCTGCTGGACTATCTAGTATGTGGTGACGGCGAAGAAGCTACAATCAACTTATTCCACTGCATCAAAGAGTCCAGGGCTGTCAAGATACAAGGCGTGTCCCGACCAGCTGAAACCGGCGCGGCAAACCCGGGTTTTACTTCCAGGGTGGCGCTGGACGAAAACAACAGTTTGCTAGATTATTCCATTTATCCTGGGTTTCGGGGACTTTGGCCGGTCATCGAGGAATCGCGCGGGTGCCCTTTCAAATGCGACTTTTGCGCCAACCCTCTGCAGGGCGGTGCCTCGATCCGGATCAAATCGCCCGAGCTTCTGCTCCGCGAGGTGCAGCACCTCTATAACAGCTATGGTGCGACCGGTTCACTGCCGACGGTTCTAATGACCAGCATCTATGGCGTGCATAGCGAAATTGCTTCGCGGTTTTTCAAACTTCTCAAGCAAACCGATCTCGAGCCGCGTTTTGTCGCCTCGACGCGGGTAGATCTGAACCACAAAAATTTCCTAGCCGACGGCGCGCGCTATTTCGACCAGATGCATTTCGGCCTTGAAAGCGGCGCGGAGAGTGTTATCAGCCGCATGGTCAAGACCACCAGCGCCAAGCGCTATCTAGCCGAGGCACAAGACAACCTGGCACGATGGTCAGACCACGGGGTGCACACCGGTATTAATTTCATCGTCGGCTATCTCGGCGAAAGCAAGGATACTATTGAAGAGTCGATCAAATGGCTTGGCCGAAATAAGGGCAGCATCAGCTCGGTCTGGGGCGGCGGCCTCATGGCCTACCCAGATTCGCCGTTCTCCCGATCCTTTCACCGCTTTGAGAAATTGTATGGTGCCAGCTATGAAGAGGTCAGTCCATTTTGCAGTAAGTTGCATACGTGGCCCATCAATCCCTCGAGTGATCTGCGCTACAAGGAGGTACAAGAATACGTGGAACACATCCATGATCTATTTTACGAGGCCGACAATTTCTACCATCACTATAAGTGGTATGTCGGACCACAAAGCCGTGAAGGCAATCTAGGGTTCTTGAACAAGACCGACTTCGACAGGAAGTTCAGCCTGTCTAGTCGCCCGACGAACCTGAGCTAAAAAAGCAAGGGGCAATGAAACTGGCCGTTGTCGGAAATAGCGCCGATGTTTTACACAGCGAAGGAGGTCGCGTGATTGATTCGTGCGATCTTGTAATCCGGGTCAACTCCTTCCGAAATAAGGGAGTTGAGAAGTACGTTGGGTCGCGGACCGATATCGTCAGTATCTGTCTGGCGCCTTGGGTCGTTGAGAATGCACTTGCCACAGCAGCTCATTCGCTGGCTCAGGTGCCAGTTGTCTGGACACCCAGTTGGCGTGGACACGCCTTTGACGAAGAAGTTGCAAACGCCATGCATACCATTGGTCACCAACCCGATGCGTTGCTATTTTCTGATGATACCGGGCATCATGGCGATATGCGGGCGCTATACGACACGTTTTACGCCCGGGCTGAGGCGCGCGCCGGGGAAAAGACTCAAGCCGAAGATGGAAAAAGACTGCTACCGACCACCGGCTTCCTAACTGTGCATTTGGCCCGCCTGCGCTATCCCGATGCCCAGATCCTAATCAAGGGATTCGGTTTAGAAAGCCCGTTCAATCTGGAGCGATTCGACCAGTCCGGAGTCAGGATGTGGGGCGGCCACGACATTCTGACCGAACGCAATTGGTTGTTAGAAGGCGCCGAAGCCGGGCTGTGGGAAATAGTTCAATGATCGTCGCCATCCATACAAGCCGCCAGGGAAGTGTCGGTGTCGTCGGCAAAAATACACTGATCGTCTGGGGAAAGCCGCTTTACCAATATGGGTTGCGGGCCTGCGCCGAGTGCGCCAGTATTGAAAAGACGCTGGCTGCCTCCGATATCCCCGAAGTTCTGGAATTCGCCACAAGTCTCGGTCTAACACCACTCGCGCTATCGCCCGCGCTGGCCAACGGCAACCACTACCAGACGATCCGGCATGCCGCCGAACTGGGATTAGGGTTGGGCGACGTTAGCATCTTTGTGGTCGTGCTCGGTAATGCGGTTGCCGCGACACCCGAGGCACTGCAAAAAGCCATCGCATGCTTGCAGGAAAACGAGGAGCTTGACAGCGTATCAAGTGTTTCAAGCTTCCCGATGTTCAATCCGCTGCGCGCCTATGTTGATCGGGGTGGGCTCTTGTTGCCACAGGTTCCCGCCCGAGAAATCGTCGTCAATGGTTCGGTCAACGAGCGCGCCGCAGTTGAGACACCATGGTTTTTCAACGGCTCCTTCTGGGTCATCCGAAAGGAAGCGCTTTTTGCAAATGCAGGCCGACCCCCCTTCCCTTGGCTTGGCCACACCATTTCTGCCTTCCACCAGCGCCCTGTTATGGAACTCGACGAACCATGGCAGATCCCACTTATGCAGACTTTCGTGTGAACCACTACGCATACTAATTGTGGTGAATCTGCAACTCCATTGCAGTTCGACTTGGGCATAGAAATTTCAACCTGCATAGGCGCGCTTTGAGCTGCGCGGCATTCCGCCGATGGTCGCTGGTGCCGCCCGGATTCGCGCTGCATAGGAATTTCAACCCCCCTTTTTCAAGAAACCCCAATGTATCCGAAGCCACACCAGCGGTCAAACACGCGGCCATTGGCGTAAAACTCACCGCCTTCTCAAAATCGCCCGATGCAAATCATCTGTTTTTGACCGCATCCACGCGTTTTTACGCGCGCGGTCCGAACGCCTCCGAGCTCTCTCTAAAATCCAGTCCGGTTTGTCGCCTCAAGCCGCCTCAAACAGATCCACCCTACTCGCCGGCGCACGCGGTGGCGGCTGGGCGGCCAGCCCCAGATGGGTCAGGATGCGGGCGATGGCGGCTGGTTCCTCGATGGCCGCGATGAGTTTCAACTGCCTACCGCAGTGCGGGCAATGCGCGATGTCGATGTCGAACACGCGCTCCAACAATTGCGCCCAACGCATGCGCCCCTTCGCGCTCCTGGCCCGCGTGTGGTCGCAATCGTTAGCGTGCGCCGGCGCACTCACTGTCGGCGGTATCGGCACCACCGCCTTTCGCAGTTTCGCACCCGGTGCCAGCACCCCATGAAAGCGGATCAGGTGCAATCTCGGTCGTGGCACCAGTGCAGCGAGGCGCTGCATGAATTCCATCGGCGCCGTTACATGGTGGCTGGTGCCATCGCGCCACGCCGTCTTGAGCCTCAGTACGATGTGCCAGGCGCGGTTCACACTGAGCCGCTCGTTGGAGATCGCCGGGCGGGTGATGTAGCGGCATAGTTGTTCCAGCCCTCGCCGGTCATCGGCTGCCATGCGTACCCCGGCGTGCAGGCTGACCCCGTGGGCATTGGCGCATAGCGTCGTGGATTCACGGCTTCCCCCCGGTCGGCGCGGTGCCCGCTGTAGGCACAGCACTTTCTGCCCGGCGCGCGGGCCCTGCGCGATACGGTAGTGGGCGGCAGCCGCTTGCAAGGGGGTCATCACGTCGTCCGGATCGGGGACGCCGCCGGCCAGATAGGTCTCGCCCTCCTCCTCGACGAGATGACCAAGCCATGTCAGCACGCCTGCACTCCCTTGAGGTCAAGGGACAGCAAGGGGCATCAAAAAAGGCTTCCGATCGTGCACCCGACTATTCCCAAGGGCCGGTTGCAGTGGATCATGGTGTGGTCGGTATGTGACCTTACCCCCGAAAACCGCATCCCTTAAGAGGCGAGAAAATCACTTTTAAGGAGAGTCGAAATATGATGACATTAACGCGTGGGAAATACACGCAAGAGTTCAAGCTGGAAGCGGTGCGGCTGGTCAAGCAAGGCGAAAGCCTGAGCGCGACATCGAAGATACTGGGGATCGCGCAGCAGACCTTGTATAACTGGGTCAAGGAAGATCGAGCAGGCAAACTTGCAGGTGCGGGAGCGCGCCCGGTGAGCGCCGAGCAAATGGAGTTGGCTCGGCTGCGGGCGGAGCTGGCGCGGGTCAAAATGGAGCGCGACATTCTAAAAAAAGCGACGGCGTACTTCGCCAAGGAGCACGCGTGAAGTACGCCTGGATCAAACGGCATCAAAGTAGCTATCCGGTGAGCCTGATGTGCGACGTTCTCAACGTCAGCGTCAGTGGCTACTGCGAGCACCACAGACAAATGCAGGCCGCGCAGCGCCATCGTGGCCCTTCTCAGGAAGGGCGGTCGGCCGATGCTGCCGGTTGCGTTGCGGTGTTGGGCGGGGCGCAGGGGCAGGCGGCTTGCC
>JANLTH010000107.1:0-82642 GCA_031362865.1 Burkholderiales bacterium | reverse complement strand
TGCCGCTGCCAGCCACGCGCAGCGGCTTGCGTCATTTGTTCGAGCGTGGCGGATTTGCGCGCTTTGACAACCCCAAACAGGGCCGAAGCATCTACCGCCTTCTCAAGGTAAACCCGCCCACTTTCCGCTGTGAAGGTGACTTGGTCACCGGCTTTGAGGCCGAGCAGCGTGCGCAGATGCACTGGAACGGTTACCTGACCTTTGGTTGTTACATTGCTGGTTGTCATACATGTCCCCAGAGTATTACTTTCAACATCGTATTACGCCATGGCGCAGTTTGTCAAGCCGAACCGAGCCACCGCCCTCAATGCTTATGCACCTGGCTATGCCCGGCCTTTTCCACTTGCATCATCACGTCGATTTTTCCGGCTTTCTCAAACGTGAGCGTAACGGGGAAACGGTTGCCTTGCATTAGCGGCTTCTCCAGCATCATCAGCATCAGGTGCAGGCCTTGCGGCTTCAGAGTCACGGTTTGGCCGGGCTTGATTTCGATGGTGTCAACCTCGCGCATTTTCATCACACCGGCTTCGACCACGCTGTTATGCATCTCGACCATTTTGGCAGCGGGGGTTTTGACCTCGATTAGGCGGTCGGCCACCTTGCCGGTATTTTTGATCAAGAGATAGCCGCCGCCCACTTTCGCGCCCGGCGGGGTGGTGCGGCTCCACGGGTGGTGGATCACGATCTCACCCACTTTGTAGTCATGCGCCAAACTGCTCGATGCTTGAAGAGCCAATAGCACCGCGGCTGTTCGGATGATGTGCTTGAAGATCATTGCTGGGGGCCTTTCTTGGGGATGGGTGCTTTGAAAACGAAGGGGTCGGCATGCGCCGGGTTGGTCACAAACTTGGTGTCGGTCAGCGCGTGCAGAAACGCCAGAAAATCGGCCCGTTCCGCCGCGCTCAGGGTGAAGCCTTGGATGAATTCGCTGCGCTGCGGGTTGACGGCTCCGCCATGCGCTGGCTGTGCGGCACGCCCAGCGGCGGCGTAGTGGTCGAGCACGCCGTCCAAGGTGGCGATGGAGCCGTCGTGCATGTAAGGCGCGGTGAGCGCACTATTGCGCAGCGTCGGGGCGCGAAATCGGCCTGAGTCTTCCTGCTTTTGAGTCACTTCCATGATGCCGCGATTGCCCTTTGGGTAGGCCCCCCTCCCGTCCAGATTGTAGAGGCCGGTGTTGTGAAAGGCGACTTCCTCCTGATTCGACATTGTTAATTTTTGATGCTTGACTGAATCGGTGAAGTTG
This sequence comes from Burkholderiales bacterium, assembly GCA_031362865.1. Taxonomy (GTDB): domain Bacteria; phylum Pseudomonadota; class Gammaproteobacteria; order Burkholderiales; family JAEUOS01; genus JANLTH01. Next base: position 81,399 of record JANLTH010000107.1, on the reverse strand, counting down.
ATGCCACCGTGGCAGTGGAAGCAGGCAAATTTGTCGGAGAAGAAGAGCTTTTCGCCACGCTTGGCAGCAGCAGAAATGGCTGTTTTCGTCCCGCCATAGCGGTAGCGGTCGTAGGGCGAATCAAACGAGACCAGGCTGCGCTGGAAAGCCGCCAGTGCGCGCGTGAGATTGGTGAGCGAATGCGGCTCGGCATCGGCCGGAAAAGCCGCTTTGAAGAGCCTGGCATAGCGCGGGTCGCGTGCCAATAAGCGCGTGAGCGCCGCCTCGCGGCCCGCCAAGCCCATTTCGACCGGGTGTTCGCCAAACAAGGGAATCAACGCTTGCGCTTCGAGTGAATCAAGCTGGGGGTTGGCCCAAGTCAGGCGCGGCACATAGGCCACATTGGCCAAGGACATCGAATTTCGCGGATGCACTTGCAGCGTGATGCCGATGGCAAGCGGGCGCTTTTCGGCAAACGCGTGCTTCTGCTGATGGCAGGTGGCGCAGGCCATTTGACCGGTTTGCGAGAGCCGCTGGTCGTAGAAGAGGAAGCGGCCCAGCTCGACCTTGGCCGCGCTCATTGGGTTGTCTACAGGCAGCACCGGCTGGGGTGCCCAAGGCGGCAGTTGCCAGGTGTAGGGTTCTGCGCTGGCGAGCGCAGGCAAACCCAGCAGGAGTAGCGTGAACAAGGCGGTACGCATCCGGCATTTTACGATTGGGCACCCGATGGCGCGCTCGAAAGGTGCTTGAAGAAGCCCGCCCAGCTTGGCTTTTCAGCCATTGAAATGGTGAAATTGTGGGTCTTGCAAGCATGGGACAATCTGCCTCTATGCAAAGCTCACTCGATCCTCACCTTGCCACTGCTGTCGCCACGGCTGCCACCATCGCGCCTGGCCGTTACCGCCACTACAAAGGCAATGACTACGAGGTGCTGGGCGTCGCCACGCACTCGGAAACTCACGAAGCGCTGGTGGTCTATCGCCCACTCTATGGTGAAGGCGCATGGTGGGTGCGACCCTTGGCGATGTTCGCTGAAACCGTGCTGGTCAACGGGCAAGCGCAGCCGCGCTTTGCGCCGCAATGAGACGCGCCGCAGCCACCATGCGCACTGCACCGACTCCACGCCACCTGCGCGCCTCAGGCCCGGCAAAATCATCCAAGCCACCCAAACCGGCCAAGCCAACCAAGCCAACCAAGGCTCTGAAGCCAACAGCGGCCGATCTCGCCGATGCGCCGCTCAGCGACGCGCTCAGCCCAACCCCAGCGATCAACTGGTTTCCCGGCCACATGGCCGCAGCAGTCGAGAAGGCCAAAGAGGCAATGGCCGAGCACGACTTGGTGATCGAGGTGCTCGACGCGCGTTGCCCGATTGCCTCTTCCAACCCCTTGGTGCAAACCCTGCGCACGCATCGCCAGCGGCCGTGTCTGAAGGTGTTGAACAAGGCGGACCTGGCAGACCCGGAAGCGACTGCCGCCTGGCTTGCCGCCTTCAGCGCGCAAAAAAACGTGACCGCGATTGCGATTTCGTGCAAGAAGCCGGGTGAATCGGCCAAGGTGCTGGCGGCGGCGAAAAACGTTGCCCCGCATCGCACTGACACCTTCAAGCCGCTGCGCATGCTCATCATGGGTGTGCCGAACGTGGGCAAATCGACCTTGATTAACGCGCTGCTCAAAAAGCGCGTAGCCAAGGTGGGCGACGAACCTGCCGTCACCAAGGCCTTGCAGCGCTACGACCTTTCAGACACTGCGTGGCTCACCGATACGCCGGGCTTGATGTGGCCCAAAATCACCAACCCAGAGCATGGCCTGATGCTGGCCGCCAGCCATGCGATTGGCAGCAATGCCTACATCGAAGGCGAGGTGGCGAGCTTTTTGGCGCAACTGCTGCTGGAACGCTACCCTGCCCTGCTGGCTGCGCGTTATGGCTTTGCCTTGCCGCTGGAAACCAGCGTGGTGGACGGCATCGGCGTGATCGAAGGTATCGCCACCCAGCGGCGCTACAGCTTAAAACGCGGCGTGCTCGATTTCGACAAGGCCGCGATGACCTTGCTGGTGGACTATCGCAGCGGTGCGCTGGGGCGAATTTCGCTGGAGATCCCCCTTACTGCGGCCTGACATGGCAATCGACCTTGACCTTCACCGCCGCACCATCACGCTGCCGCAGGCCGGTAGTGGCGAGGTGCGTTTCTCGGTGGTGGATGCAGGGCCGCGTGATGCCCTGCGCACGATTGTGTTCATTCACGGCTTTGGCGGGCGCGCGGCTTACTGGCATTTTCAGCTCGACCATTTTCACTTTGACAGCCGGGTGATTGCGCTTGATTTGCGCGGGCATGGCTTGTCAGACGCGCCGCATTCGCGCTACGACATGGCCGAGCTGTGCGGCGACGTGGTGGCGCTGCTCGGCGCGGTGGACGCGCCGGAAAAATTCGTGCTGGTAGCGCACTCATTTGGCGGCGCGATCAGCAGCTACTTCACCACGCAGTTCCCGCAGCGGGTCGAGCAGTTGGTCATCATCGGCTCGGCGGTGCGCTTTCAGTTGAAGTGGGCTGGGCGCGCGCTGCTCGGCCTGCCCGCGCCTTTGCTGAGCCTGCTGCAACGCTTTGTGCCCGCCGCGCGGCTCTACCCGCCTGCACATGTGGTGAGCGCGCAAAACCGCCATGCACTCTCGGTGTGGGACGGCACCGACGTGCTGATGCGGATCGCCGCACCCACTCTGGTGATTTTGGGACAGCGCGATTTTCTGTTTGACGAAGCGTCGCAGCGCAAGCTGGCGCAATTGATTCCAGGCGCAGAGGAAGTCGTGATTCCGGTTTCGGCGCATCAGGTGATGGTCGAGCGGCCTGACGCAGTCAATCGCGCGATTGAGCGTTTTCTTGGCCCCGCGCGCCTAGCGGAGGAGCGTGCCGCACGACGCGCCCGCGCTCGTGCGCTGGAGGCGGAGCGCCCGTGGCTCAAGTTTTACGACAGCCGCACCCCCTATGGCATTCGCGCACCAGTGGTGCCGCTGAATCGCACGCTTGAAGTGGCGGCGCGCCGCTTTGGCAACACCGCAGCGATTAAATTTTGCGGGTCCAGCATCAGCTATCGCCTGCTGGATCGTCTCGCCAACCGCTTCGCCAATGGTTTGGCAGCCTTGGGTGTGCTCAAAGGCGACCGCGTGGCGATTGTGCTGCCCAATGTGCCCCAGGCGGTGATCGCCTATTACGGCGTATTGAAGCTGGGCGGCGTGGCGGTGTTTGTGAACCCGCTATTTTCACGCGCGGAATTGGTGGAACGCTTGCAGGACTCGGGCGCGCGGGTGCTGGTGGCGCTGACTTCGCTGCGCGACGAGATTGCCGCAGTCGCCGATCGGGCCGGTTTGGCGCATGTGATCCTGACCCACTTTAAAGCCTTCATGGGTTTGAAGCAGCGCTTGATTTACGGCGCGCTCGACGAGCATGCCGGCGAAAAAGGCTCACGCGCGCCCAAGCAGCCCACAGCTACAGCACACGACTCGCCGATTGATCCGCTGTGCCAATTCACGCCTTTCGGCCTGGTGCTGGTGCGCGGCAAACGCGAAGCGCCGCAGCAGGGCGCAGAGGTGACGGATCTGGCTGTGATCGCCTACACCAGTGGCACTACCGCAGATGCTGGCGAAGGCAGCGCCACCGGTGCAGGCGTGATGTTGAGCCACGCCAACCTGGCTGCGAACGCGCTGCAACTGCGCCACTGGGCCCCTGAAGTGCGGCCCGGCGACGAGCGCATCCTCTGTGCGGTGCCGTTTTCGCATTCGTATGGGCTGACCGCCTGCATCAATTTAGGCCCGCTGGTGGGCGCAACCCTGATTTTGCTGCCGCGTTTCGATGTGGAAGAAACCCTCAAAACGATTGCACGCGAGCGCCCTTCGATCTTTCCCGGTGTACCGCAAATGTTTCAAAGCCTGGCGCATTTCCCGGATGTGCGCAAGTTTGGCGTCGCCTCGATCAGGCTGTGCATTTCGTCCGGTTCGCCGCTGCCGGTAGAGGTGCAGGAGGAATTTGAAAAGCTGACGCGCGGGCGCGTGGTTGAGGCCTACGGCTTGACCGAAGCGGCCCCGGCTACCCATTGCAACCCATTTTCCGGGCGGCGGCGGCACGGCTCGATTGGCTTGCCTCTGCCAGATACCCAGGCACGCCTGATCGACCCAGAAACCGGTGCCGATGTGGGCGTGAACCAACCCGGCGAATTGCTAGTGCGCGGCCCGCAAGTCATGCTGGGCTATTGGAACCAGCCCGCCGAAACTGCGCGCACACTCAAAGATGGCTGGCTCCACACCGGCGACATTTGCCGGGTGGACGAAGACGGCTATTTCAGCGTGATCGACCGGCGCAAAGATGTGATTTTTTCAGCCGGCTACCTGGTCTATCCGCGCGACATCGAAGAGGTGCTGTATGAGCATCCGAGTGTGCAAGATGCTGCTGTGGTAGGCACTTCCGGCTGGCAAGCGGCCGACTTGCAGGGCACGCAAATTCACGTGTTTGTGGTGCCGCGCGCGAATACCAAAGTCAGCGCCGAAGAGCTGCTCGCCCACGCTAAAAAACGCTTGCCCGCGCATGCCGTGCCGGTAGCGGTGCAGTTTGTCGCAGGCTTTCCGCGCAATGCGCTGGGGAAGGTGCTGCGGCGCAAGTTGGCGGAGCGCCTGACTGGCGCGCGCCCGGTTGGGACGGCTTGAAGCGACCGATCCGCATTGACGCATGAGTGCCGCAAAAATTGGGGACGGACATCTTCCTTTGTCTTCAACGAGACTCGATGCCAATGATGTCCATCCCCAAATTTTGCGGGGGAGCATGAAGACCTTTTTAAATAAGCATCTCCGTTCCTTCTGACGTTTTTAGCTTCCGGTCCCTACCATGAAAAAAACAAATGGAGATAGACCTCATACCATCCAAGGCCCGTTAACGGCAAAGGAAGAGGTCTGTCCTCAATTGTTTTGCCAAAGAGCCTCGGGCCCGCTTTTTCCCCACAAACCAGCGGTGCTACTTCAACGCCTTAAACCGAATCCGTTTGGGCTTTGCACCCTCCTCACCCAAGCGCTTCTTCTTGTCGGCTTCGTACTCTTGGTAGTTGCCGTTAAAGAAAGTCCATTGCGACTCGCCTTCGCAGGCCAGAATATGCGTCGCGATGCGATCCAAAAACCAGCGGTCGTGCGAGATGCACAGCACACAACCGGCGAATTCGAGCAGCGCGTCTTCGAGCGCGCGCAGGGTTTCGATGTCAAGGTCGTTGGACGGTTCGTCGAGCAGCAGAACGTTGCCGCCGGTCAGCAGCGTCTTGGCCAAATGCAGCCGCCCGCGCTCGCCGCCGGAGAGGTTGCCGACGATCTTTTGCTGGTCGCTGCCTTTGAAATTGAAACGCCCAATGTAGGCGCGTGAGGGCATTTCAAAGCGGCCCACCGTCAAAATGTCCGCGCCATTGGCGAGTTCTTCAAACACCGTTTTGCCTGAATTGAGCGACTCGCGGGATTGGTCGACGAACGCAATTTTGACGGTTGCGCCGATCTTGACTTCACCCTTGTCTGGCGTTTCTGCACCGGTCAGCATTCGAAACAGGGTGGATTTTCCCGCACCATTGGGGCCGATGATGCCGACAATCGCCCCCGGTGGAATCGTGAACGAGAGGTTGTCGATCAAGAGCCGATCAGCATAGCCCTTACTGACCCCGTCAAACTCGATCACCGAATCGCCCAAGCGCTCGCCCACGGGGATGAACATCTCCGACGTTTCGTTGCGTTTTTGGTATTCGTGCGAGGACAGTTCTTCAAAGCGTTGCAAGCGCGCCTTGCTCTTAGCTTGCCGCCCTTTGGGGTTTTGGCGCACCCATTCAAGCTCCTTCTTGATCGACTTTTGGCGCGCGGATTCACTCGCTTCTTCGGTCTTTAAGCGCGCATCTTTCTGTTCGAGCCATGAGGAGTAATTCCCCTTCCACGGAATGCCCTGCCCGCGATCCAATTCAAGAATCCATTCAGCGGCGTTGTCGAGAAAATAGCGGTCGTGGGTCACGCCAACCACAGTGCCGGGAAAACGTTGCAGAAACTGTTCCAGCCAATCAACACTCTCGGCATCCAAGTGGTTGGTCGGTTCATCGAGCAGCAGCATGTCGGGCTTGGAGAGCAACAAGCGACACAGCGCGACGCGGCGCTTTTCGCCGCCCGAGAGGTGCTCGACCTTCGCGTCCCACGGCGGCAGGCGCAGCGCGTCGGCCGCGATTTCGAGTTGATGCTCCATGTTGTCGCCGGAGGCGGCGGCGATGATGCTTTCGTAGCGCGCCTGATCGGCGGCGAGCTTGTCGAAATCCGCATCGGGTTCGGCATAGGCAGCGTAGACCTCTTCCAACTTTTTCTTCGCCTCGTAAACTTCGCCCAAGCCTTCTTCGACGGCTTCGCGCACCGTTTGCGTGGGGTTGAGTTGCGGCTCTTGCGGCAGATAGCCGATTTGCAGGTTCGGCATCGGCGTGGCTTCGCCTTCAATTTCAGTATCGATGCCCGCCATGATCTTGAGCAGTGAAGATTTGCCCGACCCGTTCAAGCCGAGCACGCCGATTTTTGCGCCTGGAAAGAAAGAGAGCGAGATATTTTTTAGAATCTGCCGCTTCGGTGGGACCACTTTGCCCACGCGATTCATTGAGTAAACGTATTGCGCCATGATGAGCTTTCAAACCAAGAATGAACTTAACAACGTAAAGGGCGGAATTCTATGAGCGAACCTGATGCCGATTTGGTGGCCTTGCGTGAAAAGCTTGGTCAATTCGCCGACGGCCGCGTCAATCACGCCGACTTTGTGGCACATTGGCGCAATCAACCGGCATTGCTTAGCGCCCTGCCGCCACGTTTTGGCGAGGTGCTGGAGACCATGCTGATGCAAGTTGAATCAAGCGCGCTTACCCAAGCGGAAAGCTGCTCGTTCAGTTCAGACGATTTTGTGACCGCGTTTTCGCAATGGCTGGAACGTGCAGAGGTGCGACTGGAGCGCGTTTCCACCGATTGATGCCTGAAGATGCTTGATGGCAGCGCCTCTTCGAGCAAATGCTCAGCATAAAATGGTTTCCTTTCCCCTATTGAAGACCTGACTTTTGAGCGACACTGACCAAACCATTAACGGCCTCAGCCCGAACTCCAACGCGATGCTCGGCGTTCACGCTGTCATTGCATTTGACAACCTGCGCAACAGTCTGGAAACCAGCCTCTCGCGCTTGGTCACGCAAGGCCAAAGCGCCGATGCGCGTGCCGGGATGATTCTTTCCACCAATATCGCGATGATGGGCGCTTTGGTGGCGGCGCTTTCAGCGTCCCGCGCGGGCGACCTTTCGGGCTTCGGAGTGTTCATGGTGGTGGTGAGAGTGTTCATGGTGGTGGTGACTCTGGGGCTGGGCGCGGTGAGCATTGGGCAGGTGGCTTACGCTGCGTTTCCGCGCACCTCAAAAGCTTCAGAGACAGTGCTCTTTTTTGGCGCGCTCGCCACTCTGTCGCACGCCGCCTACGACCAACAAATGCGCAGCATGACAGCCGACAGCTACCTCGATGATTTGACGCGCCAATGCCACGCGGTGGCGCAGATCGTCACGATGAAATTTCGCGCCGTGCGAATGGCGTTCATCCTGCTGTTTGCGGCGATTATTCCGTGGATGGTGGCAGTGGCCGCCGTGTCGAAAAACTTCTGATGAGCGCCCTGCCCCACGTCGTCATTTTGGCAACCGGCGGCACGATTGCGGGCCGCGCCGTCTCCCGCACCGACAGCATCGCCTACCAGCCCGCTGCGGTGGGCATCGATGCCTTACTGACCGAACTACCTGAGCTGGCCAAAGTGGCGCGCGTGAGCGGCGAGCAGTTCGCGCAGATCGCCAGCGCGGACATGACGGTCCCCCTTTGGCAGCGCCTGGCCACTCAGGTCAATGCGCTGTTCGCGGGACCAGAAGTTGCAGGGGTGGTGATCACCCATGGCACTGACACGATGGAAGAGACCGCTTACTTCCTCAACCTCACGGTTGCCAGCGCCAAGCCGGTGGTGCTGGTGGGGGCGATGCGCCCCAGTTCTGCCTTGAGTGCGGATGGCCCAGCCAATCTGTTGCACGCGGTGCGGGTTGCCGCAACCCCTGCCGCAGGCGCGCGGGGCGTGCTGGTGGTGATGAACGGCCTGGTGCATGCGGCGCGCGATGTGGGCAAATTCAATACTTCGGCACTCGACGCATTTCGCTCACAGCAAACAGGTGTCTTGGGTACGATCATTGGTGACCAAGTGGATTGGAGCCGCTCACCGGCCAAGGGGCACACCAGCGCCAGTCCGTTTTGCGGCGGCCTCCACGCTGCGCTACCGCTGGTGGAAATTCTGCCGGGCTACGTGGGCAGTTCGCGCGTGACGATCGACGCGCTGGCGCGCGCTGGAATTGCCGGGTTGGTGTTTGCCGGAGTGGGCGATGGCTGCGTCTCTGAAGACACATTGGCCGCGTTAAAAGATGCCCGCCGCGCAGGTGTGCAAATCGTGCGCGCCAGCCGGGTCGCGACCGGTTATGTGTCGCGTAACGGGCAAGTGGACGACGATGGCTGCGATTTCATCGCGGCGGGCAGCTTGTCGCCACAAAAGGCGCGAATCTTGCTGATGCTGGGGCTGAGGGCTGGCGGCAGTACCAGGCAATTGCAGACCTGGTTTGACATGCTGTAGAGCGCTACCCGGCGACTGCGCGCAGCGCCTGGGTGTAGCTTGCTTCTGGCCGCTGCACATCGAAGCAAACCGCCTCCATGCCGAGACGCAGCGCCCCTGCCACATTGCGCTCTTGGTCGTCTACAAACACCGCATTGGCGGCGGTCACGCCCAGCTCGGCGAGACACTGCGCGTAGGCACGTGAATCGGGCTTGAGAATCCCGGTATAGCTGGCATCGACAATCACGTCGAATTGCGCCAGAAGCGGCAGGCGTGCGCGAAAGTCGGCGCCATAGAACAAATCCAATTCGTTGGACAAAATCGCCAGCTTGCAGCCCATGCGCTTGGCCTGATTCACGGCGGCCACCGCTTCAGGGCGCATCACCAGCGCAGGCTCCGCGCCACGCGCGCGGCGTACAAACTGAGCCATTGCTTCCGGCCCCTCCCAAGTTTCGCCTACTAGCGCACCCACTTCACGGGCACGGGTGCGCCAGTAGTCGCGCTCAGTGATTTCGTCAGCTTGCATCGCGCGCCACAACGCATCGCTCGCTGGATCAAATGGGCCCCGCCATTGCAGCGTACCAGGCGGTAAGCCGAGCGCACGCTCAGTAATGTCGTGGGTTTCAAACAGTGTGCGGCTGATGACGCCACCAAAATCAAGCACCAGCGCTTTCACAGACTTGCTACCGGCGATGAACCCGGCACGATCCTGCCCTGCTCCACCCATGTATCAAACACCGCCAAGACCCTTGCTGCAAAAGCATCTTCATTGATATGCGCAGCAATTTCTTCGACCACAAAACGCGGCTTGGGGTAGGCGCGCACGGTGTCGATGAAGGCTTGCAGCCCTAACGCATCGTGTAGCGGTTCGCCAGGTAAATCCCACGCTTCAACGCCGTGCAGGGGCAGTAACAAATGGGTGGGGCCTTGTGCTTGATCGAGGCGCTGCATCATTTGTAGCGCCACTTGGCGGCGCAGGTCGGCAGGTGACGTTGCCGAGGCGATTAGACGATTATGCACATGCACGGCCCGCCCAACTAGCGACTCTGGCACGGCTTGCCAAGCCGGGAAATCGATCATGTCGGCCGCGCCGGGCGCGACGATTTGCGGCACACCCGCACGCCCTGCACCGAGCAGCCGGTCTGCCCCCGAAGTAACGCACGAGCCACCGACGTGATTGGCTAATTCTTGCAAGCTCAAATCGAGCACCGCGGCGAAGCGCCCTTGCGCGGCCAAGGCCTCGAAGGCGCGCCCGCCCATGCCGGTGGTGTGAAATACGGCTACGTCGTAGCCACGCGCCTCCAGTGCTGGCTTCAAGCGCACCATGTAGGTTAGGCAACTTTTACCCAACGAGGTCATGCCGACTAAGGGCCGTGAAAACGAAGGTGGCAACGCCGCGCGCACCGCGCCTGCCGCTGCACCCGCTGCTTGCGCGAGGGCCGATTTGCACAGGTCGTTTAAGCCATACAAACCGCCCGCCCACAGCACCGTAATGAGGTCGGGCGAAATGCGCTCGGGCGCAATCAGGTGCGAGTGCGCCACGGTGGAAATCACTACTTTGGGAACGCCGATTGGCAGCGCCTGCGCGACTTCAAGCGCGAGATCGGTGCCCATCGTGCCACCGAGCGCGAGCAAGCCGTGAATTTCGCCCTGCGCGCGTAGCGTGACTGCCAATTTGGCAGCGCCTTGCGCCATCAGCATCATCGCTTGATTCTCGTCACCACAGGCGCGCACGGCTTCCAAGGTGGTGTGCGCCGCGCGGGCGACCTCGGTGCTGCTGACATCGACAGCACACGCCCCACTACCCAGCACGCCAACGTCCATCAAATGCACGTCAACACCCTGCGCTTGCACGGTGGCGCGCAGAAAATTGAGTTCTTCGGCCTTGGTATCCGCCGTGCCAATGAGCAGCAGGCGTTTACGCCTCACACCGCGACCTCGGTAAATGCCGCTTCGAGCGTGTCGCACAGAAAATTAACTTCATCGAGCATGATGGTCAGTGGCGGCGAAAGAATCATGTTGGGCCCAGAAACGCGCGTCATCAAGCCACGGCGATAGGCCGCACGAGCCACCCGCTGCGGCAAGTCGCTCGATTTGGGTAGCGTGGTGCGCAGAGCTTTGTCAGCCACCATTTCGATGCCCGCCATCAAGCCTACACCACGCACATTACCAATACAGGCAAACCGTGGTTCAAGCGCAGCTAATCGTGCTTGAAAATGTGCGCCCACCTGTGCGACATGCGCGGGAATCTGCTCTTCTTGCAAAATCTTGAGGGTTTCAATCGCGGCAGCCGCCGCGACTGGATGCGCGCTATAGGTATAGCCGTGGTAAATCGCGCCCTGCCCGGTTTCGTCGTTTTGAAAGGCCGCCGCCACCTTGGCCCCAATCGCGGTGGCCCCGAGCGGCACATAGCCCGACGAAATGCCCTTGGCCAAACACCACAGGTCGGCCTTAACCCCCCAGTGGCGTGTGCCAAACATTGCGCCCACTCGCCCAAAACCGGTGACCACTTCGTCTGCGATCAAGAGCACGCCGTGCCGGTCGCACACCTCGCGCACCAGCGTCCAATAGGTTGCGGGTGGCACGATCACGCCGCCCGCGCCTTGCACTGGCTCAGCGATAAACGCGGCCACCGTATCGGGCCCTTGAAAGAGGATTTCACGCTCGAGCAGATTGGCGCAGATTCGCGCCAGCTCTTGCGGGTCCTGGCTATAGGGGTTGCGATACAGCCACGGCGTATCGACATGAAAGCAGCCCGGCAACAGCGGCTCATAAGCACGGCGAAAATTGGTGTTGCCATTGACGCTCATCCCGCCAAAATGCACCCCGTGGTAGCCCTGCTTCAGACTGATGAATTTGGTACGGTCGCCTTGGCCCTTGAGCTTCCAGTATTGGCGCGCGATTTTGAGTGCGCCTTCGACTGCATCGGAGCCGCCGTTGGAAAACATCACGGCTTGCACGCCGTCCGGGGCCATCAACTCGACCAAGGCGGTGGAAAGCTCAATCGCGCGCGGGTGCGTCGTGCCGCGAAAGGTGTTGAAGAACGGCAGCTCATCCAACTGCCGCACAATCGCATCACGCACGCGGCGGTTGCTGTGGCCCAGATTGGAGCTCCAGAGTCCGGCCACGCCATCGAGCATTTTGTGACCATCCACGTCCCAAATCCATACGCCTTCGCCGCGCGCGATGATGTCGGGCTTGGTGGCTAGCATCGCCTTTGGGTGTGCCATCGGATGCCATAGGTGACGCGCGTTGTTTTCTTTGAGTTCGGAAGGAGTTGTCATGGGGTTTCGCAAATTGACCAATGGATTCGTTGGAAACGCTCGATGGGGCGGCTCTTCAGGCATGAATATATGAAAAGCCGCGCCTGGCTTGCCTCTTCAGCCTTAGGCAGGGTTGTCGATGTCAATAAACTGGTGGCGGATCCCTAAGGTCCTGGCGCACCAGGCACCGACCGCTTGCACGCCGTAGCGCTCGGTCGCGTGATGTCCGCAGGCGAGGTAGGGCACGCCCGATTCACGCGCCATGTGGGTGGTTTGCTCGGAGATTTCGCCAGAGAGATACAAGTCGCAGCCCGCCGCAATTGCCGCCTCAAAGTAGCCCTGCGCGCCGCCGGTACACCAGGCGATGCGGCGCACAGGTCGATGCGCATCACCCACCAACAGGGGAGCCCGCTGCAAGGCTTGGCCCACCTGCGTGGAAAACGCGGCAGCACTCACCGTTTTGCGCAACTTGCCGGTGAAACCGATGCCATGCTCGCCAAACTGCGCATCGGCTTTCAGGCCCAGCACGCGGCCCAAAGCGGCGTTATTGCCGTGTTCTGTGTGGGCATCGAGCGGCAGGTGATAGGCAAACAAGTTGATCTCGTTTGCGAGCAGCCGCGCGATGCGGGTGCGCCGCCAGCCAGTGATGCACAGGTCGTCGCCGCGCCAGAAAAGGCCGTGGTGGACCAGCACCGCATCGGCCTTGGCTGCAATCGCCGCGTCGATCAGCGCCAGGCTCGCCGTCACCCCGGTAACGAGAAGACCAATTTCAGCCCGCCCCTCCACCTGCAAGCCATTTGGGCAATAATCCTTGAATTGCGCGGGGGTCAGCAGCCGATTGAGCCGGGAGTCGAGCGCAACTCTCGATACACTGCCTGTGTTACGTCCCGCCCTCGGCGCTTCTAATCGCTTCATTTTTAAGCACTCTTCATGTTCAAAAAACTCTGGTTGATTTTCGCCCAAACTGCCACCGTCTGCTTAGGCATGTTGTTTGTGGTCGCCACCTTGAAGCCGGACTGGCTGGCCCGCAAGAACACGGCACCGCTGGTGGCCGCCCTGCCCGCCCCGGTGCGCGTGCTGACTCAGGAAGTGGCTCCCGAAGCGGCCGGGGCGGCCGCAGCAAGCGCCGCCGTGATCCCGGCCAATGGCTTTAGCGATGCAGCGCGGCGCGCCAGCCCTGCCGTGGTCAATATTTTCACCTCGAAAGAGATGCGCACCAAGCGCCACCCGCTATTGGACGACCCGCTGTTCCGGCGTTTTTTTGGCGACCGTTTCAATGCGCCCGGCGGTGAAATCCGCCAAGAAAAAGCTTCCAGTTTGGGCTCGGGCGTGATCGTCTCGCCGCAAGGCTATGTGCTGACCAACAACCATGTGGTTGAGTCTGCCGATGAGATTGAAGTGGCGCTGCCCGACGGGCGCAAGACCAAAGCCAAAGTGGTGGGCACCGACCCTGAAACCGATTTGGCGGTGCTCAAAATCGAACTGACCGACTTGCCAGTGATTGTGTTCAACCGCCCCGAAAGCGCCCGCGTCGGCGATGTGGTGTTGGCGATTGGCAACCCCTTCGGCGTAGGGCAAACCGTGACGATGGGAATTGTGAGCGCGCTGGGGCGCTCGGCTCTGGGGATCAACACCTTCGAGAATTTCATCCAGACCGATGCCGCAATCAACCCGGGCAATTCAGGCGGCGCGCTGGTCGACGCGCAGGGCAATCTGATCGGCATCAATACCGCGATCTATTCCCGTTCCGGCGGTTCGCTCGGCATCGGTTTTGCGATCCCGGTCTCGATGGCCAAGCAAATCATGGAGCAGATCATCGCCACCGGTCAAGTCACGCGCGGCTGGATTGGCGTGGAAGTGCAGGAGATAACGCCGGAACTTGCCGAATCGTTCAAGCTGCAACCCGGCCGCGGCACGATCATCGCGGGTGTGCTGCGCGGTGGCCCGGCGGACAAAGCGGGGGTCAAGCCGGGCGATATCCTCCTCGAAGTGGGCGGCAAGCCCGTGTCAGATGCGGTGACCATGCTCAACGCGATTGCAGGCTTAAAACCGGGAGAAACCGCCAAGCTGCGGATTCTGCGCAACGGCAAAGAGGGTGACAGCGAGATTGTGGTCGGCAAGCGGCCTAAGCCGCAAAAGCGTGAGGAAGAACAGTAGCGGATGCCCGATTCGCTTCACGCGCCCTCGGGTCGAATTTTCTCAAAGGCCAGCATCCACGCCTTTAAGTCTGCCGGGATTGGTGCGGATTTTTTCAGTTCCGGATCGCGGTACACGTAGACCAGCTCACCGCTGATGAGATGTTCGGCACTCGCATTCGCCCCGCGATGGATTTCCACTTTCCAAGTCATTGAGGAGCGCCCGATCTTGCCTAAGCGCACGCCAATTTCCAACTCATCGTCAAACAGCGCTGAGCCGTGGTATTCCACGGTTGACTTGACGACGTAGACGTTGTGCATCCACACCGCCATTTGCGCCCGGTTGGCGGTCAAGTCGCCCGGCTGTGAGACGACCAATTCGCGCCAGTATTCGGTCACGCCCACGTCAAAATAGAGCAGGTAGTTGCCATTGAAGACCACATCCTGCCGGTCAACTTCCGCCCAGCGCACGCGCAGGCGGTGAAAAAAGCGAAAGTCACTCAAGGCCATGAATTTCCTCGTCCAAAAAAATTAACCAAGCGCTGCTCGAATTGCGTCGCAGCAATCATCGACGGCGGCCTTGGCAACGCTGAGCATGCCTGCCATGCTGAAGTAGCCGTGCAGCATGCCAGAGTCGTGTCGCAACGTCAAGGCGACGCCGGCGGCGCGCAATTTTTCCGCAAACGCCATGCCCTCATCGACCAGCGGATCGTAGCCTGCCACCGCCATCCATACCGGAGCGAGACCTTGCAGATCATCGCGCAAATGCGGAGCGGCACGCCAGTCTTGCGCCAGTGAAGGCATCGGCAGATACTGTTGGTTGAACCATGCCATCGTGGCAGCATCGAGCAAATAGCCATTGGCAAGCCGCTCGCGCGAGGCGGTGTTGGCATGCTGTGTGGCGGGGTAAATCGGCAGTTGCAAACGCGGTTGCGGTAGCCCGGCATCGCGTGCTTGCAAGCAAGTGACGATGGTCAGCGTGCCGCCGGCACTATCGCCCATCACGGCGATGCGCGCGGCATCGGCACCGATTTGCGCGGCATGCTTGAGCAGCCATTGGTAGGCGGCAAACGCATCGTTCACTGCTGCCGGAAATGGATTTTCAGGCGCAAGCCGGTAGTCGAGCGCCAGCACCATCGCACCGGTTTGCTCCGCCAGAGTGCGGCACAGGCCGTCGTGCGAATCGAGGCTGCCGATGGTGAAGCCGCCGCCGTGAAAAAACAAAACGACGGCCTGATTTTTCTCGGTCGATGCCGCGTAGAGCCTTGCTGGGCGCGGACCTTCAGGCAGCGGCAGGGTGAGATTTTCGACTCGCGCGAGCGCACGGGGCTTGAAATCAAGCGTGGGTGACTGCTTGTCGTAGAGCGCTCGCGCGGCTTGCGGGGTCAGAGTGGAATACGGCACGGATTTGCCTTCGGCGCGCGCTTTTTCAACCCAGGCCAACAATTGTGCGGCTTGCGGGTCAAGCATGGATAAAGCTGCGAATCAGTTGGTTAACCCGGTCGGGTTGCTCATGGACGATCCAGTGCGTGCCTTCGGGGATGCGTTCAATCGTCAGATTCGGTACGTAGTGCGCCAGACCATCGAGCAGCCTGGGCTTGAGTGCGTGATCGGCCTCGCCCCAAATCACCAGCGTGGGTACGGTCACGTGCGTGAGCGCGTCGGGCAGCACAACCGCTTTTGCACCTGGCTCAGTGTTGGTGGCCGGATGCAGTGGCGAGGCGCGATAGTAGTTGCAGCCACCGCGCAGGCCACGCGCCCAGCAGGCGCGGTACTGCGCTTGAATCTCGGGCGTGTACCAGGCGCTGATGTCGCTCATCCCGCTCAAGAATTTTTCGATCAGCGCAAAGTCGTTTTCGACCAGCTTGGCTTCGCTGCCCTCGCGGCGCAGCCAGTTCATGTATTCGGACGCTTTGATCTGTTCTGGGTCAACGGCCAGGCTGCGCTGAAAGGCAGCCCCATGCGGCGAGTTTATGATGACGAGCTTTTCGACCATCTGCGGGTGCAACGCCGCAATCGCCCAGCCAATCGCCCCGCCCCAATCGTGCGCAACGAGTGTGCATTTGGAGTGCCCCAGTGCTTCCACCAGCAGCCGAATGTCTTCGATGATGTACTTGGCGCGGTACTTCTCGACTTCATGCGGCTGGTCAGACAAATTGAAGCCGCGCAGGTCGGGCGCTACGGCGTAGAAATCGTGGCCAAAATGTTCAAGCTGCTTCTCCCAGGCAAGCCAGAATTCAGGGAAGCCATGCAGGAAGACGATCAGCGGCTTGCCAGCGTCACCGGAGTGGGCGACGTGCAAGCGCATGCCGTTGCTCAAGGTGTGGTCGGTATGCTGAATCAATGGCACTCCCTCAAGACGCTTGTCAGTGGCTGGTTTTCAGGTACTAATGGCTGAAGAGTGCCATCCAGAGCGCCTCTTCAGGCAGCGCCGCTAGGACTTCAAGGCTGCAACCAATTTCTCGCGCACGTGCGGCGTTTCTTCAAACGGATCACCCGGGTTGTTGCCTTTCACGATGTCCGTCATCCGGCGTTCCACATTGCCCAGTGCGTGCGGGTGCGAGTAGATGTAGAAGCGCTTTTCTTCCATCGCTTTAAAAATGAATCCGGCAACATCGGTGGCGCTGACTTTGCCCGAGTTGACCGACTTTTCGCTCATGGCCTGCGCGACTTTTTGCGACTTGGTGGGCGGCGCTTCGTGCTTCAAATCACTCGGGCGATTGCGGTGCGAGGCGTGAATGCCGGTGGGCACAAAATACGGGCACAGCACCGAGCAGTTGACTTGGGTCGTCACCAAGCTTAAGTCTTGGTAGAGCGTCTCGGTCATTGCCACAACCGCGTGCTTGGTCACGTTGTACACGCCCATATTGGGTGGTGTGAGCAGGCCTGCCATCGAAGCGGTATTGACGATATGCGCCTCAAAAGTTGGGTCTTTGGCAGCGGCATCCAGCATCAGCTGAGTAAAGGCTTTGATACCGTAGACCACACCCCACAGATTGACACCCATCACCCACTGCCAGTCGGCCAACTCGTGTTCCCAAATAAAGCCGCCCGCGCCAACCCCAGCATTGTTGAACACAAAATTGGGCACGCCAAAGCGCTTGACGGCGGCATCCGCCATGGCTTGCACTTCTTCAGGCTTGGAAACATCGACCTTGATCGCTAGAACCTGCGCACCAGCGGCTTCCAGTTCAGTGCGAGCACGATCCAGCGCATCTTGTTGCACGTCGGCCAGCACCAGCTTCATGCCGCGCTTGGCACCAATGCGCGCTACTTCGAGGCCAAAGCCGGAGCCGGCACCGGTGATGACGGCAATTTTGTCTTTGAATATCTGCATGTTTAGTGAAGAGTAAGGAGTTAGGGGTGAGGTGAAGTCAGGGGCATTTCAGAGCGGCGCGAACCTCACGCCGTACTCCTCACCCCTCACCGCGGAGCTGCGCAGCTTCGCTAATCGAGAAAATCTGGATTCTCTTTAAGCTGGCGCTGGTAGAGCAATTGAAACTGGAACCAGCCTGAGAATGGCGCGCCGACGATGGCATGTGACTGCGCGGCGGCGGCCTCGGGCACGATTTTCAGGCTTTCGCCAGGGCGCAACGCTGATTCGGCCAACATTTGCACTTGGCAGCAGCGCTCCATTGAAATATAGAACCAGGCCGCTTCGTCCACACTACTTTTGCCCAGTGTAATGAGGCCGTGGTTTTGCAAAATCGCGGCCTTGTTCTGGCCGATTGCCTTGGCGATGCGCTCGCCTTCTTCCAGCTCCCAAACTACACCGCCAAAATCGTCATAAACCGCGTGGTCGTTGTAGAAGGCGCACACGTCTTGATTAATCATCGCCAGCGGCTTGCCCAGCGCTGAAAAAGCACGCCCATAGACCCCGTGCGTGTGCGCCGCCGCTACCGCATCGGGCCGCGCTTGGTGTACCCGCGAGTGAATCGCGAATGCTGCGCGATTGAGCGGATGATTGCCGTCAAGAACCTCGCCGTGGTGAGAAACGCGGATCAGGTTGGAAACCTTGACTTGGCTGAAATGCACCCCGAACGGGTTGAGCCAAAAGCTGTCGGGAAATTCAGGGTCGCGCACGGTGATATGCCCGGCCGCCCCTTCGTCCAGCCCGAAGCGCGAGAAGACGCGAAACGCGCCAGCGAGCCGCTGCTTGCGGTGCAGGCGTTCTTCAGCGACGGTGGCAAACGTGGGCGGCTGCGGCAACAGGGCACGGTTCTCTTCCACCGAGGGTGCGGGCGCTGACACGGCGTGCATTTCAGCTGGGTTCATGGGGGCATTCATGGCGACTCTCCTTTTGAAGAACTAAATCAACTTCACCACCTGCTTGCCAAAGTTCTCACCCTTAAGCAGGCCAATAAAGGCTTGCGGCGCGGCTTCCAGCCCCGGCGCCACCGTTTCGCGGTACTTGAGCTTGCCAGTCGCTACGCCCATGCCAAGCTCGCCCAGCGCCTTGGGCCACAGTTCCATGCGCTCAGAAACAATGAAGCCTTGCACGGTAAGGCGGTTAACCAAGAGCGAGCGAATGTTTTTCATGCCATACGGTTCGCCGTTGTAGCCTGAAATCAGGCCGCAGACCGCGATGCGCCCAAAGGCGTTCATGCGTGAGAGCAAGAAGTCGAAAATCTCGCCGCCGACGTTTTCAAACACACAGTCAACTCCTTTGGGCGTAGCGGCTTTGAGTGCGTCTTGCCAGCCTACGGTTTTGTAGTCGATGCAGTCATCAAAGCCCAATTCGTCTTTCACATACGCACACTTGGCAGCGCCACCGGCGATACCAACCGCACGCACGCCCTGCGCCTTGGCAAGCTGACCTACCGCACTGCCCACCGCGCCCGAAGCTGCGCTCACAACCAAGGTTTCGCCCGGCTTCGGATTGCAAATCGTATTCGTGCCGACCCACGCGGTAACTCCGGGCATGCCAACCACCCCCAGATAAGCAGACATCGGCACCTGGCGCGTGTCGATCTTGCGCATTTCGCCGCCTTTGGCGAGCGAGTATTGCTGCCAGCCACCCATGCCGACAACATGGTCGCCAGGCTTGAAACCGTCCAGCTTGGATTCGACCACTTCGCCCACCGTGCCAGCACCCATCACCGCATCGATAGCCTGCGAAACCGCATACGACTTCGAATCATCCATGCGCCCGCGCATGTAGGGGTCGAGCGACATGTAATGGTGCTTGACCAGCACTTGGCCATCAGCCGGTGCGGGAATGGCACTTTCCTGCAAGCGGAAACAGTCAGGCGTAACTTGGCCTTGCGGGCGTTTGGCTAAAACAAATTGCTTATTCATCTACGAATCTCCAACAGGTTGTTTGTCTTTCCGGGCGGAAAAATCTTTAAATTTGAACGAGCCGATCGACTTGGCGACCAGAGTGCCATCGGCGTTGCGCACTTCACCTTCGCAGCGCCAAATAGTGGCGGAGCGCGCGACTACGTTGCCGCGCGCCAATTGCGGCCCCTTGCCTGGCAGGATGTACTGAATGCTCATGTCAACGGTAATCCCGGACAAATTGGCCGGGTCGTAAGAGCGCCCCGCCACCGCCATGCACACGTCGAGCAGCGTCGCGATGACACCGCCATGCACTGACGCCCACGAGTTGTAATGTTCAGGCTTGGGGTCGAGCACGAGCAGTGAACGGCCCTCCTCCATCTCCATCACCTTGACCCCCAGGTGCGTGAGAAACGGCACATCTTTGAGTGAGCCAATCGCGCGCGCACCCATCGGCCGGCCGTTGGGCATGATGACCTGGGGTGCAATGGTTTGGCTCATACGACAATCGCCCCGCCATCGACCGCCAGCGTTTGACCGGTGATGTGACCGCCCGCGTTCGACGCGAACAACGCCACTGCGCCCTTCAAATCTTCGTTGCCACCCAATTTGCCCATCGGCGTGAGATCGACAAAAAACTTCTCATGCGCAGCGAGCGTCGAGCGGGTCATGCGCGAAGGGAAAAAGCCGGGGCAAATCGCATTCACCGTGATGTTGTAGCGGCCCCACTCGGCAGCCAATTGGCGAGTGAAATTGACCAAGCCGCCTTTGGTGGTGTTGTAGGCCAGCGTGCCACCCATTTGCGGCGGCGAAGCGCCCAGCCCTGCGACCGAGGCGATATTGATGATGCGCCCGTAACGATTCGGAATCATCGAGGCGCGCCCCACTGCTTGAGAGAGCAAAAAGGCCCCGGTAAGGTTGACCGCGATCAGCTTATTCCACGCGTCGAGCGAATGATCCTCAGCATTCGCGCCCCAGGTAGCACCAGCGTTGTTGACCAGAATATCAATGCGCCCATGGCGCGCCATCACCGCATCGACCAAAGGTTGAATCGCCTCGACCTTGCCAATGTCGGCCGGGATGGTCATCACGTCGTAACCAAGCTTGGTCAGCTGGGCATGAGCCTCTTCAAGCTCGTTGGCTTTGCGCGCGCTCAAGACCAGCTTGGCACCCAATTCACCCAAGGCTTCCGCCATTTGCAGCCCCAAGCCGCGCGACCCACCGGTAATGATGGCGACCCGATTGGAAAGGTCGAAGAGTTGTTTGACACTCATGAGATTGAAATTCGATAAGTTGTGAGCTGCGATCTCCCAGATTATCTTGCAATCCGAGCTCGCAATGCCTTTTCGGCAACATGTCGAAGTTGAAGCGCCCGGAATCGGCGAGTTGGCTGGCGGCCGGAGGACGAAGCGCAATTGAAAAGGAACCGGCGACACGAAGCGGTCGCGGTGGAAGCCGCGCGCGGAGGTGATGTCAGGGCGCGCAGGGGGCCGCAGGCAGTTGGCAAGGGGGGGGGGACGCAAGAGTTTTGCGAGTCCCGCGCCTGTACAAAGGTATTTGGCGGAGAGGGAGGGATTCGAACTCTTCGTGATCCGCGCCGCTTTGCATGGTTTCGGTTACTGAAGGAGTCCCTTCAACTCCTTTACAGGAAACCATCATGCGCTACGGCTATGCTCGCGTAAGCACCATCGAACAAAACACCGGTTTGCAGATCGACGCTTTGGAGAAATCCGGCGTCGATTTTCTTTTTCAGGAGCAAAAAAGCGGTAAGTCGCTGAAAAGGCCAGAGCTGATTGCTTTGCTGGCCAAGATCAAACCGGGTGACACGGTAGTCGTTTACAAGCTCGATCGTGTAGCCCGCTCGCTGGCGGACTTGCTGCGCGTGACGGAGCGCATTCACGAAACTGGTGCACGTCTGGAGTCGCTTACCGAGCATCTGGATACGAAATCGGCTGCGGGGCGTGTGGTGTTCCAGATTCTCGGTGCGTTCGCAGAGTTTGAGCGGTCAATGATCGTGGAGCGAACGGTTGCAGGAATGGGCGCAGCTCGATTGCGTGGCGTGGCGTTCGGTCGATTGCCAGCCATCACGGAAGAGCAGGAGCTGGAGCTGGTCACCCTGTTTGTCTCTGGTTCGCTCAACAAATCAGAATTAGCCCGGCGATACGGAATTCACATTGCTTCAGTGAAGCGAGCTTTGAAAAGAGCGAAGGCAAAGGGCGACCTGTTCGAGTAACCCGGCTGCAACTGGTGGTATCTCTGGTCGTGTCCTACGGTGTGTCCTACGTGAAGATGAGGCAGGGACGATAAAGCGTGTCCCTGTCCGCATCTTCACTCGGCACACCTTCGGCACTCCCGACGATATCACCAGTTGCAGTCCTTGGTGCGGCCTGTCCTTCGGCAGGCCGTGGGAAATGCGTAGTGACTTGAGCGAAAAGCGATTCGTGGCTTATGAAGGTACTCAGCCCGCGCCATGCATTCGCCGGGCTTCGGAGTTCGACGATACAACCGTCGAAGGTCTACCGACCCGGCTCCTACCGGCTCACCCCTTCGGGGCAGGTCTTCGACCTGTGCGATATGGCGCGGGGGAACTTGGGGAGCTTTTTGAGGCTGCTGGTCTGTAGAGATTCAATGCTGGTAAGCGCGTGCAAATGTAGCAAGCGCTGCGGCTGGCCAGCGAAAAGCCTACAATTCGGTGCATCAGAAGGAGACGAACAACATGACTGCCGAAACCGAAAACCTTGTGTTGCAGATTCTGAAACAGATTCAGGCGGAGCAAGCCAGTCAACGCCAAAGCGTGAACGCGGTGCATGAGCAAATTTCTAGCTTGCGTGAAGACAATGCTTCAATCCGCGCCGACTTGGCTGCAATTCGCCGCGATATGGCGATGGATGCGCGGATGCGCAGTCTGTTGATTGCGAAGGTGGATACGCTGGCAGACGCTGTGATGCGCGTTGAGGCGGCGCAGCACGTTTAGAGCTCGATAACTCACTGAGAAACCCGCCAGCCGGCGGGTTTTTTATTGGTTCTTGATGATATTGCACTTCCGGCTGAAATGCTCTGCATCCAACTCTTCCTTGATCCGCCGGATACGATCATGTTCGTAGCCGGACAATGGTTGCCGCTGTAGCGCTTTGATGCGTTCCAGTTCTTCCTCGATAACACGACAACGGAATTTTGCTTGTTGTAGCGGGTCACCTTGAGCATTGGCGAGCTGGTGCGGTGAAACGACGATGCCACCATCTTTGACTTCGGCTACCAGCCGCCCATTTTCGTAGCGACGTCCGTTTGTCCAGCCTTTTTCTTCCATGGTGGCGCGGAGTAGCTCGACCGGTGTTACGGCTCTGCCAATCTTCGAATCCGTAACTTTCAATGCGTTTCCTTCGCCTTCGGCGCAAGGAATTTGCTGGTAGGTCGTTTTACCGCCTACAGCGCATTTGTAGAGGTCGCCCACCTTCTCGGGTGCAGCGCGGGAATTTGCGTGAAGTGGTGGCTCGTTTACGGGTTCTAACAGGGTTAGGCGAAGTTGACCAATAGGGCGGGTCTTTCGATCTTCGTCGATCATCTTCGCGACCAAGGAATCCGCTGCTACTGGGACATACTGCGGGCGCAGCTCGACGACGCGATCGCCACGACCTGGTGGAGTTCCACCAGGTCGTGGCTGCGCTACCGCAGCTGGTGGCTCAGTTGGCTTGCTGAAGCCGAATTTGATTGTGCCTTGGACTTTTTCTTGGATGCGCGACTTGGATGCGTCAAAATTGCCTTTTAGGCTGCGGTCAGCGAGAAACAAAGCACCAAAGACGACGGTGAAGGCGAGGATGATGCTGATGACCATTTTCATGGTTTAGTTTCCTTGAAATCAGGTAGCGCTAGTGTAACGGTTGGCACTTGTTGCGTGGGCGCGCGGTTGCTTTGCCCCTGCACAGATGTGGAGCTGCGATTTTCCCTAGCTAGCGTGGCGTCGAAATAACCTTTCTTGACGATTTGCTCGCAGAGATTTCTGGACATGTCGATCAATGTGGCTTGGTGGGTGTAGCACCGGCATTCGTCACGCATTTTGATGCAAGCCGAGGGCTGCGGGGCGACTTGCGGTTTCATTACGTCGTCGTATTGCGGCGCAGTCTCGGGCAATCCTTCGATTCTTGGCTTCCTGGCGTCTAGCCAATCTCTGAGATCTTCTTGAGGACTCTTTTTTTTGTCGCTATTTCCAACGACTGCGAGGCCGCCACCGAGGGCACTGGGTTGGGCCTTTGTGGCTTCGGTCAATGGCTTGCCTGCGTTGGCCATCTTGCTGAAGTGGTAGTAGGCGTAGCCCATGGCGACTACTGCCGCAACTAGCGTGCCGATGGCGAGGATGACCATCTTCCACGGAATTTGCGCTTTATGCGTGTGGACTTGGGCGCTTTTGTAGAGCTTGTAAGCATCTTGCGGGAATGACCATTGTTCTTTTTGCGCTTGCGCGATGTGCGATTTACTACTTGGGTTGCTGACTTCTTGCCATTTGAGAATGGTTGCTCGTTGAAATCCGAAAGGTCGATGAACGTGAATGTGTTCGCCGACTAGTCGTCGGACGTTGGTATCGAGCAGCATGGGATGCTGCGTAATGAGCCAGAGGTCGATGCCTTGGTGACGGTGTTTTTCTAGCCGGGCCACATGTGGCGGTACGTTGCTGCCGGTACCACGTGGCCTGAAGATACTTTGCGCTTCGTCGATGACGATTAGCGCGTGGTCTTCGTGTTCATACCATTTTTCTGGGTCTTCTAGCTGATTGACAGGGATGGCCAGATCCGGAATGCCGTGGACGTAGATCGGGCGTTCGCCTTTTTCGGCGATCTTCGAGAGTTCCCAAACTACGCGTAGGGTTTTACCGTTTCCGGGTAGCCCGGTAATAAGGCGAATCATTGGGCTTTTACTGCGTTAAAGACGGGCGTGTTTCGCATGCGAAACCGGGCTTTTGTGCGAGCATGGAGCCTGTAGTCTCCACCAGTGGGCTGCTATCCCTCACGCAAGACCTTGGACTTTGCCCAAACCCATTGGGGTAGTCTCTACCCCAAACCCCCGATTGGGCGGTGCCCAAACCCCTCCAGTTCCCGGACTGGAGGCCGGCTGGGGGATGATCCCCCAGACCCGCAATTGGCGCCTGTACCTTACTCACGACCTTGGACGAACCAACGGGATACCGAACTCGAGAAAAGGCCGCCGAGCGTCCAACGAACGGTAATGGCGCTGAAGATCATGGCTATGGCGGTGTCAAAACCTAGGAGCTTTGTAAACTGAAGCAGGTCTTGAGGGAGGCCGTTTAGCTGGTCGAACGCGAAATTTTGAAACTTTTGAATCAGGATGTCGATGCCAACGTAGGTCACCACGCCTAAGCCTAGGTGAACAATAACTTTTGAAGCTAAGTGCGTGGCTACGTAGCTCAGCGCGCCTGCAATGACCATTCCGACAGCGGGGAGTGCCATAGTTAGCTTCCTTGTTTGCTGCTAATAAAAATGATACACCATATAGCTGTTGAAAATAACAGCATTAATCGGATATATGGGGCTAGGCTGCACAATGGCTCGAATGAGGCTGTTACCGATCCGCCGAACGGGAGCGGGATCGTTTTTGGTGCAGGACATGCTCCGCTTACGGTTGCTGGTCCAGGTGCGAACGATTTCAGGTCTACCTCTTTTCTGCTAGTGCCGCCTTTGGCAAGGGTGTCCTTTTGCGGGTCGCTGGACGTGCCGATCGTTAGTGCTACGTCGGCCATGCCTTTGCTAGCTTCGAGTGCGCAAGCCATGTCTTTTTCTTTGGCCAGAATTGCGCATTGGACGGCATCGCCGTTGCAGACGCTTGTCTGCGAACACTCTTGACCGGTGACTGTCGTCGTTTTGCAAAGCGTGTGGTTGGGGTTTTCCTTGCAGAATGTTGGTGTATCTTTACTGGTGTTTGTTGTATCCGTTTTTGTGGTCTTCACGCCATCGGTGTTCGTCGTCGTGGTCTTGGTTGTTGTCGTTGTGGTTTGCCCTGTACTGCTATCGGTTGTGGTGTTTGTGTTTGTCGAAGTCGTGCTGCCGCCAGGGACATCAGAGCCACCGTTACTATCCGTGGTCGTTGGCCCCACCGTTCCACCATTGCCATTGCCGCTGCCTGTTCCAGCGCCTGTTCCGCCTCCACTGCCGCCGTCATCGGTTGTCCTCGTTTTGCACGGGACGCAAACGTTAGTACCGTTTACATTGCCGGGGCACATGCCAACGCCGCAGCTTGGATCGTTCGGCGGTGGGTCAGTTTTGCTATCGCCTGAACCCGGCGTGCACGCGGTCTGCTGGTTCCACAACTTACCCGCCCAGCAGGCCGTTTTTCCTGACTCGGATGTACCGCAGTTGCCCGCGCCAGAAGAATAGCGGCATCCATCGATGCAAAAGCGCCCAGGGCCTGGAAGCGTCGGAGGAACCGTGACCGGGCCGTACCAGGTGATGCTTTGATCTTTGTCGCCGCGCGACGCGCAAGTTTCATCTTTTTTGCAGGCATTCTCGACGGTGTTGAACGTGAATCCGGCCTGACATTGGCATACGCCGTTTACTCGCGTTTGTGCAGGTGGACATGCTTCTAGACAAACGCCCGATGCTGGAAGATCGGAACCATCAGGGCATACCACAATACAGCTGTCGCCCTGGACGCGGCGACCGGCCGGGCAGGATGTCCGCACGCAAACCTGAGTCCCCGGAGCTAAAGAATAGTGGGGATCGGAACAAGAACACGAAGTAGGATCACCTATTACGGAACAACCGTAAGTCACTGCTACCGCGTTCTTCGGCGCGCCGACTGACAAGGTCAGCAATACGAAGATTTGCAAGATCAATAACAGCCTAATCATCGAAGAATAATCCAAAGTGCTCCAATGCCTGCTGTAAGCAGAAACCAGCCTTCCATGTCTTTTCTCCTTGAGGACAAAAGCCGGGTTGCCCCGGCTTTCAATCGTTGACTTCGGCGTTTTTTAGCCTTTGATCATCGACTTGATCCACTTGAAAATCATGTAGACCACGGAGATGGCAACGACTGCCGTGCCGATAGCCGTCAACGCACCGCTTTGCGACGTGATCGCAGCGACAGCGGCAGTCGTGTCAACAGCTTGGGCAGCAGCGTTGGTGGTCAGTGCGGCGGCTGGTGCGGCTACTACGAGCCACTTGCCGCCTTTGCGGACTGCTTGAAATACTTTGTTCATGATTTGCTCCTAGGTTTGTGCCGCCGTAGTGAACCACACGGACTGGCGGCTTGTCCGTGTTCTTAGTTCTCGCGTGCGATAGCTGCGCTGCTGCGGATGAAATCGATAATCATTCGGATACCGTAGGCGACAGCCCAAATGAGCGCTATGGCGCTTAAAACGGTTCCAGCGTCGGAAATGCTCAGCGGTGGAACGATTCCGCCACCGATTGGGTTGCTTTGCTGTAGCTGCGTGATTTGGGTTTGCAGTTGCTGGATGCTGGCGGCTTGGCTTTGATTGGATGATTGCAGCAGCGTGATGGCCGTGCCCTGCTGGTTGTTAACGGTTTGCAGGGCTGTGATTTGATTGCCTTGCGTGGTGTTGGTGGCAATCGCAGTTGCTAGCTGCGATTGAGTGGTTTGGTACGCTGGGGCGGCGTTTACCAGAGCGTCGTAGCTGATGCTCACGAATTGCCCGTTTGGGCAAGCCGTGCGCATCGTAGCGTTGCCTTGCACCTGATTTGCAGGTACAGCAGCATTGCTGCATACGTAGACGGTTGGCATGTGTCGTAGCCGGAACGATTAGAAGCCTGCTGCGGTGGCTTTGCCAGCTAACGGGCTTTTTACCGTCGTGGTTTGCGGTACGCCTTTGGGAAGGACGTTGATGCACCTGAAAGACATAGCGCCGCGTGTGACGCGGTGTTCAAATTCAAGATCGACCATCATGGGCATGGGGTTGTGCATGAGCGCTTTGATAAGGTCCATATCCACTTTGTGCTCGACACTGCGCGTTCCTTTGGCGTTGCTCTTGGTTTCATCAAGAGCTGACTCAACGAAAATCGAGCCGGACTTGATGTCTTTGCCGTCAATTTCGCCTTCAAAGAATCCCAGGCCGGTCATGCGCTGGTTGGTTTGGGTCATGTTGTTCATCTTTGATACTCCTCTGGGAGCCGCCTTGGCGGATTTTTAATAGCGAGGCTTTGGACAATCTCCTAGGCACGCCCTCGCGTTGCGTGTCTTGGATGATGCTTTCAGGTGTGTGACCAGCGCTGGTTAGCTGGAAGATCAAACGTCCGTATGCGACTTTGTTCCAGTGCATAAGGTGCGCAAGGCTGATCTCCCCTTCTTTTTTTAAGGTGGCTATCCGTTCAGCATGTTCGGTGTCTACCAGTGTGGCGCAAATGGGGTACATGCCTGCGAAATACTCGGTTCGCTTGGTGAGGATTTCGGCGGGAATATCGCGGTTGGTGTTGTGGATTTCGACTTCGAAGCGGTTCCACATTGACCAGCGGTCTTTGAGTTGTTTGCCTTTCTCGTAGACGCGGGCTTGTTTGCCGTGTTCGCGTAGGCCGACGTAGAAGGTTTTACCGCTGCCTTGGTTGAGGAACCAATCACCTTCTTGTTTGTACTTGGGCCTTCGCCCGCCTTGGGTAAACCCGCCGTCTACGTACCAATCTGCGGCTTCTTCTACCCGAAATGCGCCTTCGAGTGTGTCGATGGCTAGATCGACGCGGGTTAGGCTGGCATCGTGCTCTTCAAGCACTCTTTGAACTTCGTTCCAGTCTTTGACAAGTGCGCAACCGTGCCCGTTTAGTTGAAAGAGATGGGTTCCGTTGGTCTTTGCGCCGCCGGTCATGGCTAGGCCGACGAGTATCCTGGTTCCGTCTACGTGGGCGTAGAAGTGGGTGAGGGATTCGTAGCCCCACATGCCGTTCCCCCGTTCTTCGCCGTGAACATCGCACATGAGGAAATGACAAAACCAGAGGTGAATCATGGCTATCGGGTTGGTTCCCGGCCGGATTCGCTTGAACGTGCCTTGGCACCAGTCAACGATGACGTTTTGAGCTTTCCAGCTTTCGCTAAGTGCTTGATTTGGGGTACTTTCCCCCCCTGTTAGAGCAGGGGGACGCTGCGCGCCTTCGGCAGCGGCTTCGGCAACCGCTACGGCTGCGCGCTGCGCGCGCAAGCCTTCGCCGTTGCCTTGTTGTTCGATAAACCGGCGCGCATTGGTTTGCTGGTGTGCGTTCATCAGGCGGTTACTCCTTGAATGATGGAATTCGGCGGTAGCTTGGCGCTCATGGCATCGCGAGGGTCGAGGAGGTGCCACTGCACTGAATGCACATTGGCGGCCTTGGCTAGGGCCGTCATCAGCTTGATGGACTCGGGGCATTGCTCGCTCCAGGTCTGGCCTAGCGCGCCCCGGTAGAGCGTTTCCTTGCCGTCAGCGTACCGAACCCAGATCGCGTAGACCGGGCGTGACGTTGGCGAGGGTTTGGAGGTATAGTGCGGCATCGCGGCTCAATCGAATACTTACTAAACGATAAGCACGAATAATACAGATACCGAAAAGGAATTCTCAAATGAATAGCAGCTACGAACTAATCCTCAAGATGCGAAATCACGGATTGACGACTGACTATCAATGTGCTAAGTCGCTTGGCTGCATGCCCGCGCGGATAAGTGAAATGAAAAAGGGCATCAAAGCCCTTAACCCGGTAGAGGTCATCAAGCTGGCCAGAATCGCCAACATGGGACCAGCCGAAACGCTTGAATGGATTTGGAAGATCGAGACCGAAAGCCCAAAAGAGCGCGCCGCCCACGCAGGCCAGTTGGCGGCGACGGTGCTACTGGCACTAGCGGCCAGCTTTTTGATGATGATGCCCAGTGAGGGCTACGCTTCCCAGCGTAAGGCTACTGGCGGAGAGGGAGGGATTCGAACCCTCGGATACGTTACCGCATCGCCTGATTTCGAGTCAGGTACATTCGACCACTCTGCCACCTCTCCGGTGTTCGGTCGTCTATCGCTGCGAAAGCGAAGCCCAAGATTATAGCAGCCTGATGCCGCGATCATCGCCCATTACTGCCCCCGCAGACTGGGTGCAATCTCGCCTAGCCACGTGGCAAGCACCGTTGATAGTTCACGCTCCTTGCCAGCGAAGTAGTGATCGGCCCCCGGCACCTGAATTTGACGCGAGCCGCCGGTGTCTTTGATGGCGCGAAAGCGTCGCCCGGCGGCGCTCATGGTCACCTCAAAATCGCGCTGCCCGTAAACATCGAAAACCGGTAGCGCGCGGCCTTTGAGCAGGCTGCCTACCAGATCGCTGGAGAAGCCACCGGTAATGCCGATGCAAATCCATGCGCCGTAGAGATTGGTCGGGTTGGCATCCAGATATTCATTGGCCATCCACGCGCCCATGCTGTGGCTGACCAACACCAGTTTGCGATGCCCACGGCCTTGCATGTAGATCGCGGCGCGGGCGATCCGGTCGAGCGCATTCGGGAATACTTTGGGGTGATAGTCTTCCGCTTTGGCATCTTTGCCTTGCACCGGCATTTGTACCGAAAGCGTGGCGTAGCCGACCTCGGCGAGCGAGATCCGCAGCGCGCCAATCATGCCGAAATCCGGGTGTACGCCTGCCCCGTGCAGCAGCACCAACCCGGCCTTTGGTGGCCCCTTGGCCTCGGTGTAAATCGCAAAAAAATCGGGCGCGGCCATTCGCACGGAATGCTTGAGCAGCACTGGGTCGCCCACGACGACGGTCGGCTCAATTTCAGCACGCCAGCGCGCTTCGCGCTCGAAGTCTTGTGCCAGCGCCAAGCTGCCCAACATAATTGCGCTGAATGCCATTAAAAAACGAGTGGCGCAAATCTGCCAAGAGCGAAACATCATGGTGCACCTATTAGAAAATTACGGCTGGATTGTCTATAATAACGGGCTTGCCGCACGCTTGCACGCTTAAGGAACAAGTCCGCAAGCAAATGCGTGCGCAGCATGTCAACACGGCCCGTGTAGCTCAGTTGGTAGAGCAGTCGCTTCGTAAGCGAGAGGTCGGCGGTTCGATTCCGTCCACGGGCACCAATTCTTGGCCCGCCAAAATTCCCATTCGGCCCAATTTTTGATTAACCTTGATACGGTTTCTGCCAAGATGCTGACCGGCGCTTGATCTAGAAAATACGCCGACGGTAGCTTTTAGCGATACCTATCGACAGAGTCTTGCACAAAACGTACCGCCAGATCAGACTTTTCTCCATGCGCAGTATTTCCTGCGTGCATGAAAAAGGGAGAGGAAAACTCGTGTCGGGCGCATTGCACTGCGCTCCCAGAGCACGATTTCCGGCGGGCGATGAACTTGATGATACCCATGATGCAAGTGGCTGCAACGGTGGTGATTGCCGACCTGATGTCTGGCGCGATCCATTGGGCAGAAGATGCTTATGCGCGCAAAGACACGCCCATCATCGGCAAGCTGATCGGTGAGGCCAATCTTGAACATCACGTCAAACCACGCGCTTTTGTTGCGCGCAGTTGGTGGGAGAGTTCGTGGGATTTGTTCTTGATCGGCCTAGTGATTTTGGCCGCCGCATGGGGCCTCGATATGCTCACTTGGCAGGTATGGCTGTTCGTGATTGTCGCGGTCAATGCCAACCAAATTCACAAGTGGGCGCATCAGAATCCAAGTGAAAATGGGCGTGTGGTGACCTGGTTGCAAAAGACCAAGCTGCTGCAAAGCCCGCGCCATCATGCCAAGCACCACATGGGTCGCAAAAATACCCACTACTGCGCAGTGACCGGATTGGTGAATCCGGTGCTGGACCGCTTGAAGGTGTGGAGCGGCTTGGAAACGGCGATCGCGGCGGTGTTTGGATTGCGCCGCCGTGAAGACCCGACCGTGAAGGCGTAACCCGGCATAGATAGTGGTGGCGAATGGGCGCGATGCATCAGCGCCCATTCGCATTTGCACGCCGGGCCACGGTGGCATCCACGATAATCCTGCAAGGCCATTCACTGTGGGAGATCAAGCAATGCAAACCAATTTCAGCACCTCGCAGGTGCTGCGCAAACCCGCAATTTCATCGCCCCATGGCATCGTTGCCGCACAGCACCGGCGCGCCGCCGAAATTGGGGCCGCCGTGCTGGCCGACGGTGGCGATGCCGCCGATGCAGCCGTGGCGGTGTCGTTCGCACTGGGTGCGCTCGAGCCCTGGATGAGCGGCATGGGCGGTGGCGGGGCGATGGTGCTGTATCGCGCTCGTGAGGCGCGCTACGAAGTGATCGACTATGGCATGCGCGCACCCGACTCGCTGCGAGTAGATGCGTACCCGCTCGCGGGCACCGGGCCATCGGGCGATCTGTTCCCCTGGCCACGGGTGGCGGGCGATTGCAATGTACACGGGCCTAAGTCAATCGCCGTACCGGGCGTGGTGGCGGGCATGGGCGAACTCCATCGGCGCTATGGCAGCAAGCCGTGGACTGAGCTGTTGCAACCGGCCATTCAAGCCGCAAAAGAAGGCGTGCTGGTCGATTGGTTCACCACCGAAAACATCGCCGCCGGGGCACCGGATTTGCGGCGCTACCCGCACAGCGCCTCGGTCTACCTGCCAGGCGGCGAAGTGCCGACGGCCGCTTGGGGCGTGAAGACGGTGGTGCGCGTACCGCTGGGGGCGCTGGCCGATTCAATCGCGCAAGTTGCCACTCGGGGCGCAGACGATTTTTATCGCGGCGATCTGGCGCAGGTGCTGGCGCAAGACATGCGGGAGGGCGGCGGATTTTTAAGCGTTGCTGATTTGAGCGCCTACCGCGCCGTGGTGCGCGAGCCGCTGGTTATTGCGTATCGTGATGCGCAGATTTTCGCCACACCTGAACTGACCGCTGGCCCCACGCTCGCGCACACGTTGCGGCAGTTGAGCGCTTGGCAGCCCGATAACCCACAGCGGGGCGATGCACCTGATGCCGCCGCCTATGCCGCCTACGGGCGGGCCCTCCAGGAAGCCTACGCCGCACGCTTAAGCGAGATGGGCGATGTTGATGGCGCACGCACGCTTGGCGCTGCGCCCCTCAAAGACGAACGCGCCCCACAATGCACTACCCATTTTTGCGTGGTGGATCGCCACGGCAACATGGTCTCGAATACGCAAACGCTGCTCTCCATCTTCGGCTCGCGCTATGTGCTGCCCACGTCAGGCGTACTGATGAACAACGGCATCATGTGGTTCGACCCTGAGCCAGGTCAGCCTAATTCACTAGCACCCGGCAAACGTTGCTTGACCAACTACACGCCGATTTTGGGTGAGCAAAGTGGGCGGCGTTTTGGCCTGGGCGCTTCCGGCGGCAGGCGCATCCTGCCAGCGGTGGCGCAGCTGACTTCATTCATCGTGGACTATGGCATGGATTTGGATCGCGCATTTCACACGTCTCGCATCGACGCTTCAGAGGGAAAAATCTTGATCGGCGACACTAACCTGCCTGCCGAAACCCAAGCCCGGCTTGCCTCGTCATTCGATTATGTGGCGGCGCGTCGGCAACACATGCCGCTGCGTTTTGCCTGCCCTTCTGGCGTCATGCGCTTCGCTGGCATCAACCACGGTGCCAGCGAAGCGGCCCAACCCTGGGCCGATGCCGTGGCAGCAGATGGGATCGTCGCATGACCGCAACCTTGCTGCACGGCACGCAGACCATTAGCCCGGCGCAATTCGAGAGTCGCATCGCCCGCGTGGGCGGCGGCCTCACAGCGCTCGGTGTCGGCGCAAATGACGTGGTCGCCGTCATGCTGCGCAACGAGCCCGCGTGGCTTGAAATCATGCTGGGCTCGCGCCCGCTGGGGGCTTACTTCGTGCCGATGAACTGGCACTTCAAGGCCGACGAAGCAGGCTACATCTTGCGGGATTGCGCAGCCAAAGTGTTGTTTGTGGGCGCGGAGTTGGTGGCGCAAATCCGCGACGGCATCCCTGAAGGCATGACTGTTATTGTCGTACCGCCAAGCGCCGCCACCGTCAAGGCTTTCCGGCTGGATGCCGTGGAAACGAGCGCCCAGATTGCTTCTTCAGGCATGCCTCTACGACACGATTGGCACGATTGGCCCAGTTGGCTCGCAGCCCAGCCACCTCACACCGGCAGCCCCCAACCGGCGCGCGGCATGATGCCTTACACCTCGGGCACCACCGGGCGGCCCAAGGGCGTGCGTCGCGTGCCTTTCGCCCCTGAAGACGCCGCAGCCGCCGCGCAACGCGCGATGTTGATTACGTCCACCGTGTTGGGCATTGAGCCGGGTATGCGCTGCCTGCTTTCCGCGCCGCTCTACCACAGCGCCCCCAATGGCTACGGTGCACTGGTGATGCAGCAGGCTGATGCGCTGATGGTGCTCGAGCCGCGCTTTGATGCCGAGCGCACGCTGGCGCTGATCGCAGAGCACCGCTTAACCCACGCCTACCTCGTGCCCACCATGATGGTGCGCATGCTGGGCTTGGCGGCAGAGGTTAAAACGCGCTACGAAACCAGCAGCTTGCGCTACATCGGCTCTACCGGCAGCCCGTGCGCGCCTGAAGTCAAGCGCGCAATGGTCGAGTGGATGGGGCCCATCGTCAATGAAGGCTATGCCTCTTCAGAGTCGGGCTACATCACCAAAATTTCTTCGGCTGAAGCCGCGCGCAAACCAGGCAGCGCCGGGCGCGCCGTGGGCGATGCCGTGATTGAAATCCGCGACGATGCAGGCTTAGTGCTGCCCACGGGTGAGGTCGGCACGATTTGGTGCTGCCAGCCCGCCTATGGCCGGGTCGAATATCTCAACAACCCGGATGCCACGAGCAAGTTGAAAAGTGGCGAGCTGCTGTGCGTGGGCGACATGGGCTATCTCGATGCCGAAGGCTACCTCTTCATCACCGACCGCAAGAGCGACATGGTGATTTCGGGTGGGGTCAATATTTACCCGGCCGAAATTGAGGCCGTGCTGATCGGCATGCCCGGCGTGGCTGACTGCGCCGTGTTCGGCATTCCAGATGCTGAAATGGGTGAATCTTTGCTCGCGTGCGTACAACTGCGCGAGGGGACAGCATTGTCGCCCGAAGCGATTCGCACCTGGCTTGCAGCACGGATCGCCGGCTACAAAGTGCCGCGCAAAGTTGAGTTGCGCGCCCACTTGCCGCGCGAAGACAGCGGCAAAATTTTCAAGCGCAAACTGCGCGACACTTACTGGGTCGGGCAGACTCGAAAAGTCTGAGAGAAATGCCCGAAGAAGCCCAATGGACGGGCTTCTTCAGGCAATCGATAGCACCAATCGCGTGCCCTACTTGGCGGTTTCCGTCAGCCGGCGACCCAACGAGATCGCATAGGGTGTCGGGCGCGCCATCAATACCGGATCGGACGATGGTTTGATTCCCTTTGGCAAGACCAGCGGGTTAAAGGTGATGCCGACACAGGCGGTCTCGACACCAGGCTCTACCTTGTCGATAACCAGCCTGCCGACAGTAATCACTTTACGACTGTCGGGCCAGACCTTGGTAGGGTCGGTGAGTTGATCGTCTTTCTCCGCCAGTTGTACTTTGAAGTCAAACGACACTGGCGCTGCCGCCACTCGCTTGCGCAGCTCATCAGCGAGAAAAGTGTCTGGCATGGTCTTCAACTGCTCGTCCGACAAGCCCAGCTCGCCCGCCGCCGGCGAGAACTGCCACCGGACGAAGCGGCTCTCGTTTTTTGCATTGACAAATTCGAATGCGTTGATGCCCCAGTAGTTGACTCCGGCATAGCTCGCTGGTATTGGCGCCTTGGCCAAGTACGCGCCTTGCAACATGGTCTCTGGGTTGGCCGCATTAAAGGCCTTGAGTTTTTCCGGATCTGGTTTTCCAGTAGCTGGGTCAGCCGAACGCGCCTGCAAAAACGGAGCGAATTGCTCCGGCTTGCTCACAAAAAACATCGGCGTTGAGATGTTGGCCATCAGCCAGGTTTCGCTATTCGGCGCGCTGAACTGAAGCGCAAGGCCGCGCGCAGATCTGCTTTTGTCGGAAGCTTTGGGATTACCGCCGCCCAGCGAGAACCGCGCAACCACCGGAACCTTGTCACCACCAAATACCGTGGCGCTGGAGAGCGCTCGACCCTCCGCATTCCCAATGAAATGCCCGCTGGCGCAAAGACCTGCGGCGTGCGAGCGCCGGAACGACGGCTGCTTGCCAAACAATCCTTCCAGCGCGTTGACCTGCGCCTCTGGTGGCGAGGCTTGCGCATGCGCCAGTGTGGGCAGAAAACTTGCTGCAAGGCTGAGTGTGACGGCGGATAACAAAGGGTATTTCATGGCGGTGGCTCTCCCGGGCGGATGACAGGTTGTGAAGGTCACGGCCGCACTCGACTGCTACGGTCAGGCGCGGGGTGTCTATAGTGTACGCAGTCTGCCGCGGCGCAGATGCAGGCCAGCTACAAGGGCCGCTTTTTCCACCAATGGGCCAGCGCCGTGCCCATCACAATGTCCCAGGTGCCCCACCAAGCCGCCACCAGCGCCATGCCACCTAGCCCATCAAAAAACCCGAACACCAGCACCAGCCCCAAGCCGGTATTGCGCTTGCCGGTTTCAAACGCCAGCGCGCGGCGATCAGTTTCAGGCAAGCGTGTCGCCCAGCCGAGCGAATAGGCGAGCGTGAAGGCCAGCACATCGCCCAAGAGCACAATCCAGAAGACCAGCCAAAGGTACTTTTGATAGGTGGCGAAATTGCCTAGCGAGCCGATCACCACAAAGGCGATCAGCAAAACGAAGGCGCTCATTTGAATCCGCTTGGCATAACGCGCCGCAAAGTCAGGTTTGCGTAGTGCCACCAGCATGCCCACCGCCAGGGGCACGCCAATCACCAAACCGACGTCAAACGCCATCCGCCACGGGTCCACCACGATGGACTGAATCAAAGGTGCGGTAGTTGGCGAGAGGCTGCCGAAAAAGCCCAGCATGGTTGGGGTGAGAATGATCGCGGCAATGGTCGAGAGCGAGGTGATGCCCACCGAAAGAGCCGTATTGCCGTGCGCGATATGGGTCAAATAATTGGAGAGATTGCCCGACGGGCAGGCCGCCACCAGAATCATCCCCAAAGCCACTGACGGCGGCGGCTGCAGCAGCGCAATCACGCCCAATGCCAGGAGCGGCATGAGCAGATATTGGCAACTGAGCGCCACCACAAACGCGCGTGGGCGCTTGAGCAAGGCCTTGAAGTCGGCCAAGCGCACTTCGAGCGCAATGCCAAACATGAGTAGCGCCAGCACCGCATTCAAGACCAGCAAGCCAGCCGGATTGAATTGAATGCGGACCAAGTCGATGGATTCGGCGGCGGGCATGGGAAACCTTTTCGGAATGACGCAAGACGAAGCTAAGTCGGGCTCGGGGCCTGACCGGACTGCGAAATGGACACAGCATCCCGAATCCGTGTTGCCAATTCAACTTGCTCCCCGGCGGCGAGCGCTGCTTCCGCTTCGCGCTTCGCGTCCTCGAAGCGCCCTTCTACCTGCGCAATCACGGCGGCGGCAAACGCGGCCTTACCCTGCTTGCGGCTTTGGGCGGCACGATAGGCGCGCACGCGGTCAGGGAAATTAATCAGCAAATGGAACAAGTGCCCGATGCCGTAAAGCAGCATGAGCAGCACCAACAACACCAAAACAAACAGAGTCAGCGACAGCTCGATCCGATACGGCGGATAAAAGAACAGCACGTAACCCTCGTTGTAGCGCGCGACCAGCGAGAGGCCGACCGCTACCGCAAAAAGACCGAGAATCCAAAAGAGCCCACGCATGGCGAAGGGGCGCGCTAGCGGCGCGGCGCAGTGGCGGACCCGGCGCCCGGAGCCACTTCGCGGGCGGCGCGAAAATTGCGCACCGCGTTCAGGCTGTCCGCCAAGGTCGGTAACTCAATGGCGAGTGCGCTGGCCGAAAGCCCTTTGAGTACCGCCACCGCATTCACCGTGGATTTGGCGCGCAGGTCGTAATGCTTGCCCAGCCAGTTTTGCGCGGCCAGCAGATCGGCACGAAACGCCGTTTCGTTGCGCTGCATCAGCGCGATGCGGGCGTTGAGCAAACGCAGCTTGAGATTTTCCCGCAGGAAGAAGGTTTGCGTGGGCGGCAAAACCACCGGCTCAGAGCCGGACATGTCGCGCACCCGAATGAGTTGCTTCATCTCGCTCCAGGTTTCGCCAAACAGTTTGCCCAGCCAGGTTTTTTCGTCAGCGCCGCCCTTCTCGCCGGTGGGCGTGCCCAGCGCTTCGCCTGCGCCTAAGCGTTCGTCAAAGATCAAGGGCAAGCTGTCAACCGCGAGAATCATTGCGTCCAGTTTCAATGCCATCCCCGGCACATCGACGTAGGGCAAGGCTTTCAGGCGCTCCAAGTCCATTTGCAATGCCTTGCGCACCGCGATGAACTGGGCGCGGTCGCCGCGTGCGAGCCTGGAATCGGCGTTTTGCAGCGCGATCACCGCGCCCGGTACGTTGCCGGCAAGTTGCAGCTGCTGCGAAGCGACGGTAAGCACCTGTTCGATTTCAGAGAGCGCCCACTCGTCACGGTTGCGCGCCAGCGACTGATAGAGCTGTTCGAGCGCCGCTTGCTGGCTTTGCGACTCGGTCAGCTTGGCCTCGAGCAGGGCCAGCTTGGTGGTGGCCTCGCGCACCCGCTCCTGCGCTTCGCGAGCCAACATGCGTGCCTCGCTATTGATCGCATCACCACTGCGCAGGCGCTCGGCCAACTGCCGTTGCAGATTACGGATATCGCGTTGTGTGCTGGCCCAGTGCAAATCGAGCAGCAGGGCCCGCACAATGATGATACAACCCTGCAGTCCAAGCCGTGCCGCCCCCGAAGGGGCGCGGGCCACCACCTGCTGCGCTAGCGCAGCAGGTGCAGTTGCGGCAGCGGTAGCTGAGTCAGAAGCCGGGTCAGAAGCTGAGGCGGTCATGGGGAGGAAGAATCGGCGAGGCCAGCAGCAGCGGCACGCAAAGCGTCAATCAGACCTTGATCGCCCGGCTGCGTCAAGCGAATGTCGGTAAAGCCTGCCGCGCGGGCAGCAGTGGCGATGCGCGGGTGCGACACCCAGGCGGGAAGGCACGATAGCTTCGTGCTCTCGGTCGCGGGTAACCCAGCCAGCAGCGCACCCAAGTGGCGCACCGCCTCTGAGCTGGTGAGTGACCAACCCGTCGGCTGCGCCACCCAAAGCGCTTGCCACTGCGAGGCAGTGGGCGCGGCGGCGCGGCGCTCGTAGCACTTGAGCAAGGTCACGCTTGTACCAGCGCCGCGTAGTGAATCAGCAAGCCAGGCGCGCCCGTCTGGCCCACGCAGGAGCAAAAAGTGTTTGCCAAACAGCGAATCGGCCCGCATGCGCTGGTACAGCGCTTCGCTGCCACCTGCGCCATCAGCCGTAATGGCAGCGATACCACGCGCGCGCAACGTCGCAGCCGTGCCCTCGCCCACCGCATAGGCCGTGGTGTTAGCAGGCCACTGGGCCAAGTCGGCAAGCCCGAGGCGCACCGCGTTGGGGCTCACAAAAATGATGCCAGCAAACGCCGCAAGCCGCGCCAGCACCTGGTGCAGCAATGTTTGCTCGCCGGGGTCGGTGAGCGCGCCCACTTCGAGCAAGGGCAGCGCGGTGCACGCAAATCCAGCTTGCCCCAAGCGAACCGCCGTTTGCGCCGCGTCTGCCTGCGGGCGCGTGAGAATAATCATCGCCGTCGTCGGCTCAAGGCACAGCCGCAACGGCGGCCAAAATGCGATCCGCGCCATCGCGGCGCAGGTCCGCGGCCACGGCAAGGCCAAGTTCTTCTGGCATGCCAATCGGCCCGGTACGCTCAGCGCGCAGCACTTGGCTGCCGTCTGGGGCTGCCACCAGCGCCCGCAGGCGCAAGGTGTTGCCTTCGGGCACGGCGTAAGCTGCCAGAGGCACTTGGCAACTGCCACCCAACGCACGGCTCACGGTACGCTCAGCCGTGATACAAGTGGCGGTATCACGATCCGACAGCGGCATCAGCCACGCTGCCACGTCGTCGCGACGGCTGAGAATTTCAATCGCAAGCGCGCCCTGCCCTACGGCGGGCAAAGATTCTGCTGGCGGCAGCATCGCGCGAATGCGGTCAGCCGCGCCCAAGCGCTTCAACCCGGCTGCCGCCAGCACAATGGCATCGTATTGACCTTCGTCGAGCTTGCGCAACCGCGTATCGAGATTTCCGCGAAGGGGCAAGACCTTGAGGTGCGCAAAGCGCGACCGCAACTGCGCTTCACGACGCAAGCTGGAGGTGCCCACGACGGCCCCGGCAGGCATCTCAGCCGGGCCGGCATAACGGCTCGAAACCCAAGCGTCGCGCGGGTCCTCACGGCGCAGAATCACCGGTAGCGCGAATTGCGGGTCCATCAACACCGGCACGTCTTTGCACGAATGCACCGCGAGGTGGGCCTGGCCATCGGCAAGCGCCGCTTCCAACTCTTTAACAAAAAGGCCTTTGCCGCCGATCTTGGACAAGGTTCTATCCAAAATCTGGTCGCCTTGCGTCGTCATGCCCAAAATGCTCACTTGGCATTGCGGGTAGAGCGCTTCGAGCTTGGCTTTGACAAACTCGGCTTGCCACAAAGCAAGGCGGCTTTCACGTGAAGCGATGACGAGTGACCGGGGCGAGAGCTCAAGCAAAATAGAATCCCTGAATGAGGCGAGTAAGGTTAAAGATTAGCAGCAAGATTTTAAGCGGCGCATTCACAGCGACAGCCCTGTTTTGCTGGTGGACTGGGTTGGCGCTGGCAATGCCGGTGATTACCCACGATTTGGGGGCTGACCTGCGCGCAGCCGCGCGCGACAATGTGCCGCTGGTGCTTTTTGTCACCCAGCCAAACTGCCCGTTTTGCGAGAAGGCGCGGCGCGAGTTTTTCGCCCCGATGGCGCGCGAAGCGGCAGAAAATTCGGTGTCAAAACCGGGGGTGGGTAAACCCTTATTGCTGCGTGAGTTGGCAACGGGAACACTACCTCTGGTGCGTCGGCCTGATGGTTCGCAAACCACGCCGCTGAGCATCTCCAAACGCTACGGCGTGCGCGTCTTCCCGACGATCGTGATTGTCGATGGTTCGGGCAAGCTGCTGGTGGAACCGATTGAAGGCCTGCAACTTCCGGATTTCTACCAAGCCTACATCGACGAAGCCATCGCCCGGGCGCAAGCCCTCCTCAGTACACCAATCCCCGCCCCTGCCGTGCCACCCAAGACTCCCCAATGAGCACCCTTCCTGACAAAGACCTACCGCTCAAAGCCGACATCCGCCTCTTGGGGCGCATTCTGGGCGACACCCTCAAAGCGCAAGAAGGCGAGGCGATGTTCGCGCGGGTCGAAGAAATTCGCCAGTTGGCCGTCAGATTCCGCCGCGATGCCGACGAAACCGCGCGCGCCACCTTAAGCAAATTGCTCGACCGGCTCACACGCGATCAAACCGTGTCGGTGGTGCGGGCGTTTTCGTACTTTTCGCACCTGGCCAATATTGCCGAAGACCAGCATCATTTCCGCCGCCGCCGGGCGCATCGCTTGACTGGCTCGCCCGCGCGAGAAGGTTCGCTCGAACATACGTTCGCCCAACTGAAGGCGGCCAAAGTACCAGCCAAAGCCGTCAAAGCACTGCTCGAAGGCGCGCTGGTCGTGCCGGTGCTAACTGCTCACCCCACCGAAGTGCAGCGCAAGAGCATTCTCGATCTCGAGCTCGAAGTGGCACGCCTGCTCGACTGGCGCGACCGGGTCACCCTCACGCCAGACGAAGAAGCCGACCTCGACACGCAAATGCGCGCCCACGTGATGACCCTGTGGCAAACCCGCATGCTGCGCGATGCCAAGCTGACTGTGGCCGACGAAATCGAAAATGGTCACGCCTACTTTCGCTACACCTTTTTGGCCGAATTGCCCAAGCTCTACGCCGAGCTCGAGGCGCGCTTGGCGACCCTGCCGCGCCCGCCGCAAGCCCAACGGGCCGAGCTGGACCGAGTGCCCACCTTTATGCGCGTGGGCACCTGGATTGGCGGCGACCGCGACGGCAACCCGAATGTCAACGCCGCCACGCTGCAACGCGCACTCACGCGCGGTGCGGAATTGATTTTTGAACACTATCTGAGCGAAGTGCATGCGCTGGGCGCACGCCTGGCCATCTCTACCCTCTTGGTGGGCGTGACCCCGGCGTTGCAAGCGCTCTCGCATGTGTCGCCCGACACCTCGCCGCACCGGCAAGACGAACCGTATCGCCGCGCGCTGATCGGCATTTACGCACGCTTGGCTGCAACTGCGGCCGCCTTGGGCCTGCCGCCGGTTGTGCGCCAGGCAGTCGGTGCCGCACCGCGCTATTCCACACCCGACGAATTGGCACGCGACCTGGAAACAATTGCCGAGTCGCTCGAACGCTATGGCGCAGGCAGCGTGGTGGCGCTCAAAGTGCGCCCGCTGGTGCGCGCCGTGCAGGTGTTTGGCTTTCACTTGGCTCCGGTCGATTTGCGGCAAAACTCAGAAACCCACGAACGCTCAATTGCCGAGCTGCTGCGCTTAGCCGAAGTCGAAAATAACTACCCGGCGCTGCCTGAAGAAGCACGCCAGTCATTGCTCTTGAAGGAGTTGACCCAGCCGCGCCTGCTCGCGATTCGGGGTGCGGCCTATGCGCCTGAAACACAAAGCGAGCTTGGCATCATCCACATGGCTGCTGCCATGCATGCGCGCTTTGGCGCGGCCGCTGCGCCCAACTACATCATTTCGCACTGCGAGTCAGTCTCAGACTTGCTCGAAGTGTTGGTGCTGCTGAAAGAAGGCGGCCTGATGTCGCCACGCCATTTGGTGATGAACGTGATCCCGCTGTTTGAATCGATCACCGACCTTGAGGCAGCGCCGCAAATCATGGCCCAGTGGCTCGACTTGCCGCTCATCAAAACGCTGCTTGGCAGCCAATCAGCCGCGCCGTCGCAAGAGATCATGCTGGGCTATTCAGACAGCAACAAAGATGGCGGCTACCTCACCTCGACCTGGGCGCTGTATCGCGCTGAAATCGGCTTGAGCGAAGTCTTCGGGGCGCGCGGCATTCGCTTGCGCCTGTTTCACGGGCGCGGCGGTAGTGTCGGGCGCGGCGGTGGGCCCACCTATGATGCGGTGCTGGCGCAGCCGCCCGGCACGGTTGCCGGGCAAATCCGCTTGACCGAGCAAGGCGAAATCATCGCTTCCAAATATGCCAATCCAGAAAACGGGCGGCGCAATCTGGAAACCTTGGTGGCCGCCACCATCGAAGCTTCGCTGCTGGCCGACCAAAGCACGCCGTGGTCACCTTCAGTCCCGGTGCATGAGGAATACACCCGCGCGATGGAGCTGCTCTCAGACCACGCCCACCGCGCTTATCGCAATTTGGTCTATGAAACACCGGGCTTTACCGACTATTTCTTTCAGTCCACCCCGATTGCCGAGATCGCTGAACTCAATATCGGCAGCCGCCCCGCGTCACGCAAACCGTCCTCGCGAATTGAAGATTTACGCGCGATTCCGTGGGTTTTTTCATGGGCACAGGCGCGGGTGATGTTGCCTGGCTGGTACGGCGTGGGAAGCGCGATTGCGGCTTACATCGAGCAGCACCCGCGCGACGGCATCAAGCGCTTGAGCCTGATGAACGAAGAATGGCCGTTTTTCCGTGCGCTCATGTCCAACCTCGACATGTTGCTCGCTAAAAGCGACATGGCGGTGGCATCGCGTTATGCCGAGCTGGTCAAAGACAAGCGCCTGGCCAAACGCATCTTCGCGCGCATCCGCGAAGAGTGGGAATTGACCCGCAATGCCGTCAACAGCATCTTGAAGCAGCGCGAATTGCTGGAAGGCAATCCGCTGCTCAAACGGTCAATCCGCAACCGCTTCGCCTATCTCGACCCGCTCAATCACCTGCAAGTCGAGCTGCTTCGCCGCCATCGCCGCATGATGGCCGACGGCAAGCCGGTGGACGAGCGCGTTAAACGCGGGATTCACATGTCGATCAATGGCGTGGCGGCGGGTTTACGCAACAGCGGCTGAGGCCACTTTAGCCAGTAGGGCGAGCCGCCGTGCGCGCGACCGT
This sequence comes from Burkholderiales bacterium, assembly GCA_031362865.1. GTDB lineage: Bacteria > Pseudomonadota > Gammaproteobacteria > Burkholderiales > JAEUOS01 > JANLTH01. Next base: position 38,090 of record JANLTH010000107.1, on the reverse strand, counting down.
GGTACTCCTGCGAGCACCGTGGCTCGCGCTACTACGCTACTACGCTGCTACGCTGCTACGCTGTCGCGCAGAACACCTCTGCGGGATCAAACGAGGCGCGAATGATCTGCCCGCGCTGCCCATAAAAGCCACGCCCATTCAAGTACGGCTCTTGCATCGTGGTGTGATAGTGGTAAATGCCTGCGGGAAAGTCTTTGGTGGCGCGGCTGTGGCCGTGGCACTCGTCGAGGTCGGCATTGCGCACTTCGCGGCCATTTTCGATGCCGCCATAGACCGGAAAGCCATCGAGCAGAAAGCCCAAGAGCGCATCGCGCCCCAAGCGTTTGGTCAGCGCCGCAGGCTCAGCGTGATAGTGATACATGCCGTGCGGCGTGGGGTGGCCGTTGTATTGGTCGAACGAGACGATTTCGTGCGACAAGCTTTGCCCGTTGCCCGCATATTGGTTGAAAAACGGCACACCGTTCAGGGCCACGCCAATCGGCCCCATTGGCGTGCGCATCACCGCGGCGGCACGTTCTGGCTTCAGCGGAATCCGCAACACCATGTCGTGTGGCGCGATTTGCGCTGGTGAGTGGTGAAAACGGTGGCCCATCGGATTGCTGCCTTGAAAGGCTTCTTGGCGCGAATCACCCGCCGGAAAATACGGGCTGCCATGGTCGGGCACGGCGCGCGTGCCCACATGCAGCCAATCGCCTTCCACCCAAGCGCGCGCCCCACCGACAAAACGTGAGGCTAGCGAGTGCGGCGTGCCCTGGGCAAAGGCCGAGAGCGCCGCCACACCGCTCAATGCGGGTAGCGCGCATAGGCCCTTAAGCCAGGTGCGACGAGCGATTGACACGTAGGTGGATTGGTCTGGCATAAGGTTCTCCGGGAAAAATGTTGACCATCAGCGACTTGAGGAAAACAGTGTGATGACGCTCCATAACCAAACGCTAACGCCCGGATGACAGACTTGTAAGAAAGCGCATTTGCTCTAGAGAGTGTGGCTATACTCGCTTCCGAATCAACTTTTAACAATCCCGCCAATCTCCCTCGCCCCACCCGCCTTAATGGAAACGCCCAAACCCGCTGACCCCGCGCGCACTTCCGGCGATCCATCGGCGGCGCGCAGGCTGTTTGCGACAGCGGTCACTGAGGTTTCGTATTCGCAGCTCAAGCGGGCCAGTGAAGACCCACAGAGCGCCGCCGCGCACCGCGATGCCTTGCCCAAAGGCTTCATGCTGGCCGAATTTCGCATCGAGAGCGTGCTGGGCATCGGTGGCTTTGGTATTTCCTATCTGGCCTACGACACCCTGCTCAATCTGCAAGTGGCGATCAAGGAGTACTTGCCCGTAGGCTTAGGTGTGCGCAGCCTGGACGGGCCGGCGGTGTACGCGCGCAGCGAAGATTCTGAAGATCAATTTGTCGGTGGTCTACAGCGATTCCTGGCCGAATCGCGCACCCTTGCCACCTTCCGCCATCGCAATATTGTTCGGGTGACACGCTTCTTCGAGGCCAATCGCACCGCGTATATGGTGATGGACTACGAAGTTGGCCGTTCTTTGCATCACTGGATGCGCGAGCGTATCGAGCGGGGCTTAGGGGCGCCCGGCGAGGCGGCGATGAAGCAGATGTTCACACCGCTGCTCGACGGCCTGACCAAGGTGCATGCAGTGGGCTTTTTGCATCGCGACATCAAACCGGCCAATATTTATGTGCGCGATGAAGACGGCAGCCTGGTGTTGCTCGATTTCGGCGCGGCGCGGCGCACACCTGAAGGTACCAGCACCTCCGGCCTGACCAGTATCGTTTCGCCCGGCTTCGCACCGTTTGAGCAGTATCACGCGCATGGTCGGCAAGGGGCGTGGTCTGACATTTACGCGATGGGCGGGGTGTGGTATTGGCTCATCAGTGGAGAAAAACCGGTGGAGGCGGCGGCGCGGGTCCATACCGACCCGCAGATCCCGGCGACCACGATTGGTGCAGGCAAGTACAGCCCGGCGTTTCTGGCGCTGACAGACCGCATGCTCAGCCCCGACGAGTACCAGCGCCCGCAAGACGTCAAAAGCGTGCTCTACGCCTTGCAGGCCGATGAGTGGATGGCGACCACCATGCCCGCGCCTGTGAGCATACCGCCGACTCGCGCTGCCGCGCTGTCGGGTGCGGGGCTTAAATCGCAACCGCCCCGTAGCTCGCCCAGTGCGACGAAGGGTGGAACTGGTGGCGAAGCACCTGGCACCATGCAAGCACTTGGGCCGTCGAGCGAATCGAGCGGCTCGAGGATGTCAGGATCACCGGAAGCGTCAGCCCAGGCCGCCAGTACACCTGGGCCCACCAGCCTCAAGCCAATCGCCGCGCGCCGCAATTTTGCGCTCGCCGCAGCCGCCGTGGCCGCCCTTGCCGCAATCGGCGGCGGGTATGCGCTGTATCAGCGCCAGCAGCTCACGCGACCGCTGCGCTGGGGTGTCATCCCGCGAGGTGCGCGCGACGGCGATCCGCTGCAAATCAAGGCTCTGTTTACCCCTCTTGTCACGGAGTTGGAGCAGCTGGCAAAAGTGCAGCTCGAAATGGTCATCGTCAGCGATTTTCTATCCAGCTCCGACGGCAGCGCCGCCCCCAGTTACGACCTCATTACCGCGCCACTCGACCAAATCGCCCCGATGCTGCGCAGCCACGGCTTCGCGGTGGTCGGCAAATCGCCAGACCAAGTGGCGCAATTTTTGGTGCGCGACGATAGCCCGGCCAAAAGTCTGGCCGACCTCAAGGGCCTGCGACTGGGCGTGCAAAGCCGCTCCACCTCGATGGGGCCGATGTCGGTGCAGGCGCTGGCTGATCAAGGCTATCAATTTCCGGGGTCATTTGCCTCATTCACCGAAATGCGCCACCAAGACGAAGCGATTCAGGCGCTGCTGCGCAACACGATTGATGTCATCGCTATCACTGAAGGCAATCCGGATGCGGCCAGCGCCTTGGCAAACAAAAAGTTGCGCAGCGTCGGCACCAGCGCGCCCTTTCCCGGCTACGGCATTGCGCTGGGGCCAGGCACACCGCCAGCCGCAGCCGAGCGGCTCACCAACGCATTCTGGACGGTGGATTCAACACCAGCCGGAAAAGACGCACTCAAGTCGCTGGCCTTAAGCGGCATCGCCCTCAGTGAAGGTGTCCGCCGCACCAGTTCAAGAGAGTTTTTGCTCGCAAATGAGCAATTGGGTAGTGCGCAAAAACTCTATCCACCGCCCGCGCCAACGGCGTTTGGGCAAATTTCGCGGTAGCGCCGCGCTGCTTTAGCGTACGCCGGGTGCGAGTTCACCAGAAACCACCCGCGTTTTGGTCGCATTGCGTGACCGCGCCAACAGCGAATATACCGTTGGCACCACAAACAGCGTTAGCACCGTCCCCAGCATCAACCCGCCGACGATCACCCAGCCAATTTGCGAGCGGCTCTCGGCCCCTGCACCGCGCGCCAGCGCCAGCGGAATCGCACCTAGCACCATCGCCCCGGTGGTCATCAAAATCGGCCTTAAGCGCAGGGTCGATGCTTCAAGAACCGCGTCCAGCTTGCTTCTTCCGGCATCTTGCAACTGGTTTGCGAACTCCACGATCAAGATGCCGTGCTTGGTGATGAGCCCGACCAGCGTCACCAGGCCGATTTGGCTGTACACGTTGAGCGTGCCGCCGCTCCACAAGAGCGCTGCCAGTGCGCCAGTCATCGAGAGCGGTACGGTGAGCATGATGATGAAAGGATCGACAAAGCTCTCAAATTGTGCGGCCAACACCAGATAAATGAAGGCAAGCGCCAGCAAAAAAGTGATCGCCAATCCCGAGGCGGAATCGCGGAATTCGCGCGACTGGCCGTTGTAGTCATAGGCCGTGCCAGCCGGGAGATTGCGCGCTGCGCTCTCTTCAAGGAAGGCGAGCGCTTCGCCTAGCGTGTAGCCCGGGGCTAAGTTGGCCGAAATGGTGGCGGCGATGCGCTGCCCGAAGCGGTTATATTCACGCGGCGCGACGGTCTCTTTCAGGTCCACCAGGTGTGCCAGCGGCACCATCGCGTCGTTACGCCCGCGCACGAAAATGTTGGAGATGTCGTCGGGCGTATTGCGATCGTTCGCGCCCACCTGCACGATTACGTCGTACTGCTCGCCGTTTTGCTTGAAGCGGGTCACCTGCCGGCCGCCCAGCATGGTTTCCAGAGTGCGGCCCACGGTGTCGATCTGCACTCCGGCGTCGGTGGCGCGATCACGGTCAACTTTCACGCGAATTTCCGGCTTGTTTAAGCGCAGATCCGATTCGAGCGCTTGCAAGCCCGGGTTGCGCGCAGCTTCACCCACCATGCGAGCAATCACCGGCTCCAATTTTTCGCGGTCCAACGAAGTGACGATGACGAACTGCACCGGCTTGTCGCGCGGGCTTTGGCCGAGCGAGGCCGGAGTAATTGGAAAAGCCAAAATGCCCGGCAGACCGCCAAAAAACTTGGGCTGCAGCTCTTTGGCAATATCGACCGTTTTTCGGGTACGCACGGCCCAGTCGTCAAAGCGGATAAAGGAGATGCCTTGTGACACAGACGGGAAGCCTGCAACAACGAAATAGCTCGCCACATCTTTGGTGTTTTTGACGATGTTTTCCAGCCGCTGCGCATAGCGCGCGGTGTTATCAATCGTGGCACCTTCCGGCCCCACCATCACCGCCACAATCACACCGCGATCTTCGACCGGCGACAACTCTTGCTTCAAGCTCTTGAAGAAAAACACGCTGCCTGCCGCCACGCCCAGGCCCACCAGCAACACCGCCCACCAGCCGCGAATTGCCACACTCAAACTGGCGCGATAGGCGCGGTTCATCCAGTTGAAAAAGCGCTCAGTCTGGTTGTAGAGCCAGCCGTGGCGCGTGTCGTGTTTGAGCATCACCGAGCACATCATCGGGGTAAGCGTGAGCGCCACGAAGCCTGAGACCAGCACTGCACCTGCCAGCGTCAAAGCGAATTCGATAAAGAGCTTGCCGGTACGTCCAGTCATAAAAGCGACTGGCGCATAGACCGCCGCCAAGGTGATCGTCATCGCGATCACGGCAAAACCGATTTCGCGCGCGCCTTGCAGCGCCGCCTCCATTCTGGGCATGCCCTCTTCGATGTGGCGATAGATGTTTTCGAGCACCACGATCGCGTCGTCAACCACCAGCCCAATGGCGAGCACAAAGGCCAACAGCGTGAGCGTGTTGATCGAAAAACCGGCCAGATACATTAGCGCAAAGCCGCCCACCAGTGAGACCGGAATCGTGACCAGCGGGATGATGGTGGCGCGCCATGAACGCAAAAACAGGAAGATCACCAGCGCCACCAAAGCCACCGCTTCGAGGATGGTTTGAAACACGGCGTTGATCGAACGGTCGATGAACACGGTGGAGTCATACGCCATGTTCACTTCCATCCCCGGCGGCAGCTCCGCCACGATGCGCGGCAATTCAGCGCGAATCGCTTTGGAGAGCGTCAGCGGATTGGCGGTGGCCTGCTTGATCACGCCCATCGCTACCGCAGGCTTGCCGCCAAAGCGCACGATACTGCGCTCGTTTTGCGCGGCAATTTCGACTCGCCCCAAGTCGCTGATCCGCACCGGGTAGCCGTTCACATTGCGCACCACCACGGCGGCAAATTCAGCGGGCTTTTGCAAGTCGGTTTGCGCGACTACGGTGAATTCGCGCTCTTTTGATTCAATCCGCCCGGCGGGAACTTCGACGTTTTGCCGCCGCAACGCATCTTCGACATCTTGCGGAGTCAAGCGGTAAGCCGCCATGCGCGAGCGATCCAGCCAGATGCGCATCGCATATTTGCGCTCGCCGAAAATCCGCACGTCAGCCGCGCCGGGCAGGGTTTGCAGCTTGGTTTTAACGATGCGCGAAGCAAGGTCCGAGACTTCCAGCGCGCTAAAGCGGTCGGACGAAAATGCCAGCCAGATAATCGGATTCGCGTCGGCTTCCACCTTGGAAATGACCGGCTCGTCCACCCCCGCCGGTAAGCGTCCGCGAACCCGCGCCACGCGATCACGCACGTCGTTCGCGCCACCGTCAGCGTCGCGCTCCAGGCGAAATTTGATCGTGATTTGGCTTTGCTCTTGGCGCGAAATCGAGGTGAGCGTGGCAATGCCTTCGATACCCGCTAGCGAGTCTTCCAGCGGCTTGGTGATTTGGCTTTCGATCACCTCGGCAGACGCGCCGGAAAACTTGGTCTCAACCGTGACAACCGGCTCGTCAATCTTCGGGTACTCCCGAATCGAGAGACGGGTGAAGCAGACAAAGCCAATCAGCAGCACCGCCAGCGAGAGCACGGTGGCAAACACCGGGCGCTTGATGCATAACTCGGGCAGGGTCATGGCGCTTTTTTCTCCGGCGCAGTGCCTTGAAGAGCCTTATCCGGCGCGGCTTTTGAGGCATCGGCTTTTGGCGCGTCAGCCTTCGGCGGCCCGCCCGCACCGGGTGGCGGCCCCAGCGGCGCAAGTCGCACAGTGGCTTCCGGCCGCACCTTCAACTGCCCAGCGGTAATCACAATATCGCCGACCTTCAAGCCACTCAAAATTTCTACCTGCCCACCGCGACGCAGGCCAATCGCGACCTTGACGTTTTCCACTTTGGCTTCGAGCGGCTTGCCGGCACCCGGGCCTTCGGTGCCCAACTTCACCTCTTTAGCGCGAAACACGAATTGCTCCTGGCCTTGCGGCAGCAGCGCATCCTCGGGGACGGTAAGCGCGTTGGCGCGCTCATCGAGGATCAAGCGCACATTGGCGAAAAGGCCGGGGCGCAAACGCCCATCGCTATTGTCCAGCTTGGCGCGAATGACCAGCGAGCGCCCCGCTTGGTCGAGCAAAGGGTCGATGGCCACGACTTGCGCCTTGAAGCGCTCTTTCGGAAAGGCATCCACCGTCAGTTCAACCGCCTGCCCCTGCTTCACGCGCGCTAGCAGCGCCTCCGGCAAACGGAAGTCAACCTTGAGTGAGCTGAGGTCTTCCAGCGTGACCAAGTCTTGCGCTTCTTTCACATAGTCGCCAATGCTCACTTGGCGAATGCCGATCGTGCCGGCAAACGGCGCTTTGATGACGGTACGCGCAAACCGCGCTTGAATCACCGCTACATTGGCGCGCGCTGCATCGAGCTGTGAGCGGGTTTCATCGCGCGCCTTGGCAGACACAAAATTCTTGTCCATCAAGTCTTCATTGCGCTTGAAGTTGGCTTCAGCGAGAGACAGATTGGCGCGCGCTTGCTGCAACTCAGCGGCAACCACCGAACCGTCGAGTGTGATCAGGTTGATACCCTTGCTTACCTTGGCCCCCTCGGTAAAACCGATGGCGACAATGCGCCCGCCCACCTCGGGGCGCACGACTACCGATTCATTGGATTTGAGTGAGCCGAGCGCAGAAACATCTTCCTGCACCGTGCCACTGACCGCCCGCGCCCATTCGACCGGAATCGCAAATCCACCGGGTGGACCTCCCGGAGCGCCGCCACCAGCGCCCTTCTTCGCGGCATCTACCGGAAGAGCCTTACCTGGCGCACCTCCCGGGCCTGCACCACTTGGGCCGCCTACTACAACCGGGCCAGAAGGCGCACGCTGCGCCTGATAGCCGTAAAAACCCAGCGCCGCCAAACCCGCAACGGCGATGCCTGAAATGAAGCCTGCTTTTCCGCTTGCCATAATCCCAGTCTACGCCGCTGCCGGAGTGGCCGCGCGGGATGCGGCAGCCAGCTTGTCTTCGCGGCGCTTGGCCAACGGCGTTTCATTAATCGGCCAATGCACGATGGCCGCGAAGATGCCAAATGCTGCCGTCACCAGCCAAGCGATGGTGTAGCTCTTGGTTAAGTCGAACAGCGCACCACCCATCCAGACCCCGACAAAGCTACCCAGTTGGTGGCCAAAAAACACGCCACCTGCCAGCATTGAGAGATAAGAAACGCCAAAAATCTGCGCTACCAAGCCATTGGTGAGCGGCACGGTCGAAAGCCACAAGCCGCCAATCGCAATCGCAAAGGCATACACGCTGTAGGTCGAAAGCGGGATCGCCAAAAAGGCCAAAATCACCACGGTGCGCAGCACGTAAATCAAGGCCAGCAGCTTGCGTTTCGGGTATTTGGCCCCTTGCATGCCCCACCAGTAGGTGCCGAAAATATTGGTGATCGCCACCAAGGCCAGCGCCATCACCGCCACATTCAGGTTCATGCCCTTGTCAGTCAGGTAGGCGGGCAGATGTACGCCGATGAATACCACCTGCAAGCCGCACACAAAATAGCCGGTCATCAGAAGCAGGTAACTTCGCTCGCCGAGCGCCTCTTTGAACGCGGCACCCGCACTCTGGGACGCTGCCAGCTTGCTGCGGTCAACATAGGGTTCAGTCATCGCAATCGCCAGCACGATCACGATCAGCATCATGCAGGCCCCCACCAAGAGCGCCATCTTCCAGCCTGAAGACTGGATGTTCCACGCGATAAACGGCATCATGTAAAACTGCCCCGCAGCGCCCAAAGCGCCAGAAAGCGCCAGCGCCTGCTGCCGTTTTTCAGGTGGGTGCGCGCGCCCGACCACACCGGTAATCACCCCCACCGTGCAGCCACCCTGCGCGATACCGATCAGCACCCCGCCGGTCAAGGTGAGCATCAGGCTCGAATCGGCCACACTCATACCCCACAGCCCCAGCGCATACAGCACACAAGAACCGGCCAGCACCTTGCCCGCGCCGTATTTGTCGGCCAGCATGCCAAAGAAAATCGACGACACACCCCACATGATGTTTTGCACGGCAATGGCGAAGGAATAGGAGGAGCGGGTCAGGCCCTCAATATCCATCACCATCGGCTTTTGGAACAAGCCCATCGCATGGCGAATGCCCATGGAAAGGTTGACAATCAATGCCCCGGCAACGAGCACGACAATGGGGGAACGCCATTCTTTTGAGATCATTCGAGCAGTTTACGAGAGCCGAAGGATTAACCCTGCACCATGCGGCGCATGCGCGATTGTTGGAAACCCGCTACCGCACAGGCAGAAGGCGCGGCTCTACACCGTCTTCCAAGGCCACTTCAAGCCAAGGCGGCGGCCATGCAAAAACGCGCTCACCCAAGTGTTCTGCACCCAAAAGTGGAAGCTCGCCAACGCCACCACCGACGTAAAGCCGCACACCAGTGTGAATTTGACCCCTGCAGGCCAGTTGTACTGCAGCAGCCACCAGCCCGCCAACGCGACCAGCGGCATGTGTACCAAAAACACCCAGTAAGACGACTGCGAGACATAATCGATCCACGGCGACTGGCGGTCGAAAAAGCGCAACGCGCTGCCGATGAAGAGGTAGATCAACGCCCAAGTGCACAGTGCGTTGGTGACGACCGCAACCAAGTGCAGCACCACACTGCCGCCGCCAGCACCGTTGTCGAGCGCGCTGGCCATCAACGAGAGCGGGAACAGGCAAGCGCCCAACACCGCCGTCGCGGGCAGAAAACGCATCGTCGCCTGCAAAAATTCCCGGTAAGTATGAAACACGTAGCCAAACACAAAAAATGAGCCGTAGTAGAGCAGCGAGGGCGGGTGCGGAACAAAGTAGACGAAACCTTCATGCACTTGGCCGCCCCTGAATGGCCATAGTGTCAGGGCAGTCCAGAGCGCAAACGCCAATGGGGCCAGCGGGCCGCCGATCCAGCGGCTGAAGTGCCCTTCCACACCGCGACTGCGCGCAATCGCCCAGCGGCAAACCGGGATCAGCAGGTAAAACATACACAGGTAATACAGAAACCAGAGATGCCCGATCATTGGCCGCCCGGCATCCATGCCGTGCTTTGCGGCGATTTCTTGGCTTAAGGCCAAGAGATGCGCCCGGTTCGGAATCAGATCATGTGTGCCGAAACGGGCACCAAGCATGAAGTCGGCCATCAGAATGCCGGTAATCGGCAGGATTAGTACTAGCGCCGCCAAGAGCGGCAACAAAATCCGGCTCACCCGATTCTTGTACGTGCCAGCAACGCCGCGTTTATCAACCAGCAGAGAGGTGAAAAACCCGGCGAGCACAAAAAACGTCGGCATACGAAACGCGTGAATGAAATCAAATATCAAATCGAACACAAAGGCATTGTTGCGGTCGGTGGGGATCGGCATCGCCGGCGGCGGTGCGGTGAGATAGAGCATCGCGCCATGCAGCACGATGCCCAGCATCATCATGAAGCCGCGCAGGGCATCGAGGCCGAAGTAACGGCGCTCATCTCGATGCATGCTAATGACTCTGTTCCATCAAGCGCAAGCCCGCCGCGAGTGCCTTGCGCCACGACGGGCCGCGACGAATCGCGTCAGCCTGGGCGGCCTCGATTTCGTCCGGGGCATTGGTGCGATACCAGTCGAATGGCGCCTTGGCTTGAAGGACATCTTTGTTTGCCTTAGTCCGTTGCGCGGGCGCGCGCAAGCGGTTTGCGCAGCGAGAGCATCGGCAGAAAATGGAAGATACAGGCTCTGTTGATAGACCATAAGCCAATGACTTTAAATACTTTGCACCATTTATGCGAGATTTTTCGCGTGGTTGGTGCAAAATCGCAGGCAGTCAGGCGCGAGATGCTTTTGAGCAAACCCTAGCAGCCAATTAAATCGTCCACGGCCCCTTGATTGTTACCGCTTCGTCCTACCCTGCCTATGCTTCACATTGCAGATTTAGACGATAGACCCCTTTGATTCTCCCTTTGATTTTCTTTGATTCTGACCTTTGATTCTTAGGCCGCGATGCGCAATGCCGCTCGCAGGAACTCGGGAGCAAAGTCGGCGTCATTGGGCCAAACGAGAGTTCGCAATTCAGGATGTAGCCTGAAGGACTTGAAATAGTCCTTGTCCTTCAAAGGCGCGAAGACTTCGCCTTCAAGCTCAAGTTCCAGATTCACTTCGCCTTCCGTTCCATCTACGAAGCGTAGCCAAATCGTATGTCCTTCGACATATCGTGCGTCAACAATGCGTGGAAGCATGGCTCTACTCCAGTGGGTCGATCTTCGGAAGTGGTTTGCTTGTGCGGGCCAGTGTCCAAGTATCCAGCAATTCTTCACGGTGAAGGGTACGCCATTCCTGCACGTGCGCCAATGCGCGCTTCGGGAAGTCTCCGTTCACCTCGCCCGCTGCAATACCGACCGTCGCCTCGTACTCGCCATACAACGCGTGAAAGTGTGGGGGCGCATGGTCACGGTAGTACATGGCGATCACGATCCCGAGGAAGCGGCTGATTTCTGGCATGCGGCAGTGTAGCGCGGTGCCCGTTTTCGCAGCCTAACATCGAAGCTATCCGGCGCAAAGCGCCCGGATGAGCGACTGGTTATGCATTTGCCGCTTCGAAGGCCGCGACCGGAACGGAGCGCTTGACCGCGACAGATTTTCTCAGCGTCTTGATTCGTTCAATCTCGTGCATCGTTTGAGCGGAAAAATACGATTCGCCACAATTTGAACAAGACCACATGGGAATGGCCTCTACCACCAACAGGGCAGCGCCCTCATCGAAACTGCGCGTGACATGTTTGAGTTGCAGGGCACTGCTGCCACAGTGTGCGCACAGATGGTCAACAGGCATAGACGTTGATGACGACAAGTTTGCCGGTGAAGCCAACTTTGACGACCGTTTGTGCAGACTCGCCGCCGAGGGTGATGCCCTCGATGACGTACTTGAGTTCACGAGTTTGGGCATCGCGCTGACGGGCGGCGATTTGGCCCGTGAGGTTGACGTTTTCGAGGTCGAGGATAGTAATTCCATTTCTAAATCATTACGAGATTAGGCGCACCGACGACGACAGTGCGCGTAGCACGGCTAGGAAGGGGCAACGACATATCGTAATGATTTAGAAATGGAAAAAGGTTGTCATCTTCAAGCTCTTCGGCGGCGTGGGTTGAAACAAAATAGTTCAGTGTGCGGACGAGATGACGGAAATGGCTGATGGATGGTTGGGCCATGGCTAAAGTATACGGAAGTCCGGGCCGACTTGAACATCAAAATTTCTCGTCCGCTACGCCTCGCCATCGTAATAATCTGTGGCCACGTCCTGTTTTGTGATGTGCCAAAGCGCTTTCCGAAAGCGCCAGAAATCGCTAGAACCTTGTTGGAGTTTGGATAGAAGGCTATGGATGCGAAATTTACTCGACCACGACCCCTTTAATTAGATCGTGGCTTCGCTCGATCTAACCTTAGTCGTTGAGGCTGTAAAAAAACCTCCTATCAGAACTTACGAATGTATCGTTCGAAAAATCAACGCATCAGAATCGCGCGTATGCGACGATCTCATCCCAGGGAAGGGGTCGGGCACCCCCGAAATCGTGCCAGCGCATCCTGTCCGATTGTTTTTTTACAGCTTCGTTAGGCTTATTTTTGCTGAAAGTGCAGATAAAAAATCTTGATAACCCAGAAAACCCTTAAATTGAGAAGCAACAAGACGAGATTCACCTACAGCAGATGTAATCACGACCATTTCCTGAGTTTCAGAAAGTTTTTTTCGTGAAATATTTGTGATTGATTCGTAGGGAATGTTTAATTGACCGCCAAACATTGATGCTTTTGGTAAGTTTGCATGGGTTGCGTATAGCTCGACTTGCTTAGGGTGGCGCAAGCTAGTGAATACTAAGAAAAAAGTAGCCAATGCGACCAAGGCACATAAAATTGCTATGCACCAATAAAACAAGGTTGCATCATTTGGCGAGAGCGTAACTATACGAAACAGACGTAAACCTTTTTGGTTGTCTGTCGCAATGTATGCTAAAAGAAGAGGTAGAGCACTTACAATAATTACCAAAATGATAAGTTGTGTTTTAGATATTTTGTAGTTGAACTCTTGCGGTGCGTTGGACATGCTTTCTCCTAAACGAATGATCAAAGGGGTCATGGTCGATTAAATTTAACTGATCAAAGACGCCAAGCACGAATTTTCCAACCAGCGGGCAAATCAGCGATGTTAACCAAATCCACCCGCATCGGCAGATCACTTTCGGTAAACGCCTCACGCAAATCCGCGCGCTGCGGTACATTCAATGTTTGCCCGTCCAAGAGCAAATCCAAATCCGCGTGCGGTTTAATCGCGTCGTTCGCGGCGCGCAACGCTCGTGACCCAAAAGCCCAAACACGGTGCTTCGGGATGTGTTTTCGCAAAATGGCTTTCACCAACTGAGGCAATCAAAGGGGTCGTGGTCGATTAAATTTAACTGATTAAAGACACCAAGCACGAATCTTCCAACCACCAGCCAAATCAGCGATGTTAACCAAATCCACCCGCATCGGCAGCTCACTTTCGGTAAACGCCTCACGCAGATCCGCGCGCTGCGGTACATCCAATGTTTGCCCGTCCAAGAGCAAATCCAAATCCGCGTGAGGTTTAACCGCGTCGTTCGCGGCGCGCAACGCACGTGACCCAAAAGCCCAAACACGGTGCTTCGGGACGTGTTTTCGCAAAATGGCTTTCACCAACTGTAGGTCAGCGGCATCGAGCGCCAGCGCTGCGGCGGGGTGAAGCTGCGCACTCATTTGGCAGCCCTTTGCAACCCAGTCATAAGCGCCCTCGCGTCGCGCAAGAACCCGGCGATACCACCAAAAACGATTTCCGCTTTCTCAGCGTCGTACGCATGGCTCGTCAGGTTGCGCATTTCGCGATAGCCAAACAACGCGGCGGCACAGTTCTTGCGCGTAAGCAAGCCACGTTCTACGCCCAATCGAATCATGTCGCGATACCCCAGTGCATCAACCTCCGATGCATTGTCGGCCATCTCCGTCAATTGCCGCCGCAGCGACTTGACACACAGTTCGTAGGTGTATTCAAAGCGTTGGATTGCCGCATCTCGAATCAGTAAGTCATCGGGGCGCAGCGAAGCAGCGACCATCGCTTCCGAGAGGGAGGTCACTGCTTTCTTGAGCGAGGAAAAATCCAACATGGTGAGCGGGTCAAGCGTTTGCGCAAACCCCGACGAGGGCTCTACTTCGCCGTCTTCTCAATCTTCTCACCAGCCTTCTTAATGTCCTTGCCCACCCCTTCCATGGTGTTGCAAGCACTCAAACTCACGAGAACAAATGCCCCAAGAACCAAGCCAGTCAAGCGTTTCCACATGGTGATCTCCTTCAAAATAACGATCAAGCGATGCGCCGGATGTCGGCGAAATGCCCTTCCAGCGCGGCCACCGCTGCCATCGCCGGTGACACCAGATGCGTGCGCCCGCCTGCGCCCTGGCGGCCTTCAAAATTACGGTTTGAGGTGGAAGCGCAGCGCTCGCCGGGTTCCAGGCGGTCGGCATTCATCGCCAGGCACATCGAGCAACCGGCTTCGCGCCACTCGAATCCTGCGAGTTTGAAAATCTTGTCGAGGCCCTCGCTTTCGGCCTGCGCTTTGACCAAGCCGGAGCCTGGCACGACCATCGCCACTTTCACATTCGCCGCCACGCGCTTGCCCAATTTCTGCACCACCCATGCCGCTTGGCGCAGGTCTTCGATGCGCGAATTGGTACAGGAGCCGATAAAAATCTTGTCCACCTTGATGTCGGTGATCGCCATGTTGGGCTGCAAGCCCATGTACTTGAGCGCGCGCTCCATGCCTTCGCGGCGCGTGGCATCTTTTTCTTTATCAGGATCAGGCACGCGCTCGTCAATTGCCGCCACCATTTCGGGCGAGGTGCCCCAAGTGACTTGCGGCTTGATGTCCGCCGCTACCAGCCTGACGATGCGGTCAAACGTGGCACCGGGGTCGCTCTTCAGGGTGCGCCAATACGTCACGGCGCGCTCCCATTCACCGCCCGAGGGCGAGAGCGGGCGGCCTTTGAGGTAGTTGATGGTGGTGTCGTCCACAGCGATCATGCCCATGCGCGCACCGGCTTCAATCGCCATGTTGCACACCGTCATGCGCCCTTCCATTGACAAAGCCGCGATGGTGGAGCCGCCAAATTCAATCGCGTAGCCAGTGCCACCAGCCGTGCCGATTTTGCCGATCACCGCCAGCACCAGGTCTTTCGCGGTCACGCCGCGCGGCAACAGGCCATTGACCTCGACCAGCATATTTTTCATCTTCGGCGTGGGCAGGCACTGGGTGGCTAACACGTGCTCGACTTCAGAGGTGCCAATCCCGTGCGCGAGGCAGGCGAATGCGCCGTGGGTGGAAGTGTGCGAGTCGCCACACACCACCGTCATGCCGGGCAGCGTGCCGCCCTGCTCCGGGCCGATCACATGGACGATGCCTTGACGGCGGTCGTTCATGTTGAAGTAAGTGAGGCCATATTCGCGCGCGTTCGCATCGAGCGTTTCGACTTGCAGGCGTGAGACCAGGTCTGTGATGCCGCCACTACGGTCAGTAGTGGGCACATTGTGGTCAGCCACGGCCAGATTGGCAGAGTTGCGCCACAGCGGGCGCTTCGCCAGTTTCAGCCCTTCAAACGCCTGCGAGCTGGTGACTTCATGCAAGAGATGGCGGTCGATATAAATCAGCGCCGTACCGTCTTCTTCGCGCGAGACCACGTGGGATTCAAAAAGCTTGTCGTACAGAGTTTGCGGCATAGTGGGTTTTATCGATAGGAAAACCAATTTGGGCGATTCTAAAACAGCCCCTCTCGAAAGCCGCTCGAATGGCTTGCATGCCGCCCGCTGCCTCGGGTAAACTTCGACTCGCAGGAGAGAGGCCGTCGGGTTCAGCAAACCGTGTTGTATTGTTGCCCCGCCGCCCCACCGAAGGCGCAAACTCCCATAAACGCTCAGGCGCACCCAACGTGGTGCAGATACTGCAAATCATTATCGCCGTCTGGAGAGTTGGCCGCAGCAATGGGCGGCCACACCGAAGGAGCAAAGCGAGCGCTTAAATCCAAGCGCCGCTGAAACTCTCAGGTATCAAGGACAGGGGGAGCGGCTTCTGGTTTGGTTCTTCAGGCGATTGCCCTGAAGAGCCAATTCCAGAGCGCTTCTTCAAAGGGTCTTCAGATGAAAGTCATCGTTCTCGGTGCCGGCTTGCTCGGCGTTACCTCCGCTTATTACCTGAGCCAGCTCGGCCACGAAGTCACCGTGGTTGACCGCCAGGCCGCGCCCGCCGCAGAAACCAGCTTCGCCAATGGCGGGCAAATCTCGGTGAGTCACGCCGAACCTTGGGCCAACCCTTCGGCACCAATCAAGGTGCTGCAATGGCTGGCGAAGGAAGACGCGCCGCTGCTGTTTCGCCTGCGGGCAGATGCCAAGCAATGGCTCTGGGGCCTGCAATTCTTGCGCGAATGTACGCCCGCCCGCACACGCCGCAATATCGAAGAAATCGTCAAACTGGGCACCTACAGCCGCACCATGCTGCAAGAGCTGCGCGCCGCCACTGGCATTGCCTACGACCATCGCACGCAGGGCATCTTGCACTTCTACACGAGTGCCAAAGAATTTGAAGCCTCGCTCGGGCCGGCTGAGCAAATGCGCGCCCTTGGGTGCGAGCGGCGCGTGATTTCAGGGGACGAAGCGGTGCAAATCGAGCCCGCCTTGGGCGGCATTCGCGCCCAAATTGCCGGGGCCACCTACACGGCAGACGATGAATCAGGAGATGCCAACCGCTTCGCCCGCGAGTTGGTGCGCTTGTGCGAAGCCAACGGCGTGCACTTTCGCATGAGCCATACTGTCACGGCCTTGCGTGCCGCAGGCAACGCCATCGACCACGTGGAAGCGACCGACGACGAGGGCCGCTTTCTGCGCCTGCGTGCCGATGCGTACATTTTGGCGATGGGCTCGCTCTCGCCGCTGTACACCGCGCCGCTGGGCATCCATTTGCCGATTTACCCGGCGAAGGGCTACTCGGTGACAATGCCGGTGAAGGATGCCAGCAGGGCGCACCAAGTCTCCCTCACCGACGACGAATACAAGCTGGTCTTCTCGCGCTTGGGCGACCGCTTGCGAATTGCGGGTACGGCAGAGTTCAACGGCTACGACCGCGATTTGAACCGGGTGCGCTGTGAAGCCATCGTGCGTCGCACTGAAGCGCTCTTTCCTGGTGCGGGCGATGCGGAACAGGCACAATTTTGGACCGGGCTGCGCCCTGCCACACCGTCCAATGTGCCGATCATCGGACCTTCTAAATTGCCCAATCTCTACTTCAATACCGGGCACGGCACGCTAGGCTGGACCCATGCCTGTGGCTCAGGAAAGTCGATTGCGCGGATGGTGAGCGGCTTAAAGCCGGAAGTCGATTTCGCGTTTACGACTCGGTAGGCGTTCAAACCAGCTTGGCATGCGCTTTGCAGAGCGAAGCGCATGCCTAAGATTTTGATTGTTACTGAACCACCCGCCAAACCTGAGCCGCTGCGCTTCGCTCTACTCGGCTCCGGCTACAGCGTGGTCGATGAGATTGATCGACCCCAAGACCTTATGGCGCGTGCCAAAGCGATTGGCCCAGCGACAATTTTGGTGGCAACCCAATCCCCAAGCGTCGCTCTGCTGGCAGCTCTTGCGGCACTAGACCGTGAAGAACCGCACCCAGTCTTGCTCTTCACAAATGACGCTGACCCGCTCAAGATTGATGCGGGCGCCGCCGCCGGGGTCGCCTCCTACGTGGTGGAAGGCTTTTCGGCCAAACGCATCCACACCATGATCGACGTGGCACTCGCCAAGTTTCGGGTGACCCAAGTGCTAAAAAAGCAATTGCGCGAAGCTGAAGCCAAGCTGGCAGAGCGCAAGCTGGTCGAGCGCGCCAAAGGTTGGCTGATGCAAACCCGAAAAATCAGCGAAGACGATGCCTACCACGCGCTGCGCAAGCTCGCGATGGAGCGCCAACAGAGCATGGCGGCGACCGCCGACCAAGTGTTGGCGATGGCCAAGCTGCTGCAAATTTAGTAGCGCGGGCCTCCCTGCCCGCATGGCCCGCGGAGCTGGAGGTCTGCACGACCAACCTGGCACGCGGCTTGCACTAGATGCAAGCAGAGAAAGCCAACGGCGGTTTTCTCCACTCAACAAAGGCGTTGTATCACCGCGGAATGCTCTGCGGTGGTGCAGCGCCTTTTTGTTTTTGGTGCATCTCATTCCATTTCTAAATCATTACGAGATTAGGCGCACCGACGACGACAGTGCGCGTAGCACGGCTAGGAAGGGGCAACGACTCAATCGTAATGATTTAGAAATGGAATCAATTCAATCACTCTGAAAGCCACTCTCATGACTGCTTCACCTGCGCCTCGCCGCCATTTTCTGACCTCAACCACCGCCTTATCCACCGCCGCCGTAATCGGCACGATGGCACCTGCCTTGCGTGGGGCTGTCTGGGCACAAGGGTCGGATGCACCGGAAAAAAAGGAGGTGCGCATCGGCTTTATTCCATTGACGGATTGCGCCTCAGTCGTGATGGCTTCGGTGCAGGAATTTGACAAGAAATATGGCATCAAGATCATCTCTACCAAAGAAGCATCGTGGGCGGCGGTACGCGACAAACTCGTCAACGGCGAGCTCGATGCCGCGCATGTGCTGTACGGCTTGGTCTACGGCGTACAGATGGGCCTGGGCGGGCCGAAAAAGGACATGGCCGTGCTGATGAACTTGAACCACAACGGCCAGGCAATCACCCTCTCTAAAAAGCTGCATGAAAAAGGGGTCAAAGACGGCACTTCACTCAAAGCGCTGATGGATAAAGAAAAGCGCGAATACACCTTCGCCCATACGTTTCCCACTGGCACACACGCCATGTGGATTTATTACTGGATGGCCGCGCACGGTATCGACCCGTTCAAAGACGCGAAAACCATCACTGTGCCACCTCCCCAAATGGTGGCAAATATGCGAGTCGGCAACATGGACGGCTACTGCGTCGGCGAACCCTGGAACAACCGCGCCATCGCGGACAACATCGGCTTCACCGCAGAAACCACGCAAGGCATCTGGAAAGATCACCCCGAGAAAGTGCTGGGCTGCACTGCTGAGTGGGTGGCCAAACACCCCAATACCGCAAGAGCCATGACAGCCGCCATTCTTGAAGGGGGCCGTTGGATTGATGCGTCACTGGCCAACCGCCAAAAAACGGCTCAGACGATTGCCGACAAGGCCTATGTGAACACCGATTCCGAGGTGATTATGGCGCGCATGCTGGGGCGCTACGACAACGGCATCGGAAAAAAATGGGACGACCCGGACTACATGAAATTCTTTAGTGACGGTGCGGTCAATTTCCCTTATCTCTCTGACGGGATGTGGTTTTTGACGCAGCACCGCCGCTGGGGTTTGCTGAAAAGTGACCCGGACTACTTGGCCATTGCCAAGCAGGTCAGCAAGACGGAAATCTTCAAGCAGGCGGCGACAGCAGCCAAGGTCTCGTTGCCCAAGAGCGAGTTGCGCACCTCAAGGATGATCGACGGTGTGGTCTGGGACGGCAAAGAGCCAGCCAGGTACGCGAGCAGCTTCAAGATCAAGGCAGCCTGACGGTATCCGCAGCTTCCCCTTCGAAAGGTTCAATCCATGAGTGCCATCTCGATCCAACCCGAATCGCTCAGCAGCATTTTGCAGAGTGGCCGAGCGGTATCACCAAGCCAGGCGACAGCGGCTGCACCCGCATTGTCGACCGTGGGCGTGAGCGCTGCCCCCGCGCCGCGTGCGCTCGGTACCGCCTGGCGCCTGCTTGCAGGCGACCTCGCCTTTCGCGCCCTGCCCCCCGTGCTGGGCTTGCTGCTCTTTGTCGGGGTGTGGCAATTGCTTGCGCAGACCTCGCCACAATTGCCCGGCCCGCTCAAGGTCTGGGACGCGGCCGTGAAGCTCTTCGCTGACCCCTTTTACCGCAAGGGGCCTAACGACCAAGGCATCGGCTGGAACATTCTCTCTTCGCTACAGCGGGTCGGTATCGGTTTTGGCCTGGCAGCGCTGGTGGGCATTCCCTTGGGTTTCATGATTGGCCGCTTCACCTTTTTAGCGCGCATGACCGACCCGATCATCAGCTTGCTCAAACCGGTGTCACCACTGGCCTGGCTGCCGATTGGTTTGCTGGTGTTCAAGGCCGCGAATCCGGCGGCAATCTGGGTGATTTTTATCTCGTCAATCTGGCCGATGATTATCAACACCTCGGTTGGCGTGCGGCAGGTGCCACAAGATTACTTGAACGTGGCCCGCGTGCTCAATCTTTCGGAGTGGACGGTGTTTCGCAAAATACTCTTTCCGGCAGTGCTCCCCTTCATGTTGACCGGCGTGCGCTTAGCCATCGGCGTGGCGTGGCTAGTAATCGTGGCCGCAGAAATGCTCACCGGCGGGGTCGGTATCGGCTTTTGGGTGTGGGACGAGTGGAACAACCTCAACGTGCAGCACATCATCATCGCCATCATCGTGATCGGCATCGTCGGCCTGCTGCTCGAACTCGGTTTGGTCGCGCTCGCTCGCCGTTTTGAATACAAATCTTGAAGGAACACTGTCATGGTCCCACTCGCTCAACCCGCCAAATCAGCACCCCCGAAAGATCTGACCAAGTACCTCGAGATCGACCGTGTCGGCATGGTTTTCCCGACCCGCAACGGTGCGTTTCAGGCGCTGCGTGACATTTCACTCAACGTCGCACAAGGCGAATTTGTCACCTTGATCGGCCACTCTGGCTGCGGTAAATCGACTTTGCTCAACTTGGTGGCCGGGCTCACCACACCCACCTCGGGCGGCTTGCTGTGCGCGGGGCGTGAAATTCGTGGCCCCGGCCCAGACCGTGGCGTGGTCTTTCAAAACCACTCCCTGCTGCCGTGGCTCACCAGCTTCGACAATGTGATGCTCGCGGTGGAGCGCGTTTTTGGCCCTTACGAGAAAAAAGCCCAGTTGCACGAGCGCGTACACGCGGCCCTCAAAATGGTGGGGCTCGACCACGCCGCGCAAAAGCGCCCGGGCGAAATTTCGGGCGGCATGAAGCAGCGCGTGGGCATCGCCCGGGCACTTGCGATGCAGCCAAAAATGCTGTTGTTGGACGAGCCTTTCGGTGCGCTCGATGCGCTCACGCGCGCGCAGTTGCAAGACGAGCTGATGCGCATTGTGGGCGAAACCGGCTCCACCGTGATGATGGTGACCCACGATGTGGATGAAGCGGTGCTGTTGTCCGACCGCATCGTGATGATGACCAACGGCCCGGCTGCCACGATTGGCGAAATCATCAACGTGAAACTACCGAAACCGCGTGACCGCTTAGGCCTGGCGCACGACACAACCACCATCGATGCGCGCTCGGCGGTGCTGGAGTTTCTGTATCAGAAGCAGCGCAAGGCAGCCTGAAGAGCTGCACAGGGAAAGGGTCTTCAGGCCATGCCGTTGGAGAGCCCCATCTGATAAGGGTCTTGGAGGCTTTACGGGTATTGGATTTCTTGGAAGTCAAGCTTCGGCGGCTCATGCGGCGGATCGGGAGTGGCGGTTTGCATCAATTTCGATGTACTATGGCATCAATTTCGTCAACTAGCTGAATTTTCCTGACTATGCGAACCACCATTTCCATCGATGACGCGCTCTATGCCAAGGCGCTCGAATTGGCCGACCCCACGATGGAAAAATCCGATTTGTTTCGCGAGGCGGTGCGCACCTTCGTGCGCGTGCAAGCGGGCAAACGACTGGCTGCGTTAGGGGGAAGCACGCCCTCAATGGCTGACATCCCGCGGCGCCGCCAGACCGTGGCGCGCCCATGAATGTGCTGGTGGACACTTCCGTTTGGGTGGCCCACTTTCGCCAGCACAACGCGCAACTAGCGGGGATGATTGAACGCGATTGGGTACTGGTCCACCCAATCGTGTTGGGAGAGATTTTCTGCGGCACGCCGCCCGCCCCACGAACCCAAACGCTCAGCGACTTGCGGCTGCTGCGTCAAGCCCAAGTCGCCAGCTTGGATGAAGTCATCGAATTTGTGGAGCGTGAATCGCTCTATGGTTTGGGGTGCGGGCTGGCTGATCTGAGCCTGCTGGCCAGTAGCTTGCTTTCGCCTGACACAACCCTGTGGACGCGTGATCGCCGTTTGGCCGAGATCGCTACGCGGTTTGATGTCATGTATACCCCTGCGTTGCACTGATTCCAATCGATCGAGCCCGCCCCATGCTACTCACCGACCGCTACGACCTGCCACTGGCCACCACCTCGACCGCAGCGGCTGACGCTTACCTGCGCGCCGCCGACAATCTGCTCGCAGCCGGTGCAGATTTGCTAGCCGGGTTTGAAGCCGCACTTAGCTTCGACGAAGGTTTTGCGCTGGCCGAAATTGGTCGGGCGCGTTGTTTGGCCACCTACGGCCATGGGACCGCTGCCAAGGAAGGCGCGGCGCGCGCGCGCGAGTTGGTGCAAGGGGCAAGCCGCCGCGAAATCAGTCATGTCGATGCGCTGGCGCTGGTCATCGAGGGGCGCGGCGCAGAAGCGCTGGTGGCGATCAAGGCCCACCTGGCGCAGTTCCCGCGCGATGCCTTGGTGCTGCAACCAGCCACTGGCATTTTCGGGTTGATCGGCTTTTCGGGGCGACGTGAGCGCGAAGCCGAAATGCTGGCGTTACTCGAACCCATGGCTAGGCATTTTGGCGACGATGCCTGGTTTTTGGCCGTGCATGCTTTCGCTGAATGCGAAGTGGGCCGATTGGACGAGGCCGAGCGCCGGGTGCTGCGGGCGCTGGAGTTGGCACCACACAACGCCAACGCCGCCCATGTGCGCGCGCACGTTTGCTACGAACTCGATCAGCCCGAAGCAGGCGCGGACTTTCTGCGGGCTTGGCTGCCCACCTACGCGCCCGCCGGGCTGCTGCGCGGCCATTTGTCGTGGCATTTGGCGCTGTGGGAATTGAGTTTGGGTAACGCCGCAACAGCGGCGCAGCTTTACGCCACACAAATCGGGGCTTGCCTGCACGGCGGCGGCCCGCCGACGCCGCCACTCAATGTGCTGACCGACGGGGTCTCGTGGCTGTGGCGCGCGAAGTTGCGCGGCGAGGCGAGCGATGCTGCCGACTGGCAGCGCCTCGCGCGCTATGCCACCGAGCGCTTTGCGCAGGCGGGTGTCGCATTTGGCGATGCCCATGCAGCCCTGGCGTTTGCCCACACCGGTAACAGCGCCGCGCTCGAACGCCTCTCAGGCCAACTGGCCCAACTGGGGCTGGAACGACCCGCCAGCGCGGTGGCGCAACACCTCGCAGCCGGGTTCGAAGCCTACGCGCGACAAGATTGGGTGAGGGCTGCGGAACTGCTTGGCACTGACCGTGAAGAGCTAGTACGCATTGGCGGCAGCAAGGCGCAACGCGAGTTGGTGGACCGCACGCTACTCGATGCGCTGTCGCGCGCGGGATTGGTTGCGCAGGTGCATGCGCTGCAAGCGGCGCGGCCGCAATTATTGGGCGGGGCCTAGCGTAGTGTTGCACTCGTCTTCCTGAAGAAGCTTATCCAGAGCGTCTCTTCAGAGCTGTTGCCATGAAGAACCTTGTCTGTAAAGGTTCTTCATGAATGAACTGGAATGGATTTCGACCCTCAGCACCCCCCTCTACCCGAGCAGAAACTTGCCCGCCGCGATCAGTAGCACCACGCCCAACACCCGTTGCAAGACCTGTGGTGAAAAGAACTTGATCGACAAGTGCGTGCCGATTAACGCCCCGCCCAATACCGCCAATGCAAACCACGGCAACTCGGGTGGCAGCGCATGCGATTTGGCGAACGACCCGGCAAGCCCGGCGATGGAGTTAAGCAGAATAAAGGGCGCCGCCAACCCGGCACTGCTGCGCGCATTGGCCCAACCAAATAGCAGCAGCAATGGGCTTAAAAAGATGCCGCCGCCGGTTCCGGTCAGGCCTGACAGCATGCCGATCAAGCAGCCGGTCACCAGCGCGGCCCACAGCGGTGGCGCGGCGGTGTTCGTGCTCCCTGGTTGCGATTCATCCTTCGGTTGCAACAAAAACTTGGCGGCGGCTACCAGTAGCACCAGGCCCACCAGCGGTCGGTAAATCTGCCCGGGCAATTGAATCGTGCCACCCCAAAACGCCATGGGGATGGAAGCCAACACCAGCGGCACCAGGATTGGAATGCAGACCAAGCCCGCACGCCACAAGCGCCAAGTGGCCAAGGTGGCGACGATGATATTGAGCGTGAGGGCGGTTGGCCGCATGGCTTCGGGGGCCATTCCGAGCAAGGCCATCGCGGCGATATAACCTGATGCGCCTGCATGGCCGACCGAGGAGTACAGCAAAGCCGCTGCGAAAAACAATGCGCATAGCAGCAGGATAGGTGAAGCACCCGTGAATAGTTCGGCCATATGCTTAGCCCTTGGGTGTCGACAGGGCCCGGGCAAATCCTTGGAGCGATTCAAGGTTATGCACCGGCAAAAACAGATCGACGTGCGGCAGCATCGCTCGCACCCCGGCAGGCTTGGCTTCAAAACCCTCATAGCGCAGCAGTGGGTTGAGCCAAATCACTTGGCGCGCGGAACGTTTGAGCAGCGCCATTGCTTGCGCCAATTCGCCTGCGTCGTCACGATCCAATCCATCGCTCACCAAGAGCACGGTGGCCCCCTGCCCCAGCACGCGCCGCGACCATTTGAGATTGAATTCGCCCAAGCAGACGCCGATCCGCGTGCCACCGGCCCAGTCAGCCACGGCTTCGGTCACGCGCCCGACTGCCAAATCGACATCGCGCGCGCGCAATTGCCGGGTGACTTGGGTTAGGCGCGTGCCAAACAAAAAAGTCTCAACGTGCCCATGCGACTTCATCAGTGCGTGGACGAAATGGAGGAACATGCGGGTGTAGCGATGCATCGAGCCGGAGATGTCGCACAGCACTACCAAGGGCGGCGGCTTAGTGCGTGAACGACGTCGCACCAGCGTGGTGATCTCGCCGCCGGTGCGGGCCGCCAATCTCAAAGTCGCGCGCAGATCCGCCTGAGTACCGTCTGAAGACGCGCACTGGCGGCGCGTCTTGAGCACTGGCAGGGGTAGCCGCAAGTGCGCAATGGCGCGCTTCGCCTCGTTCCATTCGGCGAGCGACATCCGCTCAAAATCGGTGCGCTGCAATTTTTCTTGGGCCGAAAAAGTGAGATCGACTTTGACATCAACCTCCTCAAGCGCTGGCTCTTCTGCCTTCTTCTTCCCGCTTTGTGGCAGCAGTGCTTCGGCGAGCCGGCGATTGGCATCGGGCAACTCGGTGTCGCCACCCCGCCCATAAATCTTGGGCAGCATCAAGTGCATCATCCGTTCGAGCAGTGCTGGATCGCGCCAGAAAACCTCAAAGGCTTGATCAAAGAGCAGCCGGTCTTCGCGCCGTGACACCAACACACTGCCTAGCACCGCTTTCCAATCAGCGCGCGACTCGATGCCAGCCACTTGTAGTGCGCTCAAGGCATCCACCACCCGCGCCGGACCGACGTTCATGCCCGCTGTGCGCAGCACGCGCGCAAAGTGGACCACGTTGTCAGCCAGCGTGCCGTGGGCCGACCCTCGCTCTGCGGCTGCAACCAGTGGCTTCACTTGCCGATTGCCCCGACACGCGCCCTCTCAAGCTCGCGATTGACCTCGTTCAAGATCGCTGCGGCTTCGCTGCCTTGCACTTTGGCAATGTCGTCTTGATACTTGAGCAGCGTGCCCAAGGTGGAGTTGATCGTCTCAGGGTCTAGCGCCAAGCAGTCGAGCGCCGTCAGCGCGCGGGTCCAGTCAATCGTCTCGGCGATGCCGGGCAGCTTGAAGAGGTCACGCCGCCGCAAGGCCTGTACGAAGCTCACAATTTGCTGCGAGAGATGCTCACTCACGCCCGGCAGTTTGCGCGCGACGATCTCCAGCTCGCGCTGCGCATTCGGATAGTCCACCCAAAAATACAGGCAGCGGCGCTTCACGGCATCATGAATTTCACGGGTGCGGTTAGAGGTGATGATGACGATTGGCGGCTCTTCGGCCTTGATTGTGCCAAGCTCAGGGATGGTGATTTGAAAATCAGAAAGAATTTCGAGCAGGAAAGCTTCAAATGGCTCGTCCGCCCGATCCAGTTCATCGATTAGAAGGACTTTTTTTTCGCCTGAAGAACCGCCACCAGAGCCACTCTTCAAGGCTTTCAGCAGAGGGCGTTCGAGCAAAAATTTCTCGCTATAGAGCGAGTTTTCAGCAATTTTTTCGCCCCTCGCCTCAGACTGGCGGATTTCCAGCAACTGCCGCGCCACGTTCCACTCGTAGGCCGCCTGCGCAATGTCCAAGCCTTCGTAGCATTGCAATCGCACCAACTCACTGCCCAGCGCACTAGCCAATACTTTGGCGATTTCAGTTTTGCCGACCCCAGCTTCGCCTTCGAGAAAGAGTGGCTTGCCCATCTTGAGAGCCAAAAAAACCGTGGTCGCCAAATTGCGGTCGGCCACATAGTCGTGGCGCGCCAGCATGGCTTGAACGCCCGCGATGGAGTCTGTGAGGGGGATTGATTCGGCGTCAGACATCGGCATTTCTCGGCAGGGTGAAATTGGGCGGCGCGGGTACAGCGCGATTGTGCCACGCAGCCACGCAGCCCAGCAGCCTGCGCCGGACGGCCTTTAGCCAGGCCGAGCGTACGGTAGCACCGTGAGCCACGTGCCTGTCTGTAGCAGCACCAAGCCTTCATGCTCCCAGCGCAGCCGCGTGTCGCGATTTGAAACACTGAGTTGGCGCATCAATTCTGCCAAGCGGCGTTGCGAGGGCGCGCGAACTCCGAATTTCGCGAGCCAACAGCGCAGCACGCTGCGGGCACGCGCATCGCCTAGCGCCAGCAGGTGCTGGATCTCCAAACCGTTTTCGTATTCGACCTGCTGCAAATCCAGTTGCGCCAAGGTTTGGGCCAATTGCGCCGCCTCCCGCGCGTGAGCTGCGGCGCGGGCCAGATTGGCGGCCGCAGCGGGAAACGCCTTCTCTAAGAGCGGCATCACTTCGTGGCGCAAATAGTTGCGCTTGAAGCGCAGGTCAGCATTGCTGTCGTCTTCGATCCATTTCAATTGGCGCGAGAGTGCGTAGTTCGCCAGCACGACGTGCGGTAGGGCCAGAAACGGGCGCAGCAGTTGCCGACCTCGCCATGGCATAGCCTGCGCCATCCCGCCCCACCCGGCGGGGCCAGCACCACGCAGCATTTGCAGCAGAATGGTCTCGGCCTGATCGTCGGCATGGTGCGCGAGCAACAGATTGCCGCCTGACGGCACGTGCTGCTCGTAAGCCACGTAGCGCGCACGTCTGGCCTCCTCTTCCAGCGAGGTGCGCGCCGCGCAGTTCACGGTTACCCGCTCTGTCAGTAACGGCACTTTGAGACGCGTACACAGGTCGGTGCAAAAACTCAGCCAAGATTCAGCGTGCGGCGAGAGGTCGTGATGAACGTGGATCGCCGTGAGTGGCAGATCGACCGCCACGCAGGCGTGCATCAACACGACGGAATCCATACCGCCTGACAAACCCAGAAAAAGACCTGAATGGTCGCGGGGGAGTGAGGCGACCGCAGACTCGACGTTGGACTGAGTCAGCTGCGTTCGCTGCCGCTCCAAATCAGGCTCGAGCTTAGGCCTGCGCTTCGGCAAATTTTCCATACTGCATGAAGCGCTCAAAACGGCGCTCAAGCAGGCGCTCGATCTTCAAGCCTACCACCTCGTCGAGCGCGGCCACCAGGGCATCGCGCACACTGTGCATCAACTTAGCAGGGTCGCGGTGCGCCCCGCCCGCAGGCTCGGCAATCACCTGATCGATCAGGCCGATTTTTTTCAAGCGGTCGGCGGTGATGCCGAGTGATTCAGCGGCATCGGCCGCACGTTCGGCGCTCTTCCACAAAATGGCGGCGCAACCTTCGGGCGAAATCACCGAGTAGGTGGCATATTGCAGCATCAGCACCTGATCGCCCATCGCAATCGCCAGCGCACCGCCGGACCCGCCTTCGCCGATGATGGTGGAAATGATCGGGGTACGCAGCTCAGCCATGGCATACAGGTTGCGCCCAATGGCTTCAGACTGCCCGCGCTCTTCAGCGCCGATACCGGGGTAGGCACCCGGCGTATCGACGAAGGTCAAGACTGGGACTTCAAACTTTTCGGCCAAGCGCATCAAGCGCAGCGCCTTGCGATAGCCCTCTGGGCGCGGCATGCCGAAATTGCGAAAGCCACGGTCCTTCACATCACGGCCTTTTTGATGGCCGATCACCATCACACTCCTGCCGCCAAAACGCGCCAGCCCGCCGACGATGGACGGGTCGTCTGCATAGGCGCGATCGCCATGCATTTCATGGAAATCAGTGCACAGTGCGGCGATGTAGTCGAGCGTGTAGGGGCGCTGCGGGTGGCGCGCCACCTTGGAAATTTCCCACGGCGTGAGCTTGGCGTAGAGGTCTTTGGTGAGTGCGGCGCTTTTTTTAGTGAGCTTGGCGATTTCATCGTTGACATCGACCGTGCCGTCCGCCTGCAATAAACGCAGTTCATCGATCCGGCGTTCAAGTTCGGCGACCGGTTGTTCAAATTCGAGAAAAGACGTTTTGGCGTTCATCACAAGCTCTCTAGTGTAGTGTTGCACGCTGTTTGCGACTGGTAAAAATGATGGATTTTCCGTCGAATCGAGCCGCAAAGCACCGTCATAGTTCCACTATGACGAGCATTTGCAACGACGAGTCGGCGGAAAAGACGCATTTTTAAGTCGCATTAAATGTGGAGCACTACACTAGTATTCCACCGGGATCGGGTCCAGACTGCGCCACATGTACCAAGTGGCGACCGAGGCCCACGGCTGCCAATTAACGGCCACTTCGCGCAGGTCGCTGCGCGTCACCGGCTCGCCGGAAAAATAGTGCACTGCCACCGCTTTTTGCAAGCCCACGTCATCGAGCGGCAGCACATTGGGGCGCAGCTGGTTGAACATCAAAAACATCTCGGCGGTCCAGCGGCCGATGCCGCGCACTTCAACCAGCAGGGTAATCAAGTCTTCATCGGGCATCGCATCCCAGTCTTTGGGGTCCAGGCTGCCTGCCCTGAAGTGCTCCGCCAGGTCGAGAATGTATTCACACTTGCGCTGCGAGAGGCCACACGGCATGAGTTTTTTGGACCCAGCGCGACTCGCTTTGGCGGGGGTGAAATCGGGCACGGCCAGGATGACGCGTTCCCACACGCTTTGCGCGGCCTTGACCGAAATCTGCTGCCCAACGATGGAGCGCGCGAGTGTTGTGAACGGGTCGCCACGCGAGGTCATGGTGAGGCCAGGGTACTTGGGAATCAAGCGGCGCAACACGCGATCCTTTTTCATCAGCGCGGCGCGCGCTTCTTCCCAGTAAGCCGGTGCCGTCGATGCCGTCGATGCTGCGGTTGATGCCTCAAGAACCGCCTTGGGAGCGGCTTTCGAGGCAGTCGCCACCGATGGGGACTTCACACTCGCCATGAGGTCAAACCAACTCCGCGAGCGGTAGATTGAGCAGAAGATTCTGGGGTTTCATGCGCACGCGGTTTTGTCCTTCTGATTGTTCCATCGCCAGCGCCATGAAAACCGGCCGACCACCCAACTCTTGCCGTACCCGCGCCTGATCGCCAAACTCCAACTGGAACAAGGCCAACAGGCGGTTCTGTTCTTCGGCTTTGAGCGGCTCCCCATTATAGAGAGCATTAAGCAGCGCCGTGGCCTCGCGATCCAGGCCGACAAACCAGGTGAGCCTGGCCGATTCGATCTGCCGCATCGGAGTGATTTTGACTGGTGTCCGGTAGAAATGCCCCACCCAGGCTTCCATCACACGGGCAAGCGCATCCACCCCCGGCCTGCCGTGATTGATAGCCAGCACATAATCATGGCGCTCATCGCGCCCCCAGTAGCCTGCCATGTTGTCGCGCGCCATAATGTCCAGCTCCACACTCGCGAGCGTGGTTTGCGCCTCGACCAGCAGGCGGCCCAAATTGCCGTAGCTGGTGCCCTCTTTGGCGCGCGCGCCTTGCATATCCACCGTTTCGGCATCGGCGCACAAAATGTGTTGATCTTGAATGGTGACGCGCTGCTCGCGGAAAAACAGCTCAGCCGCACGACACCAAAACGGGTCGAGTTGCGTAGACGGCAATCGCATCAGCACGTGCTGCACGATGATGTGCGCGAGCTGGTCCACAAATAGTGGAGCGACTTTCACACCACCCGCTTCACGCAGGATCGCGAGGTAAGCGGCCTCCAGCGTCGGTTGGCTGACCAAGCGCGAAAAAAAGTCCAACAAAATGCAGTAGTTGTCGCGCACGTCGGCATCGGCCAGTGCCGCCAGCTCAGTCTCGGTGACCACCCGGCGCGGGTCGGCCGCCAACGCGGCATGCAGGGCGCACTCGGCCGCGCAAGATTCTTCAACCGGGCGAATTTCCGGCCGAAATAGCCAGGCGCGCAGCAGGTCGTCTGTCAGCAGCAGCCAACCATCCGCATCGGTCTCCAGCAATTGCAGGCCAGAGTGCTTCCAGAATTGAGTCATTACACGCTATCATCCAATCTGTATCTCGTCTATCGTTGCTTGGCCACGCCACCTTCACTTACAGCGGGAACGCAGCTCTCCAACTCCTTCCGATGCAGCGCGCCAATCCCTCCGTTCCGCAAAACCGCTACATCTATGCGTATTCCGATCACATCGGCGACCGCAAAGAGCAGCAAGACCGCGTCGCCGTGCTCACGCACGACCGCTTTCCTGATGTGGTGTTTGCGGTGCTTGCCGACGGCATGGGCGGCCATACGGGGGGGGCGATTGCAGCGCAATGTGTCGTTGATGCCGCGCGCCAAACCTTCGAAAATTATACCCCTGCCGCTGGTGCGCCTGAAGCGTGGTTAAAGGCCGTAATTGCACGCGCGCACGAGGCGATTCAAGCCAAGGGTGAGGGCTTTGACCGCGACCCGCGCTCTACCGTGGTGATGGTGCTGGCTGATGAAAGCGGCTTCCACTGGGCCCATGTCGGCGACAGCCGGATCTACCGCGTCGCCAATGGTGAATTTGTGGAACGCAGTGAAGACCATTCGCTGGTCGAAGTGCTGCTCGCCCAAGGGCAAATTACCGAGGCGCAGGTGGCGACGCACCCTGAGCGTAGCCGTCTGTTTTCCAGCTTGGGCGGCGATGAAGTGCCGACCGTGCCTTATGGCGAGGCACTGGCACCCGCCGGGCAAGACTATGTGTTGCTCTGCTCCGACGGCCTGTGGGCTTACTTCCACAAAAAAGAGATTACCGACCTCTCCAGTTACCGCACACCCGACGAAGCTTGCCAGCGCTTGATCCGCTTGGCGCGCAAGCGCGCCAAATCCTCCGGCGGCGACGGCGACAATATTTCGGTGGCGGTAATCCGCGTCGCCGCCCCAGCAGCGGGCAAAGGCCTGCTCGCCAAGATTTTTGGTGCCAAGCCACCACCGCCATCGAATTTTGAAGACGCACGACGATACATGCGTGGTGCTTTGCACACCTACTTTGGGCCAGAGGGCGACGACCTGCTCGTGCGCGTCGACGCGGCGCGCAATGCAGAGCAACTCAAACAGGTCATCGTCTCCTGCGCCCACGCGGTTACTGGCCTCAAAGGCAATGGCGCAGGCAAGGTATTTTCTGCCAAAGCAACCGAACTCATGGAAGATTGACCGACCATCATGTCCACTCCAATCGATCCAAACAGGCCTGCTGGGCCGGACTCGCCAGCGCCTCCGGCGGCACCTTCGCTGGCGCAGTTGCGTCAAGCGGCAGAGCTGTTGCGCCAACAGCGCGAGGCGAATCAGGCAGCGGCAACACCTGTGGCTGCAGCTCCCGCAGTAGCAGTCGCCCCACCCCCAGCGCCGGTAAAAGCCGAGAAAAAAGACAATACGGTGCCGCGCGCCGATGCCCAGGCCACCAAAGCACAGGCCAGTACCGGCCCGGCGATGGATGAGCTACGCAAGCAAGCCCTGGCCCGCGCCAAAGGCAACCGCTCCGATTCACGCCTGGCCCTAGGCATTGGTACCGAGCTGCACGAGTACACCATCGAGTGGGTGCTTGGCGTGGGCGGCTTCGGCATCACTTACCTCGCGCTTGATGGCAATCTGGAAACCGAAGTCGCGCTCAAAGAATACATTCCGTCCGACATGGTGATGCGCAACCCTGACGGCTCGCTTAGCCCGAAGGACACAGACAACGCGCTCGCCTTCAAGACTGGTCTGGACAAATTCCTGCTCGAATGCCGCACGCTGGCCAACTTCAAGCACAACAATGTGGTAAGGGTAACCCGCTTTTTCCAGGCCAACGCCACCGCCTACATGGTGATGGAGTACGAGCACGGCAAAACCTTCCGCGAATGGATGGAAGAAAAAGGCGGCGCGAACGAACAGCAAATGCTCAAGATGTTCCTGCCGATGCTCGATGGCTTGGACGTAGTGCATCAAGCGGGCTTCTTGCATCGAGACATCAAGCCTGCCAATATTTTTGTGCGCGATAACGAAAGCATGGTGCTGCTCGACTTTGGTGCCGCGCGGCATGCGATTGGCAACGTGAGCCGCAGCTTGACCACCATCGTCACCCCCGGCTACGCCCCTTTTGAGCAATACCATTCGCATGGCAGGCAAGGCCCTTGGACTGACCTGTATGCGCTCGCTGGGGTGATGTACTGGGTGGTTTCGGGCGGTTCCAAGCCGTCTGAAGCGCCGGCTCGCATCAAGCAAGACAACATGGCCAAAGCGGCGGCTCTGGGCAAAGGCCGTTACTCCGAGCCATTTTTGCAGGCGATCGATTGGGCACTCACGCCAGACGACAGCAAACGCCCGCAAAACGTCAAAGCCTTCAGGGATGCGCTGACTCGCCCGGTGCAAGCCGCCATGCCGGCGGCGCAAATCGCCGCCGCGCCCTTGGCAACCCCCGCAAGCCTCGCGGCAACCGTGCCACCTACGCCGCAGCCTCGCGGCCCATCGACTGTACCTCAGGGTTCAGTGGCTGCTCAAGTGGTCCGCCCGCATCCTCAGCAAATACCACCTAACGACATGACCGCTACCCAAACCGAGCGGTGGTGGAAGTTCTGGAAAGGCAAGTAGGCAACAGCGCTACAGTAGTCGTTTCTGCCGCGTCGTGAAGAAACCACGGCGATTGGTCAATCGCCGCTTAATCCAGTGTAGTGTTGCACGCTGGTTGCGACTTATAAAAATGATGGATTTTTCGTCGAATCGAGGCGCAAAGCACAGTCATAGTTCCGCTATGCCGAGCATATGCAACGACGGGTCGGCGGAAAAGACGCATTTTTAAGTCGCATTAAGTGTGCAACACGACGCTAGGCCCTTACGGTCAGTTAAAGGTTTTACCTTCGGCCACCAATTTCGCCAGCAGCGGAGCGGGCTTCCAAAACGCTGCGTCACCGTGCGGGTTGTTGGCAAACTCGGCCATCCGCGCGACCACGTTTTTCAAGCCCACCGAGTCGGCGTAAAACATTGGCCCGCCCCGATACATGGGGAATCCATAACCGGTCATGTACACCATATCCACATCCACTGCGCGCATCGCAATGCCTTCTTCGATGATGTAGGCAGCTTCATTGACCATCGCGTAAATGCAGCGCTCGACAATTTCAGCGTCGCTGATGCTGCGGCGCGTGACGCCTTTCTCAGCTGAGTAATCGACGATCAGCTTCTCGATCTCAGGGTCCGGGATCGCGCGGCGCTTGTCGTCGTAGAGGTAATAGCCCTTGCCGGTCTTTTGCCCGTAGCGCCCCAGTTCGCAGATGCGATCGGCCACTTTGGAATAGATCATGTCGGGCTTTTCGACAATCCGGCGCTTGCGGATGTACCAGCCCACGTCGTTGCCTGCCATATCACCCATGCGGAACGGCCCCATCGCCATCCCCCACGCTTCGAGCGCACCATCTACCTGCCAGGGCAGCGCGCCTTCTTCAATCAGAAAGCCGGCCTGGCGACTGTATTGCTCAACCATACGATTGCCGATAAAGCCATCGCAGACGCCTGATACCACGCCCACTTTTTTGATCGTCTTGGCAAGCTTCATCACGGTAGCCAGCACATCTTTGCCGGTAGCCCTGCCGCGCACCACTTCGAGCAGACGCATTACGTTGGCGGGCGAGAAGAAGTGCGTACCGATCACGTCTTGCGGGCGCTTGGTGAACGAGGCAATTTTGTCCACATCCAGCGTCGAGGTATTGGAAGCGAGAATCGCACCCGGTTTCATCACCTCGTCCAATTTGCGAAACACGGTTTCTTTGACCACCATGTCTTCAAAGACTGCTTCGATCACCATGTCGGCCTGGGCGATTGCCGCGTAGTCGAGCGTTGGCGTCAGTAGCGCCATGCGCTTTTCCACGTCCTCCATCGTCATGCGCCCTTTTTTGGCCGTGTTCTCGTAGTTTTTGCGAATCGTCGCAATCCCGCGATCCAATGCTTCCTGCTTCATCTCCAGCATCATCACTGGAATGCCGGCATTCAAAAAGTTCATCGAAATCCCACCGCCCATCGTGCCTGCGCCAATCATGGCCAGGCTCTTTACGGCGCGAATCGGTGTGTCTTCGGGCACGTCAGGAATCTTCGCAACCGCGCGCTCACCGAAGAAATAGTGACGCATGGCCTTCGATTCGCTGGTTTGCACCAAGTCCATAAAACCCTGACGCTCCACCTGCATGCCTTGGGCAAACGGCAAGGTGACTGACGCTTCGACACAGGCCACGCAGCGCGCCGGTGCTGGAAAGCCGCGAAATTGCTTTTGCGCATCGGCCTTCGCGTTGGCGAAAAACTCATCAGGATTGGCGCAACTGGCCACCAAGTCGCGCGCGCGTTTGTAAGGTTTCTTGCCCACCACACCTTGGGCGAACTGCACCGCCGCAGCCAGCAAGTCGCCCTCAGCGATTTGGTCAAAGAGGCCACCGACCGCAAACTTTTCGCTCATCACCGGATTGCCGGAAACGATCATTTCGCAGGCCTTTTCCGCCCCGATCAAGCGTGGCAGCCGTTGCGTGCCACCAGCGCCCGGCAAAAGACCCAGCTTCACTTCAGGCAGCGCGATCTGCGCTTTGGGCACAGCCACTCGGTAATGTGCGCCGAGCGCCAACTCCAAGCCGCCACCCATCGCGACGCCGTGGATGGCAGCAATGATTGGCTTTGGAGAGTTTTCCATCGCGTCAATCACCTGGCCCAAACCGGGTTCTGCAAACGCCGCAGGCGTATTGAATTCGCGAATTTCCGCACCGGACGAAAACACTTTGCCGTTCCCAATGACAACAATGGCTTCAATGCCGGGGTCCGCGTTGGCAGCCGTCAAGCCCTCCATCACAGCTTTGCGATTGGCCGCCGACATGGTGTTCATCGGCGGGTTGTTCATGGTAATCACGGCGACTTTGCCGTTTTGGGTAAATGCGTTCATTGGGTTCTTTCTCTGCGTTAATCAGACGATCATTCATTACGGTCAGGAGTGAAAGGTGAGGCGTGAGGCTGGGCTCGGCGCGCGGGGCTACCTCACGTCTCACATACAACTACACTTCGAGCCATTCCTTACGCACAGCTTCATTAGCCTTAAGGTCCGACGGCGTTCCTTCAAACACCACTTCGCCGTGGCCCATCACATAAAGGCGGTTGGAAATGTCCAGGGCAATCGCCAGCTTCTGCTCCACCAGCAATACGGAGACACCCCGATTTTTCAGTTCCTTCAGATAGTCGGCAACCAGCTCGACAATCTTCGGGGCCAGGCCTTCGGTTGGCTCGTCGATCATGATCAGCTCGGGGTCGCCCATCAAGGTGCGGCACAAGGTGAGCATCTGCTGTTCACCGCCTGACATCACGCCCGCCGCCGTATGCTGGCGTTCCTTCAGACGCGGAAAGAGCTTGTACATATCTCCAAGCTTCCAACGGCCTTCTTGGTTGCCCTTTTGGCCCAAAATCAGGTTTTGTTCGACGGTGAGCGTGGGGAAAATGTCGCGATTCTCCGGCACATAACCCAAGCCTAAGTGAGCAATTTCAAAGGTCTTTTTGCCCACCAGCTCCGTACCGTTAAAGGTGATCGAGCCTTTGGTATCCACCATCCCCATAATGGCCTTGATGGTGGTCGAACGCCCTACCCCGTTGCGCCCAAGGATACTGACGATTTCGCCTTTGGCGATATTGAGCGACACGCCATGCAGGATGTGGCTTTTGCCGTAGTAGGCATGCAGTTGCTTGACTTCGAGCATGTTTAGTGACTCCCCTGGGCATCATCGGCGCTATGCGCAGTGCCCAGATACGCTTCTTGCACGGCGGCACTGGCGCGAATATTGGCCGGTTTATCGGTCGCAATCACCTGCCCATACACCAGCACCGAAATCCGGTCCGCCAAACCGAAAACAACGCTCATGTCGTGCTCCACCATCACCAAGGTTTTGCCCTCGGTCACTTTTTGAATCAGCGCCACGGCGTGGTCCGACTCCGAACGGCTCATACCTGCCGTAGGTTCATCGAGCATGATGACATCAGCCCCGCCCGCTATTGTGATGCCGATTTCGAGCGCGCGCTGCTCAGCATAAGTGAGCAAGGTTGCCAGCACCGCCCGCCGCTTGGTCATACCAATCAATTCGAGCACCTGATCGGCGCGTTCGCGCGCGTCTTTGAGTTTATTCAGATTTTGCCAAAACGAGTATTTGTAACCCAAACTCCATAACACGGCGCAACGCAAATTCTCAAAAACGCTCAAGTTATGAAAAATGTTGGTGACCTGAAAGCTGCGCGACAAGCCCTTGCGGTTGATCTCGAAAGGCTTTAAACCCGTGATGTCCGTGCCATGCAGCTCTACACTGCCGCGTGTAACCGGGATGCGGCCTGAGATCAGGTGAAATAACGTTGACTTGCCCGCACCATTGGGGCCGATGATGGCATGACGCTCCCCTTTGTGAATGGCGAGACTGACACCACGGATGATTTCAGTCTTGCCGAAAGCTTTTTCCAGCCCCTTCAATTCAATCGCTGGTTTGAGAAGCGCGGTCATGCTGTCAACCCCGCACGGCGCGCGATCTCGTCTTGCACCGCACTCCATTTAGCACTCAGTTGCGCACCCACCAAACGAAACACCCAAGTACCTCCCGCCAGAAGCCCGATGCCAATCAGCCAGGGCGCGGCACCGGTCACGTCATAAGTAATTCCCCATAGCTTGGTGGTCGGCCCGTTCACCAATTCCAGCGAAGCGTAATAGCCGGTTTCGATCAAAACAATCGCGCCTGCCAGCATGAGCAGCATCGCCCCCAGGCACTTGGCATAGGGCAGCATCATTTCCTTCAAGCGGCCCACCCGCGCCACCGGAATTTGCATCATGATGAGGCTGGCCAAACCGCCGGGGGCCACCATCACCATAATGACGAAGAAGAATCCAAGATAGAGCAGCCAGGCTTTGGTAAATTCAGAGAGGGCAATCACAAAAAAAGCAAACAGGCAGGCCCCCAGAATCGGCCCGAAAAAGAAGGTGACCCCGCCGATAAAGGTCGCCAGCAACACGCCGCCCGAGCGCACCGCCGAGACATTTTCAGCCGTCACAATTTCGAACATCACCGCCGACAAGCCGCCTGCGACCCCGGCGAAGAAAGAGGCCACGATCATCACGATCCAGCGCACCTTTTGCGTGTCGTAACCGACAAACTCGGCGCGCTCTGGGTTGTCGCGCACCGCGTTGGACATTCGGCCCAGCGGCGTGTGGGTGAACGCGTACATCGCCGCCATACACACGAAGGTCCAGACCGCTACAAGGTAGTAGACCTGCGTACCCGATTTGTAGTCGATGCCGAGAAACGGCGTACCGACCACGCGATTGGCGTTGATGCCGCCTTCGCCGCCAAAAAAGCCGGGGAACATGAGTGAGCAGTTGAACACCAATTCGCCCAAACCCATCGAGATCATCGCGAAGGTAGTACCCGCGCGCTTGGTCGAGACGTAGCCGAAGAGACAACCAAAAAACGCGCCCGCCAGCCCACCAATCAAGGGCAGCCACGTCACCGCGATGGGCCAACCACCCTTGCCCATTACCGCCAGTGCGTGAATTGCGAAATACGCTCCCAGGCCGGAATACACCGCATGCCCGAAGGAGAGCATGCCTGCCTGCCCGAGCAGCATGTTGTACGAGAGCGCAAAAATGATCCCGATGCCCATTTGCGAGAGCAAAGTGATCGAGAAACCTTTGGTAAAAAACAGTGGCAGGATTAGCATCAAAAGCCCGGTTGCGCCCCAGATGATCCAGCGGCCCAGATTGGGTGGCGAGTAGGTCATTGCGTTCATCAGTCGGCCCTCGTACCGAGAAGACCCTTGGGCCGGAAGATCAG
>JANLTH010000105.1:0-12348 GCA_031362865.1 Burkholderiales bacterium | reverse complement strand
CCTTCCTAGCCGTGCTAGCAGCACTGTCGTCGTCGGTGCGCCTAATCTCGTAATGATTTAGAAATGGAATAATCATGCCTGCGCGAACAACGCCACCGCGATCACCACCAAACCCCGCTTGAGCTCCTCCCAACCGGCATCGGTTTGCAGGTCGATGCCGCCGAAGATGCGAATCTTCCGCGCCCGCACCATCAGGTATTGAATCGCCGCAATCAGCAAGATGCTCACCGTGTTGACCGTGCGCGCATCACCCAATTCTGCAGCCCCGAGGGTGCGCGCAACCTCGCCGCCCCACTCTTCACGCACGGTTTCGAGCACCACCGTTAACTGATTGCGCTCGACCGTTTCGAGCGCCAAGATTTCAATTGTCAGGGGGCGGGCACGTAGTGCATCGGCAAAGCGGCACAAAAATGCCGCGTAGCGCTCGTGCGCCGGGCGCTTCAGCAGCGCAGGCAAATCCGAGCCCATGATCTCTTCGACGGTGGGCCAAAACGCACCGCTCTCGGCGTAAGCCTTCATCAAGCCTGGCAGGCCGTCGAAATAACGGTAAATCAACACCTTATCCACCCCGGCCGCCTTGGCCACTGCGTTGACCCCAAGTTTGCCAAAGCCCTCACGGGCAAGCACTTGGGCGACTGCGGCAATCAAGGCGGCTTCGGTGGCGGTGCGGTTACGCGGTCGGGGAGCGGAGCCAGGGTCGAGGGCGGGGCCTGGTACGGCAGGTGGCATCATGAGTCGATTATTTCACCCCCCCGCCAACTCGAACCGCTATACCCGAACAATCGATGGCAAATCCCGGCGCGGAGTTGCCGGAATTTTCTCGCTGGCCGGGGCATAGCCAATGCGGCAAAACATCTGCACGGTTTCGCCCGGCTTGGTCAAGCGACGGTGCAGCTCATCATAGAGCTTGGCCATTTCCGGAAACTCCTGCAAAGCCTGCGAGAGCGGGTGCATGCCAAGCCCTAAGCGCGTGGCTTCAAGTTGTAAGCGCACGTAGGCGCGCCCGGCGGCGACTTGCTGACTGCGGGTGTTGCCTGGCGTGCTGAGCCAGACAAAGCCCATTGCCGTCTGCGGTTGCAGTGAAAACCGTTCCAGCGTCGAGTCGAAACCGTACGTGCCCGGCTTGGGCGCTTCGGTGCGCGACACCATTCCCAGCGTATCCAACAGGCGCATCGGCAGGGCGGTCATCGAAATGCCATCGCGGTGCTCGGCAATCTGTTTGGCACCAATCCGCAATAGCTTGACGCTTTCCAGAGAGGTGCGGGCGGTTGCCATTTCGATTCGTAGCGCCTCGGTGGCGAGCGCACGTAACACCGCAACCTCGGCGCTGTCCAGCGCCGCCGCGAAACGAACGCTTGGCTCGCGCAGGCTTTGCGCCAGAGCCGCGTTGGTTGCCGCCGCGATCGGGCGGGCCAGGTCGAAGGTTTTTTTGTTGGTGTGGCGACGGGTGATTTGCGCGAACAGCGGGTCCCGGGCTGCGCCGGGATTGAGCGCGGGATTGAGGGCGGGTTTCAGAACCACCCGCGCCAATGGCCTGGCCTCAGCCGGGCCGATGGTTTGGCCGTACTCGCCTTCGGGAAAGAGTTTGACATCGGCAGCAACGCCTTTTTCTGCCAGCGCAATCACCAATAGCTCAAGGAACGCCCCTACCGAGATCACAATCTGGCGATTGAACGGGTCGGTTTCTGGCAAAACGCGCGTTGGATCGACTCTCAAAGTGATTACATCGCGCTCGCGCAAATCGGCCAGCCAAGGTTGCCGATTGTGCGCGTTTGGGGCCAACAGCGCGTGCGCCAAGGCAAAGCGGCGCACGTCCGCATGCGAGGCTGCATCAATCCACGGTTGAACCGCGACGGCAGGAAAGGGATTGCCTTCCAAACCGCTCGCTGACTGCGCCGAGGCGGTGCCAAGATCAGTGAGGAAGTTACCGCCTGCAGCAAGCACGACTCCACCACCGGCCAGTTGAATAAATTGACGACGTTGCATGACAATCTCCATATGAATCAGTAGTTTGAAGTTTTCACATGATTGGCGATCTGATTAAGTCACCAACAAGAGACATATTAGTCACTATTAAGTGACTTGTCAAGCAAGCGACCCGAAACCCGATGGGCAAGCCTCCGTCAGCGATGTTCCGATTTGGCAAATTGCGGCCAGCGCAGCGGCTGGCAAAACGACTTGGCCGCTACTGCGTGATCTGCGGGTTTGCCCCGGATGCGGGCCCACCTGGCTCCGCATTGGTGGTTGGGGCCTGCGCTACCGCGCGCGGCTGGCGTTCAATCTTCGGGTCACCCCAAGCGCCAGTGACTGCGTACTCAAACGACAGGGCCTTGCCCAGCGGATCTTTCAACGCCTGCTGGGCCAAAAAGGTGATCAAACCCAACAGCGGATTGCCGAGCGCTGCCGTAATAATGGAACCGACCCCGCCACCTAAATCAGGGATCACCAACACTCGCAGATTCTGCGCTTCGCGCCCCAGATCAATCTCGCCGGTCATCAGCACGGCTGCCGAAACGCCCTTCATCTTGAAGTCGGTGAGCGCCATCACGCCGCGATTGACCTTGGCAGTCGCTACGATATTGTCGTAGGCAAAGCCGTCGCTGAAGACATCGCGAAAATCAAACGTAATGCGCCTGGGCAGCGCTTGCAGCGACATGATGCCGATCAGTTTGGCAATCCCGGGGTCAGCTTTGAGAAATTGCCCGTTGTCGGCTTTGAGCTTGATGTCGCCGGAAAGCGAGGTGTAGTCAATCGCCACCGGCACGCCGTCCCACGCGATGCTGCCTTCGAGGCGCGCCGTGCCGCGTTGCAGGGTTTTCGGGTAGCCGAGTCGGTCGAGCAAGAGGCCCGAGTCCTTGACTTCGAGCGTGAAATCCAGATCGACGCGCCGCTTGAGCGTCGCCCGTGGCGCACCCGAACCTGGCGCCAGCGCCGCGCGCGCGCGCCATGCGCCGGAGCCAGCTAGCGTTGCGTCAGCGTTGGTCAAATTGAGCCGGTGAATCCGCCACTCGCCAGCCGTATTCGATGCCACCAAATCGAGCTTGCCCAGTTTTTTGGCATTGATCTCGAAATCCTCCACCTTGAGGTCGATGGCCGGCAAACGCTCCAGGCCGCCCACCACTTTCTCGGCCGCGGCCTCGAGTTGCTGCTCAGTTTGGCGACTGTCAGTGCCGGGGGCTACGGTGAGCTTAAGGCGGCTCAAGTCGGCACGCAAGCGGCCCGCACCGCCCTGCCCTGCGGTTTGCGCGCCTCGCCAGTTCAAATCACCCTCGGCCTCGCGCGAGACCACTTTGGCCTTCCAGTCGCGACCGTCAAACGTGGCGGTCACCCGCGCGTCATGCAGCGAGCGGCCAAACGCAATCAGATCCGGCGTATTCACTAGCACCGAACTGACGGGAAATGCGGAGGCGGTACCGGCCGCCCCAATCAGCTGCGCCGCAGGTAGCACAGCTGAGCTCGAAGAGCTGGAAG
Organism: Burkholderiales bacterium; assembly: GCA_031362865.1. Classification (GTDB taxonomy): domain Bacteria; phylum Pseudomonadota; class Gammaproteobacteria; order Burkholderiales; family JAEUOS01; genus JANLTH01. Next base: position 8,877 of record JANLTH010000105.1, on the reverse strand, counting down.
CCGCAGTAGCGGCCACTGGCCCATCCAGATGCGCCTGCCAGCGCTCCAAATCCAATTGCGGCAAATTGATAACCAAAGCGATGCCGTTGGCTTCAGCGCGCGGCAGCTCGGCGTTCACGCCCAAACCACCACGAGCAATCAACATCGCCTTGGCGGCCGGATTGAACTTGCGCTCAAAGCGGCCCTGCATTTGGCGCAGCCCGCCCCCAGCGAGGGCAACGGTGATCTCATCCTCATCAGCTTTACCTGGCACGCTGTTTTTGGTGAAGCGGAACGGCAAGCCTTCTTCGGCGGTTTTGGCGAATGGGGCCGGCAGGGCTGAAGTCAGGCCCACGAGCGACGATTCCAACACCACTTGCTGCGCCCCGCGCCGCAGGTTGATCGTGCCATCCCAGGATGCCTGCCCACCCATTGCCGCAAACGCCGGATGCTGCAACCACGTGGCCAGTCCCTGCGGGGTGGCGCTGCCTTGGGCCATCACGTTTAGTGCCAGGTCGTCACGCTGCGGCGACCCGGTGGTAGCCCCGTTTAAGGTGAACCCTCCGCCGACGGCGATGCCCGATACTGCGTTCAAGCGCAGGCTGCTCTCTGTGAATTCAAGCTTGCCATTGACTTGCCCGAGGGTTGGCAGATCGTCGCTCAACACCACCGTATTGTTGACGAACTGGTACGAACCGGTGACCTTGGTGCGGTCCCACACGCCCAGCGGCATACTGAGCTTCAAGGCCAGTTTGCCTGCGCCTTGCGCCTTGAACGGCTCAGTCACGCGGCCAATCATCGCATCCACCGGGCTCGCATCGATGTACTTGAGGAAATCAGTGGTTGCGCCTTCGGCCGTCCCGGCGACCTCCAGCATGGCAGGCTTTTTGGCAAAGCCGGGAATCCGGATGGTCGTCTGCGATACTTTGGCACCCATTGAAGAAGCGCTCCTGGCAACGATCTCCATCGAGTCGCGCTCGAACAACAAGTCGGCTTCGAGATTCGACAGCTTGGGCCAGCCTTCGGCAAACAGATATTCCGCGTTGGTCACTCGCCCCTCGATCCGGAAGAAGCCCGTCTTGCCGTCGAGATAGGGGAAATCGGCGATATTGCCCTTCACGCGGCCGGTCAAATCGTCGGCGGTAGCCGCCTGAATCCCGTTTTGCACATAGTCGCGCACGCCCTTGGGGATCGGTAGCGGCAGGTAGCGCCAGGCGTGTTTGCCATCGCCGCGCGACAATTTGGCGGTGACATCGAGATAGCCGCGCGTGCGCCCGTCGGCACGCGGCTCTTGGGTCGCTTCGCCGCGAAATAAGCCAAACGCCGTACCGGCGGCATGCTGGTTGGCATAGCTGACTTGGTCAAATTTGACTTCGAGCGCATTTTTCGGAAAGCTCCACGCAAACTGCCCGGAGAATTCGTCCAACTCCACCAGCGGGTTTTCAAAGATGGCCGGAAATTCCAGCGCCGCATTGCGCGAATTTAAGTAAAGGTGGCCACGCTCTTTGGTGGCTTCGAGAACGCCAGAGAGCCGGTGAAAACCGGGAAACTTGGCGAATGAGGCGAGTGACAGCTCAGAAAAGCGCACTTTGCCGCCATAAGTCTGGGGCGCGCGCAAATCGCCGTCCCACGCGAATTGCAGGTCAAACACTTGGCCGCGCGGCTTGTAATCGTTCAGGCCTTTCAAGATCGCCGGGTCCAGCGGCAGATGCGAGGCTAGTTCCGCCAGCACCGCAAAATCAAGCGCGTTCACTTTGATCTCGCCTTTGATCGGGTCTTTTTCGGTCGCTGCGGTGTTGCGCACCAGAAAATCGACCGGGGGCAACTTGATCCCTTGGTTGGTCTCCAGCGCGACCTTACGACCAGTCACCTCGAAACCACCAATTTCCAGCGGCATGCCGATCAACTCGCGCAGCGACTCAGTCGGAATCAGGTTTTTCCAGCCCTGTTCCTTCTTGATTTCACGCGCGCCCACCCGGCCGGAAAACGATTTCAAGGCCAACGGGGTCAAATCGCGCCGCAGGGTCGCCACCACATTGGCGAGCGCCACGTCGGCGGTAAATTCCTCCACCTGCCCTTGCTTGAAATTGAGCCAGGCGCGCACCCCGCCGGTGCCGCGTTGGACATCGGCCGGCACATCAACCCAGGGCCGCCAGGCGGCGACATCGGCGTAGTCCAACGCGGCATAGATATTCCCGGCCCAGGCCTTGAGATCGTCAGCGCTGGCCCCGTACAACTCCGCGCGCAGCTCCAGCGCGGAAGCCAGCGCCGCAGGCGGCACAGCTTTCAGGCCAATGCGGCGCTGTTTGCGCCCGTTTTCGAGCAAAAAACTCACTTTGGTCAGCGCTAACTCCGGCGCGCCGCGAGCTTCGTCGATCCAGCGAACGCTAGCGTTGCGCACCACGATTTCGCGCTGCTGCAAGAGCCAATCGAGCCCCTTGCCGTCGCCCGGCCCGGAAGCAACACTCAGTCCCGCAATCGCGATACGCCCTTGGCGGTCGCGCCGTACAGCCAAGTCCGCATCGACGATTTCGAGCTGCGAAAGCCGCAGGCCAAAGGCTCCCAGCGATTTCCATGAGAGCGTCACCGAGACAAACGGAAGCTTCAGCGCAGTGCGCCCGGCTTGGTCTTTGATGACCACATCGTGTAGGTCAAGGTCAGGGTTCAGACCTTCCCAGCCTGCCTTGATCCTGCCGATACTAACCGGCACGCCGGACGCTTTGGAAAGCGCCGCTTCGAGATCAGGCCGATAGTTTTCGATCTGCGGCAGGACGACATAGCGCAACCCCAGAATCGTGAGCGCGAACAGAAAAAATGCGCTCCAGAGCAAAAACTCCAGGGCGTGGCTACAGCCGCGTACGGTTTGCAAGACTGCCCGACTCGCTGTGCGGAGCCGTCCAAAGCGCGACCATCGGGAAGGAGGCGGGGCTTGCGCCCCTGTTGGTGTGGTCAACTGGTCAGCGAAACGCGTTGTTTCTGGAGTAAAAGAAGGATTATGCCCGTGAAGCCGCGAATCTAGCCCTGTGGGTAACACTAGAAATTCACTTTTCCGGCGTGAAGTTGCGTTCGCGGAACGGAACTGTGCGAGTGGCACAGCGAGTACCACAGAGCGCAAATTCGCCCGGAAAATGGATTTATAGAGATACCCCCTGTTGCGACCCTATGGATGCATTTGAGTTCAGTCACTATGCGACGCGCGCGCGCCATGCCGACCCCGGTTTGCCGGCGCAAATCGCGATCTGGTTGGCCCAGGCGATCACGCCTTCGCGGCTCGCGGCTCGCTTGGAGGCGCTCGACCCCGTAGCCGGGCGGTCGGCGGAGTCACTCGGGTGCGCGCTACGCCGCTTGCGCCGTGAAGTATTCGTAGCCGTGATGCATGCGGACCTCGCGGGCAGGCGCGACCAGGCCGCCCTCTGGCAAGTTACCTATGCAATGAGCGACTTGGCTGAGGTGGCGCTCGACGCGGCACTCGCCCAGTCGGCCCGCGATCTGGCGGAAACATTTGGCCTGCCCCGCGATGCCAACGGCGCACAGTTGGCGCTGCACGTCGTTGGCATGGGCAAGCTGGGCGGGCGCGAGCTCAATGTCTCGTCTGACATCGATCTGATTTTCATTTACCCCGAAGACGGCGAAACCGACGGTGGACCGGACCACAGCCTGCGTCGGATTTCCGCACACGACTGGTTTACGCGCCAGGGCAAGGCATTGATCCGACTGATTTCGGACGTGACCGGCGACGGCTACGTGTTTCGGGTGGACATGCGCCTGCGACCGAACGGTGACTCAGGGCCGCTGGTGGCAAGTTTTGCGATGCTCGAAGAATATTTGGTCACCCAGGGCCGCGAATGGGAACGCTATGCGTGGATCAAGGGCCGGACCCTCACTGGCGATCAGCCCGATGCCTTGGCCGCAGTCGTGCGGCCCTTCGTATTTCGCCGCTATCTCGACTATGGCGCGGTCGATGCGCTGCGCGGGCTGCATGCCATAATCCGCAAAGAAGTCGCGCGGCGCGACCTGGCCGACCACATCAAGCTGGGGCCAGGTGGGATTCGCGAGATTGAATTCATCGCCCAGGCGTTTCAACTGATTCGCGGCGGGCGCGACACGGCTCTGCAAGTCATGCCCACGCTCACGGTGCTGCAACTCTTGGGTGAGCGTAGCCAGCTCGATGCGCCCGCCGTTGGCGACCTCACCCAAGCTTATGTTTTTCTGCGCCACCTGGAACACCGGCTGCAATATCTCGACGACCAGCAAACCCATACGCTCCCTGCGAGTGCAGAGTCGCAAGCGCGGGTTGCCGCCGCGATGGGTGGCGCAGATTACCCGGCGCTGCTGGCCCAGCTAAACCTGCACCGCAGCGCCGTTACGCGGCATTTTGAAGCGGTATTCAATGACCGCGACGACTTCAAGGCGACCAGCACCGGCGCGAGCGAAGCGGAAAGCACCACGCCCGACCTTTACAGCGCCTTCACCGCCCCGGCCGACATTCAGCGTCGCTACGAAGCATTTACCGCTGGTGCGCGTTTTCGTAGTTTGGCCGAAGCCACGCAGCGACGCGCTGAAGCGCTGCTGCCGCGACTGCTACTGGCTGCCGCGCAGTGCGGGCCTGAGCGCGATTTTGCCGCCGTGCGTAGCCTTGATTTCATCGAAGCCATCGCGCCACGTTCGGCCTACCTGGCGCTGCTGCTCGATCAACGCCAGGCCTTGGCGCGCCTGGTGCAGTTGCTGGGCGCGTCGAGCTGGGCGGCACAGTACCTGACCCTGCACCCGATTTTGTTGGACGAATTGATCGACCCGCGTTCACTAAGCGCCCAGCCCGATGTGAACGGCTTGGCGAACGAACTGGCGCGAGCCCTACTGCACCACCAAGGCGACCTGGAGCGCCAGCTCAACGTGGTGCGCGAGTTGCACCATGCCTTCACGTTTCGGCTGCTGGCGGCTGACTTGAGTGGTAATTTAAGCGTGGAACACTTGGCCGATCACCTCTCGGCTGCTGCCGATGCCGTGGTCGCAACCGTGCTCTCTCAACTGTGGCGCGAGCTGCCCGGCGCGCATCGCGAAGCCGCACAGGTCGCGGTGATCGCGTACGGCAAATGGGGCGGCAAAGAGCTCGGTTACGCCTCCGACCTTGATTTGGTGTTGGTACACCACGACACACATGAAAAAGCCCCGCTGCTGTATGCGCGGCTGGCGCAAAAGCTCATCAGCTTTCTCGAAACCCGCACCATCGCGGGCACGCTGTTTGAGACCGACACGCGGCTACGCCCCGACGGCGTGGCCGGGCCAATGGTGGCAAGCTTCGCCGCTCTCACCGAGTACCAGCACACCCGCGCCTGGGTGTGGGAGCACCAAGCCTTGACCCGCGCCCGGTTTGCCGCAGGAGATACGGCGCTCGGGGCCCGCTTTGAGCAATTGCGCGAAGCCGTGCTGTGCGCTCCTCGTGAGCGCGCCAAGCTCCGTGCTGAGGTGCGCGAGATGCGCCGAAAAATGCACGACGGACATCCCAATAAAACCGCCTTGTTCGACTTGAAGCACGACACCGGCGGCATGGTGGACATCGAGTTTGCGGTGCAAACCCTGGTGCTGGCGCACGCCGCAGAGCAACCTGCGCTGGTCGCCAATCTGGGCAATATCGCGCTCTTGCAACGGGCCGCGCAGTGTGGCCTGCTCAATGCCGAGATCGCCGCGAGCTGCGGCAATGCGTATCGGCGCTACCGCCAGTTGCAGCATGCTCAGCGGCTCAACAGTGCCGATGGCGCAACTGCTGCGCGAGTGGCAGGTGAGCTGGTTTCGGTTGAACGAGCGGCTGTAGATCGCCTCTGGATGGCGGTCTTCTGGGGTTAGCCCTGAAAACGCTTATCCAGCGCGCTTCTTCACGGTATTTGCCGGAAGAGGATTGACTGGTGCGCGTTTTCCGGGTTTGGCTACCGGAGAAATCACATCTCCATCACCCTCGCTCCAGCGCCAGCGCAGCTGTACCACCAAGCGCCCTGCTCGCGACACCACGCCGACCACTTCGTTGGGCGGCAGCTCTACCCCGAATTTGCGAGCCGCATCACTCAGGCTTTGCGGGCTGGCCACCAGTGCCACGATGCTGCGCGCGTGCCCGGCTTGGGCGGTGTCAGCTTGGGCGCGTAAGTAGCCCGCCAATTCCGCACCACGCAACTCGTCCGACGCGCCGGTACTCTGGTCGAGTGCGCCCCACTCTTCGTAGTCGCCAAAGGCGAGGCGCGCGGTTTCGCGGGCGCTGCACAAGCTGGCCGCCGCCACCTGACTCGGGCGTGACCCTGCGCTGCGGATGATGGCACCCAAGCGGCGCGCCTGGGCACGAGAGGTAGCGCTCAAGGTGGCGGTATGCGCGCAGTCGTCCGCTCCAGGAGTGGCTTGGTGACTGAAGGATGGAGTCAGCTCCGGGTGGGGCACGAAGAGCAAAACCCCACCGGGCTGAGTGGCCGCTGTGCGCAAGTCGGCGGCGAAGCGCGCTTCACTGATGGAAAGTGCCGCCACTGACGATTTCCCGGCGGCGCGCGCGCTGGCTTGAGCGTGTGCATCCGCCATGGGCATACCTGCGCTGCCTGCCAGTGCCAGCAGCAGCGTCAAGTAGATCAGGTTGGTTGATCGCATCCGGATTGCCTCACCAAGCGGTGAGCGGAATCCGCCCCAAATACTCAAATTTGCCAGGGCGCACCGGGCGCACAATCGCAAACTCCATTTCGGCCAAACCTGTGCCGCGCGTGCCTTGCAAAATCGGGTCGGTATTAGTCACGTGCGAAATCAGCACCAAATTGCCCGGGCCCGCAAAACCCGAGACAAAACCGCGCACTTCGGCGGTGAATTCCGGCAAGCGCGGCGAGAGCTTGGGATCGCTCAAATAGTTCAGCCGATCCCAGGTCGATTGACCGCGCCTGGCGATCAACCCCAAGCCGGTGCGGCCAGTTTCTTGAGCGCGGCAAAACTCGCTGGAAACGACTTTGTCCACCGGAATGCCGCGCCGCTTGAAGACCTCGGCCAAGCGTACGGCGTCGTCGCGCCCGGCTTGCGAAAGCATGCGCTGGGTGGAGCAGTCGCCAATCGTCACACCACCAGGCGCATCGAAGGGCGTGGCATCGGTGCGCCCATGGCGCAGCAGCAGCACGTAGCCGCCTTCCTGCAAGGCCCGCCACAGGCCCTCAGTCACGGCATCGCCGGTGCTGCCTGGCACTTGCGGGCTGAACGTAATCGTCAGTGGCCCGGTGATTGAAGTCGAGCCTGGAGTGATGGTCGTCACCGGCACAGTAGGCAGTGGCTGATTGGGTGACGATACCGGCGGCGCGGTTTGAAAAATCACGCTCGGCTGGGTTAGGGGAATGCTCACCGTGCCGTCGGCATTCGGTGTGGGGCGATTGACTTGTGCAGACACCGAAAACGCGGTGGCACACAGGGCGAGCAGAGCGACGATAACGCGCATGGAGATCTTGGTAGAAGATGACGGAAAACAGGCGACCCGAAGTTTACCGAAGCGGCGTACCGTGCCACGCAGTGCCAAGCTCAAGTGCGCGCAGCTTGCTCCAAAATTTGCGTGCGCAGCCATTGCAGGCCCGGGTCTTGGTGGGTGCGCGGATGCCAAGCCAGCACAATGCTAAAGCCGTGCAAGGCAATCGGCGTTGGCAGCGTCGCCAAGCCCGGCCCCATGCGCCGCGCCAAGCCCAGTGGCAATGTGGTCACCAAGTCGCTCTCGGCCAGTAATTGCGCCACCAAGAGAAAGCTCGCGACGCTGACGCGCACCCGCCGCCTGCGCCCCAGCGCCGCCAGCGCCGCATCCACCGGACCATCAAAACTGCCGCCACGTGGTGACACCAGCAGATGCTCGGCACGGCAGAAGGCGTCGAGCATGGCGTTTGCAGGAAGCTGTAAAAACGGATGCCCGGTCCGCACCACGGTCACAAATTCATCGCGGAACAGCTCGCGGGTTTTCGCCGAAGCAGGCGCGCGCTGCGCGTTGACCAAAGCCACGTCCACCTCACCGGCTTCCAATTGATGCTCAACCTCGGGTGGGGGTGGCATCACCAGCGCGATCCGCACGCCCGGGGCTGCCACATGCAAGCGCGCCACCAGCGGCACGCTCACTGCCGCATGCACCGCGTCAGTCGCGGCGATGCGGTAGGTGCGTTCTGCCGTAGGCGGGTCGAATGCCACTTTGGCCGATACCACCGATTGCAACTCGCCCAACGCCGCCTTGAGTGGCGCAGCCAGCTCAAGCGCCCGCGCCGACGGAGCCATGCCGCGCCCCACTGAGACCAGCAGCGGATCGCCAAACACCTGGCGCAAGGTCTTGAGATGTCCCGATACGGCGGGCTGCGACAGGTGCAAGCGCTGTGCCGCCCGGGTGACGCTGTGTTCGCTGAGCAAGGCATCGAGCACTACCAACAAGTTCAAATCGAGCTGACGCAGTTCCATCGGCAATGCTCCTGAGACAAATCCACAGAGAAATATGCTTTTCTGATGAATTTGATATTAATTATCTATTTTTCATATTCTATTGTAGTGTTTCATTCTGCTTGGAACTTAAGTCGCGGTTTGCACGGATGACCTTGGCGAGGATGCCTCTCGATCCACGCCTTGACCATCGGGTGCTTGTGGATCGCGTAGTTGTCGCAGATCAGGTGAAGCCCCAAATGCGGTGGGGTCTCGCGGTCGATTCGGCGCAGGAAGTCGAGCCACTCGAGATGGCGGTGACCTGTAAAGGCCGACGATGTCGCTCAGTTTCTCGGCGAATTGGGATCGCGCGATACCTTGAATCGCGTCGTCCGGTGCGGTTTCAAGCCAGTCGATTTCCAGACGCGCTGGATGGTGGAGTCGCTCACCCCCGCCAGCGAGCAGGTGCTCCACTGCATGGCACCTACAGGTTGTGTCTGGGTC
>JANLTH010000098.1:0-17112 GCA_031362865.1 Burkholderiales bacterium | reverse complement strand
GCTGCCGGGGTCGCAGCCATGGCGAAGGCGGGCACGGTAGCCGTGCTGCTACCCGGGGCCTACTATTTTTTGCGCGAAACCAAGCTGCCGCCGGTGGCCGCTTTGCGTGCTGCTGGTGTGCGCATCGCGGTGGCGACCGATCACAATCCGGGTTCATCGCCCACGCTTTCGCCGCTCCTCATGCTCAACATGGCCTGCACCCTGTTCCGCTTAACGCCTGAAGAAGCTTTGCGCGGCATGACAGTCAACGGCGCGCTCGCGCTGGGTCTGGCCGACCGTGGCCAACTGGTCGCCGGGCAACGCGCCGATTTCGCGATTTGGAACCTGAAGCACCCGAGTGAGCTTTGCTACTGGTTTGGGCATCGGCCACTGAAAGCGCGGGTGTTCGCCGGCCAATCTCAGCCAAGGGAATTGACATGAGTGCTGCGCCGTATTTCACCTTGACACGCGGCGAGAGCCCACTCTTGATTAGCCTTCCGCATACGGGTACGCATATGCCTGCGGATTTGCGCGGGCGCTACACCGCGCATGCGCTCACGCTGGAAGATACTGACTGGCATCTCGATCAACTCTATGCCTTTGCCCAAGCGCGTGGTGTAGGGTTGCTGGTGCCGCAGGTGTCGCGCTACGTGATTGACCTGAATCGCCCGGCGACTCTTGGTGCCAGCGCTGTTCCCATGTATCCAGGCAGCAACAACACGGAGCTGTGCCCGACCCGCTCGTTTGAAGGTGTGCCGATTTATTTGCACGATGGTACGTCCAGTAATGCTCCGGACGCAGCTGAAATCGAGCAGCGCTGCGCCACCTTTTGGCAACCCTACCACCAAGCGCTCGCTGCCGAATTGGCGCGGCTCAAAGCGCAGCACGGCTACGCGATTCTGTTCGACGGGCATAGCATCAAGTCGCACCTGCCGTGGCTGTTTGAAGGCAAGCTGCCTGATCTCAATATTGGCACGTCGAGTGGCACGAGTTGTGCGCCCAGCCTGCGCGAGCAGATCGCCCACCTGTGTACCCGCCACCCTTACCTAAGCCATGCGCTTGATGGGCGCTTCAAGGGTGGTTACATCACGCGCCAGTATGGCAACCCGCAAGCTGCGATTCACGCGGTGCAGTTGGAAATGTGCTGGAGTAGCTACATGGTGGAGGCCCCGCCGTTTGCACTGGATGCCGCACGCGGTGCCACTCTCCAACCTTTTTTGAGTGACCTGATCGACCTTTTTCTGGCCTGGAGACCGCATGCCTGACGCTCCACGCACGATGTTTTGGGCCACGCACGCGTGGGTCGGCGGCGGCTGGTGTGACGGTGCGCTGCTGCAAGCCGACGCGGCGGGCTGCTGGAACGACGTGCGCACCGGTGTTTCAGTGCCGCCCGCAGGCGCTACCGTGTTACCCGGTCCGGTGTTACCCGGCTTGGTCAACGCACACAGCCATGCATTCCAGCGAGCTTTTGCCGGCATGGCCGAGCGGCGACAAAGCGCGCAAGACAGTTTTTGGAGCTGGCGCGAGCGCATGTATCAAGTCGCCCTGCGCATTACGCCCGCGCAGTTGCAGGCGATTGCGGCGCAGTTGTTCGCTGAGGCGCTCTGCGGCGGCTACACCCAAATGTGTGAGTTTCACTATCTCCAGCATCAACCAGATGGCGTGCCCTATGCCGACCCGCTGCAACTGTGTTGGGCGCTAACCAATGCAGCGGCAGAGGCGGGAATCGGCTTGACCGTTTTACCGGTGCTCTACGAGCGTGCAGGCTTCGCCGCGCCACAATTGTTGGCCGAGCAGCGCCGCTTTGCTCTCTCGGCAAACGAGGTAATAGCCGCGCAATGCGCCGTAACGCAAGCGGGCTTGCCGCTTGTGAATGCGGGCTTGGCGATCCATTCGCTGCGCGCCGCTGCGCCGGATTCGATTCACCAATTGCAGCGGCTCGCAGATTTTGCAGAGGGTTTTGCGGGGCCGATCCACATTCACGTGGCCGAGCAGCAAAGTGAAGTCCAAGCGTGCTTAAGTGCAACCGGCGTGCGCCCCTTGGCATGGCTGGCGCGAGAAGGTTTGCTCGACAGCCGCTGGCAGTTAGTACACGCCACGCACAGCGAGCCGCAAGAAATTGCAGCGGTGGCCGCCACTGGCGCTGGCGTGGTGATCTGCCCCTCGACCGAGGCCAATCTGGGCGATGGCCTGGCCGATTTGCCCGGCTGGCTGGCGGCCGGTGTGCCACTTAGCATTGGGTCAGACAGTCAAGTCAGCCGCGCCTGGCCTGAAGAACTACGCTGGCTGGAATATGGTCAGCGCTTGCAGCAACAGAGCCGCAATCTTTCTGCCAACCCAGCATCAGGTGAAGAGTCAAGCGCAGCAAGGCTCTTCAACCAAGCTATCGCGGGAGGCAAGCGCAGCGCGGGTCTTCAGGCATGGGGCTTAGCGAAAGGCGCGCGCGCCGATGCCCTGGTACTCGACTTGAACGCAGCTGGCATGCAGGGCATCCCGCCCAGCCACTGGCTCGACGCCGCCGTGTTTGCGACCAATGCACCACCGTTTCGCGAGGTGTATGTTGCGGGGAAAAAGCTGGTGGAACGCGGGCGACACATGCATGAAGCCGTGATCGGCGAGCACTTTTCGGCGGTGATGCGGGAGCTGTGGGGTTGAAAGTGTTTTGAAGCGAAACTCGAATCCCAAGTTTTATACAGGGGCCTGAAATCCACCTGCGCGGTAGGTCAAAACCAAGGTGTCACGCACGCCACCCGGCGTTTCACGCAAGGGCTGGATCGGTGTCGTTTCATGAATCACCTTGGTATCGTCCAACAGCAGCGCCGACCAAGGTTCTTCCATCGTGAAGCGGACACCTTGCGGCCCGTTGGCATCAAACACCCGTGTTTCGCCACCCTTGACGTGATGCCGCTTGACCAACAGCACGACCACAAAATCGACGCCGTCGCGGTGCGCGCCTTCGGGAGTTGGGCGGCCAACGCCGTCTTTGGTATCGATGCGGAACGGATGCGCTTCGATGAACCACTCGCGCACCGGCTGGATGCGGGCAAATAGCTGGCCGAACCCCGCGATCAATGCGCACCAAGCAGAGTCAGCTGCGAGCGCCGGGGTGACCGACGCAAACCAGCGCTCGAACCCGCCATGCAGCGCGTTGTAGTCCAGCGGCTGCCAATGAGCGCGCGGTGCTTGTGGCATCAGTCTCTCGGGCTGGAACGACTGCACGTAAGACGCATGGCGACGATGCCGGTATCGCCCACCGTCTTTAAGGTGCGGGTCGGGCGGCAGGTCGTCCCAATAGGCGTCGAGCGTGTGCAGGTCACTCACCTCGCTACGTGTAAGTGCGCAGGTTTCGGCCAAGCTCAGTCGCGCGTACCCGACGGTGCGCAGGCTCGTTAGGGTGTCGATGGTTTGCATGGGTAACAGCATACCCAGTTCGTGTGCGCTTGGGTAGAGACAGTTCGCCCCAAATTTTCAAGAATCGAGCGCGCCGCAGATTGCCGCCACTTTCACGACGACCCGTCGCCACGTTTCTACCCGGATTGCGCCGCCTTGCCGATCTAACGTGTGGATTGGCAAGATCACTTCCAAGGAGAAAACGTGCAAAAAACCCTGTTGATCAAATTTGTGATGGTGGCCGTCCTGGCCTTGCTGGCACTGATTCCGCTGGCGCTGGTGCAGGCGTTGATCGCTGAGCGCTTTCAATCGATGCACACGGCGATTGATTCGATTGCTGCCAGCTCGGCCCGCGCCCAGTTGATTGAAGGCCCGCTGATCGTTGTGCCCTACAAACGGCGCTGGATCGAGACCACCGCCGAAACCAAAGACGACAAGGAAGTGGTGCGCAAGCGCGAGCGGGTTGAAGAGGGGCGTGTCACCATCTTCCCCGAGCATCTGGGCATCAACGCGACCGCCAGCACTGAGGAGCGGTACAAATCACTCTACAAGGCCTTGCTGATTTCCAACGAGTTGGATTTCACAGCACGCTTTGTGATCCCGCAGGGCTACCGCGCCATCAAAGGCGAAGGCACGCTCGAATGGGGCCGTGCCAGGTTGTTGATCGGCGTGGGCGACCCGCGCGGCATCCGCAATCAGCCCACGCTGCAATGGGGCGGTAAGCCGGTTGAATTCGTACCAGCGGCCCATGGGCGCGGGATCGAAGCTGATCTGGGCGAATTGGGCGATAGCGCCGCTCAATTGATCGACGCCAGCCTCAAGTTGTCGCTCTTGGGAATGGAAAATATCCGGTTTGCGCCAACCGGCAAAGAATCGATGCTGCGCATGAAGTCAGCATGGCCGCACCCAGGCTTTATCGGCTCGGCCCTGCCCACCAAGCGCGAGATTTCGCCAGAGGGTTTTTCTGCCGAATGGCGCACCTCGTTCTTTTCTACCAACTTGAAGGCCTACTACCTGGCTTGTTTGCCGGGTGTCGAGTGCCGCCAGGCCACGGCGAGCGTGCCGGACGCGGTAGGGGTTTCGTTTGTACAGCCGGTCAATTTGCATCAGCAACTTGAACGAAGCGCCAAGTACGGCATCTTGTTTGTCGGTCTCACGTTCCTCGCATTTCTGCTCTTTGAGATTTTCAAACGCCTGGCAGTTCACCCGGTTCAGTATTCCCTCGTGGCAGTTGCGCTGGCGATGTTCTACCTGCTGCTCACTTCGCTTGCGGAGCACATCGCCTTCGTCTGGGCTTACACCAGCGCGGCCTCGGCTTGCGTGCTCTTGATTGGCGTTTACGTCGGCTATGTGCTCAAAAGCATTTGGCGTGGCCTCACTTTCACGGCCTTGTTGGCCGGCTTGTACGGTACGCTCTTCGTGATTCTGCGGGCAGAAGACCATGCGCTCTTGATGGGGGCGGTGATGCTCTTCGCCATTTTGAGTGCGGTAATGCTAGGCACGCGCAAGGTCGATTGGTATTCGTTAGGGCGTGAAGAAACACTGCCAGTTGTCGTTTCAACGCCTTGAGAGCATGAAGCGCAGGAGCGCGCGGCATAAAATTGTTGGTTGCCTTTTTCGCAAACCCCCGCCAACTTTTGCCGCGTGCCTGACTCTATCGTGCCTTCCATTTCGCTTCCGCCCCTCAAAGCCCTTGCCAACCCTGCTGCCGTGCAGGACGAATTGAATCCGGTGCCGCGCCTCTTGATGGGCCCGGGGCCGATCAATGCCGACCCGCGCGTATTGCGCGCCATGTCGGCGCAACTGCTGGGGCAGTTTGACCCGACTTTTCGGGTAATGATGAAGGAGACGATGGCGCTGTACCGCCAAGTGTTTGAGACCAAAAACGATTGGACCTTGGTACTCGACGGCACAGCCCGATCCGCGATTGAGATGGTGATGATGTCGGCCATCGAACCAGGTGACCGGGTGCTGGTGTTTTCGTTCGGTCGCTTCGGCCAGTTAAAGAGCGAAATCGCGCGCCGCTGCGGGGCCTTGCTTAAAGTTGTCGAATGTGAGTGGGGCACCGTGTTTTCGCCCGAACAAGTGGAGGCAGAGGTCAAAACGTTTTCGCCCAAATTGGTGACGATGTGCCAGGGCGACACTTCAACGACGATGTTGCAACCACTGGCCGAAATCGGGCGCATCTGCCACCGCTATGGCGCGTTGCTGCAAGTCGACGCAACTGCCTCCATTGCAGGCACGCCGCTGCCGGTGGATGCGTGGCAAGTTGATTGCGTCACTGCGGGTTTGCAGAAGTGTCTGGCCGGGCCTTCGGGTGCCGCGCCGATCACTTTGTCAGATGAAATGGCGCGCGTGATCTACCGCCGCCGCCATATCGAAGAAGGCGTTCGCCCAGCCAACTACACGCCGGGTGAGGGTCGGATGATCGCCTCGAACTACATGGATTTGGCGATGATCATCGACTACTGGAGCGATTTGGCACTCAATCACCACACTGAGGCGACCACCATGCTGTACGGTTCGCGTGAGTGCGCGCGAATTTTTGTGCAGGAAGGTCATGTCAGCATTTTCAAGCGGCACGCCGACGCAAGCGCCGCCGTGGTGGCTGGTCTTCAGGGCATGGGTTTAAAAGTATTCGGCGATCTGGCGAACAAAATGCCCAACGTCACCGGGGTGTGGATTCCCGAAGGCGTGAACGGCGACCGTGCGCGCGGCGCGCTGCTGAACGATTTCAATATCGAAATCGGCACCAGCTTTGGCCCCTTGCACGGCAAGATTTGGCGCATCGGCACGATGGGCTACAACGCTCGGCAAGACTGTGTTCTGCAAACTTTGGGCGCGCTGGAGACCGTGCTGTGGGCCGAGGGCTACCGTTTCCCAGGCGCGTCACGCGGGGCGGGGGTGGATGCGGCGTATCAGGTGTACAAGAGTGGCGGTGCGGCGGCGCTGGCAGGTGCTACCAAGCAACTGCTTGGAGAGTGAATCTGGAGGCGGATTTTGAGCAGGCTGCGGGGTGGTTGTGGCGGGTGCTGGGATCGGCTTTAACGTAGGGAGCGAATCGGTCTCTCAAAGGCATTCGTTGACCTGAGCGACTAGCTGCTCCACCAACTCGGGTGCGATGAAATAACCGCTTCTCACCAGTCGCGTAATGATGGGCCTTAGGGCAGGCACTACTTCATCTTGGCGGGCGCGTTTGAGCAAGCCCAGCGTGCCGAGCACCGCAATCCCCAGTTTGGTGGCTGCAACACGGGCTTTGTGCTCGTCGGTCAAGATTGTGCCACCCTCAGCCAGCGCGAGCATCAGCGCGGCAGCTTCTCCGGCATCCAATTCATGCGCTTGAACCGGCAGGAATACTTGCGCCGGCTCGGCGACGAGCGCGAGCCCGCCCGCCCGCCCGCAGGGCCGATTCGAGCGTCGTTCCCTCGTTTCCTCTGGGTTGGCACAGCACTTCGTCTCATACTGATTGAGGTACGCGTACTTCACGGAAGTAGCGTTGCGGCAAATCGCACAAGTCCAGGCGCGCGAGCGCGATCAGCGGGCCGCTATCGGCGAAGAGCGAGTCCGTCGGCATACTGCAGCTCGGTGTCCAGTTCTTCGGCGGAATAGCGCACTACAGCAATCTTGCGCTGCGCACAAAGATCGAGCATTTCTGAGAGCGGGATACCCGCGATGCGGGCAGCCAGCCCTAAGCTGATTTGCTCCCGGTCAAAGAGGTTGACCGCAAGTTCGAGACGCACCGCTTTTGGGTCTAGCCCTTTGCCCAAGGGTACGGTCATGTATAGCGGCTCCCCTGCGCGCGTGACGATCACGGGTTCGCCGCGTGCGGTGTCACGCTCCAACTGGGCTGGTACTTGGGTGATTTCATCAATCGTGTGCGTTTGCATGGAACGGCCTCCAATCGAATGTTCAACCTGTGTTCGGCTCAAACGGGGCGGATCAGTAGCAGTCCGCAGGCTTGCGCCATGCAGATGATACGCGTGGGCAACTTCCAAACCGGGGCGTGCCTTGCCCCATTAGGTGTAAATGCCGTTAACTGTTAATGCATTCATAACTATATTATAGAAAAGTATTGCGGCTGGTGTGAAACGGGAGTTGGCTTCGGTCGGTTGAAGCTTCGGCGAGCCATTGTTTGCATTTGACGCAGTGCGCCCATCCGCCGCTACAATCTTGAGTTGCGCTTCTATTCCTTCATCTCCCGAGAACCATGAAAAATTTCGACAAGCTCTACATCAACGGCAGTTGGGTAGCCTCCTCGGCTAAGCAAACCATTGACGTGATTAACGCCACGACAGAAGAAGTGATGGGCCGCATCCCCGCGGGCACTGAAGTGGATGCCAATGCCGCGGTGAGTGCGGCGCGCGCTGCCTTTGCTGCCTGGTCGCAAACGCCCGCCGTCGAGCGTGGTGCTTACCTGGCCAAGATTCAAGAGGGCATCAAAGCGCGCATGGGCGAAATCGCCGCCGTCATCACGGGCGAAGTCGGCGTGCCGATCAAGCTGGCGCAGTTTTTGATGGTGGGCTTGCCCCTGGGCACGTTTGGCACTTACGCCAAGATGGCTGCCGAATTTCAGTTTGAAGAAACCGTGGGTAACTCGTTGATCGTGCGTGAGCCGGTCGGCGTGGTGGCTTGCATCACGCCATGGAATTACCCCTTGCACCAGATCGCGCTCAAAGTGGGCGCTGCGCTGGCGGCGGGCTGCACGGTCGTGGTCAAGCCCTCGGAAGTGGCCCCGCTCAATGCCTTCATGCTGGCGGAAATCATCGACGCAGTCGGCCTGCCGAAAGGGGTTTTCAACCTGGTTTCCGGGATTGGTCCGGTAGTGGGCGAGGCTTTGGCCAAGCACCCAGACGTTGACATGGTGAGCTTCACCGGCTCCACCCGCGCAGGCAAGCGGGTGACTGAGTTGGCCGCGCAAACGGTCAAGCGCGTCGCCTTGGAGTTGGGCGGCAAATCGGCTGCGGTAATTTTGGACGATGCCGATTTCAACCAAGCGGTCAAAGCCACGGTGAGCAATTGCTATTTGAATTCCGGGCAAACCTGCGCAGCTACCACGCGCATGTTGGTGCCCGAGTCGCGCTACGCCGAAGCGGCGCAAATTGCCGCCCAAGTTGCCAGCGGCTTCACAGTCGGTGACCCGATGGCGGAAGGCACGAAACTGGGGCCGTTGATCTCTGAGTTGCAGCAGCAGCGTGTGCGTGACTACATCAAAAAAGGTGTGGCGGAAGGCGCGGAGCTGCTCACCGGTGGTGCTGAGCAGCCCGACAATCTGCCCAAAGGCTACTTCATCAAGCCGACTGTGTTTGGCAAAGTGACCAACGAGATGACGATTGCGCGCGAAGAGATTTTCGGGCCGGTGCTCTCCATCATCACCTACACCGACGAAGCCGATGCCGTGCGCATCGCCAACGACACGCCTTATGGCCTGGCGGGCACCGTGTGGGGCAGCCCCGAGCGCGCCCAGCGCGTAGCCCGGCAAGTGCGCGCAGGGCAGGTGGATGTGAATGGCGGGCCATTCAATGCCGCAGCACCGTTTGGCGGCTTCAAGCAATCGGGGCGTGGGCGTGAAGGCGGCAAGTATGGCTTGGAAGAGTTTCTCGAATACAAATCGATGCAATTCCGGCCTGTCAAAGCGGCTTAGCCGATAGGTAGGGGGCGACGTTCAAGCGGGGAGGGTGCAATGAAATGGTTCAAACGTGGCCTGGTCGGCGTGCTCGGTTTGGTGCTGATCGTCGCAGCGGGTGGATGGTGGGCTTTGCGTTCCTCGTTGCCGCAAACTGCGGGCACGCTGGCGGTTAAAGGCGCGGGTGGGCCGATTGACATCATGCGCGAAGCCAATGGCATTGCGCATATCAGCGCCAAAACTGAGCAAGATGCCTACTTCGGCTTAGGCTTCGCCCACGCGCAAGACCGGCTCTGGCAGATGGAAATGAACCGGCGTGTCGCCTCCGGCCGCACCGCCGAAATTCTGGGCGACAAAGCGCTCGATGTTGATAAATTTTTGCGCACCCTCGGCGTGCGCCGCAATGCGGAAGAAATCTTCAAGCGTGCCACCCCGCAAACCAAAGCCGTGCTCGAAGCCTACGCACGCGGTGTGAATGCCTTTTTGGAATCGCGCAAAGGCTTGTTGCCGCCTGAATTTCTCATCACTCAGGCCCCGGCTCCCGAGCCGTGGACCCCGGTGGATTCAGTCGCGTGGGTCACGATGATGGCGTGGAGCTTGGCTGGCAACTGGACCAACGAATTGACACGCTTTCAGCTGGCGCTTAAAACCAGCATGAGCACCGCGCAGATCAACGAATTCACCTGGCAATACCCCGGTGTGCCGACGCCAAATACGCTCGATTTCGCTTCTCTTTATCGCGGTTTGGGGCCCAAACTTGCCAGCACCGCAACCCAAGCCGGTGAGTTGCTGGCACTTGCCCCGATGAAGCCCGAGGAAGGCATGGGCTCCAACAATTGGGTGGTGGACGGCACGCGTAGCGAAACCGGTAAACCCTTGCTGGCGAACGACCCACACTTAACGCTCGAAGCCCCGGCTCTCTGGTATTTCGCCAGACTCGAAGCGCCGGGCCTCAACACCATTGGCGCCACCCTGCCCGGCGTGCCGGGCGTGGTGTTAGGGCGCAATCAGCGCATCGCTTGGGGCTGGACTAATACCAACCCGGATGTTGCCGATTTCTTTTTGGAGCGCGTCAAGCTTGACGATGCGAACCAATATCAAACCCCTGAAGGCTGGGCCAAGTTTGAGACCCTCACCGAAACCATTAAGGTCAAGGGCAAGCCCGATGTGCCGCTCACCAATCGCCGCACCCGCCACGGCCCGGTGCTCACTGGCGTGTTTCCGGGCGCGATTGACCACTCGAACAAGATCATTCCGGGTGGCTATGTATTGGCCTTTGCGTGGACGGCGATTCAGCCCGAAGACCGCACCGTCAACGCGCTGGCATCGCTTGCCAAAGCGCAAAACTGGGCGGAGTTCAAAGAGTCGGTGCGCGACTATGGTGGGCCGATGCAAAACATGGTCTACGCCGACGTGGAAGGCAATATCGGCTTGATCTTGCCCGGGCGCGTGCCGATTCGCAAACCCGAGAATGACTTGAAGGGTGTGGCACCCGCACCCGGTTGGGACGCGAAATACGACTGGGCCGGTTTCATCCCGTTTGAGGAGCTGTATTCGAGCTATAACCCGGCCGGCGGCACGATCATCACTGCGAACGAAAAAACGGTCTCAGACGACTACAAGCCCTACCTCACCAGCGAATGGTTTCCGCCATTTCGCGCGCGGCGCATCAATGAGTTGATGCAGCAGAAAGACAAGCATTCACTGGCCAGCTTTCGCGACATGCACGCCGACGTGAAATCACCCTGGATGGGTGACTTGCTGCCACACTTGAAGAAGACGGTGCCGCGCGGAGCTGATGCCAAAACTGCCTTTGCCTTGATCGAAAAATGGGACGGCACGATGGAAGCGCAGCGTGCCGAGCCGCTGATTGCGGCGGCTTGGATGCGCGAGCTGTCGCGCCAGGTTTATCGCGATGAATTGGGCGAGGATTTGTTCAAAGCCTACTTCGACCATCGCGGGCAATTCATGGTCAACACGCTCGCCGATATGAACGGCCAAGGCCGCTGGTGCGACATTACAACCACGCCAACCAAGGAGACCTGCGGCGAGCTTCAAGCTATCGCCCTCGACGCGGCGATTGACGACCTGAAGAAGCGTTATGGCCCGGACATGAGCAAATGGCAATGGGGCCACGCGCACTATGCGAAGAGCGAGCACCGTCCCTTTTCACGCGTCAAGCCGCTCGACAAATGGTTCGATATCCGCACGGCAGTGGGTGGTGACACTTTTACGGTCAATGTGTCGCGCTACGTGATTCGCAACGAAGCAGAACCCTTCGCCGGGCGGCATGCCGCCTCAGTGCGTTTTCTCTACGATTTGAGCGATTTGGAAAAGTCTCGCTTCATTTATCAAACCGGGCAGTCTGGCCACCCGATGTCGCCGCTGTATCGCGCATTTGCTGAGCCGTGGGGAAAGGTGGAGTATGTGCCGATGCGCCTGGATCGGGCGAAGGCTGGCACGGGTGGTTTGGGTACGCTGCGGCTCGACAACGCGCGTTAGAAGCTGCTCCACAATGCCTGAAGAGGCGCTACCAGAGCGCTTCTTCAGCCATTGTTTGTGGA
This sequence comes from Burkholderiales bacterium, assembly GCA_031362865.1. Lineage (GTDB taxonomy): Bacteria > Pseudomonadota > Gammaproteobacteria > Burkholderiales > JAEUOS01 > JANLTH01. The sequence goes on along the minus strand of JANLTH010000098.1, from coordinate 5,556 downwards.
TTCATCGGCCGCTCCCACAGACCCAGCGATTTGCCTGAGAGGCATCGAGAAAAGCGTAGCGAAGTGCCGCTTGCGTGCAGCCACTTTAATCCGTGCTTCCTCAGGGCGCAGCCTGCGTGATGCCATCTCTTGAAAAACCGCGCACGCCTGGCGCAAAATAGCGCGATGAACTCTCGTGCTCAACCCACCAAACCACTCCCCGCCACGCCACGGCAACGTGCTGAACATTTCTGTGCCAGCTACGATCTCAAACTGCCTATCCTGCTGGCACCAATGGCTGGGGCCAGCCCTGCATCGCTCTCGATTGCGGTGGCAAATGCAGGCGGCATGGGGGCCATGGGGGCGCTCATGCACAAACCGGAGGGCATTGCGCAGTGGGCAGCCGAGGTGCGTGCGGGCTTGTCCACCAGCCAGTCGAACGCATTTCAGCTCAACACTTGGGTGCCTGACCCCGCGCCGCTGCGCGACGCGGCCCACGAGGCACGGGTGCGTGACTTTCTCAAGACTTGGGGGCCTGAAGTACCTGCGGCTGCGGGTGATGCGGCATTGGTCGATTTCGGGGCGCAGTGCGATGCTTTCATCGAAGCCAAGCCGCGCGTCATTTCCACCATCATGGGCTTGCTGCCCGAGGCCACGGTCGCGCGTTTACGGTCGGCCGGTATCGCCTGGTATGCCATCGTCACCACCCTGGCCGAGGCGCGCGCTGCCCAAGCCGCCGGAGCCGATGCATTGATCGCACAAGGGATGGAAGCCGGTGGCCATCGCGGGGCATTCGATGCGCGTGAAGCGGAAACTCAAACCGTTGGACTCATGGCGCTGCTGCCTCGCTTGGCTGATCATGTCGAGATTCCGCTAATCGCCGCAGGCGGCATCGGCGACGGGCGCGGCATTGCCGCGGCGCTCACGCTGGGCGCAAGCGCAGTGTGTATTGGCACGGCCTTTCTGCGCTGCCCCGAAGCGAAAACCAACCCGGCGTGGGCGAATCGCCTCGATGGGCTGGAGCCGGAAGACACCGCGCCCACGCGCGCCTTCTCGGGCCGCCTCGGGCGTGGAATTGCGACTGATTACGTCAAGGCCGCTCAAGCTGCCAATGCACCCATTCCCGCCCCTTACCCAGTGCAGCGCGGCCTGACCACCGCCATGCGTGAGGCCGGAGCGAAAGCGGGTGATGTGCAGCGCATGCAGGCCTGGGCCGGGCAGGGCGCGCACTTGGCGCGGGCCGTGCCAGCTGAGCAGATGGTTGCCACACTCTGGCAAGAGGCGCAGTCTTATCTTGTCTAACCCGCCCAAGCAGGCCGCAGCCCTGATCGCGGTCGATTGGGGCACAAGCTCCCTGCGTGGTTATTTGCTTGACGCGGTCGGCACTACGCTCGATTCGCGCGCCACCGCACAAGGCATCATGCAAGTAGCCGCAGGCAACTTCCCGGAAACGCTTGCTGCGCTTACTTCTTCATGGCATAGCCGTGAAGAGCCGCTCCCAGTATTGCTCTCCGGCATGGTCGGTTCTAAGCAAGGTTGGCGGGAAGCGCCATATCTCGATACGCCCGCCAGCGTGGCCGGATTGGCGCGAAATTTGCTGCAGGTGGACGGGCAGCGCATTTGGATCGTGCCTGGTGTCAAGCACAGCGCTGTAACCGCCACAGAGTTGACCCACGACGTGATGCGGGGCGAAGAGACCCAGATTGTGGGTGCGCAGCAGGATGGCATTTTTGTGCTGCCCGGCAGCCACTCAAAATGGGCGGTGGTTGAGCGGGGCGGCATTGTGCGCTTTCGCACCTTCATGACCGGCGAGGTATTCGCGGCTTTGCGAGCGCACACGATTTTGGCGCGGCTGATGCAGGGCGATCTGCACGACGCACCTGCTTTCGCGCACGGCATTCGCCGCTCGCAAACTGAACCGGGTTTGCTGGCCAATCTCTTTTCTGCGCGCACCGCCGGGCTGTTTAATCAGATTGCGCCGGAGGCTCTTTCTTCCTATCTATCGGGCCTGTTGATCGGTGCTGAGTTTGCTGAAGCGATGCGCGAGTTTGGTGGCTTTGCTGCTGTGAAACAGCCCCTGATTCTGAACGGGTCGGCACACTTGGTGGAGCGTTACGGCGAGGTAGCCGCGGTTTTTGCCATGCCGACGGTTGCCGCCTCTGAGGACAGTGCCGCGCGTGGCGCGTTTCTCATCGCCCAAGCCGCTGGAATCGTCGCACCGCCGGTGTAGCAACAGCCGTCGCCCGGAAGGAGCGCAGCGTATTCCGGGAAAGCCGCCCGATGGGTCAATCCCGGATTAAGCTGCGCTCCTTCCGGGCTACCCCGCCACCGCAAACGCCGCCCGCTACAATCGGCAGCGTGAAACTCAATATTCCCAATCTGCTCACCTATCTGCGGATCGCAGCGATTCCCTTCGTCATTGGTGTGTACTACCTGCCTGGCGACTGGCTGACTCTCCACGAAAAAAACCTCTGGGCCACTTGGACTTGCGCACTAGCGGCGGTGACCGATTGGGTCGATGGCTGGCTGGCGCGCAAGCTCAATCAAACCTCGGCCTTTGGTGCGTTTCTCGACCCCGTGGCCGACAAGCTGATGGTGGCCGCCGTACTCGCCATCCTGTTGCAGATGGAACGCGTGGATGCGGTGATCGCCTTCATTATCATCGGGCGCGAGATTGCGATTTCGGCCTTGCGTGAATGGATGGCGCAATTGGGGGCCACCAAGAGCGTGGCGGTCAACATGGCCGGCAAGGTCAAAACAGTGGCGCAAATGGTGGCCTTGCCGATGCTGCTGTACCACAACAAACTCCATGGCTTCGACGCGCACTACTGGGGCACCATCCTGCTCTATGGCGCGGCCTTCCTCACGCTGTATTCGATGTTTTTCTACCTCAAAGCGGCTTGGCCTACGCTAATGGCGAAATCGCCTTAGGGTCACCCACCAAGGAGTCCCACCATGCACGACCTCGTGATTCGCAACGGCACGCTGATCGACGGCACTGGCGCACCAGCATTCACCGGTGACCTCGCGATCACCGACGGTTGCATCGCCCAAGTGGGCGGCAAAGCAGGCGCAGCCAAGCGCGAGATCAATGCGGATGGCGCGCTCGTCACGCCAGGCTTTGTCGATATCCACACGCACTACGACGGGCAAGTGACTTGGGACCCGTATCTGAGTCCTTCCTCCTCGCACGGCGTGACCTCGGTTGTGTTCGGCAACTGTGGGGTTGGTTTCGCGCCGGCCAAGCCGGAAAAGCGTGGCTGGCTGATCGGCCTGATGGAAGGTGTGGAAGACATTCCCGGTGCGGCTCTCGCCGAAGGCATCCGCTGGGACTGGAAAAGCTTTCCGCAATATCTCGACGCGCTCGACAAAACCAAGCTCGCCATCGACGTAGGCGCGCAAATGCCGCACGGCCCCTTGCGCGCTTACGTGATGGGCGAGCGTGCCCACGCGATCGACAAGCCGCACGAAGAAGCCACTCCTGACGAGATCGCGCAAATGTACGCGCTCACCAAGGAGGCGCTTGAAGCCGGGGCTTTGGGCTTTTCGACCTCGCGCGTGTTGATCCATAAATCGAAAGCGGGCGAGCTCGTGCCTGGCACGTTCGCCTCGCGCGACGAATTATTTGGCATCGGCAAAGCCTTGAAGGATGTCGGCCACGGCGTGTTTCAAATGACTTCGATCCACGACAAGCTCGAAAGCGAATACGCCTGGATCAAAGACTTGGCGCGTGAAGTTGGCTGCCCGGTGCAGTTCAATTTTCAGCAAGGCGACCGCGAGCCGCACCAGTGGAAAGACATCCTCACGATGATCGAAGGTGCGCACGCCGAAGGCCTGCGCATTACCGCCGGCATGGCCGGACGCCCCGTCGGGCTGCTGTTTTCATTGCAGGCTTCACTTCATCCGCTGGTGGCCTATCCGGTGTTTCACGAAGTCGCCGCGCTGCCGCCCGCCGAACGCCTCGCGCGTCTGCGCGACCCGGCGTTCAGGGCGCGCCTGCTGGCCTGCCCGCCGCGCGACTTGGGAGAATTCATCAACTATCTGGTGCGCGCTTACCAGAAGATGTTCCCGATGGTGACCGAGATGGACTACGAGCCGCCCCCGGAAAAAAGCATCGCTGCGATTGCGCAAGCCACCGGACAAGCTCCGCTCGAAATCCTGCTCGATGCCATGCTCGCCAACGACGGCAAGGGCTTCGTCTACTTTCCGATTTTCAACTACAGCTACGGCAATATCGACCACCTGGCCACGCAAATGCGCTCGCCCGCCACCGTGCTCTCACTCTCTGACGGCGGCGCGCATTGCAGCGTAATTTGCGACGGCTCGCTGCCCACCTTCATGCTGACCCACTGGGCGCGCGACCGCAGCCGTGGCCCCAGGCTGCCGCTCGAATTCATCGTGCAGCGCCAAACCCGCGACACTGCGCGTTTCTACGGTTTGAATGATCGTGGCGTGCTCAAAGAAGGCTACAAAGCCGATGTGAATATCATCGACTACGCCAAGCTCGGGCTTTCCATGCCGGAGATGATTTACGACCTGCCTGCCAATGGAAAACGGCTGATGCAGACTTCGACGGGGTATGTGGCGACGATTGTTAGTGGGGTGCCGATTTTTGAGGGAGGTGTTGCGACTGGGGGGATGCCGGGGCGGTTGGTGCGGGGGGTGAGGTGAAGATTTCGTACGTATTGCGCGCCGTACTTGTGAGCTTATTGGGCTTGTTTCTGATTCGTCACATCTTGAAGAGTGCCTCTGGTGGCGGGTCTTCAGAGATATCGAGCCTGCCCCCTATTTCCGGTAACGTATAAAATCCGCCTTTTGGATGTAGTTAGATTTTTGCATCAGTACAAAGGCTGGCGACCGATGACTCTAAGGCGGCGGCGATCCGGATCAAAACCAACACAGCTACATTGTTGTCCCCCCGCTCTACGCGCCCAAGATAGCTGCGATCCACATCGGCAATCAAAGCGAGTGCCTCTTGCGAAAGTTTCCGTCTGCGCCTTTCCCGTTTGATCGCGGCACCGAGAGCAACGAGTACTTCGTCTTGACGATGACGGGATAGGTTTGGCACCCCCGAATGATTGAGTCTTCGCACCAACTATTCGACGGTTCATGTACCGCAAATTGAGGTATCATCCAGATGGTTCATGTGCGTTTCGATTGTCTGTCAAAACGCAAAGATCCAAATCGGCATCAAGAACCTTGTTGGCCGCCACTTAATGACCTTAGTCTCATGATCCCAATTGAACTGATCAAAGGAGAAACGCCATGAAACGAATCATTGCATCGCTGCTCATCGCATTTGCGGGGACTGTCGCCGCCAGCGACACCTACGTCAAACCATACGTAGATCGCAACGGCAATTATCACGAAGGGCACTATCGTACTTCGCCAAATAACAGCACGTTCGACAACTACAGCACTCGCGGTAACTCCAACCCCTACACGGGACGGGCTGGAACGGTCAGCCCAGACTACAACACGAAGCCATATGAGAGCCCCGCCCGTCAACCCAGCTACGGTATCCTGCCAGACTATGGCTCACAACCCTATGGCTCACAACCGGCGGCGCGGCAAAAG
>JANLTH010000029.1:0-44379 GCA_031362865.1 Burkholderiales bacterium | reverse complement strand
AACCCATCGCCTTCAATGCGGGAGACGCCGGCCTCGCGGTGCTCGCCTCCAGCGCGGTGGCAGTCACGTTTCGTGCGATTAGCGTCGACGAAATTCGCCGCTACATCGCCACTGCCGAGCCGATGGACAAGGCCGGGGCCTACGGGGTGCAGGGCCGTGCGGCGGTATTTATCGAACGCATCGAGGGCAGCTACTCCGGCATCATGGGTTTGCCGCTCTATGAGACCAGCGTGTTGCTGGCAAAAGTGGGGATTACCGGCTGATCGGTCGCTGCAGAAGTGAATGCCTCAGGGCGCGGCCGGTTGCCCAGCCGGCGGGTCAGCAACCCGTTGCGCGACCCACGCGAAATACCAAATCAGCGCAACCGCAGCAATTGCGGCACTCACAATCGCCGCTGCCCAGAAGCCATGTGTTCCCATGCCGAACTTGAGGCCCAGCACGTAGCCACCGCCTAGGCCAAAGCCCCACAGCGCGATCACGTAAACCAGCATCGGCACCACGGTGATTTTGTAGGCACGCAGGATGTGCGCGGCGATTGACTGGGCCGCATCGACCGGATGGTAGGCCGCAACAAACCATACCAGCACCGATGCCAGCGCAACCACGCTGGCATCACGCGAGTAAAACCGCGCAATCCAGTCATGTCCGAGGAACAACAGCAGTGAGACCAGCAATGCGCAACCCATGCCAAATTGCAGGCCCGCCCAACCGGTAGCCTGAGCGCGCCGGTGGTCCCCGGCCCCCAAGGCCTGGCCGGTCAACACCATCGTAGCTTGCGAAATGCCCAGCGGCAGCATGAACACCATTGCCGCCAGGTTGGCGGCAATTTGGTGCGCGCCCGAGGCATGGTCGCCCAGGCGCGCGATAAAGAGCGACATAAAGGTGAAAGCGGTCACATCGACTGCGAATGAAATACCCATCGGCACGCCTAGTTTGGCGATTTGGCGGATCGCATGCCAATCGGGCCAAGACCAACGCTCAAAGACGCAAAAGCGCTGATACTCGGGGCGCTTGGCCACCAGCCACCACGCAATTGCCGCGCATGCCCAAGAGATCACGGCGGTTGCCACTGCGCAGCCTGCACCACCCAGCGCCGGCGCTCCGAAATAGCCATGCATAAAGACCAGATTGAGCGGCACTTTGAGGGCCAAGCCAATCAGATTGAGCACCATCACCATGCGCGGCAGTGAGACCGAGGTGGAGAAGGTCGTGAAGGCGCGAAACGACAGCGCCGCCGGGGCCGAGCAGGCCAAGGCCAGCAGGTAGAGCCGGAGTTTTTCTTCGGTGGCAGCGCTCGGTTGCGCTAAGGCAATGAAGGGCGCCGGGAAGACCAGCAAGGTGATCAGGATGCCCGCGAGCAACATGCCCAACCACAAGCACTGGCGCACGTCTTCACCGATTTCGTGGAACTTGCCCGCGCCGAAATGATGGGCCGCAATCGGCCCCAGAGCGACCAGCACACCCATGATGGAAATGTAGACCGAGATATAAATCGCGGCGCCCAAGCCCACGGCAGCCAAGTCTTGTACCGAGAGCCGCCCGGCCATCACGGTGTCGATCAAGCCGTTCGCCATGATCGCCAACTGCGAGATGAAGACTGGCCAGCCCAGCCGCACGATGCCGCGGTAGATCGGCTCGTCGGGCGTTGTCTGCGCGCCCGTGGGCGGCGTACTGGCCGTCATCGGGCCGCTCGTTGTGCCTGTTGCCACTGCGCTATCAGTGCGGCAGTGCTAGGGTCAAGTGCCACGGAGCTTGCTCCGGCCAGGGCTGTATCGACCTCTTGCGCCAACACCTTGCCCAATTCCACGCCGAACTGGTCGAACGGGTTGATGCCCCACACCACCGACTGGGTGAAGACCTTGTGCTCGTACAGCGCGATCAAGGCCCCGAGCGCGCGTGCATCGACAGTCGCGCAGCTGATCGTCGTCGAAGGGCGATCACCCGGGTAAGCGCGATGCGCACCCAAGGCATCGTCAGCGCTCGCCCGACCGGTGCAGAGCGCTGCCGCCTGTGCAAACGCGTTGGCCACCAGTTGCCGCTGCGCGAGTGGATTGTGGTGCGCTGCCGCGCGCAGCGGCACAATGAAGTCTACCGGCACGGCCTCGGTGCCCTGGTGCAGAAGCTGGTGAAACGAGTGCTGGGTATTGCTGCCCACGCCACCCCAAATTACCGGGCAGGTTTGGTAGTCAAGCGCCTCTCCAGCGCGGTTGACGCGCTTGCCATTGCTCTCCATTTCCAACTGCTGGAGATGGTTGACGAAGAGCTCAAGCGCGTCGGCATAGGCCAGCACGGCATGGCTTGTCGCTCCTAGAAAATTGCCGTTCCAAACGCCGATCAGCCCTAACAGCGCAGGTGCGTTTTGCTCAAGCGGCGTGTGGCGAAAATGCAGATCCACTTCATGCGCGCCCGCCAGCAAGGCTTCAAACTGGGCCACGCCGCAGGCAATCGCAATCGGCAAGCCAATCGCCGACCAGAGCGAGTAGCGCCCGCCCACCCAATCGGGTAACGGCAACACGTTTTGCGATGCGATGCCGAAGGCGACTGCCGCAGCCACGTTGTTAGAAATCGCGGTGAAATGCGGCGCGACATCGTCAATGCCACCGGCTCTGAGCCACGCCCGCGCGGCTTGCGCGTTCATCAGCGTTTCAGTAGTGGTGAAGGTTTTTGAGGCAATGATGAAGAGCGTGGTTTCTGGCGTAAGGCCACGTAGTTGTCTGTGCAAATCTGCCGGGTCCACATTGGCGACGAAGCGCACTTCACGAATGGCTGAAGTCGTCGCAGCACCTTCCAGCGCCCGCACCACCATGCGTGGACCGAGGTCCGAGCCGCCGATACCAATATGTACCACTGCCTGAAGAGCCTTACCAGTAGCGCCTTTCCAGCCACCTTGTCGCAAGATGTGGGCAATCTCACGCAAGCGCGGCAGATGGGCGCGGGCTTGCTGGCGCTGCTCGGGCGTGCCGATGCTGGGGTCGTCGCCGTTCGTTACGCGCAGCGCGACATGCAGCGCCGCGCGTCCTTCAGTCTGATTGACTGCATCACCGCGCCACATCGCCTCGCGTTGTGCCTCAAACCCTTGTGCGCGGGCCAGCACGCAGAGTAGCTTGAGTGTGTCAGTGGTGATTCGCTGACGCGAAAAATCAATTCGCAACGCGCTGCACTCGTGGGTCAAATCAGCCGGGCGCATGGCGTTGCCTGCACTCAAATCAACGATGCGGGTTTGCGCCATCGCCTGCGCATGCTCACTCAGAGCTAGCCAGGCGGGAGATTGGGTTAAAGCACTCATGGCACCTTTCGGTAGAGCAAGAATTGGGCGCTGCGCCCGCCACGCCGGGAACCATCCCAAACCAACAGCCAGCCGGGGCCAGGCACGTGTGCATCCGCAGCGCTGACTGAGATCAACTGATACTCACAGCGCGGGTTCGCGTCGGGGTGTGCAATCCGCTCGCCAAGAAAGTAGCGCAATGAAGCGCGCTCGCTCAAGCCCGCCTGGGTCGCGGCGCAGGTGCTGGCCGGCAAGCGCTCACCGATACTGCGGCTCACCGCCCGAAACGATTTGCCATTTTCGATATTTGGCAGCCAAAGCGTCATCGTTAGCACCCACAGTAGGGTGATCCCCAAGGCCCAGCGGGTGATGCCGCGCGTGGTGCCCTGGCGCGAAGCGCGCGGCGTGCCACGGTCAATCCGGGCGATACTCCATAGCCAGGCTAGGGTACACAGCACCGCCAGCGCGAACAGCCAGGGCGTAAAAGTGATTTCAAAGCCGGGCTCGCGGCGTAGCATGGCATTGGCTGCACGCGCTGGCACGCCAGTTTGCGCAGCAAAACCATAGAGCCACAAGTAGGTGGTGATTGCCGATGCGCCGAGCGCGGCGAACCAGTCAAACCCATGCGCCGCGCCGCGCCGCAGGGCCAAGGCACCGAAGCCGCCCAGCAGAGCCAAGGGTGGCAGCAACGCCAGAAAAACGGTGAAACTGCCCGGCTCGGAAAACGGCAGTGACACGCCCAAGCTGAGGCAAACGGCGAAGAGCAGGCGGCGCGCGGCGGCACGCTGGCCCTCGGCGGCATCGTCGTCATGGCTTGAATTGCTCGTCAGAAACACAGGTGGCTGATTGCGCTGCCGCCAAATCCAAGCCAGCACCAAGGGCCAGGCCGGAAACAGAAACCAAACTGCATTGCGCGCGATGAAGGCCAAGCGGGTGCCGTAAGGCCAGCTCCACACCGCCAACTGGGCACTGGCCCACGATGCGGGGCCAAGTGGCGCGCCTGCTACCGCAAACGACTCTGCTGCCACGCGCCAGCCTAACACCCCGGCAATCGCCACGGCCGTCGCTACCAGCATGAGCTTGCGGGCCGCCGGGCGCAACACCAAGACCACGGCAGATAAGCACAATGGGATCGCATAGCCGTGCCCGCCGGTTGCCAACGCCATGCACAGCATGCCGCCAACAAGCATGCTGATGGCGATTCTTCGGGTATCGTTCGAGAGCAACGCGGCAAGGACCAGGGTCACGCCCAGCACCAGTAGGGCCTCCGCCGAGGCCTGATGGGCGCGGGTAAACAGGCCAGCGCAGCCGATAAAAATCAACGCCCCGATGCTCGCCAGCCGTGGGCCGAAGAGCGGCGTGCCGATGCGCAGCAACAGCCACACGGTCGCCAGCCAGCACACCAAGGCTGGGAGGCGCGCCGCTTCGTGCGCCGCCAGCCACCCACTGGTCAGCCCGGTCAGTCCGGTCAGTCCGGTCAGTCCGGTCAGCCCGGCGAGCTTAATCGCCAGTGCTGCCAGCCAGTAGTAAAGCGGCCCTTCTTCAGGCAGCGAGATGCCGCCAATATGCGGGTTGAGCCAGTCAGCCATGCCGCCATTGGCCATTTCCCAAGCTAGCCCCACGCCGATGGCATCTTCGTGCTTCCATGGGTCATGGCCCAGCAAACCAAAGCCGAAATAGAACGCGGCCAGCGCCAGCACGATGCCGGGCGGCGGCGGAGTCGGCAGCTTGCGGCGATACCAAGCCTTGCGCGCTGGTAGAGGTGGGTTGATCGGAGCGGATTGAAAGGCAGGCGGCATCGGGTTTTAGGCTACTCGACAATCTTCAGCTTTTGCCCCGCCACCGGCTCGCCCGTCGGGTAGTGCGCGTTCATCAGGCGCAATTGCGCCTCGGCATGCTTGCCAATCGGGGAGTGCTTGGCCAGATCGGCATAACGGGTGGTTGGATCCGCCGTGATGATGCGGATGCGCAGCGGCTGGGCCAGCTTTTTGTCGGCCTCGGTGGTGGCGCGAAAGCTCTTCAGCGCCTGGTCAATTACGCTCAAATGCTTCTTGAGAAAATCTGCATTGCGTGCCAGCGCAGCAATCGAGTAGCCCTTCTCACGACCGGGTTCACCCAGAATGTAGATGCCAGCCCGAGTGCGGCTCCAGCTGCCGGTGGCAATGGCACTTTTCATGCCCGCAATCGGGTTGAGGTCGATGGTGCCTTCAACATTCATGCCGCGTTTCAACATCTCCGCAGGTTCTTTGCCTTTAATGTTTTCCTCGGCGAGCAAGGTCATTTCGACTTCGCGTTGCGGGGCAATCGCGATCACCCGGTCGGGCCGGTTGACAATCCGCCAGTCCGGCGGAAACTTGAGCGCAATCCCCAAATCGGTATGAAAAAACTCGTTGTTGCGCACCACACCTTGCGCGGTATTGTCACCAAACACCATGCCCTCGATGTGCGTCAAGAAGCGCTCGCGGCCCGCGCCATCGTCGGCATACGCGCTTTTGACACCGGCTGCTTGCGCGATACGGCGCGCCTCGGCGGTCACTTCATTCAAGCGCAACTCGTTGTCTGGGTGCGAGGCGAATAGACCGTGACGATCTCGTGGCGTGCGGCCTTCTTCCTTCGCAATCTGCGCATCGAACCCCTCCTGCGCTTTAAGCACCTTGACCACCTGCGGCGCAGCCTCGGGGTTCAAGCCAATTTTGGCGACATACTCGGCCCCCAAGCGATCCGCCTGCAATTCGTCTTCGCGGCTGTAGCGCGCCAGAAATGCGCCTGCGCCCAACCCGGCAATCTGTTGCAGCCCTTGCGGGGCGCGCAACACGATGGAGGCTAGCGCCAGCGTGACATCGGTGGCAATCGAGGTCGAAGCCCGTTTGACTGAATGCCGCGCGGTCACGTGGCCCAACTCATGCCCCATCACGGCCGCCAGTTCGGCTTCTGAATTCAGATAGGCAATCAGCCCGCGCGAGAAATAGGTGTAGCCGCCTGGCAGGGCGAAGGCATTGATCTCGGTCGAATCGAGCACCGTGAAACGGTACTCCAACCCCGGGCGATGGGCCACCGCCGCGAGGCGTTTGCCGAGTTCTTCGACGTAGGCGGCCAAGCTGCGCTCCAGCGAGCGCTCGTCGCCGGTTTTATGGTCATAGACCGGGTAGGCGCGTTTGACTTCTTGATCGGTCTGTCGCCCCATGCGGATTTCCTGCTCCTCGCTCATCAGCACGAAGTCCTGCGTGCCGGTGACCGGGTTTTGCGCGCAGGCGCTTAAGGCGAGGGCAGCGATGAGAGCGAGAAGCCAGCGGAACATGGGGGGATTCTAACGAGCCGAATTTCGGGAGCCGGTTGAAAATCGGCGAAACCAAAAAACAAAAAGGGCAGCGTTGGCTGCCCTTTTTGCGACATCGAGAAGACAGTGTTTACTTCTTCTTCGATGCGTACTTTTGCTTAAACTTTTCAACCCGGCCAGCGGTGTCGAGAATCTTCTGCTTGCCAGTGTAAAAAGGGTGCGATTCAGACGAAATCTCGATTCGCACAAACGGATACTCTTTGCCATCGGTCCACTTGGTCTTGTCCTTGGTGTTCACACAAGAACGGGTGATGAAGCGGAACTCTGCGCTGGCATCTTCAAACACAACTGCGCGATATTCGGGGTGAATGCCTTGTTTCATGTGGAGCCTTTTGGGTTACGCGCAGGCGGAGCAGCAATAAATGGTTGCCGACGGCTGCGACTTGAATGCGTGAAATTAAACGGATACCGCGTGGACGGATACTGAGAAAAGCCCGCCATCATACTCGAAAACCGGCCCATTTTCAATAGAATCGCGGCCCTCGCCTCGTTTCGTCCCATGCAGCTTTCCGAATTCAACTTCCATCTACCGCCCGAGCTAATCGCCCAGTACCCCGCTGCGGCGCGTTCCGCGAGTCGCTTGCTGGTGCCCGGAGTCGCAGCGCCAGACCGGGCCTTTTGCGATCTGCCACAATTGCTGGACGCGCGCGACTTGCTGGTTTTCAACAACACCAAGGTCATCAAAGCGCGTCTGTTTGCGCACAAGGCGACTGGCGGGCAGGTTGAAATCATGGTTGAGCGACTGCTCGATGATTGCCGCGTTAAGGCGCAACTGCGGGCCAGTCATTTGCCCAAAGTTGGTGCTGTCCTTGCACTGGTCGATGGTTCGAGAGGCTTATCCAGTAACACTCTTCAGGCATCGGCCGTTGTAGAGGCGCGCCAGGAGCGCTTCTTCACGCTGCGCTTGGTGTGGGACCACCCGCAGATGGTGAATGCTTTTGCCCTGCTGGAGCGCATCGGCCATTGGCCGTTGCCGCCCTACATCGCGCGGGCCGACGAAGCTGCCGATGCGGCGCGCTACCAAACCGTTTACGCGACGCGCGAAGGTGCGGTGGCCGCCCCCACCGCCGGGCTGCATTTCGATGCGCCGCTGTTGCAACAGCTGACCGATGCCGGGGTCGCCAGCACCCAATTGACGCTGCACGTGGGCGCGGGCACGTTTCAGCCGGTGCAGGTCGATGACATCACGCAGCATCAAATGCACAGTGAGTGGTACGAGATTGCACCCGCAACCGGCGTCGCAATTGCCCAATGCAAAGCGCGTGGTGGGCGGGTGATTGCGGTGGGTACGACCAGCCTGCGCGCGCTCGAAAGCGCAGCCGAACCTGATGGCAGCGTGCAGGCCGGAGCGCGCGAAACGGCGATTTTCATCACGCCGGGCTACCAGTTCCGTGTGGTTGATGCGCTGATTACCAATTTTCATCTGCCAAAATCCACCCTGCTGATGCTGGTCTCGGCGTTCGCTGGCCTGAATGAAATCCGCGCGGCATACGCGCACGCGATTGCCGGGCGCTACCGATTTTTTAGCTATGGCGACGCGATGTTTCTACAAAGGAAGGCATGAAATTCACGCTGCACCAAACCGACGGCCAAGCACGGCGCGGCACGCTGGAACTCAATCACGGCACGGTGGAAACGCCGATTTTCATGCCAGTGGGAACCTATGGCACGGTCAAGGCGATGTCGCCGCTGGAGTTAAATGAAATCGGTGCGCAAATTGTGCTGGGCAACACCTTTCACTTGTGGCTCAGGCCCGGGCTTGAAGTGGTAGCGGCGCATGAGGGCTTGCACCGATTTATGGGCTGGAACAAGCCCATCCTCACCGATTCAGGCGGTTTTCAGGTGTTTAGCCTGGGCGCGTTGCGAAAAATTTCAGAGGAGGGCGTGCGGTTTCAGTCGCCGGTCAATGGCGACAAATTGTTTCTCACGCCTGAAGAGTCGATGCGGATTCAACGCACCTTGAATTCAGACGTGGTGATGATCTTCGACGAATGCACGCCCTACACGATCGACGAGGGCGAAGGTGAGAGTCAGCGCAAGCGCATCGCCACCCACCGTGAGGCAGAGACTTCGATGGAACTTTCGCTGCGCTGGGCGGCGCGCTCGAAGACGGAATTCACCCACGGCGAAAACCCCAACGCGCTCTTCGGCATCGTGCAAGGCGGCATGTTTGAAGACTTGCGGGACCGTTCGCTGGCCGCACTCACCGACCTCGACTTTCACGGCTACGCGATTGGCGGCCTCTCGGTGGGCGAGCCTAAGCCTGAGATGATGCGCGTGCTCAACCACATCGCGCCCAAGCTGCCAACCGCGAAGCCGCGCTACCTGATGGGCGTGGGCACGCCAGAAGATTTGATCGACGGCGTGGCTGCTGGGGTTGACATGTTTGACTGCGTGATGCCCACGCGCAATGCGCGCAACGGCTGGCTTTTCACTCGCCATGGCAATGTAAAAATCCGCAATGCCAAGCACACCAAAGATGCGCGGCCGCTCGACAGCAGGTGCGCCTGCTACACCTGCAAAAACTTTTCGCGCGCCTACCTGCATCACCTGACGCGGGTGAATGAAATTTTGGGTGCGCGCCTCAACACGATTCACAACCTTTACTACTACCTTGAATTGATGGCGCAGGTGCGCTACGCGATTGAGCAGCAGCGCTTTGACGAATTCCGGCGCGAGTTTCATGCCAGCCGAGCGCGGGGTGGCGATGAATAGATCGCTCGCCGAATGGCTGGAGTTACTCGAAGCACGTCACCCGACGACGATTGAACTTGGGCTGGGCCGCGTGCAGACGGTGCGCGAGCGCATGGGCTTGCAGCTCTCGTTTCCGCTCATCACTGTGGGCGGCACGAATGGCAAAGGATCGACCTGCGCGCTGCTGGAGGCGATGCTGCTGGCCAATGGCTACCAGGTCGCTTGCCACACCTCGCCGCATTTGCTCAAGTTCAATGAGCGCGCCAAATTTAACGGGGTAATGCTCGAAGACGCGCTTCTGGTGCGGGCCTTCGAGCAAGTTGAGGCAGCGCGTTGTGCCGCGCCAGAAATCTCGCTCACCTATTTCGAGTTCACGCTGCTGGGCATCGTGCGCGCGCTGATCGACTTGCAGCCCGAAGCCTTGATTCTCGAAGTCGGCCTGGGCGGCCGGCTCGACGCGGTGAATATTTTTGATGCCGATGTGGCGGTTGTCACTTCGATCGACATTGACCATGTGGCCTATTTAGGCGACACGCGCGAGAAGATCGGCTTGGAAAAAGCTCACATCTACCGGCCCGGGCGGGTGGCGATTTGCGCCGACCCTGCGCCCCCGCAATCGTTGCTTGGCTACGCGGCAAGCATTGGGGCCCAGCTCAAGTGCATCGCGCGTGACTTTGGCTACGCGGGTGACAAGCAGCAGTGGAGCTTTTGGTACGGCCAGCTACCGCAGCAGGTGAAGCGGCGCAACCTGGCCTACCCGGCGCTACGCGGCACCAATCAGTTGCTTAACGCAAGTGCCGCGCTCGCGGCGTTGGCGGCGCTCGCAGCTCGTTTGCCGCTCTCGATGCAAGGCATTCGCCAAGGCTTAGGGCTGGTCGAGCTTCCCGGGCGCTTTCAGGTGTTGGCGGGTCGGCCCACGGTGATTTTGGATGTGGCGCACAACCCGCACGCAGCGGGCGTGCTGTCAGAAAATTTGCACAGCAGCGGCTACGCGCCTTGTACCTATGCCGTGTTTGGTGTCTTGAACGACAAAGACATTGCAGGCGTGGTCGCGCGCTTGAGTTCACAGGTCGATGTGTGGCTGCTGGCAACTTTGGGTGGCCCGCGTGGCACCACCGCCGAAGCCTTGCGCGCAATCGTCAAAACCACCTTGCCCAAAGCGCGGTGCGAGACCTTCGACACCCCCGCACTGGCCTATGCAGCGGCGCTGGAGCGGGCGAGTGAGGCTGATAGAATCGTAGTCTTCGGCTCCTTCCACACCGTGGCGGACGTGATGGCGGTCAAAAGCCCTGCGCGCCCTTCCGAGCCGCCCTCAGCAAAGTGAATTTTGATGGCGACCGAACCCTCCGCCGCCGCTCCGACTGACGATTCCACACTCAAACGCCGCGCGCGCCGTCGTCTGCTGGGCGCGGTCGCCTTGGTGTTGACCGCCATCATTGTGTTCCCGATGGTGCTCGATTCAGACCCCAAGCCGCTCAATCAAGACATCCCCATCACCATTCCTGGCAAAGACGACAAGCCCTTCGTCTCAGCGCCGCCAGTAGCTGTGGCCCCGGCAGTTCCGGTTGCTCCGCCGCCCAAAGAAGCGCCAAAGGCCAAAACCGAAGCAGCTCCCAAGGAAGTAGCCAAAGCTGCTCCGAAAGAGATCGCCAAAGAAACAGTAAAAGTGCCAGTAAAAGAGCCGCTCAAAGCCGCACCGAAGGAAGCACCGAAAGACCCACCCAAAGCACCCCCGGCCAGCCAATCCGAAGAAGCCCGCATCAAATCCCTGCTCGAAGGCGAAGCCAAGGCGGCTGCGAAGGCCACCCCGGCCGCTGGCAGCTACGCGGTGCAAATCATCGCCTTGTCGGCCCCTGAAAAAATCCAGGAAGTTCGCGATAAATTGAACGCCGCCGGCATCAAAACCTTCACCGAAAAAGTCATTACGGCCAGCGGCGAAATCACCCGTGTGCGGGCCGGCCCGTTTGCCTCACTCGAGAGCGCCCAAGCCGCCCGTGACAAAATTCGCGCCGCAGGCTACGCCAACGCAAACGCCGTACCGATTCAATAGAAATAAATAGGGACAGTCCCTATTTAATTTGACTTCAAGGAGAGTTGCACCATGAAAATAGATCGTTTCCATGTTGGTCCGCGCTTGAGCGAAATGGCGATTCATCACGGTACTGTTTATCTGGCAGGCCAGGTGGCCGATGACGTTTCGCAAGACGCTGCTGGACAAACCACGCAGATTCTGACCGCGATTGACCGCTTGCTCGAAGAAGCCGGTACCGACAAAACCAAAATTCTGATGGCGCAGATTTACATTTCTGACATGCGCTACTTTGCCGACATGAATAAGGTGTGGGATGCCTGGGTGGTGCAAGGTCAAACCCCGCCGCGCGCCACTGTGGGTGCGCCCTTGGCGACGCCTAAGCACTTGGTCGAAATTGTCGTCACTGCGGCGCAAAAATAGCCCCGGCTCCTTTAGAAACCCCCTGAAGAGCCGCCACTGATGCGGCTCTTCGGCTTTTTGCCCGACTGAAATTCAATTTGTTTCCTTTGACTGCCATGAGCGAACCTCTCCAGCCCACGCCTACCCTAGCCAAAAGCTTTGAACCCGCCGACATCGAGCGGCGCTGGTATCGCCACTGGGAGCAAAAAGCTTATTTCAATGCGGGTTTGGAGCCTGGCCGCACCGCCTTTTCGATCCAATTGCCGCCACCCAATGTGACTGGCACCTTGCACATGGGGCACGCGTTCAATCAAACCATCATGGACACGATGACGCGCTACCACCGCATGCAGGGTGCGAATACGCTGTGGCTGCCGGGCACTGACCACGCAGGAATTGCCACGCAAATTGTGGTCGAGCGCCAACTCGAAGCGCAGGGCATCAAGCGCAAAGCGATGGGCCGCGAGAAGTTTCTCGAAAAGGTATGGGAATGGAAGCAGTTTTCAGGTGGCACGATCACCGAGCAGATGCGTCGCTTGGGCTCTTCCACTGACTGGAGCCTCGAATATTTCACGATGGACGAGAGGCTCTCGAAGGTCGTGACCGAAACCTTCGTGCGCCTGTACAACGACGGCCTGATTTATCGCGGCACGCGCTTGGTCAATTGGGACCCGAAGCTCAAAACCGCCGTCTCCGACCTCGAAGTGCAGATGGAAGAGCGTGACGGCCACATGTGGCACATCGTCTATCCGTTTTCCGGTGGGCCACAGCTTGACCACGACGGCAACAGCAAGCGTGGCATGACGATTGCCACCACACGCCCTGAAACCATGCTGGCTGACGGCGCGCTGTGCGTCCACCCGGAAGACCTGCGCTATCGCCACTTGGTCGGCAAGTTCGTCGATCTGCCGCTGTGTGATCGCAAAATTCCGATCATTGCAGACGATTTTGTCGATCCTGAGTTTGGCTCTGGCTGCGTCAAAATTACCGGCGCGCACGACTTTAACGACTACGCCTGCGCGCAGCGGCACGGCCTGGAAATGATCGTCATCATGACGCTCGATGCGGTGATGAACGACAACGCGCCGCTCAAGTATCGCGGCCTTGATCGATATGCCGCTAGAACCGCTGTGGTGGCTGATCTTCAGACCGATGGCTTTCTTGAAAAAGTAGTTGCGCACAAGCATCAAGTGCCGGTGGGCGACCGTACCGGCGTGGTGCTCGAACCGATGCTCACCGCACAATGGTTTTTGGCGGTCAATCAGCCGGCCCCGGCAGGCTCGCTGCAACCGGGTGTGTCGATTGCGCAAAAGACCTTGAGCGTGGTCGAATCGGGCGAAATCAAGTTTGTGCCCGAGCATTGGATCGCCACCTATCGCCACTGGATGAACAATATTCAGGACTGGTGCATCTCGCGCCAACTATGGTGGGGCCATCAAATTCCGGCGTGGTATGACGATGCGGGCAACTGCTACGTCGCACGCACTGAAGCCGAAGCGCAAGCCCAAGCGCCAGGCAAGAAGTTGCGCCGCGAAGATGATGTGCTTGATACCTGGTATTCCTCAGCACTGGTGTGTTTTTCCACGCTCGGCTGGCCGGACAAAACCAAGCTGATGGAGACCTATCTGCCGTCATCCGTGTTGGTAACGGGCAGCGAGATCATCTTCTTCTGGGTCGCGCGGATGATTATGATGACGACCTATTTCACCGGCAAAGTGCCGTTCAAAACGGTCTACATCCACGGCACGGTGCGCGACGCGGACGGCAAGAAAATGAGCAAGTCCGAAGGCAATGTGCTGGACCCGGTGGATCTGTTAGACGGCATTGCACTCGACCCTTTGCTCGAAAAGCGCACGACCGGCCTGCGCCGCCCCGAAACCGCGCCCAAAGTGCGCGAACGCACGAAGAAGGAATTTCCTGACGGAATTCCTGCCTATGGTGCGGATGCACTGCGGTTCACCATGGCCTCTTACGCGTCGCTCGGCATGAACGTCAATTTTGACTTCAAGCGCTGCGAAGGCTACCGCAATTTTTGCAACAAGCTGTGGAATGCCACACGCTTTGTGCTGATGAACGTGGAAGGCAAAGACTGCGGGCAAGACGAAGCCTTGCCGCTGCAATTTTCAGCAGCTGACCGCTGGATCAGCTCGCAATTGCAACGCACCGAAGCGGAGATGGCGAGGGCCTTCGACGAATTTCGCCTCGACCTGGGGGCCAGCGCGGTCTACCGCTTCGTGTGGGACGAGTACTGTGATTGGTATCTTGAGCTGGCTAAGGTGCAGTTGCAAGCGGGCGACGAAGCACAGCAGCGCGCCACCCGCCGAACGCTGGTGCGTGTGCTGGAAACGACCTTGCGTTTGGCGCACCCGGTGATTCCGTTCATCACCGAGGAGCTGTGGCAAAAGGTCGCGCCGCTGGCGGCGAAGACGGGTGACTCGATTAGCGTACAGCCATATCCGAAATTTCAAGCGGAAAAAATTGACGAAGCGGCCGAGCGTGAGATTGGTTTGATGAAAGAGATCATCAACGCCTGCCGCAATTTGCGGGGTGAAATGGCCGTTTCGCCGGCTGCGCGCATGCCGCTGATCGTGACGGGTGACGCTGCGACGGTTGCCGTGATCGCGCCCTATTTGAAGGCGCTGGGCAAGCTTTCAGCAGTTACTCATGCTGCGGCTTTGCCGCAGGCCAACGCGCCCACGGCCGTGGTGGGTGAGTATCGCTTGATGCTCAAAATCGAGGTTGATCTCGCGGCCGAAACCGCGCGCCTCACCAAAGAAAAAGTGCGCCTCGAAGGTGAAATCGCCAAGGCCAACGCCAAGTTGGGCAATCCCAGTTTTGCCGATAAAGCGCCGCCTGCGGTGGTAGCGCAGGAGCTTGAACGTCTCGCTGGATTTACGGCGGCACTTGCAAAAATTGTCGCGCAGTTGGCAGCACTGAAGTAGTAAAAAAATGACCAAAGCCTGAGGATGTCCTCCGGCCTGATGTACACCGTTCCACACCAAGGAAAATCGATGACCATGCCCGCCGTAACTCTCTACGCCGCCTCCGTTCCCGTTCTCAAGCAAATGCTGGGCAGCTTAGCCGCCGTGCTCGCCAAGGCCGAGGCCCACGCCAGCGCCAAGAACATCGAGCCCGCAGCATTGCTGCAAGCGCGCTTGTTTCCAGACATGCTGCCGCTCGTGCGCCAAGTGCAAATCGCCACCGACTTTGCCCGTGGCGTATTGGCGCGATTGGCCGGAAAAGACGTGCCAGTTTATGAGGCCACCGAGCAAAGCTTCGCCGATCTGCAAGCGCTGATTGCGCGGACCCTGGCTTTCGTCGATGGCTTCACCGCCGAGCAGATCAATGGCCAAGAGGGCCGCGAAATTGTGCTGCGCCCCGGCACGCCGAAAGAGAAAAAATTCAACGGCCAAGCCTATTTGCTCAGCTACGCGCTGCCGCAGTTCTTTTTTCACGTCACTACCACCTACGCGATCCTGCGCCACAATGGTGTCGAGGTGGGGAAGAAGGATTACATGGGGGCGTATTGATCGGAGCGCGCCTGACCGATTGAAAGGCCTGAGTTTGTCATTGGTTCCCGATGGTCTACCGCAGGATGCTAGCGAGCGCAAAGGCGGCGCTGCTTGGCATCGCTGGGCCTAGAGGAGCGGCGACGCCAGGCATTACTGCAGAAATACTGGTAGTCTGTCCCGAATTACGCACGAGGAGACTGACATGAGCAGCAGAGGGCGATGGTTCTTTTGGGTGACCGTGGCAGCTTTACTCTGGCCAGCGGCGGCTTACTCGCAGACGACGGTTCCGTACACCCTGAACTTCACTCGCTGCAAGCTGAAACCTGCATCCGTCCAACATATCAGGTACACGCTTGACAACGACAAGTATGCCCAAAAAGACCCCTACGTGCGACAGAAAAGCATCGAGAAAGTGGTCGACAATGCAGGGAAGTCGTGTGCTGAGCAGATGACGAAGACATCTTGCCTAGCGGACGAGCTGAAGGGTGCAAAAGGCATTTCAGGAAGATTCCCTGGCGCCTGTCACTGGCGCTAGTTCGGTAATGGTGCGCCTAGGGTGACGATGGGCCCAGCGCCGCAATGGCGCAGCGTCGATAGATTACGGCACTCCGCAGTCAGGCCTGTGGAGTACAGGTCAATCGCTTCGAGGGAGCATTGCGGGCCGACCCGGTACGGCTCGCTCAACGAACCGCCCTGCAAGCGCTTTTCGATAGAGGTCTCAGGCAGAATTTTCAAGATCCACCGTTAAAAACAACCAACACCCCTGAGCTATGAGCCTCTCACCAGCTCCCGATGCCGGGAGCACTCGCTAACAGCCACCCACTGAAATGCGCAGGGCGACTCCGTGCACTACTTTTTGCGCATCCGGTAGATGTATTCGCGATCTTGGGTGGTGGACTCGATCAGCGTATGCCCGGTTTGCTTTGCGAAGGCCGCAAAGTCGCGCAGCGAGCCTGGATCGGTCGCCACTACCCGCAGAATTTCGCCGCTCTGTAATTCCGCCAGCGCCTTCTTCGCCCGCAGAATAGGCAGCGGGCAATTCAGGCCACGGGTATCGATTTCACGATTGAAGGCAATTGTTTGGTCGTCATTCATGGCATTGCTTCTTTTGAATTGGGGCGAAGTTCAACAGTTTAGCAGTGCCACTCAAGGTGCGACGAGCAGAGCTTGAATCGGCGCTTCCCCAAAAATCTCCGGCGCGTACATCGCTTCTACCCGCACCGGCGGAAACTCGAACGTGCCGGCATTGTTCAAGCGCACGGTGTATTCCACACTCCAGTCGCCCTTGGGCACATAGCGGTAGTAGCAGCGGTAGCTCTCTGCGGCCCGCTCTTCAAACACCGGCCAGGCACCGCCGCTGCTGGTTTGCCCGCGCTGCGCCAAGGCGCTTTCCCGGGCCAGACCGCGGCCCAGAATGGTGGCTCCGCTGGGCACCGGGTCGCGCACCACCACCCAAGTGAGGCTGGCGTTGCTGGTCATTTTGAGGGTGACGCGTGCTACGTCCCCCACGCTCCATTGCCCTTTCACTTTTTGCTCGACTGCGGTTACCGTACGTGCCACGCTCAAGCCCTGTGCAACTGGTTTATCCAGTTTCACCGCAGCGCGAATCGCTACCGTGGCCCAGGGCGCGCCGGTGCCTGCATGACTTAAATCGAGCGAGGATTTAGCCCCTTGGGTTGGCCAGGGCAGGGTAGTGATGCCGGGAGTGGGCCACACAGCAGTGCTGCTTTGCGTGCCCATGCGCGCCGTAGTTGTGCCTGTTACTGGCCCGGCTTCCCGAGTGCGGGCGAATTCGCTCAAAGCAATCGCACCCCAGACGTTGGCGGTGGTGGTGCCCCAATGGCCGTGCTGCTGGCGGCCCACCAGGCCGGTGATGAGGAGTGGCACATCGTCTTTCCAGCTTGGGTCTTCAGCGCTCCAACGGTTCACGATCCAGGCGGTGCGGGCGGCGGCGAGATTGCCGTTCCACATAAACCACCACCAGTTTTCGCGCGCTTCGTTCTTCCAATTGAGCCGCGTGCCTTGCACGTCGTAGCGGGCGCGCAGGGTGTTGGCGGCATCTTTGAGCTGCTCGCTGCGCTTCGCGTCTTTCGGCAGGGCTAAGAGATAGCGTGCCCAATCGACCAGCGCGGTGGTAGGCAGTGCCTCGGTGTCGCCGGGCACGACCACGCGGGTGGCCCGCTGCTGCGGCTCTTGTTCAGTCAAGGTTGCCTGTATTGCCAGGCCGCGTGCGATGCTGTAGTCCTGCGGGGCCCAGTCGAGTGCCTTGGCCCGGCCTTCGAGTTGCTCACGCAGACCCTTGAGCATGCGTGCTTTCTCAGCAGCGGGAATCGGCCAGCCCAGCGCAGCTGCGGTGTCGAGCACATAGGTGGTGAGCATTTCGCTGCCGGGCATTTGCTCGTTGGGGAAGTAGCGCGCCAAGCCGTCGTTGCCGATGTATTTGGGCAACTCGTTCATCAACGAATCCCAGCCCACGCGATCACCCAAGGTGGTGAGCTTGGAGGTTTTTTGCTCCAGGCACGCGAACGGGTAATTCTTCATCCACAGGCGAACCTCACTGAGCGCGGCTTCAGACAAGCTGGCCTTCCAGTCGATGGATACGCCGCCCGCCAAAGGTAGCGCACCGGTGGGTTGCGCCACTGGCAGGCTAACGGCTTTCTGCACCTGCAAGAGCGTGGCTTGCCGCACGGTTACGGGCACGGCGGGAGTGACGATTTGCTCTACTTCTAGCGCATCACCCAGATTGCCGGTGCTTGATTTCGCACTGATCGCCCAACGCAGCTTGTCGATGCCGTCTGGAACGCTGACGGGCCAAGTGATGTCGCGGTTTTCACCGGCTGCTAGCGTGAGCGTGCGCTTGATTGCCAAGCCGCGCGCGGCGAGGGCAGCGGCATCGGCATCACGCGGCCCAGGCAAGCGGGGTACTGCGGTCACGGCGGCGCGTGCGTCGAATTCGAGGGCGACCGGTTTCTCGGTGGTGTTGCGCACCGTGACCTTTTGCATCAGCGCATCGCCGCTGCGCACACTCAAGGGCAGCCCGCTGATGACCTGCAAGGGCTGGACCACGCGCACACTGGTTTCGCCGGTGCCGAAGCGGTCCGCACCTTGGGTGGCAATAGCGACGATGCGCCAGCGCGTGAGGCTGTCGTTGAAAGGAACTTCGACCGTGGCGTTGCCTTGCGTGTCGGTGACGATTTCGGTGCGCCAAAGCGCTAACGAAGAGAAATTGGTGCGCACGGCGGGGCTGGTGTCGCCACCGCCTGGCTTGGCGGCGTCTTTGGCTTCGGCCGCGAGGGCGGAGCGTTGCATTGCGGGCGCAGGGGCTGCGGCAGGCCGTGGTGCCGAGCTCATCTTTGCCAGCTCCGCTTCTTGCAGTACGAGGCGCTCGTCTTGCGGGCGAAAGTCGGGGCGAGCTCCCAGTGTGATTTCGCGCAGCAGCGCTGCATCCATCGCAGTGGCAAAAATATTGCTATAGCGCTGCCGTGTCATCGCTTCAAAGAGCTTCCACGTGCCATTGGCTTTGAGCGAGAGCAACGCATCGTCCACCGCGATCAGCGTGACGCGCGCCGCGCCGAGCACCTTGTTGTCAGGTGCGCGCACTGCCACCTTGATTTGTACCGATTCGCGCGGCTTGGCGGTTTCGGCCTGCGAGGTGAGTTTGACCGCCAGCGCATAGGCGCTTGGGCGCACGCGCACCTCGATGGCGTGCTGAGCGCTGACGGAAAAGCGCGTGTTCTCCGGCGACTGCGCGCGCGCGGCATCCAAGCGCTGCACGAAGCGCGCCGCGACGCGCACGTTAGGCGCGTGATGACCAGCCACGGCCAGCGGCAGCTTTTCGTCCGCGCTGGTGAGGTGATGCACGCTATGGCTCAGCAAGCCTTCCCGTTCGAGGCTGAGCAGCATGGTTGAGGGAACAAACGGCGCGCGTACCCGCAGGCTGGCCGTGCTGCCAGGCTCGAGCGCGGCGTTACTGTCCTGCGCGTTTAACCCTTCGATTTCGAGCACGGCACGTGATGGTGCCCAATACAAACTCCAGTAATGCAGCACCGTGGTGGCGACGGGTTTTTCGCCTTCCACGCTAGCGCTGATGAGCCACACTTCATTGCGGTCTTGGGCCAAGCGCTCGTTGCCAGTGCGCCATTCGCAGCGCGCTTCGCCGTTAGCTTGGGTGGTGGCTTGGCAGGCTTCGCGTTCGTCTCCGGCCGCGTCGAAAAATCCCATATTGTTGCCACGGGCGCGCACCACGCTGAATTTGATACGCTTGTCTTTCTGAGCGGCATCGTTGGCATCGAGTACCACGCCAGTCAGTTCGACGCTGCGCGGGTTGCTTCCTTCAGCCGGCCGAACTGTGGCTAGCACGCCGATCTTGGTGGTGTAGGGCCACACCGGGAAGGCTTGCGCCACCGTTTGCACCTCGCCATTTGGGTCGGAGAATTGCATTTCTTCAAATAGTGTCACGGCATGCGGCGTTGCGGGTGGCGCAAGCGTGAACTGCGTTTTGCCATCGCGGTTGAGCTGCAAATCCTGTTTCGCTTGGGCGCGCTCGGCAAATGGCGCAATTCGCTGGTTGGTGAATTCAAACCCGGCGCGCGGTGCGGGCGCACCCATGCTCCAGCGCCCTTGTAGCGAAATTTTCTGGTTCGCCGCAGCACCACCGGAAAGAAAGCTGATCGATGCGTTGATCGGCAGAACTTGTTTGGCGGCAGCACCGGCTCCTTCCCAACGTGCCCGGCCTTCGAGCTTGGCATCGAAAACGGGTGCGCGGTATTCCTCTATTTGAAAACTGCTACCGTGCTGCGCGCCATCGGCCGTGCGGCGCAGGCTGATCGTGTAGCTGCCCAGTTTGGCATTGGCGGGGATTTTCCAGGTCGCTTGCGCGCTGCCCAATTCGTTCCAGCGGATTTCGGCGCGATGTACTACCTCGCTATGGTTAAAGCGGATTTCGAGCGTGCCAGCCGCTGCGGGTGGAAGCGCAAAGCCATCGGCGGTGGGGGTGCGCATCAGGCTCTCAAGGTGTACTGTTTCGCCCGCTTTGAAGAGTGTGCGGTCGAGGATGATGTGGCCAATCGCGTTGCCGGTACGACCCAACTGACCTGCACCATAGCCTGAGAGCACGGCCAGATCATCGCCTTTGCGGGCAGTTACCAAAAGACTGCGATTGCTGCCCGCACAGGCCCCCAAGGCGCGAGGATCAAGCGGGGCGACCACCGTGCCGTCCACGTTGCTGGTGCCGCGCCACAGCAGGCGGTGCTCACAGCTGTAGACCGCCAACTCCGCTGTAGCCACGGGTTTGGCCGTGGCAAAACTGGTGACCCAGATCAACGCACGACCGTCCTGCCCGGCGCGCACTGTGAGGTTGAGGTCAGTCACTTGCACTAAGGCTACGCGTTGCTGCGGCGGGCGTTGCGCGGGGGTGCGGGCCGCCCGGAATGCGACGCTGTCGAGTTCGACTAGCCACAGACCAGGGCGCGCGAGCGGCAGACCGACGAACTCGGTGCGCCCGCCCGCCGTGGCGAAGCGCAGGTCGGTGGGCGCGGGCATGCGCACGGTGAGCGATTGGGTTAACGCAAAAGCGCTATCAGCGGCAGGCGTGCTGCTTTGCCAGCTATCGCGCAGCCGCATCAAATCAATCGCGTTGACTTCAGCCGCAACCCCACCCTCACCGCCGACCCGAATCGCCTTGGCACTCAGCGCAGTCTCGACATAGCGGGCGGCCACCGTTAATTGTGCGGGCTTGCCAGATTCAGAGACGCTTGGCAACACCCCGTCGTTATTCACAAAGCCCAGATAAGGCGGCAGCTTGGCCACCACAATGCGCTTGGGGAATTCGCTGGCATTGGTCAGCGCCCGACCATCGCGGTCGCGCAACTCACCGCGCAGCGTGACCGTTGCCACACCGCCGTCTTGCGCCGCTACCGGAAACGGCGCTGTGGTGATGGTGAGCGGTCCGTGATAGGCGCGCGCCGCGCTGCCGCGCGGTGGCGGCAGATTGATGGTCACAGGGCTACCGTCGGGGGCGGTCAATTGCAGCTTGGCGGCTTCGGGGTTGTCCACTTCGGCATTGAAGTCCAGGCGCACGCCATTGCGTGGGTCGCAACCACTGACCCCGTCGAGCGCGCCGCAGGTGATTGCCAACTTGAACGCGGGCCGTACGCTGAAAGCGAGCACTTGCTCAGCCCTGCTCGCCACGCCATTGGTGCTAATGCTAGCGCCCCACACGAGGCGCATCTTGGCATCGTTTGGCAGCGCTTGCTTGCAGCCCCAAGCCTGCCAGCGCTCGCCGTCCCAATCTTGCTCTCGGAAACCGGGCGAGTAATCGCGGATCGCGCGCAAACCTTCATCGCGCGAGAGCGCCAGCATCGTTTGCGCGGCGGCACCTTCGACTTGGCATTGCAGGTGCTGCGCCACGCTGGCGGCGTCGCTGGGCGCATCAGTGCGCAGCAGAAAAATGCCGCGCTCTTTCACGCGGTTGTGCCCGGCCGCGGGCAGCGACTGGATAATTTTTGCGCCGCCGGTGTCGAAACTCCAAGTGGAACTGCCTGAAAAGCCGCGCCCATCAAGCGTCTTCAGGCCATCGTTTAGGCGAGCGGTGCAGCTCGTGCCAACCGCCAAATCACGCGGCCATTCGTAGGCGAAGCGCCGCGTATCGATCCAGCGACCTTTGGGAGCTTCAGTCGTACCGCCACGGCAAGTGACGCTGATGGGCTCCAGCGCATCGGATTCACCCAAGCGCACCATGTCGGCGTTGAAGCGCACTGCTACCTGCTGGATGCGCCGCACTTCGCCTTGCGGCGTGAAAGAGACCACCTCGGGCGCGGACTGCGCTTGCGCGATTGAGCCTGTGAACGTCAGCGCGAAGGCGAGCCAACTACTCAAGGAGCGACGTAAGTCAGGATGATTGGTCATGATGGCGGGATGGTGGCAGGATGGGGTGCAGGTGATTGAAGAAGATACTGATCTGGCTTGAAACGTTCCGTGCCAGCGATAAGGGTTTTCCCCAGCGAAAGAATTCTCCCAGTCTTTCCAGCCGTTTTATGTGAGGCCTGAAGAGCCTCGCCCAATAAGCGTCTTCAGAGATCGATGCAAGCAATGTGGCCTCATGGTACACATGGTATTCCTGCATTCGCCAGCGGCGTACGATTCCCCACAAAGCCCGATCACCGATCCTTGATGAATGGAGAAAATCATGCGAAAACCCAACGCCCAGCCGAATCGCCGTGCCCTGCTGGTCGGCGGCGCAATCGCCGCTACCGTGCCGCGAGGCGTGCTCTCGGCGATGCGCCCGGAAGATAAGTATGATTTGGTCATCAAAGGTGGCACGGTAGTTGACCCGAGCCAAAACCTGAACGCCAAGCGCGACATCGGGATTCGCTTCGGCGTGGTTGAGCTGATTGCGGAGGACATTCCGGTAGCGCGTGCCAATCGCGTGCTTAACGTCGCGGGCAAAACGGTGGTGCCGGGCTTGATCGACCTGCATGCCCACACCTTCGCCTACGGTTCGCCGATTGCGATTCCGGCGGACGAATTGGTGCCTTTTCAAGGAACCACCACCACCGTTTCAGCGGGTGACGCGGGCGCGAACAACTTTGCGATTCTGCGCCGCCACATCATGGCGCAAACCCGCACGCGCATGTATGCCTTCATCCACATCGCCAATATTGGCCTGGGCAGTTTTCCGGTTGCCGAGTTGCTCAATCTGGACTTCGCCAATGTCGAATTAGCGACCCGCGCCTTGGCAGAAAACGCCGATGTCGCGCTCGGCATCAAAATCCGCATGTCAGAAAACGTGATTAATCGTCATGGTTTGGAGCCTTTGAAACGGGCGATTACTGCTTGCGAATTGAGCGGCACTAAGGGCCGCGTGATGGTGCATATCGGCGGGGTGGAGTCACCTGAATTGATGTCGCAAATACTCGAGATCATGCGCCCCGGCGACATCCTTACGCACTGCTATTCCGGCGCGCCCAATGTGGGTGGCAAGTTCACCAATATCGTGCAGGATGGCAAGCTGCTGCCCGCCGCGTTGGCGGCCAAGCGGCGTGGCATAATTTTTGACGTGGGCCACGGCGGCGGCAGCTTCGACTACACCGTGGCCGAAGCGGCGATTGCGCAAGGCGCGGGGCCAGACGTGATTTCCTCCGACATTCACGTCTTCTCTGGTAACAGCCCCGGCATGCCCTACCTCACCTGGGTGATGAGCAAATTCATGAACATGGGATTTTCGCTGGAGCAAGTGGTCACCATGACCACCGCGAACCCGGCGAAAGTCATCAACCGGCTACCCAAATTGGGTACGCTGCAAAACGGTGCGCCAGCTGATGTGACCGTGCTCGAGGTGGTGGAAGGCCCGGTGGAATTTGTCGATACCCGCAACAACAAACGCAGCGGCAAGATTCACATCAAGCCCGCGCATGTGGTGGTGGGTGGCGTGCCGTTTGGGCGGCCGTATATGGCACCGTTTTCGCATCGTTGATACGAAAACTGCGTAAGGCGGGCACCGTTTTCGCATCGTTGATACGAAACTGCGTAAGGCGGGCACCGTTTTCGCATCGATCGCACCCTTCCAGGGGATAGATGCCTGAAGAAGTCCGCCCATGGCGGTTCTTCAGGTCTTGATTGGCGGTGTCGGCTGCGCTTTTTTGAAGCCGCAAAACGTGGCTTGCACCATTGCTTCGACAATTTGCTCGGGCTGCAGCTTGCCATCACGCCGCAAAAATTCGACCGTCGGGTCGCACGCACGCGAGTAGAGTGTGTACACGATGACTTCGTCGGGCATGTCATCGGCCAGCTCGCCATGGGCGCGGGCTTCGGCCACGAGTGCGTAAAAGCGTTTGTTGACCTGCCACGCAACGGGCGCGTAGTCCAAATTGAGCATCATGCTGCGTTGCAATACACGGCTGGTGGAAGGCAAATGCGGCACGCCACCGTTTAATCGATGGCGCAACGACCAGCGCAAAATTTCCTCCAACTTGCGTCCTGCAGTCCACTCTGCGGGCATTGCGTCAAGCTGGGCGGTGGTTTCGCGCAGCAGGCGCACCATCACGGAAGCGGCGAGTTTTTCCTTTGAGGCAAAGTGCTTGTACAGGCTGCCTTTGGCGATGCCCACCTTGTCGGCCACATCGTCCATGGTCATCAGGTCGTAGCCTTTTTCGCTGAGCAGGCCGTTTACGGCATCCAGAATTGCTTCTTCACGTGCGCCAAACTGTTGTTTTTTAAAGGAAATTTTGAAACTCAACATTTTTGTCTTTCAAACGGAACTTTTGAGTTCGTTTAATGACCAAGTAGTCATGAATTGAACGTTAAGTCATGAATTGTTGGTCATTATTTAGATGTTCAAGTCATAATTTTTGATTCTATTGGTTATCCGAACCCGTTGCTCTATTTTTATTTAGGAAGCACTCCCATGATTCGACAATTTAAAGCCGCTGCTCTCGGTGCTGTTCTGGCTTTTTCATCAACCGTATCGCTGGCAGCAAAAGACTTGGTTGATACTGCGGTTGCCGCAGGCAGTTTTAAAACGCTCGTGACAGCCGTGCAAGCGGCCGGGTTGGTTGATACGCTCAAAGGCCCAGGGCCCTTCACCATCTTCGCGCCCACCGATGCCGCTTTTGCCAAGATCCCCAAAGCCGACCTGGACGCGTTGTTGAAGGACAAAGCTAAGCTAACCGCTGTTCTGACCTATCACGTGGTACCAGCCACCGTGATGGCCAAAGACGTAAAAGCAGGTGACGCCCCAACGGTCAACGGTAAGCCGATCAAAGTGACGACTGACAAGGGTGTCATGGTGAACAGCGCCAAGGTCACAAAAACCGACATCGTGGCAACTAACGGTGTGATCCATGTGATCGATACCGTCTTGCTGCCGTAGGTTTTTTCAAACGCGTCGAGCAACTTTCGAGGCAACTCCCCATGAGCGCATCCAATCATGCGCCGTGGGGCTATTCTTTTTAGCCAGAGACCACGAAGCCAAAGAAAAGCTTGTTAGGGTTGGTGGTCGTCTTTGCCCTGTGGATTGAGAGCGCGGTCGCCCAAGTACAGCCAGTCGCACCCGAAGCGCGTATGCCAAGCATCAGAGCGCAGACGTTGAATCAGCGCGAGCTGACGTTGCCTCAAGAATTGCCCGGCGAAGTCACACTGGTGCTAATGGCATTTGAGCGCGAGCAGCAAGTGAAGGTCGACACATGGATTGTTGGTCTAAACCTCAAACAAAACCCTTTTGCTTGGGTTGAAACGCCGGTTATTGAACCCAAAAACTGGTTGGTGCGCGCGTTTATTGATAACGGTATGCGAGGCGGGATCACTGACACGGCGATTCGTGAAAAAACCATCACGCTTTATACTGATCGCGCGGTATTTTTGAACGCGATGGGATTGGGGGCGCGGTTTAATACAATCTATGCGGCGGTCGTTGCGCGCGATGGGCGTGTGCTCGGTTTGGTCGAGGGCGGCTATTCAGCGGAAAAGGCAGCTTCACTCGTTAGGCTGCTCACACTGCCTCGCGCGGTGACAACGCCGTAGCTTTTCTGCGAATGCGGCAGGGGGTGTTTGTCTGGAGGTGACCGGTGCTCTCCAAACTCTTGGTCGTGGCCGGTTGCAATCCTTCCCCAAGTTCGTCCGCTGCGCAGGCAAGCGGTCAATACGGGCAAAGTTCGGTCCAATAATGCCTTAAGAAGCCCGTCCATGGCGGCTCTTCAGGCTTGACCCAACGGCGCTAAGCGCTAAAAAAATCCTTCACCCGATCCATAAACCCTTTGGCGCGTGGGTTGTGCTTGGCGGTGTCTTTGGAGTTGATCTCTTCAAACTCGCGCAGCAATTCGCGTTGCCGCGAAGTCAGGTTGATCGGCGTTTCAAGTGCTACATGGCAATACAGATCGCCCGGCTCGTTCGAACGCACGCCTTTGATGCCCTTGCCACGCAGGCGGAACTGCTTGCCGCTTTGCGTTTCCGGCGGAATTTTGATCGCAGCCTTGCCGTCGAGCGTGGGAATGTCGATGTCGCCGCCCAAGGCGGCGGTGGCAAATGAGATGGGCATTTCGCAATGCAGGTCGTCGCCTTCACGCTGAAACACCGCGTGTGGCTTGATTGCCATTTGCACGTAAAGGTCGCCTGGCGGGCCGCTGTTTTGGCCTGGCTCGCCTTCGCCAGTCAGTCGAATGCGATCCCCTTCATCCACGCCAGCGGGAATGCGCACTTGCAGGGTTTTTTGCTTTTTCACCCGGCCCACGCCGCTGCACGGCTGGCAGGGGTCGCTCACGATTTTGCCGGCGCCCTGACAGCGCGGGCAGGTTTGCTGCATCGAGAAAAAGCCTTGCTGCACACGCACTACACCCTGCCCGCCGCAAGTGGCGCACGCCTTGGGTGAAGTGCCAACCTTGGCACCAGAGCCATGGCATACCGCGCATTGCTCATGCGAGGGGATGCGAATTTGCGCCTCGTAGCCTTTGGCAGCTTGTTCGAGCGTAATTTCCAGGTTGTAGCGCAGGTCGGCCCCGCGATAGACGTTTTGACCACCGCCGCCCCGCCTGGCACCACCGCCAAAGATGTCACCGAAGATGTCGCCAAACGCATCGGCAAAACCACCGAAACCGGGCTGACCTGGGCCGCCGCCTTGCGAAGCGTCAACTCCTGCATGGCCATGGCGGTCGTAGGCGGCTTTCTTCTGCGGGTCGGTCAGGATCTCGTAGGCTTCTTTGACCTCTTTGAACTTGGCCTCTGACTCTTTGGCATCGTCACCCTGATTGCGGTCAGGGTGGTGCTTCATCGCCAGTTTGCGATAGGCTTTTTTGAATTCTTCCTCAGAGGCATCCTTGGCCACACCGAGTACTTCGTAAAAATCGCGTTTGGCCATTGTTGGTTAGGCGTGAGGGGTTAGGGGAATCTGATGCGGCGAGGCCGAAAAACGATTGGGAACAGTCCCCTTTCATGGACTGCAACGGGCCGGAGCTCGCATGGGGTCTATCCCCAATAGCTCTCCGGCCTCGTTGGCGACGATTGCTGTCGCTATCCTTGCTTCTTGTCTTTGACTTCGGTGAATTCGGCATCCACCACGTCGGCTTTGCCCATGTCTTTTTCTTTCGCTTGCGCGCCGCCCGCAGTGCCGCCGCCTGCGCCGCCAGGTGCAGCACCTGCCGCGCCCGCTGCCGCTTGTTGCTGCGCGGCGGTTTCGGCATACATCTTTTCGCCGAGCTTTTGCGAGGCGGTCATCAGGGCAGTGGTTTTCTCCTCAATCGCCGACTTGTCTTCGCCTTTGAGGGCGGCTTCCAGATCTTTTATCGCGCCTTCGATTTTTTCCTTCTCTTCGGGCACTTTGTCACCATGCTCGACCAAGGCCTTCTTCATCTGATGCACCAGTGAGTCACCGGCATTTTTGGCCGTCACCAATTCGAGCTTCTTCTTGTCGTCTTCGGCATTGGCTTCGGCGTCTTTCACCATGCGCTGAATTTCTTCTTCCGACAATCCCGAGTTCGCTTTGATCGTGATCTTGTTTTCTTTGCCGGTTGCCTTGTCTTTCGCGCTCACATGCAAGATACCGTTAGCGTCGATGTCAAACGTGACTTCAATTTGCGGCATGCCGCGAGGGGCCGGCACAATACCTTCGAGGTTGAACTGCCCCAACGATTTGTTGCCGGCTGCCACTTCGCGCTCACCTTGCAGCACGTGTACCGTGACTGCACCTTGATTGTCGTCGGCGGTGGAAAACACCTGGCTGTGCTTGGTCGGGATGGTGGTGTTTTTGGTAATGAGCTTGGTCATCACGCCGCCCAAGGTTTCGATGCCCAATGAGAGTGGCGAAACGTCGAGCAACAGCACGTCTTTCACGTCGCCTTTAAGCACGCCGCCTTGCACTGCCGCGCCAATCGCAACGGCTTCGTCGGGGTTCACGTCTTTGCGCGGCTCGCGGCCAAAAATCTCTTTGACCTTGTCTTGCACTTTGGGCATGCGCGACTGGCCGCCGACCAAAATTACGTCGGAAATGTCAGACAGTTTGACCCCGGAATCTTTGATCGCGGTGAGGCAAGGGCCAGCGGTTTTTTCGATCAGCTCTTCGACCAGCGACTCCAGCTTGGCGCGCGTGAGCTTGATATTCATGTGCTTTGGGCCAGAAGCATCTGCCGTGATGTAGGGCAGGTTGACCTCGGTTTGCTGCGCAGAAGAAAGCTCGATCTTGGCTTTTTCGGCCGCGTCTTTCAGGCGTTGCAGCGCGAGTACGTCTTTCTTCAAATCCACGCCTTGGTCGCGCTTGAATTCGTCCACCAGATAATCCATGATGCGCTGGTCGAAATCTTCACCGCCCAGGAAAGTGTCGCCATTGGTGGCGAGCACTTCAAACTGCTTTTCACCGTCAACATCGGCGATTTCGATGATCGAGACATCGAACGTGCCGCCGCCCAAGTCGTAGACCGCGATTTTGCTGTCGCCCTTGCCGTGCTTGTCCAGGCCAAACGCGAGCGCTGCGGCGGTGGGCTCATTGATGATGCGCTTGACTTCCAGCCCGGCGATGCGGCCTGCGTCTTTGGTGGCCTGGCGCTGGCTGTCGTTAAAGTAGGCGGGCACGGTAATCACCGCTTCGGTCACTTCTTCACCGAGGTAATCCTCGGCCGTTTTCTTCATCTTGCGCAGCACTTCGGCCGACACTTGCGGGGGCGACATTTTTTTGCCGCGGACTTCAACCCAAGCGTCGCCGTTGTCGGCCTTGGCAATCGTGTAGGGCATCATGTCGATGTCCTTTTGCACTTCTTTTTCAGTGAAGCGGCGGCCGATCAAGCGCTTGACCGCGTACAGCGTGTTTTTCGGATTGGTGACGGCCTGGCGCTTGGCGGGCGCGCCCACCGTGATTTCACCATCTTCCATGTAGGCGATGATCGAAGGCGTGGTGCGCGCGCCTTCGGCGTTTTCAATCACCTTAGGTACACCGCCTTCCATAATGGCGACACAGGAATTGGTAGTGCCTAAATCGATGCCGATAATTTTTGACATGGTGATGCTCCTTCAATATGGTTTGTGATGGTCAGCGCCGTGCTTTGGTTTGACTGAAATGACTGGGATGGCGCTGTGACCTTGATGCGAAATTGATTCGAAACTGATCCAAAACTGAACTGGAGATGGGATTGAAGCGGGGCTATTTCAAGCCTGCGCCACGGTGACCAAAGCGGGGCGCAGAATCCGTTCGCTGATTTGGTAGCCTTTTTGCAGCACATTGACGACGTGATTGGCAGCCGTGCTCTCGGGCGCTGGCACCATCGAAATCGCTTGGTGTTTGTGCGGGTCAAATTTTTCGCCGACCGGGTTGATTTCCTGCACTTTGCCTTTGTCAAACGCGGCCACCAGTTGCTTCAACGTCAGCTCTACGCCTTCTTTGTATTTTTCCAACGTCGCGCCGTCGCCATGGGCCAAGGCGGCTTCAAGGCTGTCTTTCACCGGCAACAGGCTCTCAGCGAAATTTTCACTCGCATATTTATGCGCATTGCCGATGTCGAGCTGCGCGCGGCGGCGGGTATTGTCTGACTCCGCTTTGGCGCGCAAAAATTGATCTTGCGCATGCGCAACTTGGGCCGTCAGATCGACGATTTTGGCTTCGGCTGCGCTCAATTGCTGCTCAACCGTGAGGGGGATCGCCTCTGCCGCCACCACCCCAGCATCGGGAGAATTGTCGGTAACTTCTTGATTTTTAATGTTTTCTTGGTTGTCGCTCATAAAACCATGGACTCAAAAGGGTTTTGAACGCGCGGTACATGGGGCGCGTGGGCGGCGATTCAAGGGTTGCCAGGCATTTTTTGTTGCAAGCTTGGCGAGGCGGCCGTGGCTTGCGGCGCTGGCTTGGCTGGCCCTGCGGTGCAGCGCCCAGTTTGCGGTACAGTGCGCCTTGCCCCTTCCTGTGAACCATTTCAGCCAACGCCCATGCCTCTTCTCGCCTCTACCGCACAAGGTGTCTACCCGATCGCGCCGACGCCATTTTTTGACGACGGCGCAATTGATTTTGTGTCGGTGGATCGACTGGCCGATTTTTACGTCAGCATCGGGGCCACCGGGGTCACGGTGCTGGGTCAACTGGGCGAAGCACCCAAGCTCGACCAGGCCGAGAGCCTTGCCATCGTGGCGCGCTTTATCGCGCGGCTGCCGCAATTGCCGGTGGTGGTCGGGGTCTCTGCACCCGGCTTCGCCGCGATGCGCTCTCTAGCCCGCGAAGCGATGGAAAAAGGGGCGGCTGGCGTGATGATCGCCCCGCCCAATACACTGCGCACCGACGACCAGATCGTCACCTACTACGCCCAGGCCGCGCAGGCGATTGGGGCGGACGTGCCGTTTGTGATTCAAGATTACCCGCTCACGTTTTCAGTGCAAATGTCGCCTAATGTGATTCGGCGGATCGCCACCGACAACGCCAGCTGCGTGATGCTCAAGCACGAAGACTGGCCGGGGCTGGACAAAATCAGCACCCTGCGCGCGTATGAAAAAGAAGGCTCGATCAAGCACCTTGCCATTCTCGTCGGCAATGGCGGCCTTTTTCTTGATTTTGAGATGGAACGGGGCGTGGATGGCGCCAATACGGGCTATTGCTTTCCTGACATGCTGTGCGACGTGGTGCGCCTCTCAGCAGCTGGGCAGCGCGACGAAGCGCACGACCTTTTCGATGCGCATCTGCCACTCTTGCGCTACGAGCAGCAGCCTGGCCCCGCAGGGCTTGCGGTACGCAAGTATGTGATGCAGCGGCGCGGCCTGTTCACTTCGGCCGCGCAGCGCAAGCCAGGTGGTGCGCTGTCGCCGGTGGCACGGGCGGAGGTGGATTACCTGCTCGCCCGCTTGGCCAAACTCGATCCACGTGCTGATTTTCGATAGAGGTGAGCATGACACAAGAAATTCTGATCGCCGGGGGTGGTATTGGGGGCTTGGCCGCTGCGCTGGCGCTGGCGCGCAAAGGCTTTGCCGCACGGGTGTGCGAGCGCGCCGCCGAATTTGGTGAGATTGGCTACGGCATTCAACTTGGGCCGAATGCCTTGCAAGTGCTCGACCATCTTGGCCTTAAGCTGGGCGAGGGCGGGGCGCTTGAGCCGCACGTATTCCGGCCGAATGCGGTGGTGATGCTAGACGCACTTTCGGGCCATGAGCTAACGCGCTTCAATACCGACGTGTTCCTGCCGAAATTCGGCTACCCCTATGTGGTCATCCATCGGCGCGACCTGCATGGTGCGCTGCTCGAAGCCTGCCGCGCCAATCCACTGGTGGCTCTGGAAACGTCGAAAGAGTTGAGCGGCTTCACCCAATCGCCTGACGGTGTGAATGTGCAATTTGCCGATCGCACGGTTCGCCAGGCACGCGCCTTGATCGGCGCGGACGGCTTACGCTCCGTGGCGCGCGCGCAGATCATCGATGACGGTGCGCCACGCATGAGCGGACACGTCGCGCGGCGCGGCGTGGTGCCGATTGAAGAGATTGAAGACCGCACTTGGGTTGATTCAGTCATCATCTGGTGTGGTCCGAATCTGCATTTCGTGCAATACCGCCTGCGTGGCGGCACGGTGATGAACAATGTGGCGGTGATCGAAAGCCCGAAATTCTTGCGCGGCGAGACCGGCGGCGTACCCGGCACCGATTGGGGCGGCATGGACGAGTTTCATGCGGTGTTCGAGCGCGCTGTGCCGCAAGTTAAGAGCATGCTCAAGTTCATTAATCTGGAGCGCAATTGGCCGATGCAAGACCGCGACCCGAAGAGCGGCTGGACCCAGGGCAATGTCACCCTACTGGGTGATGCCGCTCATCCGACCTTGCAATACATGGCGCAGGGCGCGTGCATGGCTATGGAAGATGCCGTCGTGCTGGCGCAGGAACTGAGCCACGATGGCACGCCCGCTGAAGCGGCGTTTAAGCGCTACGAAGCCCAGCGCTACCTGCGCGCCGCGCGGATCACGCTGACCTCACGATTTTTCGGGCAGGTGTGCCACGCCGACGGCGGTGCGCGCGATTTGCGCAATGCGCTTTGTGCCGAGCGGCAAGTGTCGCAGACTTCGGAGGTGGATTGGCTTTATCGGGGGATTGGGGTTTGAGGCGAGTGTTCTGGCCTATCGCGCGACAGCCTGTGAGCCTCAAATTTCCCCAAAATTTCCACGAAAAAACGTACAATTTGACAATGGACACCCTACTAACCTCCCGCAGCATCGGAATTTCAGATTTGCGCGATGCGCCTGCCCGCGCTTTTGCACAAGCAGAAGACGAGGCAATTGTGGTGCTGAACCACAACAAACCGGTGGGTTACATCCTGTCGAATGCGATGATGGCAAGGTTGCTCGATCAGTTGAGTGATCGGTTGATCGCCGACAGGGCTGCTGCGCGATTGCCGTCACTGCACAAGGCGCGAAAAATCACGCTTTATGACCTGTAGTGGCAACGCCGAGCAACGTTCCTTATGGGTTGGCGATTCATCCTGATGCCGAGCGAGAATGGGGTCGTCTTGATGAATCCATCAAGCGCCGCTTCAAGGCGAAGTTGCAAAAGGAACGGCTCGTCGCGCCGCGTGTCGCCAAAGATGCGCTACACGGCTTGCCAGACGTGTACAAGATAAAAATCACAGTTCCGCAATTTCGCTTGGCGTATCACGTGGACGACTTGAATAAGTCGGTCACAATTCTTGCCGTCAGCTCGCGGGACGACGTTTACAAGCTTCTTGCGGCGCGAGCGGCGTAGCCCCACGAACAACGGGTCTATGGTCGAAGTGATTCTCCCAAACCTCCGAGACCCGAGAAAAATTGGGGATCAGATGAGGCGATTTAGGGGCAGTGTCAAGCAGGAAGCTGCCCATCAGCGGCGCTCAAGCGCGCGCCAGGGTGCGGTCCGCGAGCAGTTTTTTTCTGGCACCGCGTTTGCCAGAGCCGCGAAATGCGGTGATGGTGTCTGCTTTCACGGGTATCACGCGGATGCCGTCGCTTGACGCCATCCATTGCATTTTGTGCGATGGCGTTAAGCGTAAAAGCCCACCGAATTGCCGCCGCCACAACGGTTTGACCACGATCCTTGATGGCGCTCAGAATGCGTTTCACGGCTTGCTCCCGCAGAAAAAAATCGCCAAGAACGTGAATTGCTTCGCCGCGTTTCGCCCATCACGGCCAACCGCTTAACCCTTCATCTATATTACGATTCTCGCTGGAGCGTGACTGCCGCGCTCTGCCCTTACTGGAGAGTGCCCCCATGCCGCGCCAATTCATCGACCTGTCGATTTTTCTGGAGAATGATGTCGCCTCCGATCCGCCGGGTTTTTCGCCCAAAATTGACTACACCGCGCACGTGGCAAGCTACGAGCAGATCGCGCCGTTTTTCCCTGGCTTGCAGCGCGAAGACTTGCCCGATGGGAAGGGCTGGGCAGTGGAGCAGGTCAACCTGAACACGCACAATGGCACTCATCTGGATGCGCCCTACCACTTTCATCCGACGATGAACCATGGTGAGCGCGCTATCACGATTGATGAAGTCGATTTGAACTGGTGCTTTCAACCCGGGGTGAAGCTCGATTTTCGCCATTTGCCCAATGGCTATGTCGTGACCGCACAAGACGTGGAAGCCGAACTTAAACGCATCGGCCATACCTTGATCCCGCTTGAAATTGTGGTGGTCAATACCGCGGCGGGCAAGCGCTACGGCCAGCCTGACTACGTCGCTACCGGTTGCGGCATGGGCTATGAGGCCACCATGTACTTGCTCGAACGCGGCGTGCGCCTGACTGGTACCGATGCGTGGAGCTGGGATGCGCCCTTTATCTACACCGCCAAAAAATACGCCGACACCAAAGATGCCAGCCTGATCTGGGAAGGCCACAAAGCCGGGCGACATATCGGCTATTGCCACCTTGAGAAGCTACACAACCTTGAAGCACTGCCGTCAAGCGGCTTCGTGATTTCGTGCTTCCCCCACAAAATTCGCGGCGCTTCCGCTGGCTGGACGCGCGCGGTGGCGATTGTCGACGACGTGATTCTCAACACCTTCAAGGTGGCCGCATGAGCGCGGCTCCACCCTTCATACCAATCGTCACGCTCTATGAAGAATGGCTGAAGAAGCGCCATGGGCTTGCCTTTCCAGACTATCAATCGCTCTGGCGTTGGTCTGGTGACGAGCAGGATGCCTTCTGGCAGAGTATCTGGGACTACTTCGGCATGGAGTCACCCACGCCACACACGGCGGTGCTGGCGGATGCGCGCATGCCTGGCATGCAGTGGTTTCCCGGTGCGCAGGTGAACTTTGCGCAGGCCGCCTTGAAGCATGCGACTAAGGCGCACGCTGCTGGATTTCCCGCTGTGGTGGGCGAAGACGAGCACGGTAATGTCACTCAACTTTCGTGGCCTGAACTGGCGCGCCAAGTGTCCGCACTGGCGGTGGCATTGCGCGAGATGGGCGTGACGCGAGGCGATCGTGTGGCGGGCTATCTTTCCAATCGGGCCGACACCGTGGTGGCGTTTTTTGCTGTGGTTTCTCTCGGCGCGATTTGGAGCCTGACTGCGCCTGACATGGGCACGAACGCCGTGCTCGACCGCTTCAAGCAGATCACCCCCAAGGTGTTGATCGCGACCGACGGTTTGTTTTATGGTGGCAAGGCTGCCGACCGCAGCGCGATTGTGACGCAGCTGCGCGCCGCGCTGCCTTCGGTCGAAAAGCTCATCATCGTCGAGACCCCTTTTGCAACGGCACGGGTTACGGCGGATGCCAGCATGGCGACACTGCTTGCGCGTGCCGATGCCGCCGTAGCGCAATTCACACCCGAATGGTTACCCTTCGACCACCCCTTATGGATTGTCTATTCCAGCGGCACTACTGGCCTGCCCAAGCCAATTGTCCATGGCCATGGCGGCGTACTGATTAACTTGTTGGCCAACAGTTTGCACAACGATGTGGGCGGCAGCTACGACCCCAATTCGTGGGGTGAGCGCTTCTTCTGGTACTCCTCCACCGGCTGGATTGTGTGGAACCTCGCGATTGCCGGATTGGTCTCTGGCACGACTGTGCTGCTGTTTGACGGTTCACCCGCCGCGCCTTCAGCTGCAAGTGAAGGCAAGCCTGATTGGTCTACGCTGTGGCGCTTTTCAGCGCGCCATCGCGCCACCTATTTTGGTGCGGGCGCAGCCTTCTACGCCAATTGCCAGAAGGCCAATATCGACCTAGAAGCCTGCGGCGAGTTGACGCAAGTTCGCGCCCTGGGCACGACCGGCTCGCCATTGAGCGCAGAGACGCAGGCGTGGGGGTCGGCAGCTTTCGCGCGCGTTGGTGTGCCCGACATTTGGTGGAACAACATTTCTGGCGGCACTGATTTGTGCGGCGCATTTTGCAGTGGCCTGCGCACGCTGCCAATGGTGCCCGGCGAAATGCAGGCGCTCACCTTGGGCGCGGCGGTGGCGGCGTGGAATGAAGACGGAAAAAGCGTCATCGACGAGGTGGGCGAGCTGGTCTGCACCAAGCCGATTCCGTCGTTCCCGCTCTATTTTTGGAATGACCAAGGCAACGCGCGCTATCTCTCTTCCTATTTCGACATGTACCCCAATGTGTGGCGGCACGGCGATTGGCTCAAGATCACGCCACGCGGCAGTTGCATCATCTACGGGCGTAGTGACGCGACCATCAATCGTCTCGGCCTGCGGATGGGTACCTCAGAAATTTATCGCGCGGTGGAGGCGCTGCCTGAGGTGCTCGATTCGATGGTGGTAGACCTCGAATATCTGGGGCGTGAAAGCTATATGCCGCTGTTCGTCGTGTTGCGCGAAGGCGTGATGCTCGACCAAGCCTTGCGTACGCGCATCAATG
This sequence comes from Burkholderiales bacterium, assembly GCA_031362865.1. GTDB lineage: Bacteria > Pseudomonadota > Gammaproteobacteria > Burkholderiales > JAEUOS01 > JANLTH01. Next base: position 8,362 of record JANLTH010000029.1, on the reverse strand, counting down.
GCGCGATTAAAGAAAGCCTGTCGCCACGCTTTGTGCCCAACGAAATTTTTCAGGTAGCCGAAATTCCGCGCACACTGACGGGCAAGAAGCAGGAGTTGCCGATCAAAAAACTGTTACTTGGTCAGCCGCTGGAAAAGGTGGTGAACAAGGACGCGATGGCCAATCCGGGCTGCTTGAGCTGGTATGAGGCGTTTGCGGTGAAGCGGCTCACGGCTTCGACCGCTTAAAACGCCACCACTTTGCCCGGATTCATAATGTTCAGCGGGTCGAGAGCCTGCTTGACCATGCGCATCACGTCGACTGAATCGCCTTGCTCTTCTCTGAGGAAAGCCATTTTCCCCATGCCGATGCCGTGCTCGCCGGTACACGTGCCTTCCATTGCAATCGCGCGCGCCACCAGGCGGTGGTTCATCTCTTCGGCCACTTCGATGTCGTGCGGGTCGTTCGGGTCAACGATGATGCACAGGTGAAAATTGCCGTCGCCAATATGGCCAAGTACGGGCACCATGCGGCCGGATTGAGCGATGTCTTGCTCGGTCACTTCGAGGCACTCCGCCAGGCGCGAGATCGGTACGCACACGTCGGTGGAAATGATGCGGCAGCCCGGTTGCAATTGCAGGCAGGCAAAGTAGGCATCGTGGCGCGCTTGCCACAGCTTGCTGCGGTCTTCAGGCTTGGTGGCCCACTGGAAGCCCTCGGCACCATTTTCTTGGGCGATTTGCTGAACGATTTCGGCTTGCTCTTTCACGCTTGCTGTCGAGCCATGAAACTCGAAAAACACGGTGGGCTTTTCGGCGTAACTGAGCTTGGAGTAGTTGTTGATCGCGCGCACGCACAACGGGTCTACGAAGTCGGCGCGCGCGACCGGCACGCCCATCTGAATCGTTTGAATCACCGTATTGGCGGCGGCCACCATTGAAGGGAACGCGCACACCGCAGCCGACATCGCCTCGGGCTGTGGGTAAAGTTTGACGGTGACTTCGGTGATGATGCCCAGCGTGCCTTCGGCCCCGACAAAGAGGCGCGTCAGGTCGTAACCGGCAGACGACTTCTTGGTGCGCCGCCCGGTGTGAATCACGCGGCCATCAGCCAGCACCACGGTGAGCGCCAGCACGTTTTCTTTCATCGTGCCGTAGCGCACCGCAGCTGTTCCCGAGGCGCGCGTGGAGGCCATGCCGCCCAGAGATGCGTCCGCGCCCGGGTCAATTGGGAAAAAGAGGCCGGTGTCTTTGATGTGCGTGTTCAATTGCTTGCGTGTCACGCAGGCTTGCACCACCGCATCGAGGTCGTCGGCATGAATGTGCAGGACCTGATTCATGCGCGAAAGATCAACCGTGACCCCACCGTGAATCGCCAAAATATGGCCTTCGAGTGAGGTGCCCGTGCCATAGGGAATCACTGGGATTTTGTGGGCGGCGCATAGCTTGACGACCTCAGCCACCTCTGCGGTGGAGGTCGGAAACACCACCGCATCGGGCGGCGCAAACGGAAGGGATGATTCGTCTTTGCCGTGATGCTCGCGCACCGCGTGCGCGATGGAAACGTGGGGCGCGCCCAGCAGGGCCACCAGCGCATCGTGCAGCGCTTGCGGATACTCACGGCGCAACAGGCCAACGGGGGTAGGGTGGTTCATGGCGAAATCTCCAAGGCACTGGGGTAACGCGCCAGATTTTAGGGGCATGGCCTCTAGAATCACGCCATGGCGACCGCATCCCCCGAATCACTGGAGTTCGTGCTGATAGGCATCACGCAGGCTGGTGAGCCGTTTCGCCCGTCCGACTGGGCTGAGCGCCTGTGTGGCATCATGTGTCAATTCGGCGGCGACGTGCGCACCGGGGCTTTTTCGCCCTATGTGAAGCCAGTGGTGTCGGCTGGCGTGAAGTGCGTGGTGGTTGATTTGCGCTTGAAGGAAATCGAGCCGATGGCCTACAGCTTTTGTGTGAATTTCGCGCGCGACAATCATCTCAAAACACGCCCTGGGCGGATCAAGCCGCGTGACTGAAAACAAAAAAGCCACCCGGAAGGTGGCTTTTTTGGATACGGCAAAACCAGCCTTACGCTTTAGCGGCGAGGGCGGCCTTTTTTGCAGCTTTAGCCAAACGGCTCTTGGTGCGAGCTGCCTTGTTTTTGTGAATGATGCCTTTGTCGGCAATCGAATCAACCACCGACTGTGTGGCTTTCAATTGCGCGGCGGTGGCAGCTTGGTCGCCAGTGGTGAGCGCTTTGCGCGCTGCTTTGACGGAGGTGCGCAGCTTCGAGCGCAGGCTCGAGTTGGCAGCATTTTCTTTGATCGACTGACGCGCGCGCTTGCGACCTGAGGCCAGGCGGACGGTCTTCTTTTTGACTTTTGCTCCAGTTGCCATTTGAAATTTAAAACTTTCCCGAAAAATTCGAAGGTGGCCTTAGGAGTTCGCAAGTCCTCAGATGCCGATTGGTATGTGGTTCGATCAGGAGACACGCCGTCTCGAACCGACGAACTCGCAATTATACCTTCCAGCGGCGTGCAAAGCCAGTGGGACTTTAAGCCTCCGTGGTCGTCTGTAGCGCCGCTCAAAGGCGAGCACGGAGGCTTAAGTCCCACTGGATTGGGCAGGATAGCCCGCTACAATCTTGGCCACTATGTCCTACCTCGCCTTAGCCCGTAAATATCGCCCCAAGTCGTTTGAGACTTTGGTGGGGCAAGAGCATGTTGTCAAAGCGCTGAGCCATGCGCTTAACGTGCAGCGCTTGCACCACGCTTACCTCTTCACCGGCACACGTGGGGTCGGCAAGACCACGATTTCACGCATTCTCGCCAAGTCGCTCAACTGCATTGGGGCTGACGGCAACGGTGGCATTACGGCCACGCCCTGTGGCGTGTGCCGCGCCTGTACCGAGATTGACGCAGGCCGCTTCATCGACTATTTGGAGATGGATGCTGCCTCAAATCGGGGTGTGGACGAAATGGCGCAGCTGCTTGAGCAAGCGGTGTATCAGCCGACTGTGGGCCGCTACAAGGTCTACATGATCGACGAGGTGCACATGCTCACCAACCACGCCTTTAACGCCATGTTGAAGACGTTGGAAGAGCCGCCCGCACACATTTTGTTCATTTTGGCCACCACCGACCCGCAGAAAATTCCGGTGACTGTGCTGTCACGCTGCCTGCAGTTCAATTTAAAGCAGATGCCACCAGCGCACATCATGGCGCATCTGGAGCATGTGTTGTCGGAAGAAAAAGTGCCGTTCGACAAGGCCGCGTTGCGCTTGATCGCCGCCAACGCAGGCGGCTCGATGCGTGACGCGCTCTCGCTGACCGATCAGGCGATTGCCTATAGCGCAGGCAATGTCGATGAAGTGCAAGTGCGCGCCATGTTGGGCACCGTCGATGAGACTTTTCTGTTTCGCGCGCTCGAAGCGCTTGGCGCGGGCGACGGCAAAGCGCTACTCGCGATCACCGACGAAATGGCCGAGCGCAGCCTTTCCTACTCCGCCGCTTTGAGTGATTTGGCGGGCTTGTTGGCAAAAGTGTCGCTGGCGCAGACCGTGCCTGAAGCGCTGGCCGACGACTTGCCAAACCGCGAGCGCGTTGTCGCGCTAGCCGGAAGTTTGGCCCGCGACGAAGTGCAATTGCATTATCAAATCGCGCTGCAAGGGCGGCAAGATTTACCGATGGCACCGGACGAAGAAACCGGCTTTGCGATGACGCTGTTGCGCATGCTGGCTTTCCGCCCCGATGCGGCCAGCACCGCCCCGAGCAAGTCGGCCCAGCCGCTGGCGGCGCGGCCGGTCGAGAGCCGCGCGACTGCTGCACCTGCACCACTGGCTACGCCAAGAGCCGCGCCAGATAAGCCTCTTCAGCCACGTGCCGCCGAGATCCAAGCCCAGCGCCCCCCTTGGGACGATGAGCCTGCGGAAAATCCCGCGCCCCGTGCTGCCAGTGTTGCGAGCGTTGCCAGCCCGGCCAACTTTGACGGCGACTGGCCCGCCTTGGTCGAGTCACTCGCCGTCACTGGCTTTGCCAAACAACTTGCCGCGCAGAGTGAATTAAAGCGCTTCGCGAACGACCAATTCGAGTTGTCTGTGACTTCCGCCGCGTTGGCTGCCGCCAATAATCAAGAAAAGTTGCGCGATGCCTTGAGCCGCCATTTCGGCCGTCCGATACGCGTTTCGGTCAGTGTCGGCCAAACCGGTGGCAACACTGCAGCCGGCATTCAAAAACGTGCCGACGACGAAAAATATCGTGAGGTCGAAGCCGCCTTCAAAGCCGACCCCTTTGTGCAAGCGTTAACCAAAGAAGGCGCAGTCATCACGCAACTGGAACCCCGCTAAAGCGCCCCCCGATCTCCAATCCCCTATCCTCAATCCCCAATTCCCAACCCCCGATCCCCGAGCAAAAACATCATGATGAAAAACCAATTAGCGGGCTTGATGAAACAAGCCCAAGCCATGCAAACCAACATGGCAAAAATGCAAGAAGAGCTTGCCTCCTTGGAAGTGGAAGGCGTCTCCGGCGCGGGCCTTGTCAAAGTAGTGATGACCTGCAAAAACGCCGTTAAACGCGTGACCATCGACCCCTCACTCCTCGCGGACGACAAAGACATGCTCGAAGACTTGGTGGCCGCCGCCTTCAACGATGCCTCGCGCAAAGCCGAAGCAATGTCGCAGGAAAAAATGGGCGGCTTGACTGCTGGCATGCCCTTGCCGCCAGGCTTCAAAATGCCGTTCTAGTTTGTGACGTCGATCAATCCCAAACGAGGAAATGCTGCGCCCTCGGCGCTCGATGAGCTGATCGAGTCGCTGCGCTGCCTGCCTGGTGTGGGGCCAAAATCGGCGCAACGGATGGCCTACCACTTGCTGCAACACGATCGAGCGGGCGCTGAGCGGCTCTCGCACGCATTGCAGGGGGCGGGGCGCATGGTGCTGCGCTGTGCGCGTTGCAACAACTTTGCTGAATGCACGCTGTGCGGTACGTGCGCGAACGAAAAACGGAACGCGGCGCAGCTGTGCGTGCTCGAAACCCCAGCTGATTTGGCGGTGATGGAGCAAACCCAAGCCTATCGCGGCTTGTATTTTGTGCTGATGGGGCGCATCTCGCCGCTCGACGGGATTGGCCCGAATGATGTCGGCATCGACCAACTCGTCGTGCGCGCCACCGATGGTGTGGTCACTGAGGTGATTCTCGCCACCAACTTCACCCACGAAGGCGAAGCCACCGCCCACTACATCGGTGAGTTGCTCAAAGAAAAGGGCCTCACGGTCACGCGCTTGGCGCGTGGCGTGCCGATTGGTGGCGAGCTCGAATACGTCGATCCGGGTACCCTGGCTTACGCGTTTCATGATCGGCGTGGCTCGTAGAGCTTGGGTGATTCAGTTTCGTAAGCTCTCCGCAAGCGCCGCCTAAGAAAATGCGGCCAACGAATAAATAGGGACTGTCCCTATTTAAGTTAGGAGACGGGCAATGAGCAAATTTGCAGCGATGTGCGCGCAGTCAGTGGAGCATCCGGCAGCGTTTTGGGCTGAAGAGGCCAAGCGGATCGATTGGCAGGTGCAGCCACAGCAGATTCTCGATTTCTCCAATCCGCCCTTTACCAAATGGTTTGTCGGTGGCACGACCAACTTGTGCCATAACGCGGTGGACCGCTGGTTGCCCACGCGGGCCGACCAGGCGGCGCTGATTTACATTTCTACCGAGACCGACACCCAAGTTACTTACACCTTTGCACAACTGCACGCAGAGGTCAATCGCACCGCCGCGATGCTGCAAAGTCTAGGCGTGGGCAAGGGCGACCGCGTTTTGATCTACCTGCCGATGATTGCTGAAGCTGCGTTTGCGATGCTGGCCTGCGCGCGGATTGGCGCGATTCACTCCGTGGTATTTGGTGGCTTTGCCTCGCACTCGCTGGCGCAGCGGATTGATGATGCCACGCCCAAACTGATTATCTCGGCCGATGCCGGTTCGCGCGCTGGCAAGGTCGTGCCCTACAAAGGCTTGCTCGACGAGGCGATTAAGCTGGCCGAACATCCGCCCGCGAGCGTGTTGCTGTTCGACCGCAAGCTTGCCCCTATGCCCATGACCGATGGTCGGGACGTAGACTGGGCGCGGCTCTCCAGCCAGTACTTGGGAGCCAAGGTCGATTGCGTTTGGCTGGAATCGAACGAGACCTCGTACATCCTCTACACCTCGGGCACCACCGGCCGCCCCAAGGGTGTGCAGCGTGACACCGGCGGTTACGCGGTCGCACTCGCCGCTTCGATGGCGCACATTTTTGATGGCAAGGCAGGCGAGGTTTACTTCTCAACTTCTGACATCGGCTGGGTGGTTGGGCATTCCTACATCGTTTATGGCCCCTTGATTGCGGGCATGACGACGGTGATGTATGAAGGCACGCCGGTGCGCCCGGATGGCGGCATTTTGTGGAAGATTGTGCAAGACCACAAGGTCAATGTGATGTTCTCGGCCCCCACAGCGATTCGGGTGCTAAAAAAACAGGACCCAGCTTTCCTGAAAATGTACGACCTATCGTCGCTCAAAGCGCTTTGGCTAGCTGGTGAGCCGCTCGATCAGCCCACCTCGCAATGGATCAACGAGGCGCTCGGTCGCCCGATCATCGACAACTACTGGCAAACCGAAACTGGTTGGCCGCTGATTACCTACCCGATGGGGGTGGAAGACCGCGCCCGCAAGCTGGGCAGCCCGGGCTATCCGATGTATGGCTACAACGTCAAGGTGCTGCACGAAACCACTGGTGAAGAACTCGGCAACAACGAAAAAGGCGTGGTGGCGATTATGCCGCCGCTGCCACCGGGCGCGATGAGTACGGTGTGGCGCGACGATGAACGCTTTGTCAAAACCTACTTCGAGAGCGTGCCCGGTAAGCAGGTGTACTCGACGTTCGACTGGGGAATTCGTGACGATGATGGTTGCTTCTTCATTCTCGGGCGCACGGACGATGTGATTAATGTCGCCGGGCATCGCCTCGGTACGCGCGAAATTGAAGAATCGATCTCGTCTCACGCGAGCGTGGCAGAGTGCGCGGTGGTGGGGGTGGCCGATCAACTCAAAGGCCAGGTGCCGGTGGGCTTTGTGGTGCTCAAAGATGCAGCAAGCGTAGTCGACCAAGCAGGGCGCATGAAGCTCGAAGGCGAGCTGATGAAAGTGGTCGATACCCAATTGGGCGCGATTGCCCGGCCAGCGCGGGTTTATTTCGTCAATTTGCTACCCAAAACCCGCTCGGGCAAAGTGCTGCGCCGCGCGATTGTGGCGATTTGCGAGGGGCGCGATACCGGCGATTTGGCCACGATTGAAGATGCGAGTGCGCTTGAGCAGCTGCGCGATGCCATCAAACCATAGCGCTATTTGAGCGAATCGAGCCAAGGCTCTAAGCCGTCAGCATTGAGTGGCAGGTCAATCTCAAAAATCTTCTCCAGCTCAGCTGGTGACTGCGGCCAGCCTTGGCGCTGGCCTTCGTCGATGATGATTTGCCGCATTCCTGCGTAGAGCTTGGCGTTGCGATTCTCTGCTTGGCGCAGCGGCAGCGCCATCGCCACAAAACTGTCGATCAGTCGATGCATGTCGGCCGCCAAACGCGGCATGTCGGTGACTTGCCCATAGTGCGTGAGGTAGCAGGCTTGCGGGCTGTGGCGCATCACCAGGTCGATGGAAGCGTGCGCGGCTTGCGGGTCGAATTGCGCTGGGCTTGAGGTCGGGAAGGTGTAGCAGCGCCCGTCGTGGCGCAGCTCGGTATAGGCCAAGCCGAATGTATCGCCCATGAAAAAGTGGCCGGTGCGCGAGTCGCGCATCGAGGCACTGTGTTTGGCGTGCCCGGGCGTGTCGAAAAATTGCAACTCGCGCCCATGAAAATCGAGCTTGAATTCATGTGGTGTCTCGACGATGCGGCTGGCGTCAATTGGCAAAATATCGCCGTAGTTTTTGCGCGTAACTTCTGCGCCATACACGTCGATGGTGGCTGCCACCAATTTGGACGGGTCCGCCATGTGGCGACTGCCGCGCGGGTGTACGTAGAGAGTCGCGTCCGGGCACAAGCGCATCAGCTGCGAAGCGCCGCCTGCATGGTCTAAATGGATGTGCGTGAGGATGATGGCATCGACCGCCGACCAGCCCAAGCCTTTGGCCTGGAGCGCTTCTTCGAGCAGCGGGATCGAGGCATTCACGCCAGTGTCGATGACCGCGACGCGGCCTCGTTCAATCAAGAGGTGAATCGCGTCGAGCTTGGGGCGGGTGAAGCCGGAATCAACAGCGCTAATGCCGTGGACGTAGTCAGTGGTGGCCATTCTGGGGATCGGGGATGAGGGGGCGAGAATTGGGGATTGGGGATCGGGGGGTGGGGGGGGGGGGGGGCTGGGGTGCGGCGGCGGGTTG